>JBGTNJ010000068.1:0-30032 GCA_041743145.1 Nitrospira sp. | reverse complement strand
CGGGCCCACTGCTCCAGTTGCTGGCGTTCGGGTTCAGTCAGCTGAATGGAAGGGGCGATACGCATGGTCCGGTCCTCCTCTGGAGAGGAGTATACACGTACTGTATAATATGTAAAGCTATTTATGTATCACTACACTAGATGCTGAGCTAAAATTCCTTGCGAGCGCTGATGAAACGCTTTCTTCTCCCTCTCGGTACCGTCGTTGCCGCCCTCCTTGCCCATCATCCCGTTTCGGCATCCGTTCCTTCAGCTGGCGAGCAAGGAGACCATTTCTCTCTTGTCGTTCATCAGCATGACACACCGTTTCGTCATATCTCGATCGAGGATAGCGTGCGGTCTCTGGTTATGGCGAAGTCCTCGTCGGCTCTGCAATTCGCGAGTCACCGTTCCCATCGGTCACATGCTTCACATCGATCGCATCGATCCGCGCGTTGATAAGCTCTAAGGCCACACCGATTTGGAAGAAGCGAGATGAGTACGAGCGACAACATGACCACCTCGACCGTCATATTTGACGGCAACGTGTTTTCACTCAACGCAGTGAAAAAAGCAGCGTACCGGCATCTGAGAGCCTTCACCACTGATATCTCTGTCATAGACGGCCAGATTCAGTGCGTGCTCACCTTTCCTGCTCCCGTCAGCGAAGAAGACGGGGAACGGATCCTAAATGAGTTCAAAAAGGAGGTGTTGGATCAGGATCTTCGAGAGCGCTTGCACGTTGAAACCGCGGCAGTTCGAAACGTGATTCTCGCCCATGCCTTCTCGAAGACGGGATTGAGCACCGATGAGCCAGTTTCAGGCAATTGAACGGTATCAACCGACTCGCCCCACGTATCAACTGCTTCCTTTTCGGTTTACACCCTTAGATGAGCACCAGTACGTCCTTACCAATCTCGCCGGCGAGTACATCGTTCTGGATCGGCCCAGCCTGCACGAGTTCCTCGCGCATCGGTTAGCGAATGCCGATCCGGCCTATATTGATTTGCGGGCTCGACACTTCCTCATGGATGAGAGTACCGCGATTGCCCCTACACTGCTTAGTCTCAAGCTTCGGACACGTTATCAGCGGCTCGCCGAGTTTACGGGGCTCCATCTATTTGTGGTGACCTTACGATGCGAGCACTCCTGCCCGTACTGCCAGGTCTCGCGACGATCCCAGGACACGCAACGTTACGATATGACTCCCGAGGCAGCTAACGCTGCACTCGCGTTGGCGTTTCGCTCGCCCTCGAAACACATCAAGATCGAGTTCCAAGGCGGAGAGCCGCTGCTCAACTTTCCTCTTATTCAAACGATCGTGCTCGAGGCCGAATCACGGAATCAAGCCTTGGGGAAAGACCTCGCTTTCGTGATCGCGACGAACCTCGCACTGATCAACGACGACATCCTGTCGTTTTGTCACGATCATGCCATCTTACTCTCGACATCGCTGGACGGTCCCAAGGATCTTCATAATGTCAATCGACCGCGCCCAGGAGGTGATAGCTACGAACGAACCGTGAGGGGCATTACGTTAGCGCGAGAAGTCCTTGGGCACGATCGCGTGTCGGCCCTGATGACGACCACTGAGGCAAGTCTGTCCCGAGTACACGACATCATCAATGAGTATGTAGTGCAGGGTTTTAAAGGGATTTTTCTACGACCGCTGTCTCCCTATGGGTTCGCGCTGAAGACGCGCTCCTACCACGCGTATAACACTGAGCGTTGGTTGAGCTTTTACCGACAAGGACTCGACCACATCATTGAGCGCAATCGACAGGGTCATGATTTCACCGAGTATTATGCATCTATCATTCTGAAGAAAATGTTCACGAGCGAGGATCCAGGGTATGTGGATCTCATGAGTCCGGCTGGTATTGGCATCGGAGCCGCGGTCTACAACTATGATGGGTCTGTGTATGCCTCGGATGAAAGTCGAATGTTGGCTGAGATGGGCAAGGATACCTTCAAACTCGGGCACGTGTTGACTCATACGTATGAAGAGCTATTCACCTCCCCCACATTGCTTGATCCGCTTGAAGAATCCTTCGCCTATAGCAGTCCGATGTGCCATGACTGTGCCTTTGAACCCTATTGTGGAGCCGACCCCGTGTATCATTACGCGATGCATGGAGATTTTGTCGGTCGGAAGCCAGAATCGGAGTTCTGTCGGCGCAACATGGAGACGTTTCGTTACCTCATCCTGAAGATGGAGAACGACCCGTTTGCCAAACGTCTCTTCCTACAATGGGCAAATCGCTGATGCTCAAACTTTCCGGCCGATTGCCAGTCTTGCAGAATCTCAACGGTGCTCCCTATCTCGCCACCGTCACAAAGGACGAACATCTCGCTCCCAACCTGAAACCGACCAGGGCGCTTTTGATGAGCGAAGGGATGAACCCAATCGGATTCAAAGCCATTCTTGTTAAAGACCACCGTCGGGTGTCACCAGGACAAGACAGTGATGTTTTTCAATTGGAAGAGGAGTTCGAGTACCTGTCCGAGGGGGACATCGTTCAACTTGATCCCAGTTCAGGCTCCATGCGGTGTCTATATAGGAGGAACTCCGACCATAACACGATCCTTCTGACCGAGCAGTGTGATCATTATTGCTTGATGTGCTCTCAGCCACCGAAACGTATTGATGACTCTTGGCTCTTGACGGAAGCGACCGAACTGATTTCGCGCATTCCACAAGAGACGACCTGCTTGGGCTTCTCCGGAGGTGAACCCACGTTGTATGGACGAGCCTTTATTGACTTACTGACCCATACCAAGACCTGCTTACCCATGACAGCGATCGATGTGTTATCGAACGGACGCGCCTTTAAAGATATCGGCTTTGCCAGGCAATACGCAGCCATTCAGCATCCAGATCTTTTGATCGGGATTCCCGTTTATTCGGATGATCCAGTCCGCCATAACTATGTTGTGCAAAGCCAGGGCGCCTTTGATGAGACAATCCGAGGCATCCTCAATCTTAAATCCTTGAATCAACGTGTTGAGATCCGGATCGTCATTCATCGACAGACTGTTGGCCGGCTTGTGAAGACATGTGAGTTCATTGCTCGTAACCTTTTATTTGTCGACCATGTCGCGCTCATGGGCTTAGAGATCACTGGGTTCACCCGTCCCAACCTGGAGGCTCTGTGGATTGATCCTTACGAGTATAAGGACGTGCTCAGTGAAGCAGTTGGAGTCCTCAACAGCTACGGCATGCATGCCTCTGTTTATAATCATCAGCTCTGTACAGTAAATTCTGACATTGGGGGCAACTACAGAAAGTCGATCAGTGACTGGAAGAACGAGTACCTCGACGAATGTCGTGCGTGCTCAAAAGTCCAGGACTGCGGAGGCTTCTTCTCTTCTTCAAAAAGGCATAAACACAGCCAATACATTAAGCCTTTCGCTACGCCTTAAAGTCGCACTCACCCATTAATTCTATCTTCTATGTGAGTCATTGCACCTCTGCACAGTTCACTGAGAGTTTGATATTCCAAAAATTGCACGGCATGAGTTTTGGGAATCGTATTTTTCAGGATATGTACAGGGGCTCAATCGCAGATTCGCAAGTTTCCAGAATAGTATTCTGCTGTCTCCTATTGTAGTGCTATCCTAGTACACCATATAATTGCTGTACAGCTCCCACGGTCAAAAGGAGGTCTCTCATGGGAACATACTTCGCTCTTATGGACGAGGCTGCCAAGCGTGGAGAAGACTATGAAATTTTGGAGCAGATTCCTGAGATCCTTCACAAGGTCGAAACAGGCACAGCGAAACCAGAGGAAATCTCGAAGGTCATCGATATACTGAACGACTTCGAAGGACGCATTACCGCATTGGTTAATCAGGCCACGCCCATGGGAGACAGGTTTAGCCGGATTCAGGAGGTCTTGAAGCATCTTCAATCTTTGAAGGGAGCAATTCAATCTGCTCCAAGATCTTCTTGGAGTGCTGCTCGTACGTGATGTTCATGTTTTGGACTTTGCTATAACTCATCACAAAGAATCGCCCTGGAACGCGTCTCCATCGAACTTCGCCGGCATCATTCTTTTCTCCATCCGTTCGTTTGACGTCTGTGAGAATCAGATCTCGTAGTGCTCCGTTGTCTTCGGTCGTATAGCCCGCTGCCAGCCCACGGTAGAGCATTGCCCTTCCGGGAACTGAAGTTTCCTGTTCGGATAAAATGTCGATCCAGGCCTCGGTATCCTTGAACGGTACGTCTTTTAAGGCGCCGCGCCCCATAACCTTATATAGCCATTCACTGCGATAACGCAGCCACGGCTGCTTCACATCAAGTTCTCTTTCCCATACGATCTTTCTAAACATGATTCCAGCCATCACAGCCGTGATCAAAACTGCGAGATAGTAAAAAGTCACATACGCCATATTCTCGTAGATTCGAACGATGATGCTGTGAAAGCTGTGATCCGAATCAGCATATTCTGCCGCCATTAGACGAACGAAGGTTTCCAGACTTATGGAGTAATTGAATACACCAAGATGCTGGCACCATTGAAAAATAGCAATCCACAGAGCGTGAAAAGGGACTGAGTAGAGGATTGCCTTACCGATCTCATCCGTCCAACTTCGGGGCAGCAAGTTTCGTGTGAATTCCCCTGAATGATAGAATGATCGGTAGAGGAATCCCGGTACGGCTAGCAGTAAGTAAACAAGACTGAGAAAAGCAATGCTCGGCATGTATTGTCTATGCTGAAAGGATTTTAGATTGAGTGTTGCTTTTCAACGCCACGGCCATCTTGATCGTCCGTCTCCGCGATGGAGCCATTCTCTGTACCTTGCGCGGCTGCCTCCAGTGTTATCAGTCCCAGCCCGTTGATTTTCTATATCGTCTTTCCAGCAATACCCTGCAAATCACCATACATCCCGGCCGTCGCCTGCATCACCCGATCGATCTGTTCTTCTCGTTTAGCCCAATGCTTGGTGATGGCCTTCTTCTCTTTATCGGGATCCTCCTGCATCGATGAGAAGGCCTCGCCGATTAGCTCGATGCGATGGCGGAATCGAGAGCCGGTGAGTCTGCGTTGATGACGTTGTTAAGTGAATAGTTATTATCGCGCTCCAAGATATTTTGCGTTCACTGCTTCTCCGTCGTCAGGAGATCCGACGTGACACCGCTTCCTACGACGGCTCACCACTTTAGTGTGTCGTCCCTCGTGTCAGTTTCCGCCTGTGGCTACGACCTCGACGATGGGCATCACTATGCTCTCAGAGTCGCTTGCCGAATGGTCGATCTTTTCCGTGAGTGGCACCCACCCAACCCGTGCAGACATCTGAGCACTCAGCACGGGCCGCTTGCGCGTGTCATGATGCTCGGTCGACCCGCTGGATGGACGAGGCACACTGATCTCAACGGGCCTATCCGATGACGGGTGTTACTTCTTTTCGAGGATGGCGTCCTTCGCGGCCTTGACGACTCTGAATTTCACCACGCGTTTCGCAGGAATTTTGATTGCTTTGCCCGTTTGAGGATTGCGGCCGATGCGTGCCTTGCGGTTGGCAAGCTTGAGTTTTCCGAGCCCAGGGATAGTAAAGACGTTTTTTGCCTCGCGGTAGGCCAAGGCGGCGAGCTCGGCGAGAACCTGCACCATCGCTCGTTTGGTGAGCCCAGATTTCTCAGCGAGATGCTCGGCGATCTGTGACTTGGTGAGGGGTTTGCCCATTGAATGCTCCTTTCCGCGTACACGGTGAGCGATGGTTCTAGCGAGATGCGACAACGGTGTCAAGACGCATTGCGCGCTGGGGTGAGGGCGGACACTCCTCACAGAGGATTGAACCAGATCTGACGAGACCGGACGCCAGGTACCGCACGGTCCACCTTCATCCTGATCCTTGTGCACTCACCTGCCCTGCGCGGGGTACTCGGCATCGTCCCGCATGCACTGCCCGACTCGCTCGGACTCAGATGCCTGGTGATCGACGACCGTCAGCGCATCCAGTCCGCCTCGCAACCGATCCTTCGACCCTCTTCTTCTAGACGAACGGGCGCGGATTTGTCGTCACGTCAGAACAGCCTTTTTCGTCTCGTCTGATCCCGCTCGCCTGCTGCGTGGCGCCTGTGACTCGGCTGGTGTGCCGGTGCCAGTGGACGGAGGAACATTTGTGATTTCGTGAGACATTTCAATCGAACCGCGACACATCTCTTCCAATGTGCGGGGACTCCGATGTGCACAGTTCGACCCATCACTCCCAGCAGTTGAAGGCTGTTGTCAGATATGACAATATACGGACCGTAGGGATCGTCGTGGTCATGAATGCCAGATGTTCGGAAGACGCGGCCTATCTCGTGGATCAAGGCGGCGCTGAAGGAATTCAGGACCTTTCCCGAAGGCGTCCAGTCCATCTGCCTCGCGGCCCTGACGATCGCCGCGGAAGGCGGCAAGGCCGATCTCGCACAACCACTGCAGGGCCTCGACTCTCGTGTCTTTGAAATCGCGTGACCGTTCAGGGGCGATGCCTTCCGCGTCATCTATGCGGTGCAGTTGGCGAACGATATTTGGGTGGTGCACGCGTTTCAGAAGAAATCCACCACGGGCAGCAAGACACCACCACGCGAGATGGAGGTGGTCAGGAATCGGTTGAAGCAGTTGAAGGAGATGTTCTCATGAGGGAAAAAGAGGACATAGCAGTCGTACATGGGAGCGGCAATGTGTTCCGAGATCTTGGCCGGATCCATGCGGATACCGATCAGTTCAAGGCGATCCTTGCCACCGAGATTATCAAAACCCTGGACCGGGAACGCCTCACGGTGCGACGTGCGCAGGCGCGGACCGGCATCGCGGCGGCCGATTTTCTCGCATTCGCCATGCCGATCTTGGACGCTTCACGGTTGACCGGCTCATCACGGTGCTCAACCGTCTCGGGTCTCGTGTTGAGGTGAAAGTCCGCGTGCGTCCTACCAAGAGCGCAGCCTAGAGACAGCCGACGTCTGGCCTTCTCTCCGTTGGAACCATTTTTGACCGTCAGTCAGCTCTTGCTCTCGCACGATCACGTGATCCAAATTTCCGTCGCGTACTGGTTCACCGTCCCGCAGAGTCGTTCGGCGGCTTGCATGACAACCATGCGATTCCCGTGTACCAGTGGACGCTTCTCGATCGCTCATGGCTTTGCCACCGCGTGCTTCCTCCAGTTCCAACCGTCACGAGCGTGATATCTATGTAATGATGTCGTCAACCGAGACCTTTCTCCCCCTCGTTCCTCAATCGCCTTGCTACGCCTTGCTGCTGATCCTCTGATACCGGCTTAGGTGTTGATTCCTGGTGCCAGTGCGGGTGCGTCCTCAACCCTGGCTTTCCTCCTCCGGGCTGCGTCGATCACGCCAGCCTGCTGTCATTCCTCCGCTGGGCGCCCGTCGGTCCGCCAGGTCGCCTCGTCCTCGTTATCTCCTTTGTCGTCGCTGTGTGGCCTCCACCTCCTTGTGAGAGGCCAACACATCAACTCTAACCAAAGGAGATCAACCCATGGCACCTCAAAATAACAAACCCAAGCCGGTGACCACACTGCGCTGCAGCAGCATCCAGGCGAGCATCTGGAAGAACGAGGGGGAGAAAGGTCCGTTCTACAACGTGACCGTAGCTCGCTCGTACAAGGGCCCAGGTGGAGCTTGGAAGAACTCCGAGTCCTTCGGCTTCGCCGACCTTGAAGCCCTCCTGGTCGTCGTCCAACAGGCGAAAGTCTGGGTCAGCGAGCATTCGAGCCGCTGACTGTCACTGGAAGCCTCCGGCTCTTGCGTCGGAGGCTCCCATCACATTATGAAAGGAAAGACATGATGAATATCTATCGAGACTTTGCGACACACTTGAGTCAACTCCTTGACGAACATTCCGCTGTCCGTATCACGGTGTCAGGCTTCATGCCGTTGAGCGTTGAAGAGATCGGCATCGACGGAGAAGGCCACCGCCTTGTATCTTTGTGTCACTATGGCGAGCAGAACGGCGACCTCATGCGTGACCCTGATATCGTGTTCATGTTTCAGGATGCTCCATACGGCCCAATCGCTGAACCGGTGTCATTCAGGAATGATTATGTTGGCCTGGATCAAGAGGTCTATCGCTACGATGAGAGTGGTAGGCGCACGCATCTTAATACCAAACTGAACGTGCAGTTGAGGGAGTTTGCGCGGATCTGGTTTGCCAATCTCAACGAACAAGGATTTCTCGGAGACAGAGCGGTTCGTACCATCCTGTCACCGTAATTATTATGGGGCATGATCTGAATAGATCATGCCCCTATCGCTTGCTGAGTCGATCGACAAACCGAACAGTCGTAAATCGCGCGGAGAGCCAATCGGCCCACTTTGCCGCTTTGCGCATCACATTGGATCGGTAGCGAGCATTCCGTGTCGGGGTGCGTGAGTGGTAATTGGCCACGCGCGTCCAGAGATCACCTCGATCATTGCGGATGTGGGATCGTAACCGCCACGCGGCCAATGCATAGGGATAGCAGCCTGCCTGCTCGACATCGGCAGCCGTAATGCCGTACGGCTTCAACTCTTTCAGATAGGACGTATTGAATTGCAGAGGACCCACATCATAGGTCCCGTTGGTATTTTTGACCCATTGCCCCGGCTTGCCCCCTTCCTTCTCCGCCACTGCCAGCACAATGTTGGCCGGGACTTCGTATTTCACCGCAGCCACGATCGAGCAGACGACCCGTTCTTGGTCCTGAGGTGGCAGATCCGCAGCAATCATTGCCGGCCTCAGCGCACCAGCGGACAGGCCGCGAGAAAAGCGGGACCGCCGCCAAACATCTGCACCGCGTGGTATTTGGATAACGATGCGGCACATTCGGCAGGAGCCGATCCGATCGCGCTCAGGCAGAGCAGGGCTTCGCAGGCGTCACGCGCCGTCCCGGTGAGCAGCGACAAGGCGCCACTGTTCGGGCTCATCCCAGGGGACAACTGCATGGCTCCTGGCGTCGCCGGTCCGCTCGATATGGCCGGGACCGGTGGCGGACCACTTGGAGTCTCCGCTTCTGCCGACCTCGTTCCGAGACAGAGCAGTGCAAGCGAAACAGCCGAGAGAATGACCCAGTAGCGTGTCATGCGTTCCCTCCTTTCGCCCCAGTGGATGGTTCTTTCCGATCACGAAATGCGGCGATCTCTTCCTTCGGATGAAAGGCCGTGTCGTCGGTCTTGCCCTTCGACAGGCTCTCATCGCCGAATGTGGGTTCCGGTGATGGCTTAGACGAGTCCGAATCGCTTGTGGTGACACTGGCATAGGATCGGCCGGCGAATTGTGGACCTGGGCTCACGCCATCCATGGCGGCCGCTAAGGGCATGCTCCCGGCTGGACTTCCGCGTGGAGGCGCACTACTGGGGCCACCTCCGCTCGGGCCACCATCTGGACCAGGAATCATATTGGTTGGGGGCGGTGCACCCCCATTGCCGTTCGAGACGGCTTGCATCAGGGCTTGAGATCCAGCCGCCCCACCCGCGATTCCTGCCCGCGCCATGTTCGCCGCAAGCCCAACCCCCGCGGCCATGGCCGCCGCAGTCCCAATCGCTGAGACTAACGACACGCCCGACCCCAGCGCCCCTACCCCGCCACCCATCGCCAGACCACCCAGTAAGGGTGGGATCTTGTTCACCAGCCCCAGCAGAATAATCGCGGCGACCATCAACACGGCCATTTCCTTGACACTCACTTGGCTGCTCATATTCACGTAATACAGATTGATGAAGGAGAAGCCAATGCCCACCACCAACACCATTCCCGCCATTTGTGCACCCATCGATAGGACGGTTCGGTAGTAGTTGATCGCCATATCGGAGGTCCATCGCGACCCGCCGAATCCCAGGAAGAAGATTCCGGCGTAGGCCAAGATCCATCCACTCACCAACAGCACCAACATGTTGATGGCGATGAGGGCCACCACAATGAGAATGATGAGGCACACGACAAAACCAACCGCGCTATCGACCGGCTGCCAGACCGATGATTGCGTCATGACCCGATCGAGCAATTGAAACCCAATATCCGCCAGGGTGGAGGGATAGACGTTGGGCCCCAACCCACTGGCACTCCCCGCGAGTTGTCGCATTGAATTCATGATCTGCACCGCGAAGGTCGGACCATTCGTCAGCAGCCACCAGAAGAACCCCGTCATCAACGTAAAGGACAGGAACTCCCCAAGAAACTCTCCGATCTCCGCACGGCGCAGCGCCAATTGCCCCATCGTCCACACTAAGGAGATCGTCGCCAATGTCCAAAAGAGCCAAGAGGCCCGTGCGGTAATATAGGCGGCCCAGCCTGCCGCGCTGGTCTGAAAACTTTGGAGGGCGGTATCGAGGAGACCTGAGGAATTGATGGCCGCCTGGGCCTCACCGGGCCAGCACAACAAGGCGAGCACCGCGCCTATGATCGTGTGCTGCACAAGGCACGATAACCGGTACCCCCTGGTCGCGTACCAACGCGTGTCTCGCGTGGATATTCGGAACGTCCTCATTTTCCCCTGAAGATGTCGCTCACCGCTTGTTGCGCATTGACGCAATTCGGCGTCGAGGCGAGTTGGCCCGGATTGTTATGACATTTCGTGACCATCGCCGTCCGTTCCTCCTCGTGACTCTTGTACCACTCGACCGTGTGCACAGGATCGAGCGCCTCCTGCGTACACCCGGTCAACCCAATGGCTCCGCTCAAGACCACGCCGAAGACAATGGGATAAAGATTCCAGCCAAGACCCGTTCGGTGTTGAGCACACGTGCTCACAATCATAGAATCTCCATGTCGTTCTCGTTGGGAGTTACCACGCGTGCCGGGGGCTTGCTTGAAACGTGCCCTGACGAAACGTTCGACTCGCGGCCATCTGCATGGCCTCCCGATCCGCCTGGGCTTGTTGACGAGTCGCGTCCATATTCTGTTGCGCCAAGAGGGCGGCCCGAATCTGCAGCAATTGATTCGCTTCCGCACTCGCCAGCATATTGGCGTGCTGAATCCCTTCCAGTTGCCCGTTGGACGTTTGGGCGGCCAGTTGGAGCCGCTTCAAGCGTCGCGCATCGCCATTCAGCGTCTCGTACTGGCGTTCCAATCCCCGGAACAGGGCCTCAATCGATCGCTTTTGTGATTGCGCCCCGATGACCTCGTTCTCCAAGATCAGGCCCCACTGACTCGGGGAACAGCCTGGTTCTTTGAAGCACTGGGCATTGCGATACCACGCCATGTCGTGGAAGTTGCCGGTAAAGCCGGCCACCGTCCCATAGAGCTGTCGGTAAAACGAGACGGTATCGATCATGTAGCGCAGATCGTTCATCGTCTCCTGCGCGTTGTCCCAGATGAACAAGCCGGGGTTCATCGTGTTTTGCAGCATGTTGATATATTGCTGCAGCTGCAGCCGATATTGCTCGATTTGCTTCAGTTGTTGGGCCATGTTCGAGATGGCTCCCGTCACCGACGGGGCCAGCACCGCGCCGTCGAAGGTGGGAATCCCACTGCCATAACTCGGGGTCAGTGGAGCCAATACCACGATCGATAGGACGAGTCCTGCAAGACAAGATCTGATGGTCGTCATGGCGTCTCCTTTCCTGCATAATCAAACTCTTGGTACGGGTTCGGCAACACGAGGTCTTTCACGACCACGACGTTGAACCGGTACCCAGGACGAATGGTGAGTTCGGGGGCGATGCTCAGATTCTTCGCGATGAGCTGCGCCGTGACTTGTCCTAATTGCTGGCCGAGGGCTTGGCTCATGGCGGTCCCGGCATTGTATTGCGGAATGGCGACTTGCCCAGGAATGCCGGCCCCTTGGGCTTGTTGCTGGCTGAACGTGACCCCGGCCGTCACCGCGGACATCAAGAGGGCCGATCCAAACAGCCGGATATAATGGTTATTGACCAGATCGGTGAGGCCGGACGCCCCTGCCCCCGTCGCGCCCGGCATGGACCCGAGATCGAGTGTCTTCCCGTCGGGATAGCCTAACCGTTGCCAGGCCACCAACAAGGCCTTCTGCCCGTAGCCGACCTCACTCGAATAGGTCCCAATCAGTTTGGTGCCCTGTGGAATGAGCAGCTGGGTCTTGGTGGGCGTGTCGTAGACATGCTGCGACACCTGCGCGATGATCTGACCGGGCAACGACGAATCAATTTCGGACAGCATGAGCGCCGGCAGCACATCACCGGCTTGGATCACGAATGGCGCACGGGGCGGGAGCTGTTGTCCCTCGTGCTTCCATCGATCGCCTCCCGCCGGATTTGCTGAACTCGTATTCCCACTGTTGGCACTGAGTCTCGCCGTCGGTGACGGTTCCGATCCACCATCCAACGGGCTGAGCAGGCCGGACTGCCGGAGTTGTGTGAGTTGCGCCTGATAGGCCTTCGTGGGGTCCTCACTCCGGGCCGCCTTCGCAACTTCTTGTTTCACCTCTGCTAAGCGATTGCGCGAATCACTTGGCGACACGGACTCCGACGGACGCTCGATCGTCGGCGTGGGTCGCTCGCTCCGTGTGAGCGAAAAGCTCACGGTGGAGGGGGCTTTGAGCGCGTCCTGCAGCTGTTGAATCTTGGCCTGTCGCAACACCTCCGCTTCCTCACCCGTTGGTGTTCGCGCAAGCGGTTGGCCCGCGACCAGCTGGACGCCCCCGGCGCGAGTCGGCAACGGTGGGGCCTCGAGCTCGTCAGGCCGTGCAATGAGGATCTCCGCGTTCACTTTCCCTTCCGCTTCCACATGTCTCGCCCCGACCATCGGTGTGGCTGGCTCGTTGAGTTCTTGGCGAAGGATGGGTTTCGAGGCCGCCGGCGGGATGATGCCGGCATGATGCGAGCCGGCGATGCGATCGGCAAGCGCCATCGTCCCCCCACCTTTGCTTTGCTGCAGCGGTCCTGATGTCGATGTCAACAGGCGGGCTTGTTGCTCGGCCCGATCATTCGCCACCATCGCCACCACGAGGGCGACGACCGCAATCAACCCGATCACGAGGTAGAGCGGAATCTTATTGGCACGACGGACTCCAGCTCCGGGTGCGAGGGATCCCGGCGACCGTTCCGGGGACATCTGAGGATTGGCGGAGGCACTCATAGACCGTAACCGTTACTCCTTCCGCACCCAGGCCCCGGCCTGTGCGATTACTTGTTGGTCCAGGCGATAGACACGACTCAAGGATTGATTCCCGATCAAGACGGTGAGTCGGTACAAGCGATCCTCGAACGGCCCATCGACCACATAGCGCAACGGGATGCCTTCTTCTTTGTTCACGACTGGCTCGACCGGGGCTGGCCTATCGTCTCTGGTGGTGAGGGTCGCTCGCCTGTTCACGCGCGATTCCATCACGCCATAGCCTTTCCGCCGTAACGCCTCGATCAGCGCCAGGCCGTAGGCGTCCGTGACGGGATGGGTCAGCGTGAGGCGCGTGTGGGCAGGAGGATACAAGGCCTCCATCCGCGTGACCGTGTCCTGTGCCAGCTGATCAGGCATCTGCGGCGGCACGGCTCCCTTCACCAGATAGCCATAGGGTGCAGGACTGACGCAACCAGCGAACACCAGTCCGACCCAGAGTACGAGAGACAGCCGGCGCATTTGTCATTTCCTCCGTTGGATCGTTACTCGATCTTGATTCGATCCGACCCCCGCCACGAGCACCGCTTTCTCGAAGATGGTATCCACGATATAGCGATGCCCTTGCAGCGAGTAGTTCACCATCACTTCTTCGGCCTCGGTGAACAGGCCTCCTTCCTTGCGCACAAGCAAGAGGATCGGGGCTTCGGTTTGCGCGATCGACGGCGGCATCTCAATGACGGTCCTGGCGCCATCGTTGTAGACCCGCACGGGTTTCCAGGCGGCCTGGCCCGACACGTCATACTCAAACGAGAGCTTGGGGAGATAATCGCTCGTCTGCGGAATTGTCTTCTCCTTGATCTCCCGTTGCTGGCGCGCTTTCAGGAGGTCGAACTTCACCGCCGAATCTTCGGGATAGCTAAAGGCGACTTGCGGCATGTAGCGCGTGCGATGAGACCGCAGCCGCAGATAATAGGCGCGGCGATTGGTCGCGACGACCAAGGAGGTTTCCAACCCCACTTCACGCGGTTTGATGATCACGTGCTGGACCTCTTCGGCGCCGCTTCCGGTCAGCGCGGGCTCAATCGACCACCGGACATTGTCACCGACGTTGACCGAGTTGACGTGCTCACCCGGTTGCAAGGCCACATCGCAGACATGCAGCGGCGCACAGACGATGCTGATCTGGTTCACGCCGTAGGGAAAGGTGATGAAGCCATGGGCTCCCGCCACCGGCGCACTGCCCGATGCCGTGCTGTGCTCACCGTACGACAGTCCCACTTGTTCTTGTGGCGTGAGGGACGGATTGGAGCCGGTCAGCACCTCCTCCACGCTCGGATCACTTCCCGCCACGGCACGGAGTGGTAACCACACTACGACTACCGCACAGAGCACTGAGAGCCTCATTCTGTTCCTCATAGTTGTTTGGACCAGGAGAAATCACGCACATAGACCGAGAGCGGGTTGCGCCGGAGCTCATCCTCGGTCACCGTCGTGGACGGTTCGGCGCGATAGACCGTGACGAGCGCCCGCATCGGGACCGGTGGGATTTTCACCTCTCCCTTCCGGTCCCACACCGACTCCAGCCAGGTGACCTCCCAGGTGTCCGCGGTTTGCGGCAGGACCGTGGACATGTCCACCGTGACCGTTTCGGTCTCCGCGCGCGTGAAGGGGTTCGCGTCCTCGGTCCCGTTCATCCAGTGATTCATCTTGCCGGTCGCCGGATCCTGTTCGTTCAACATCGCATAGACCTGATAGACCGCTTTGCGTTGCAAGGCCGCATCGACCGTCACCAACCGCGCATTGGCGATGAATTCGCCAATGGCGGACGCCAGCACGCGCGGATCGGTTTGGCTCACCTGCTCGACCGGCCCAATCGCCGTCGCATGACCATGGGGATCGACCTGATACAAAAAGGGGATGAATTTCGATTGGCTCCCGATAGAGGCGATCCCGCCCACCGAGGCCAGGGCAATGAGCAGGCAGAGGATCGCGATCATTTCCCAGGATCGGCGGGAGGCCACTTGCGCCTGCATCAGATCGTTCCAGGTCCGACGCGCGGAGAGATAGGGATTCGTACTCTCCCCGGTTCGCCGTCCACCCTCCACGGGAATCTCGGCCTGCCGGGCGTCACCGGAGGTCTGCTCCCCGCCCAGCATGTCCTTCAGGCTCTTCCAGGCGTCGATCAGGTTGCTCATGCCAGCACCTCGTCATACGTTCGATAGTCACGCAGCGTGAGTCCACGGCTCGCGAGCCATTCGTCCGTCCAGGCCTCGCCATACTTCGCTTCCAACGTACGGATCTCCGCGATGGACTCCTTATCCGACGCCCCGACGAAGGCGAGGGCCAAGGGTCCTAAGGCGAGATCATAGAGCCGGTGCCCACATTCGGAACTGTAGTAATACTGGCGTTTCGGCACCGCCGTGGCCAGGATCTCAATTTGCCTCGAGTTCAGTCCCATTCGGCGGTAGAGGGCCGAGGTGTCCTCATCGCGGGCGAAGACGTTGGGCAAGAAGATCTTGGTCGCCGTGGATTCCACGATCACATCCAAAATGCCTGAATTGGCCGCGTCGGTGAGACTCTGGGTCGCCAGCAGCACCAGACAGTTCGCCTTACGCAGGACTTTCAACCATTCCCGGATCTTGTCCCGGATCACCGGATGCCCGAGCAGCAACCAGGCCTCATCGATGATGATGGCGCTGGGCTGCCCCTGCAGACTCCGTTCGATCCGGCGAAAGAGATACAACAGGGTCGGGAGCGCATATTTGTCCCCGAGCCCCATCAATTCTTCGAGTTCGAACACCGTGAAATCCGCGAGGGCGAGGCCGTCCCGTTCGGCGTCGAGCAGATGGCCCAAGGCCCCGCTCACGGTATATTGCTTGAGGGCTTCGCGGATCGCTTCGTCCTGTACCATGTTCACAAAATCAGAGAGCGAGGCCGGCGGCCGGTCCGGTCCCTGGGTGGAGTCATGACTCGCATCATTGGCGTGCAACGCCATCACCGTTTCCGCAATGGCGTTCCGCTGGAGCGGCGTCGTCTGCACACCGTTCAGCGCCAACATGGTCTCGATCCACTCCAACGCCCAGGCCCGATCCCCTTTGGTCTCCAAAAATTGGAGCGGACAAAAAGCTAAGTCGTGCGTATCCCCCGCGATCGTGAAGTGCAATCCGCTCTGTCCGTTCGTGTGGGCCCGAATCGCCGCCGCCAAGGGATACATCGACTGGCCCTTATCGAAGACATAGACCGACATGCCGGCATAGCGGCGCAGTTGCGCGGCGAGCATCCCGAGATGCGTCGATTTGCCTGAGCCGGTCGGGCCGAGCATCAGGGTATGGCCGACATCGCGCACATGAAGATTCAGCCTGAATGGCGTGGCGCCATGCGTGACACATTGCATCACGGGAGGGGCGTCAGGCGGATACAGGGGACAGGGCGCGATGGCGCTGCCGGTCCAGATCGTACTGGTCGGGAGGAGATCCGCCAGGTTCATGGTGTTCAACGGCGGACGCCGGACGTTTTCGACGCCATGCCCTGGCAAGCTGCCCAAGAAGGCATCCATCGTATTGAGGGTTTCGATCCGGGCGGCAAAGCCCAATTGCTGGATCGTCTTTTCGATACGTCGCGCCGACCGTTCCACTTCGGCTCGATCCTCATCCATGAGCACCACCACACTCGTGTAGTAGCCCATCCCGATCACCCCACTGTTCACCTCCCCGATGGCGGCCTCCGCATCCGCCACCATCGCCAGCGCATCCTGGTCTACTGGACCGGTGTGCGAATTGGTGATTTGATCGAGAAATCCTCGGACTTTCTGTTTCCATTTCCGTCGATAGGTCGTTAAGGCTCGCACGGCCTCGTGTGGATCCATGAAGATAAAGCGGGAGGACCAGCGGTACTCGATGGGCAACTCTCCGAGTGCCGTCAGGATGCCGGGGGTGCTGTCGAGGGGAAAACCTTCGATCGCCACCACCTGCAGGTACTGCCGGCCAATCTTCGGAATGACGCCGGTCCATAATTCCTGTCCGCCGATCACGGCATCGAGATACATCGGATTGGAGGGTAGGAGGACCGGCTGATTCAGGCCGGTCACGCATCGTTGCACCCACCGCAGGAATTCATCATGGGTGACGGTCGACCCATCTTCAAGGATGAGCGATTGTCCGCGGAGGCGTTGCAGACGAAAGACCGACGACAGCCGCGATTCAAACGACGCGCAGTCCCTGGTGAATTGCTCCACCAGTCCCCTCGTCCGGTCCTGCGCCGTGACGGCCGCCTGGTCATCGTCGAACATCAATTCCACGAACTTGCGTTGTGCGACCAACGGCGGGAGATACGTGAGCGTCACGACAAAATAGCCGTCGTACAGGGTGCCCAATCCTTCAAAGAGCCGCCGCCGTTCTTCATCCAACGCGGCGGTCAGCGCATCGGGAAAATGGGAGAGCCCTGGTGCGGCATAGCCGGCCGCTCGCCGCCGCACCGCATCCACATGCACCATCCAGCCGTTGCCGAACGAACTCAAGGCGTGATTGATCCGGAACGACAGGGCTTCACGCTGGGGTTCCGGACTGCTGGCCTGATCGTCGCCGCGATAGATCCAGGCCGCCATGAGCGAGCCGTTTTTGCCGACGATCACGCCATCCTCGACCATCGCCGCGTAGATCACGAGATCGGACAGGCCCGGGTCTGGTGACCGATGCTTGTGCAACGTCACCGTCGCGTCCGCTGCTCGGATCCGTTGGATCAGCAACAGGAAGAAGACGAGACCCAGCCCGGCCATCACGACGGTCAGCGTCACCATCATGAATACTGGGTCCCTTGCCTGGCGCTGTTGACCCGCCAGGGCGTGCTGCGTGCGGGATAGTAGGGGTGGTAGCGCAACTGGCGGAGATAGACCTGCCGCAACTTCGGATCGGCTTTGGCCATGAGTCGCAGGAGAGCGAGCATGACAAACCACAGACTCACGCCGACGATGCCGGCTCGCAGCTCTTGCGCGGTGAAGACCAGCGCAAACGCGACCGCGCCACAGAACAGGACCAGTTCGCGGTCCCCGCCCAAGAACAGATTGTCTCGGTGCATGACGCGACGAATCGGAATCGTGCGGAGCGCCATGGTCAGCTCCGCCTCATGCGTGCAGACTGAGGCCCTGACACGAGCACCTCGCTCCCCTCTCCGATCCACGCGATCTCAGCTCCCGCGGCAAAGAGCGTGGTCAGCACGTTTTGGGCGCCTACCAGGATGGCGATCAACAACACCAGAAAGACCATCATGCGGAGGAATCCCGTCAACTCGCCGCCGAAGATCAACGCCCCTGCCGCGCCCACAATTCCGATCAAGGAGAGGGTAAAGGCCACGGGACCGGTGATCGACGCGCGCAACCGGGTCAAGGCGGATTCGTACGGAAGCCCTCCCCCGGCTGTCCCCGCCGCGTAGGCGTCATGTGGAAGCGTGAACGCGCACACCATCAGGAGGAGGCCCAGGCCCCACAGCGAGTCTATCCAATGCGATCCGTCCTCGGCATGTTCCATCGAGTGTTCTCCTATCGTTCAATCAATGACCTGGTGAGGTACTGTCCCTGCTCATAGCCCTGAACTTCGAGGATATCGTCGACGCGACGCCCTGCTGCACAGCGTGTGATGTGCACCACGACCTGCACCGCTTCGGCAATCAGCGGTTCAATCGGTTTGGGATAGTCTTGGTTTATGCTGATATAGAGCGCCAGCTTCGAGAGTCCGGCTCTGGCATGGTTGGCATGCAAGGTCGCAATGCCGCCCTCATGGCCGCTGTTCCAGGCCATGAGCAGATCCAAGGCTTCCGCCCCTCGGACTTCCCCGACCAAGATCGTGTCGGGCCGCATCCGCATGGAGATCTTCAAGAGCTTCGCCATCGTGACCTCCACGGTGGTGTGGTATTGCACGCAGTTCTCGGCGCGGCATTGAATTTCAGCCGTATCCTCGAAGATGAACATGCGGAGGTGGGGAAAGATGCTCATCATCGTGTCGATGAGCGCATTGACCAGCGTGGTCTTGCCCGATCCCGTCCCGCCCACCACAAGGATATTGCGACGAGTGGTAATGGCGGCCAGCAGCACGTCTCGTTGCCGTTCCGTCATGATCCCCTGCTCCACATACTGCTCCAGCTGAAAGACCGCGAGCGCCCGTTTGCGGATCGCAAAGGTCGGCGCGGGCACGATCGGTGGAATCTGGGCGGCAAAGCGGGAGCCGTCGAGGGGAAATTCTCCGTCGAGGTAAGGAGACTGGCGCGTGATTTCTTTGCGATGAAACCCCGCCACGGTTTTAATGATGGCTTCCGCACGGGCAGGTTGCACGGTCCCAATACAGGCCATCCCCTGCCCGAGCCGTTCACACCAGAGACGCCCATCTGCGTTGAGCATGACTTCCACGGTGCTGGGGTCACGCAGGGTTGCCAGCAACTGGGTGCCCATGTCCCGTTCAATCATCCGGCGGGCTCGTTCTTTCGTCGAGAGTCCGTCATCCATGCGAATCGATGTGCTCACTCGTTACGAGGGACGCCTACACCACCAAGTACGTATTATACCTAATATGTAGTGCCTACTCACTTTTCGATCGCACTACTACGTTAATCGACAACGCCTGTCAAGACGGTATTCTTGCATGAGCGATAATTAATTCTGCCGTGTAGCGCGGTGTAGGGATCGGCCTCTCCCGAAAGGCCGGACTTCTTGAACAGTGTAGGCGGGGGAGGACAGTGAACCGGACGGGTTACTTCGGCCGCGCCTTGGACATGTTCACGATCATGATCGGCGCGTGGGCGAGACCATAGGCGATATGGGCCGCCGCCCCCAGATTCACGAAGGCCCGCGGGGTCGCTTTATTCCGCAGGGTGGCGAGATACCATTCCTGTGGTTGGTTCTTGATCCGAAAACTCACCTGATAGCGCTTGTTCGGAAGCGCCCACAGCGTGATTTGTTCGACGCCTGACGCGTGAGCCAGCGCCCGTAGCACATCGTAGCGGGCACAGACGGCCATCTGCGGGTCAGCATTCGTGGTGCGGTCACGACCAGCGGTCTCGTGCACACCCCTCCCGCTCCGACGAGGGGCATGTGATCGCGTGGTCCGTCTCAGTTCTCCAGTGTGGTGACGAGTGAGTCCTGACACGTCTCTTCCTCCTGGGTCAGATGATCAGTGCGACTACCGTCATACGTCTGTTTTTCATTACATTGATACCTAGATACCTAGAGACCCAACCGTCGCGTGCTCCGATGCGACGCCCTTCAGGAACGGGAACGCCTCAAAACGTATATATACTTATGTGTGTTGGATTTCTAGCGCAATCCTATCCTGCTCACCGATCAATCTCCGACCTCTCCTCCGCGAAATAGGACCGCCTTTCGGATGGTGAACCTGTTCGAGCACCCTGACATGTGTCATGCCTGACAAGAGAAGAGGAATTCCAAGCTCCTGTGGAGAAACCTTCAGAGGAACGCGAGGATAGGCTGAGCGATCGCTGTGGGCCATCGTCTCCTCCCTGCTTCATGACGCAGGGAAGGGACGGATCATGCGGGCGAGAGCCTAGGCAAGACAGCAGTCATGAATGAACCAAGGCCATTCAGTCCTCTGATCGAACATTCCGTGATCCCGGCTTCCCCCCCTGTCCCCGAGTCCATTGTAACCGGAGGCAAGGTCGCTATTCTCTCCTGAAATCGTGCGGCAGTAGACACTGAAGGAAGCGACGTCGCCCCTGGTTTGACATGCCCTCTCTTGGGTGGAGAGCATCACAACGTCGGGGGTGGTACAGGCTCGACGCGCGGCAACGAGCCCCCGTTCTCGCCCGCTCTCCTTCCCATACGTCACGGTCCGTTTCTCGCGGTGTCCCCGCTCATCATGGTCGCGATGAATGCGGTCTACGCCAGCTCAGCCTACCCGTTTGGTAGGCTCTCTGACACCATGAGTCACACGAAATTGCTCGTGCTCGGCCTCATCGTCTTGATTGGGGCTGATCTTGTGTTGGCCATGCACGATCATTGGGGTGTCGTGCTGTTGGGTGTGAGCCTGTGGGGCCTGCATATGGGCATCACACAAGGCCTGCTCGCCACGATGGTTGCCGACACGGCCGCGGCTGATCTGCGTGGAACGGCCTACGGTCTATTCAGCCTCGCGAGCGGGCTTGCTGTGCTCGTTGCGAGTGTTCTCGCGGGGCTTCTGTGGGATCGACTGGGTGCGTCCGTCACCTTCTATGCCGGTGCAGTTTTCTTCGGACTCGCGATATTCGGCGTGGCGGTGCGTCCGGTGACTCCTCGAACCGACAGCACTCGCTGACGGTCGATCTTCAGCAGGGGCAGGCACACTCACCACCTTGCCGTGTTGTAAAATCTTCGCGGCACCAATTTGCGGTTAGCACAGAGCCGGCCAGGATGGAAGCCAACAAGACAAGAAAGGTGGACGGTATCGGGGCCCATCCAAACGGTGCCGACGTGATGAAGCGAATTGCCGTGCCACAGGTCGGTGAGGTTCCCAGCTTTAATTCTCACGCTGGTCGTGATTCCCCGATCCATGTCCTGTGGCGGCTCTCCGCCTTGTTGGCGCACCAGCGTCGCTGTTTCACCGAAACTATGGTGCAACGACATGCCGAATATGGCGGGCACCATCGAGCCAGCGGCGGATTCTTTCCCTTTCCGTCACCTCGACAACTGTATGGCTCTACTTCATCCTTCCGCATGACGCAATTCGCCACAGTTACGTCGATACGCAGTTGTCGAGAAATGCCTCACTACCTGCATAGAAGAAGATCAAGATCATCAACGGGGGGCGTCGCAAGCCATCGCAATCCCAACCCTTATGCCATGAGGCTCCTCGAATGAGTGTGCTGGCATTATTGATGCTCCTCCTTCTAGGGTGTTTAGTGGACTTGACGACTCTACTGAGAGAGCGTGTAGAAGGATCGCATTGAAGTGAGCGAGGTCTGTTCTGATGTTAGTCCAAATTAACCTACGGTTCATGGTTCTGGTCTTTGCCCTCTGCCAGGTCATCGGCGTGATGTGTGCGGTGCCGGATCTGTCGTTGGCGGACGACGTCCCGCAGCTGGGTGGAGAGATGAGTCACGCGGCCTGTCCGATGGACGGCACGATCATGTGTCCGCCGACCTCCACATCGTCGCCGGAACGTCAGATAAAGAACAGCACGGTGGTGGGTGGGTATGCTCCTCTGATATTCGCCAGTGATGCCACGACTTCGGTCAGTCCCTCCGCCCAGCCGATCTGGTCTGTGAGTAGTGCCTATTCCATTGTGCCCATCTCCATCGCTTCTTCCTCGGTCCTCCGAATCTGATCCCGCACCTCCAGATCTGTCGCTCCCTCGACTCTGAACCCTGAGCGAGCATCGATCTCTACCTTGCACTCTGGAGGTGCCGCCGTGAGACAAACCATCGTCGATTCATTCCTCGTTCGGATGTTGTCGTTCGTTCTTTTTTCATTCGTGGCGTCCGCTCCCCTCCTTGCGAATGAGGCACACGAAACGAGTGGCGCGACATCAGATGGGACTCACCATCCTACATCCAATCAAGTGCGAATCAATCTCCCGGCCCTCATCGCAGAATTAGACCGGGCCAATCCCGAGATCAAGGCAGCCCGTCAACGGTGGGAAGCGGCTCAAGCGGTTGTGCCGCAGGTACAGACCTTACCCGATCCTCGTCTCCAAATTGGCTATCAACGCATGCCGATGGCAGAACCGGTACAGGGAGCAATGTACGGATTCGGTCAAGAAATTCCCTTTCCCGGCAAACTCCGTCTCAAAGGGGAAGTCGCTCAACGTGAGGCCGACCGGATTGAACAGGAATATTTGGCCGTACGGCTTCGCCTCATCGCCCGGCTCAAAGAAGCGTATTTTGATTTGCACTTCATCCATGACGCGATCGAGATCGTCGAACGGAACAAAATCCTCCTCATGCAGTTCGAGAGAACAGCCAAGTCGCGATATGCCGTCGGCCAGGCGGCGCAGCAAGACGTGTTCCGTGCGCAGGTGGAGATTTCCCGAGTCCTGGATCGTCTCGCGGTGCTTGATCAGCAAAAGGAGAGCTTGCATGCCGCCATCAACCGGCTCTTGAACCAGCCGCCCGCCGGCCCACTCGGAGCCCCGGAAGAAATCCAGATGACGATGTTGACGTTGCCCTTGCCGGCCCTGAGCCAACGTGCGGAAGAGTTCTCGCCGATTCTGCAGGCCTCCGCCAAGGGGGTGGAACGGGGTGAGCAGGCCGTGGCCCTCGCCCGCCGGGAGTACTATCCAGATTTTGACGTGAGCGCCCTCGGCCTGCACAACGACCGCATCAATGAGCACGGCTTTCAGGTGATGCTCGGCATTCGCCTTCCCCTCTATTACACGACCAAACAACGACAGGCGGTGAGACAGGCGTTAGCCGAAACCACCGAAGCGCGGGAGAGCCTCACCAACACGCGGCAGGATCTCCTGTTTCGTGTGAAGGATGATTTCGTCCAGGCCCAACGGGCCGAACGGCTCGTCGCAATTCTGCGCGACGCGATCATCCCGCAAGCCACCCTGGCGCTCCGAGCCTCCCAGTCCGGTTATGGGGTCGGCAAAGTGGATTTCCTCACGCTGCTGAATAGTTTACTCACCTTGCAGGAGAGCGAACTCGAATTGCACGGTGAAATGGTGGCGCACGAGAAGGCGCTCGCGAGATTGGAGGAAGTGACCGGTGGCCCATTGACGATCTCCGGTTCCCCTCTGCCCGGCGATGGTGCGCGGATGTCGAACGGTGCAGAGCGGATCACACAAGGAGCACGGCACCCATGACACGCCCAACGGTTGTCGCCGGCGTGGCGCTCGTGGTGGTGATTGGCCTCGCGGCCGCGTTCTGGATCGTGACCCGCGAACAGGGGCCACCGTCAACTGAACTGCTGGAGGACTCCAGCTCCGGCATGCCTGCCATGGAGCAATCCGTCGAGAGGCCGATGTCGGCTCCAAAAGGGCATGACGAGCACGCCGCGCAGGACATGCCGGATGCCAACCTGATGACGATCGCTCCGGAACGGCTCCAAACCATCGGCGTGAAATTCCAAGAAGCGACTCGCCGCCCGCTCGACAAGATCATTCGCACTGTGGGGCGCGTTGAGATCGACGAGCGCCTGGTGGGGCGCGTGAACCTCAAATTTGAAGGATGGATCGAGGAACTGCGCGTGAGCGCGATTGGTGATCACGTTAAAACAGGGCAGATCTTGTTCACCATCTACAGCCCAGATTTGGTGGCGACCCAAGAGGAGTACTTGTTGGCGCTCCAGAGTTACCGAGAACTGGGACAGAGCGAATTCCCCGAGGTGGCCAGAGGTGCCAAGGAGCTACTGGACGCCACCCGCCGTCGGCTTCAGTTGTGGGACATTCGGAAAAACCATATTCAGGATTTGGAGCGGACCGGCACGGTCTTGCGGACGCTGCCGATCCATTCGCCTGCCACGGGAACCGTGATTCGCATGGAGGCCAGAACCGGAACCTTTGTGACACCGGGTACGGAACTCTACTTTATTGCCGATCTCTCCCGCATCTGGATTCAGGCCGACATCTACGAGTACGAGTTGCCCTTCATCAAGGAGGGTCAGGGTGCCACCGTGACCCTCTCCTATGACCCAAACACGAAACTGCATGGTCACGTGGGATTTATCTATCCGACGCTCGATCCCGAGACGCGCACGGTGAAGGTGCGGTTCGAGCTGAACAATCCGGACGAGGCACTCAAGCCTGGGATGTATGCCAACGTGGAACTCAAGATTCCGCTCGGCACCAAACTCGTCGTCCCGAGGGATGCCATTCTCGAATCCGGCGAGCGGCAACTGCTGTTCATTCACCACGGAGGCGGTCAATTGGAGTGGCGTACCATTACCCTGGGGGCGAAGACCGGGGACTGGGTGGAAGTCAAAGAAGGGATCAAGGAAGGCGATCATGTCGTGACCGGCGCGAATTTCCTAATCGATTCCGAAAGTCAACTGAAGGCGGCGGTCGGCGGCATGGCAGGCATGAAACATTGAGAGGTGAAGGTGCCAGGTAATGAGCCAGACACGGAGAGCCCGAAATTGTTGACACTCATCCTGCATCACTGGGTTGACCGTGGTTGAACGCATCATCGAATTCAGCGCGCGGAACCGATTCATCGTCTTCCTGCTGGTCTTCGGTCTGGCGGCGGCCGGACTCTGGGCCATGAAGCACACACCGGTGGATGCGATTCCGGATCTGTCGGACACCCAGGTCATCATCTACACCAAATGGCCGGGCCGCTCTCCCGATCTCGTCGAAGATCAGATCACCTATCCCATCGTGACGGCGCTACTGTCCGCGCCCAACGTTACGGTCGTACGCGGCTTCTCCGACTTCGGGTTCTCGTATGTCTATGTCCTCTTCAAGGATGGGACGGACATCTATTGGGGTAGAAGCCGCGTCCTCGAATATATGAACCAGCTCGCGGGCCGGCTGCCTGACGGCGTGACGCCGCAGTTGGGACCGGATGCCACGTCGGTTGGCTGGGTGTTCGAATATGCCCTGGTCGATGAAACGGGGCAGCACGATCTGGCCGAGTTGCGTTCGTTCCAAGATTGGTACCTGCGGTACTGGCTCCTCAGCGTGGACGGCGTGGCCGAGGTGGCCAGCGTGGGCGGCTTCGTGCGCCAATATCAGATCAACCTTGATCCAACCAAAGTTCTCGCCTACAAACTCTCGCTTCCGCACATTATCGAGACCATCCGACAGAGCAACGAAGATGTCGGAGGGCGTGTCGTGGAATTTTCCGGCATCGAATACATGATTCGCGGCCGCGGCTATATCAAGTCGGTCGGCGACATTGAGAAGATCGCGATCGGGGTCAATCTGAACGGGACACCCATCTTGCTGCGTGATGTCGCGACGGTCCGGCTCGGTCCCGACATGCGACGCGGGCTGGTCGAACTGGACGGGAAGGGCGAGGTGGTCGGCGGGATCGTTATCATGCGGTTCGGGGAGAATGCCCTTGCGGTCATCGACCGGATCAAAGCGAAGCTCACAGAACTGGAGCCCTCGATGCCCAAGGGGGTCAAAGCTGTCACGACATATGACCGGAGCGACCTCATTCAGGAATCGATTGCCACGGCCACGGAGAATCTCGTCGAAGAACTGGTCGTCGTCAGTGTGTTGATCATCGGCTTTCTGCTGCACCTCCGCTCTGCGTTGCTGCCGATTGTGACCTTGCCGCTGGCCGTGCTGATTTCCTTCATCCCGATGTATTTCATGGGCATTGGCCTGAACATCATGTCGATCGGCGGGATTATCGTAGCGATCGGCGACATGGTGGACGCGGCGATCATCATGGTGGACAACGCGCACAAACGGCTGGAGGAGTGGGACGTCGGCGGCCGCATTGGGGACCGGACACAGGTCCTGATCGATTCGGCGAAGGAGGTCGGCCCCGCGATTTTCGCCTCGCTGCTGGTCATCGCCATTGCCTTCATGCCGGTCTTTACACTGGAGGGACAGGAGGGCCGTCTCTTCAAGCCGCTTGCTTGGACCAAAAATCTGGCCATTGCCATGAGCGCGCTCCTCGCGATTACGCTGATTCCCGCTCTGCTGGCCTTGCTCATTCGGGGGAGGATTATCACCGAGCAGCGTCACCCCGTCAGCCGTCTCTTGCAACGCCTCTATGCGCCTGTCTTGCGCCTGGCGTTACAGTATCGGGTGGCGGTTGTGATTCTAGCGCTCGGGTTGACGGTCACGATCATTCCCGCATTCCAGCGCATGGGGACGGAGTTCATGCCGCCGCTGTACGAAGGCACCATCCTCTATATGCCGAACACCCTTCCTGGAATCTCCGTCACGCAGGCCTCCATGCTGCTGCAGCAGATGGACCGCAAGCTGAAATCGTTTCCGGAAGTAGAGTGGGTGTTCGGCAAGGCGGGCCGGGCCGACACCTCTACCGATCCGGCTCCCTTCAGCATGATCGAAACGGTCATTGAGCTGAAGCCGAAGGAACAATGGAGGCCCGGGGTCACCTATGAGAGCTTGATTGATGAGATGGATCAGGCCCTCCAATTCCCTGGCGTGACCAATTCCTGGACGATGCCCATCAAGGCCCGCACCGATATGCTGACGACCGGGATCCGGACGCCGGTGGGCATTAAGATCTTTGGTCCGGATCTGAAGCAGATTGAGGAGATCGGGAAACACCTCGAAATGTCCTTGAGGGATGTCCCTGGAACAAGGAGCGTCTACGCGGAGCGGGTGTCGGGCGGCTACTTCCTCGATTTCGAGATCAACCGAGACGAAATCGCTCGGTACGGGCTGACGGTAAGGGACGTCGGCCAGATCATCGAGACGGCGATCGGCGGCGAGAACATCGATACCACGATCGAAGGGCGGGAACGCTATCCCATCAACGTGCGGTATCTCCGCGAACTGCGGGACGATCCGGAAAAGCTCCGTCGCGTGCTCGTACTCACGCCGTCCGGCGTGCAGGTGCCCATCGCGCAACTGGCCACGCTTCGGTTTGTACAAGGGCCGCCCATGATCCGTGATGAGGACGGTATGTTGACCGGCTACGTATTCGTTGACATGACCGGCCGGGACGTCGGAAGCTACGTGGAGAATCTCAAACAGGTGGTGCTGGATACCATCACCTTGCCTCCCGGCTACACCATCGCCTGGTCCGGCCAGTACGAGTTCATACAACGCGTCAGGGATCGGCTCACGATTTTCGTCCCACTGACCATCGCAATCATTTTCGTGCTCTTCTATTTTACGTTTCGTTCGGTTGCGGAAACTCTCATGGTCATCCTGGGCGTACCGCTCTCTCTCGTCGGAGGCCTGTGGTACATGGTCTGGCTCGGCTACAACATGAGCATTGCCGTGTTGGTGGGGATCATCGCCTTGGCCGGCGTCGCCGCCGAAACCAGCGCGGTGATGTTGGCCTATCTCGATGAAGCCTGTAAGCGCCGCAAAGCGGCGGGACATCTGCGAACGCTTGACGATCTCATCTACACTGTGCATGCCGGCGCCGTGGAACGGATCCGACCGATGACGATGGCGGGTTCGGCCAACATTCTAGGCCTCATTCCAGTCATGTGGGCGACCGGAACCGGGGCCGATGTGATGAAGCGGTTGGCCGCGCCGATGGTCGGCGGGGTGTTGTCGGCCATGATCCTCACCCTGCTTGTCGTTCCATCCGTCTACGTCATATGGCGGTGGTGGATCGAGAGGAAGCAAGACCAATCGGTCACGGGCTTGTCAGTTGATGTTTCTATCCGACCCTAAGAGTTGACGGAAGGTGCATTGTGGAGTCCGTATCAGCGGGAAGTCATATTTGCGAACTGAGCTTTTTCCGCCACCGCGCGACAATCCAGAAGATCAGCGGCGGAAGCAGTAGCATCTGAATGACCGGACTCACGCCTACCGCAAACCCTGGAACGAGATACATGTCCGCCGTATAACTCCACCACTCCACCCTATACATCAGGATCCATTCAATTGGAATGATCATGGCAAGCCCCATAACGGCCATGAGTACATATCCTTGAACCCCGGGATGTTCAAACCATACCGGATGCCCGAAGAGAACCCAACCGACCCCAAAAATGATCAGGACGAGGAGACCGTCGCCGAGGCTCGTGAGCATGCAATGCCACCAGGGAATCACGTTTCCATCTTCTGCCCGGTAAAGAACGGATTGCGTACGCTCCCAAGGATAATTGAGGATGACCGCGATGACAAAGATACGGCCAAAGTCACGGCTGATGAATTCCTTCTTGGTTCGCACCATCCGGCCTGGCCATTCTCACCATCACAGGAGACCTTGCAACAACCGACCAGGTGTTGGCGGACACCAGGTGCGCACCAGAGAAAACTGTCAACTTGCTTCGATCTCTCAGGCACGCGGTATGGTCCCATGGCCTTTCTATCGTTCTTATCCATAACCTCGTACAAGGAGAATGAGTTCCAGGCCGGCTGTCGAACGGTAGTTCGACGATCGGGAGAACACGCGATGCACTCGAGGATAACGGTTGCAGAATACCTGGCTTGTGGGCCGAGTGTTCTCAAAACAGCACCAGCGTATTGTCAGACACTTTCGACATGACTCCTTACATGGCGACCTCGATGCCACATTCCGTGATTGGTATCCGCAGTTCCGACGGGCAGCCGCCTGACCCCCGGGTTTGTGATGCTCTCATATACTCGCTGTACTCTCGCCTGTTTTGACGGACAGATGAATAAGGCTCGGAATGAGGCAGTCCACCAGCTGGGTAGGCTGTCCCATGCACGGATCTATAAGGCGTGACACACTCACGCAACTATGACACGGTCTACGTCAGCAGCGTGAGCAAATAGTAGGCGAGTGCGGAAAGTAGTGCGGAGGCAGGCAGCGTAACGACCCATGCGAGGACCATATCGCGCACTGTGGGCCATCGAATGCTGCTGATACCGTTTAACAATCCAATGCCGATAATCGACGAACTGCTGATATGAGTTGTCGAGACCGGTAGGCCCATCACTGCGGATACAAACACCAGAGAGGACGTGGTCAGGTTCGCGGATAACCCTTCACTGTGATCCATGCGTGTGACCTTCTCGGCGAGGACTTTCGTGACACGGCGTCCTGCGACATAGCTGCCTAGGCCCATCGCCACCGCTACGCCGATGAGTGCTATCGCTTGAGAGGACTCACTGGACCAGGTGGTGACGGCACTGCCCAACAGCATAATAGCGGCTATCTTGGGGGCGTCATTCATTCCCCGGGCCAAGGAGGCTAAACCGCTTGAACACCAATGGATACTGTCCAAACCCACAACAAGCCCCCTCAGTCCTGCCCGATCACACTGGGCCGGAACTGCCATCACAGGTTGTCCCAAGGCTGCTGTCTGAAACAGCGTGCGCGTGGTCCCTCGGGTATCAATCATAACCAATGCTCTAGTGTAGTGATACATAAATAGCTTTACATATTATACAGTACGTGTATACTCCTCTCCAGAGGAGGACCGGACCATGCGTATCGCCCCTTCCATTCAGCTGACTGAACCCGAACGCCAGCAACTGGAGCAGTGGGCCCG
>JBGTNJ010000067.1:0-11360 GCA_041743145.1 Nitrospira sp. | reverse complement strand
GGCGCAGCTGGCTCGGATCACCATGGCCACCGGACCTCCCATGATTCGCGATGAAAATGGCTCACTCGCTGGTATCGTCTTTGTGGACGTCGCAGGACGCGATTTGGGCGGCTACGTCGAAGAGGTGCAGCGGCTGATCCGCGAACGGGTCACGCTCCCGCCCAACTATTCGTTGGTGTGGGGTGGGCAATTTCAGTATATCGAACGAGCCAAAGCTCGGCTGAAAGTTGTGGTGCCAGTCACGATCCTGCTCATTTTCGTGCTGCTCTACCTGAATTTCAAATCGGTGACGAAAAGCTTCATCGTCCTCCTGTCGGTCCCGTTCGCAGCCGTGGGCGCGGTCGTGTTCCTCTATCTTCTCCACTATCACTTGAGCGTGGCGGTCTGGGTCGGGATCATCGCGCTGGCCGGAGTGGCGGCCGAGACAGGGGTTATCATGATCATCTTTCTGGATGAAGCCTATGACCGCCGGCACCGGGAGGGCCGTCTCCGCACAATGGCCGACCTTCGGGAGGCCATCATCGAGGGGGCAGTCCAGCGAGTCAGACCCAAGATGATGACCGCCTCGGCCATCATCATCGGCCTCCTACCGATCATGTGGAGCCATGGGACTGGCGCCGACGTCATGAAACGGATTGCGGCGCCGATGATCGGCGGCATGGTGAGCTCGACGATCCTCACCCTGATCGTGATTCCGGTCTTGTACATGCTGTGGCGGGGCCGATCTCTGCCAGCCAATGAGAGCAGTGCCCTGACTACCGATGCCCGCTGAATATTCGGCTGAATGGGCCTCTGGAGCTACCTGGCACTGAGCTGACGATGAGCTCGGGGGAATGATGGAGTGATGGGATGCGCCATGAAGGAATTCATCAACCGTGACTCTGGCCGTATCTTTGTCATCGCGGTCATTCTCAATTATCCTTGGGAGCGGGCGCAATCCGTTCTCTACCGGGCAGAAGATGGAAGTGTGATTCCCTGGTGGCATTGCATGCTCGCGAGTGTCGGTGACGGTCTCCTCGTCCTGTTCCTGTTCTGGGCCGGCCGGGTGGTCCTTGGTAATCCAGCATGGTTTGAGTATCCTGGTCTTCGAGGATATATGTTCATGGCCGTTACCGGGCTTGGCATGATCATTCCAATTGAATGGATCCTGATGAATAGGGTGGAGTGGTGGAGCTATACGGCGGACATGTATCTCGTTCCAGGGCTTGCAGTGGGCGTCAGTCCGGTCATTCAGATGCTACTGCTCCCGCCGCTGATCTTCTGGATTGTAGCAATATGGCGCAAAAAGCTCAGTTAGCAAACATGACTTCCTGCTGGTACGAAGTTCTACGTTCAACTTCCAGTCAACTCGTGGGATTGTTACGGAAGGCTTCTGAATCATGCAACGTAAATGGAACGTCGAACCCGAAACGGACTTGATTTCCAGGCGTCTGCTACTAAAACGGGTCGGGGCTTTAGGGGTGTTGGCGGCGATACAACCGCTTCTCCCTGCTTGTGCGCTCAACTCCGCCCTTCAAACGACTCGGACCGGTATTCAGAGCTCGGCGCAGAGTGGTGAGGTCATCGATCTCATCATCCGCGAAACAGCTGTTACTATCGGTGAGCGGACCGCCAATGCCGTCACAATCAACGGGACGATCCCAGGGCCGCTCATTCGCTTGAAGGAGGGCCAAGAGGTGACGCTCCGTGTCACGAATCAGCTGATGGAAAATTCCTCGATTCATTGGCATGGACTGCTCTTACCTGCCGCTATGGATGGCGTGCCTGGGGTCAGCTTCGGAGGCATTGAGCCGGGAACCACGTTCACCTATCGATTTCCTGTCAAGCAGAGTGGCACCTATTGGTATCACAGCCATTCAGGTGGTCAGGAATTGCAAGGCATGTACGCACCGATGATTCTAGACCCCATCGAGCCGGAGCCCTTTCAGTACGATCGAGACTATATCGTGATGCTTTCTGAGTGGAGCGTTGAGTCGGCTGAAGCCATGCTCGACAACCTCAAGAAATTTTCCGGCTATTACAACTACCAGAAACGCGATGCTCGCGAGTTTCTCTCCGACGCGATTCTTCGAGGAGCATGGTCCACCCTGCGCGACTACGTGATGTGGGACAAGATGAGGATGGATCCGACCGATTTTGCCGACGTAACAGGCTCGACCTTCACGTTTCTGATGAACGGTCTGCCACCTTCCGGCAACTGGACCGCGCTGTTTCGACCGGGCGAACGGGTGCGGCTGCGTTTCATCAATGCTGCTGCGATGACTTTCTATGATGTCCGGATTCCCGGGTTGACGATGACCGTCGCGCAGGCAGACGGCCAGGATGTCCAGCCTGTTGCTGTTGAGGAGTTTCGCTTCGGTCCGGCCGAGACCTACGATGTCATTGTCCAGCCGAATGACGATCAAGCCTACACGATCTTTGCCGAAGCCATGGACCGGAGTGGGTATGCTCGTGGGACACTTGCTCCTCGGTCCGAGATGGAAGGGGAGATCCCCAAACGCCGCACTCGTCCGCTTCGAACTATGGAAGACATGGGAATGATGGATCATGGCAACGGGCACAGCGGTCATTCCCAGGAGCCAACCAAAGACCCGCCTCACAGCCAGGGAAACGGTCATGACATGGTGCATGGAGACACCATGCATGAGGTGCTGAGGGAAGAGATGGAGGTTCCGCGTCGATCACCGATCCCAGGGGCCACGCCGGTTAGGCATGGTCCAGATCATCATGGTACCGGGAACCAGACGGTCGCCGAGTATTCTCACAACAGAATGCACGAACCGGGCAGGGGATTTGAACAGAACTCCCGGCGTATCCTCGTCTATACCGACTTGAAAAGCCTCGTGCCCTATCAAGATCAGCGAGCGCCGGAGCGAGAGATAGAGCTCCATCTTACCGGCCATATGCAACGCTACATGTGGTCGTTCGACGGGAACAAGTATTCGGATGTACCGGAACCGATTCGCGTGCGCTACGGTGAACGTCTTCGGCTCATGTTCGTCAACGACACGATGATGGAGCATCCGCTACACCTGCATGGAATGTGGATGCACCTTGAAAACGGTTCGGGTGCGTACCTTCCGAGAAAACATACGGTCGTGGTCAAACCGGCTGAACGGCTGTCCGTCTTGGTCAGCCCCGATGCCTCTGGGCATTGGGCCTTCCACTGCCATCTTCTCTTGCACATGGAAGCGGGCATGTTTCGCGTCGTTCAGGTCTTTACATAACGAGTGGGAATGCGCTTGTGAATGCGGTGCTCCGGACCTGCTGTGTGATGATCGCAGCCTGCGTGCTGAGCACCGGTATCGGGGCAACAGGTGCTTTGGGCGAATTCCCGCAAACGGGCAGGGCCACCGTTTCAGACAGCGCCTCCCTGGTCCAGCTTGTATCCCAACGAGACCGGACTCATCCCAACCTCGTTCCCCACCAAGACTGGCCCAGCCCAGTGAATGACCGGGAGCATCGCCTGTTCACGTTGGTTGACGTCCTCGAATATCGCCCTCGCACTAGCGGCGACGGAAGCAACAGTGACTACCGATGGGATATCGAAGGGTGGTACGGAGGGGATTACAATCGGCTGTGGTTCAAGAGCGAGGGACAGCAAGATACCGCATTCAAAGCAGACTATGATGTGGACTTTCAATTGCTCTATGGCCGGTTCCTTTGGAAGCATTACGATATCCAAGTCGGCGGTCGAATGGAAACGCAGTCGTTTCGTGGCGGGAATGTGGCGCGTGGGATGGGGGTGATCGGGCTACAGGGAATCGTACCGTACAACTATGAGTTTGAATCGGCGCTATTCATTGATCAGAGTGGGGCGGTCTCCGCTCGCCTCTCGTACACGAAGGATTTCTTGCTGACCCAACGACTGGTCTTGCAAGGCCGTTTTCAAACAAATCTGGCGATCCAGCGGGTTGAAGAATTTACGACCGGGTCAGGGTTGAACAATCTAGAATTCGGCGCTCGCCTGCGCTACGAGATACGGCGAGAGTTCGCTCCTTATATCGGACTATCGTTCGACCGAAGCTTCGGTGAAACGGCTACCTTAGTGCGACAACAGGGCGGCGACCCGAGCCAAATCCGATTCGCCGTAGGCGTGAGGATGTGGTTTTGATCGTGCTAGCCCGTCACGAGATCACTGCTTATATTTAAGCAGAATGCAGACGGAGGACAGCGAGGATAGAGATAATAGAGCGGTGTGCGATTGATGGCCTCGGAGAATCGTGCTAGGCTTACTTCGAAATGAAAATAGAGTCAGTGTCAATTTCTTGGCCTCGCGCGGCGGTTCTGATGTGGGCATCGGTGTGGATGCTTGCCGCATCGTTGTTCCATGTTCATCCCGACGCGGATCATCGGCATGGAGAAGAAGGGCATGTCCACGGTGGGACGGTTCACATGGTGTGGTCTCCAGACCTCGACTGCGAGTCCGACAACGATCGGCACGGTGATCCTACCGAACGAACCGCACACAATGGTATCAGCAACGGGGCCCAGTTCGCGCATGTCGGAGACCGGCATGCCGAATTCGGTTTGTCGCTTCTGAACGATACAACTGATCGAAAGTCGTTCAAGCCTTTTTGGGCGCCGGTTCTTGGGTCTTCGCCTGCCGATGTTTCAGGCATAGTGCGGTCTGTAGGGGTGCAGAGAAGCGCCAACGTTGGCTTGTCACTGATGCCCTTTGTCCGTGCGATTTCCACTCGCGCGCCACCCAGTCTCCTCGTCTAAGCTCCGTACTTTTTCGCAACATGTTGGGCCGTTGTAGACACCTGATGGTGGATCCGTCTCTCGGGAATCACCGGGGTATGTGTCAACCGAGGAGATTCGCTATGATTCTGCATAAGATCTTCATCACGGTCGTGGTCTATTGTCTGCTTGATCTTCACGTCCTGAGCGGCATGGCCAGGGCGGACGACTTGCGTGCCGCGCCCTTCTCATTGTCCGAAATCCTGACCCTTACGCTCAAACATAGTCCGGTAATGACTGGGATGACGGCAGCGCTGGAAGAAAATCAGGGGAGACAAATCGCAGCCGGCGCCTATCTGAACCCGACCGTCAGCGGCTTGGCCGGCCGCGGTTCGATTCGGGATCCACGTACGGGCGTTTCGATTGTGGAACGGACGGTCACGGTCGAACAGCCGCTGGAATGGCCGGGAAAGCGGGCGGCTCGGCAACGAGCCGCGGACGCCGGATTGTCCGGTGCGCTCGTCGGAATCGAAGAAGCCAAAGTGTTGCTCACGGCAGAGGTGAAGACTGCATTCTATCAATTGCTGTTTACCCAACAGGATGCGCAGTTGGCCGAAGAGAACCTCAAGACCGTTGAAGATTTCGTCATGCTCATTCGGGTCCGAGTTGAGACCAAAGAGTCGCCGAAATTTGAGCTGGTCAAAGCGACAGTGGAATTGCAAAAGGCCAACAAAGATCTCGCTCGTGCGGAAAATGCACTGGTAGTCTCACGCGCCAATCTCAACAAGGTTGCGGGAAAGGCGCTTGGAGATCAATTCGTCGTTCAAGGAAATTTTGAGGCAGTGAAGTCCGGGCTGGACCTTCGCGTCTTGATGGATCACGCCATGAGTCGCCATCCAGCGCTTCGCCGCCAAGAGAAAGTGGTGGAACAAGCTCACTTTGCACTGGAACATGAACGCGCCGCACGTATCCCGAATGTGTCGGTGATAGGCCAATATCATCGGGAAGCCGGGGATGAATCCGTCATCGCGGGGGTAAGTCTGCAGTTGCCTGTTTGGTATCGGCGACAAGGGGAGATCGGTGCGGCGATAGGGGCCCAGCACCGAGTGGTGGCCGAGCGCACTCGATTGCAGCATGAATTGGAACAGGCCGTGACGCAGTATTTCCAGGAAGTGCAGACCGCCCAGCGGCAGATCAAGGTCTTTGAAACAGGACTTCTCTATCAAGCGAAAGAAGCGCTCGACATCGCACAATTTAGTTTTCGGAACGGCGTGGCGAGCCTTCTCGAAGTCATTGATACCCAACGTGTCTACCGTCAGACGCTCCTCGAGTTTGCCCAGGCGCGAGCCGATCATTCTATTGCGCTGTCCCGGTTAGAGCGGGCGGTGGGAGGGTTGCCATGAACATTCGCTTCGGGCTGTCTCCGTCATGGCTCCTACTACAGATCACCGTGCTGCTGTTGGTCGCCACCGTTCAGATGTCTTGTGGGTCGAAGCAAGAAGATCAGACGAAGCGGCCCGCCCCGGCAGCCACATCGTCAGCTGGGTCCGGTATCCTCGAATTGCCGGAACGGAGCACGACCCTTGCTCAACTTCAGACGGACCGAGCGGCGTTCCGTCCGATCCGAACGGTTCTCAAGGCACAGGCGGGAAAAATCCTGGCCAACGAGAATCGACTCGCGCACCTCAGCGCGCGAGTTCCAGGCCGTATCGTTGCGGTCTACGCCAACCTTGGTGATCGCGTGAAGGAGGGCGATCGGCTGCTCTTGCTCGATAGCCCTGCCTTTGGAGAAGCTCAACTGGGATATCGCAAAGCGAGGAACACGCTGAGTGTGACAGAAAAGGCGCTCGAACGGGCCCAAGCGCTGCTGGATCGGGGCGCCATCGGTGCCGGTGAACACCAACGGCGCGAGGCTGATTATGAAAACGCCAGGGCCGATCTCCACGAAGCTGAGGAAAGGCTGCACTTGCTCGGCATGACGGAGCGGGAGATCCAGCGCCTGGCAGCCAAGACATTACCTCATGCCGAAGTCGCGCAAGTCTTCCTCCGAGCCCCCTTTCGCGGCGAAGTGATCGAACGGAACGCCACCATCGGCGAAGTCGTCGATCCCAATACGATGCTGTTCACGGTGGCAGATCTCTCGACCGTCTGGGTACGCGCCGACTTCCCTGAGCAGCAAGTCGGTCGGCTGAAGACCGGTCTTATCATCGATCTGCAGGTGTCGGCCTATTCGGACACAATCTTTCATGGTGCCATTACCTATGTCGGTGCGGTGATCGACCCGACAACGCGGACCGTGACGGCGCGTGCGGATGTGGCCAACCCTGACGGCCGATTGCGGCCTGAGATGTTCGCCGAGGTTACTGTGGTCACCGACGAGCAATCCGTCTTGAGTGTACCTCGCGCGGCAGTGCAGCAGGTCGGCAGTCGGACGCTTGCGTTCGTGGTGCGGGGACCTCGTCGATTTGAATTCCGTGAGGTGACCATCGCCCAGACCTCGGGCGATTATCTTCAGGTTGTAGCCGGGCTCGCAGTGGGAGAGGAAGTCGTGACACAAGGCAGTTACGGCCTGAAGTCAGAGTTGCTCCGGGAACAGATGCCGACGGGAGGCCCGTTATGATCGAACGGCTGATCCGTGCGGCGCTAGCACAACGGTTCATCGTGCTGCTCGTCGTGCTGGGCCTCATCGTGAGTGGTGTGGCGGCGTTCCGTCATCTGCCGATCGATGCCTTTCCTGACGTCACTCCGGTGCAAGTGCAAGTCATCACCAGGGCGCCCTCTCTGGCTCCTGCAGAAATCGAACGCCTCGTCACCTTTCCCCTGGAGATTGAGTTGACCAACCTGCCGGGAAAAACAGAGATGCGGTCGGTGTCGCGATTCGGGCTCTCGGTCATTACGGTGGTCTTTGAGGACAAGATGGATGTCTATTTTGCCCGGCAACTCGTCTTGGAACGAGTCCTCCAGGCACGATCCCGGCTTCCGCAAAACGCAGAGCCTGTGCTGGGGCCGGTCAGTACGGGACTCAGTGAAGTCTTCATGTATACCGTCGAAGGCTCGACTCAGTCACTGATGGACTTGCGGACTCTTCAAGATTGGGTCATTCGTCCGATGCTGCGGGCAGTCCCAGGCCTCGCGGATGTCGATACATTGGGGGGCTTCGCGAAGCAGTATGAAGTGTTGGTTGACCCCAATCGCTTGACGAGTCTGAGCCTCACGTTGAGTCAAGTCCACGCTGCCGTCGCTGGGAACAATCAGAATGCCGGGGGCAGTTACATCGAGCAGGGCGGAGACAAATTGGTGGTCTACGGCGTGGGGCTAGCGCGTTCTGCAGCAGATCTGGAACAGATCGTGGTGGCGGCGCATAAGGGCACACCGATCTATCTTCGCGACGTCGCGCAGATTCGCCAAGGGAGCGCGATCCGGCTAGGAGGCGTGACGCGTGACGGGAAGGGCGAGGTGCTCGAAGGGATTGCCGTGATGCTACGCGGCGGAAATAGCCGGGACGTGGTCTCCGCGGTGAAAGAAAAAGTCGAGTTGATCAACCAAATCTTACCGGCGGGCGTTACGGTAGTCCCATTCTATGATCGCATCGAACTGGTGGCTCGAGCGCTGGATACCGTCGAGCGAGCCTTGCTGGAAGGTGCCGCAGTCGTGATCCTGGTACTGTATCTTTTTCTCAGAAATCTGCGCGGTGCCCTTGTCGTGGCCCTGACATTGCCGTTAGCTACGTTGGCCACCTTCGTTATTATGCAGCAAGTCGGCCTATCTGCGAATCTGATGTCCCTTGGCGGTTTGGCCATTTCGCTTGGGATGATCGTCGATGCGGCGATCGTGCAGGTTGAAAATGTCGAGCGTCATCTAAGCGAACACCCCACGGGACAAGGCCTCTTGATTGCCGACCGGTTGCCGATCGTCTTACGCGCCGTGCTGGAAGTGCGCAAGCCGAGCCTCTTCGGCGAGTTGATCATCGCATTGACCTTTGTCCCGCTCCTCACGCTCCAAGGTATGGAGGGCAAGATGTTCGTGCCGCTGGCCATGACGGTGGTCATTGCGCTCCTGAGTTCCCTGGTCCTTTCGATGACGGTGGTCCCGGTGCTGGCGGTGATGCTGATGAAGCCTCGTGCCACAAAGGAGGGTGGGCATCTGTTGGAGCGAGGACGGCGGCTGTATCGGCAAATGCTGGAGAGAGCCATTCGCAGAACTCGTCTGGTCGTCCTCGTGGCGGCTGGTGTGCTCGGCAGCGGGGTAGCCCTGGTCCCGTTCATCGGTCGGGAATTCGTCCCTATCATGGATGAAGGCACGATCGTGGTGAATATGATGCGGCTCCCAAGCATCAGCCTGAGCCAATCGCTGAAAATTTCGGGAGATGTCGAACGACTGTTACTAGAAATACCGGACGTGCGCTCCGTGGTGTCGCGTACAGGCGCCAATGAGCTGGGTACTGATCCTATGGGGATGGAACTCAGCGACATGTATGTTTTGCTCAAGCCCGAATCCGAGTGGCGAGCTCAGTCTAAAGCCGAGATCGAGGAGCAGGTCCGCCACCGACTGGCGCAGGTCTCCGGTATCGCGTTTGGGTTGTCTCAGCCGATTGCCATGCGTGTCGATGAACTGGTATCGGGGGTCCGGTCCCAGGTCGCGGTCAAATTATTCGGCGATGACCTTGAGACGTTGCGGGTGAAAGCGGCTGAGATCTCACGGGTGCTCCGCCAAGTGCGCGGGATGTCCGATCTTCGGGTCGAACAGGTGTCGGGCCTCTACTATTTGAAGCTCGATATCGACCGTGCCAAGATTGCGCGTTATGGAATCAACGTAGCCGAGATCACGGAAGTGATCGAAGCTGTCGGTGGCGGACTAGCTGCCGGAGGGCTCTTCGAAGGACAATGGCGGTTTCCGATCGTGGTGCGATTTCCGGATGATCGGAGGGCCGATCTCGAGTCGATCGCGGCTTTATGGGTGACGGCTCCAGATGGTTCTCGGATCCCGCTGCGGGAGCTTGCCGATATTCACATTGTAGAAGGCCCGGCACAAATCAGCCGTGAACAGGCTAGCCGCCGAATTGTCGTCGAAGCCAATGTGATCGGACGTGACCTTGTCGGCGCCGTCGAAGAGGCTCAGGAGGCCGTGTCCGGTCGGGTGCAGCTCCCGCCGGGGTATTATGTGACGTGGGGCGGTCAATTCGAAAACCAACAACAGGCGATGGCACGTCTAGCCGTGGTCGTGCCTCTCGTCATCGGCCTGATCTTTCTGATGCTCTTTTTTACGTTCGGGAACCTCAGACAGGCGGCGCTCATTCTCCTCGCGATTCCATTTGCCATGGTCGGCGGACTCGCGGCGCTGCTGATTGCCGGCCTCTATCTCTCCGTTCCGGCGTCCGTCGGTTTCATTGCTCTCTTCGGGGTTGCCGTTCTCAATGGGGTGGTGAAGATTGCCTACATCAATCAACTACGACAGCAGGGGATGTCGCTTGACGAAGCTGTTCTGACCGGCATGGTGCTCCGTTTGCGTCCTGTGCTGATGACCGCAGCGGTCGCAATGATGGGACTGACTCCGCTCCTACTAGCAACCGGACCGGGCTCTGAGATACAACGCCCCCTGGCCACTGTCGTGATCGGCGGGTTGTTTTCCTCAACCGCATTGACGTTGGTCGTGCTGCCTGTGCTCTATCGGTGGATGGAACAACGATTGGTTCAACCAGGGGAAGCAGGTTCTCTAGGCAGTGCCCCGCGATCCGTCACGGAAGCGACACCATGACGTATGAGGAGGTTTAACGTGTTTCGACGATATCTGGAAAGCCTGTGATGGACATGATGAGGAAAATTCGCAAGTCCTGGTGTGATCCGTCGATGCAGGCCCTAATGCATGCAGGGGTGGAGAAAGCCGGCGGACCAAACAGACGAGGCTCTCATGCATAGCCATTCAGAACGCAGATCCAAACAGCAAACAAATCTGCTGATCGTCCTTCTGATGACCGGAACGTTTATGGTCATCGAGGTGGTCGGCAGTCTGTTCACGGGTAGTTTGGCGTTGTTGGCGGATGCAGGCCATATGCTGACGGATGTAGCGGCGCTTGGACTCAGTGCGTTTGCCATGTGGATGGCTACAAGGCCGTCGACGCTGGAGAAAAGCTATGGGTATCACCGCGCCGAGATCCTCGCCGCTGTCACCAACGCTGTGGTGCTGTTGTTGCTGGCTGTCTGGATTCTTTACGAGGCGTACCGACGTGTATTCGAACCGCCCCACGTGCTTGGCATTCCGATGTTGCTCATCGGCCTCGTCGGCCTCGCCGTGAATGTTGCAAGCATGAAGCTGCTCGCTGACGAATCCGCGTCGAGTCTGAATGTTCGCAGTGCGTATTTAGAAGTGCTCAGCGATGCGATCAGTTCGGTCGGAGTCATTCTTGGTGGGGTCACGATTTGGCTCACCGGGTGGTTTCTCATCGATCCGTTCCTCAGCGCTGGCATCAGTGTCTTCATCGTCTGGCGCACGTGGGCACTGCTCACTCAGGCTGTGCATGTGCTCATGGAAGGAGTGCCGACTCATCTGGACGCCAAAGAGGTTGGACAAGCCATGGCCGGTGTGCCTGGCGTGAAAGGGATTCATGATCTTCACATTTGGTCCATTACCTCCGGCCTGGACGCCCTCAGTGCCCACGTGGTGGTCCCTATTGGAGAGGA
>JBGTNJ010000066.1:0-4075 GCA_041743145.1 Nitrospira sp. | reverse complement strand
AAGCTCCACGCTCCCCAGCCAGACTTGCTGAATCCAAGTAGTAAACGCTCGTCTGATGCTGGGTAGGTTTTCTCCACGAACGGAACCACTGCTTTTAAGAAATACGTCTCTTGGCGGATGGCCGAATTTGTTGGATGGTCGGCATACCAAGGTAAGTGCGAAAAAGATGGGGCGATAAAAATGGCCTGATGCAGATTGTGTAGGGCGTGCTTCTGCACTTCGAGCAGGCCATCGCCCCATCGAGTCTCCCGACCCGGCTCGACCGGCAGAATGTAGACCACCGGGTACTGCCTGGCATCTTTCACTTGGTCGGGCAGCAGCACTCGGATATCCGTCTGCCCAGTTTGAAACGGCGATTCGACGGCGTGAACGAGAAAGCCGTGTTCATCATGCCGAGCGGCCGCCACCACCACCTTTTCCTTGGCCACCAAGGTTAACGGCATCACAATGATTAGCAGGGGGGAAATGATGGTTCCATACATTTTCATTTGGAGTCTCAATCGCCCCCTGCATCATCCGACCAGAACTTCTCGAACTCTGGAACGCTTCGAAGGAAATTTTCAATCTCTGCTGGATCTTCGTGCGTGGGGGTAAGTTTCCGAGTGTCTTCGCCGATCTGATTCACTTCAAATCCACCGTCCGTCAGAGACACGACAAACAGCCGACCGTTTTTCAAGTGGTAGGATTTATCGGCAATCGTCACGCTCTTAACCTCGCCATCGATGGTTTCAGCTTCAAAGTTCACCACCGTCTTGCCGTCTGGCAAATAAGTTTCTCCATGGAACCAAGCTTTCTCGGGCAAGCCGCCACTTCCTGATCCGCCGCCCCCGCCTGCTCGTTTGAAAGTCGGGACGATCATGAAGAGAACTTCATCCCCCATCCACACTTGTCTCGCTATCGTCGGGGTTCGACCTTCATCGTCACTGAACAATGCAATCTCCCAGGTGCCGCTGGGCGGAAGAGGCGGTGGAGTTGGGACCTGCTTACTGCATCCGGCAATCAACGTCCAGCCGAACAAAAGCGAGGCGACGAACTGAATTCTTTTTTGAAACAACAATGCGCGCTCCAGCTTGTTGTAATGGGGTCGATGTATTGCGGATCAACCGGGCTACTATGGCTATAATCATCGACGGCAGCTCTGCCGTCATCAGACCCTCTCGACGAAGAACCAATTACGAGTCGTTCGGCATCACCAGTATGTCGATTCACCGAGGCGATGACCATCGGCAAATGCAAGGACAAAGAGATTGTTTAGTTGCCCAGGCCAAAGCGGGCCGGTCGTGTCGTCACGAAGGATCTGCATGCCGAATTGGTCGACGCACTGGAAGATATCTTGAAACCGGTTGCGGCGTATTCCTGAGGGGATGACCGCCAGTTCGCTGAACGTCTCAAGCATGTCGTCAGGCTGCATCAGGCAACGCACGTCCCTGTGCCACAGCGGACTTCCTGCCCTTCGCTGTGATGTTTTCTCCTGGGTCACGGCAAATCTGACGCTCCGAACTGGCGAGTAACGACCTCGTCCATTTACAATCCCAATCACCACCGCACCGCCACCTCGGCTCCGCGGCCCAGTTCAACTCGTTTTATCCGAATGGCTTCCTGCCATTCAGATAAAACGCTTTTCGTTATGCCTCAGCCATGTTTGGACGCCTTTTCGGTAAAAAGTCGAAGTCACAGCCCGTTGCACACTCGGATGACGCTGGTGGCATGATCGAAGCCTACGATCAGCACGGCAACAAAGTCCTGATCGAGCGCAACGAATACCGTTCCCGTGTCCTTCCCGGCATCTTCAAGGACGCATGGAACGATGCTGATAGTCTCTATGGCGCAATCGTGATGGCTCTCAACGACGGTTTCCTTGCTGAAACGGTCGCTCCTGCCGAACAGCTTCGCGCCATCGACCAAATTGGCGAGCGAAGTGCAACTATCCTTAGCATCGTCTTGATGAAAAACAACGAGCTGTCTCGCGCCGAAGAATTCCTGGGCGACTGCCTCAAAGAACAAGACTCCGGCGTCGTGGCGACGAATCTCGCAATGTAGTGTGTCACCGCCAATGAGACATCGGTCAAGTTAGCAGTCGCTCCTCCGAAGGATTAGAATCCTGGAACATTCCAGGAAGGAAAGGAGGAGCAATGAGCGGGAGGAAGAAGCGTCGGTCGTGGACGGCCAGCGAGAAGCTGCGGATTGTGCTTTCAGGCTTGGACGGATCGGTGGAAGTGAGCGAGCTGTGCCGCCGGGAAGGGATCAACCCGACCCAATACTACGGCTGGAAGAAGCAGCTCGTCTCGTCGGCCACGAGGGTTTTCAATGACAGCCGGGACTTCAAGCCATCGGCCAAAGAGCAGCGGATGGAATCGGACCTGCGTCGGGCCAAGGACGTGATCGCGGAGATCACGGCGGAGAACCTGGAGCTAAAAAAAGGGCTCTCGGATTAGAGGACCACGGTCAATTGCCCGCAGAGCTGCAGCAGCAGGTGCAGACCATCGTGCAGCAGACCAAAGAGCGTAGCGACTGGCCAGCGCGGCGGGCCCTCCAACACTTGGGGATCTCGCCGGCCAGCTACTATCGTTGGCGTAAAGCGGAGCAGTCGAGCCAGGAAGCAGCGGCACGACCCACGAAGGTGGTGCAGGTTTACGAAGCTACGGAGGAGGAGAAGCAAGCGGTGCGGAGCTACGCCTTAAAACATCCGGGCATCCGCCATCGCGAGCTGGCCTGGCGGATGGTGGACGAGGAAGTAGCGTTCCTGAGTCCCTCGACGGTATACCGGATTTTGAAGGGCGAGAACTTGGTTTGTCCCTGGAGGAGGCGAACGAAACGGACCAGGGAGGAAGAGGAGAAAGCATCGCGGCCGGACGAGATTTGGGCCACCGACTTCATGCATCTGCAGATCAGCGGGCGGACCTACTTCTTGGTGACCTTTCTCGACGAATACTCGCGGCAGATCGTGCATCAAGCGTTGATGCCCAGCATGGACGGGATGACGGTGAGCATTGAGGCGCAGACAGCGATCGAGCGATTCCTTCGAGAGAGGGGAGGTGAGATTCCCGCCAGCGGCATGCCGCGGGTGCGCAGCGACAATGGGAGCTGTTACATCTCGCGGGAGTTCCGTGGAGTGTTGGATGAGCACCATTTGGGTCATCAGCGGATCAAGCCGCACTGTCCCGAGGAGAACGGTGTCATTGAGCGTTCTAACCGGACCTTGCGGGAGGCCTTGGAGGGAGAAGAGCTGAACGACTTGTTGCAGGCGCGAGACGTGATCGGGCGGATCATCGAGTGGTACAACGCCGAGCGATTGCATTCAGCCTTGGGGTATCTGCGACCGATCGATTACTACCGGGGGAATCCGACCGTGCTGCATGAACAGAGGCGCCAGAAGATGGCTGCGGCACGGCACCAGAGGAGAGAAAAGAATCTTCAACTACGGCAGCGGACGCTGCCACTACAAGCAGCGGAGGGCGTTGCTAACGGTAAGCCGGAAAAGTCTCACTGCGGGTGAAACAAATCAGAAAACATTCCTTCGATCCGTTCTCTGAGCGGTACCGCAGGACCGAAGAGGGATATCGGCTGTACAGCGTCGGCTGGAACCGCAAGGACGAGAGTGGCAAAGGACCGCAAGACGACAGCGACGATCTGCTCGTGGAGGTTCCCCGGAAGTCGAGGGCGAGTAGCGATCCCACGGATCCACCTAAAGGCTGCCTTCGGCCGCAACCAAAGAGCTATGCTGATGCAATCACGAATGACGAAGTCCGAATGACGAAACAAGTCAGAATGACGAACGACGAACGCGAATACCACCCACGGCAGCAACGCCAATCTTGCGCACGGCGCGCGCATGTTACGAACTAAGACTCTTAATTAATTCGTCATCAGCCACAGATAGACACCGATGAACACAGATCAACAAACGCAGTTCCTGCTCCCATCTGTGTTCATCCTATTCATCTGTGGCTAACAAATTGCTCCTATTCAATGCCAAAAACACCCGCCGGTGGTACGACGATGCCGGTGCGGCGGCCGAAGGAGGTGCGGGGGAGGAAGCGGGGCTCGAGCGCCATGGCGATGCCAACGTTGTCGC
>JBGTNJ010000065.1:0-7327 GCA_041743145.1 Nitrospira sp. | reverse complement strand
CCCATACAAACACTTTGGCGAAAGTCCGGAAAAGTTTTTCAAGGGATTGTTCAACCCTGTCAGTCCGAACGATCTGCTTGAAGCAGCGAACCAAGATGTCGAGATCGAAAAGACGATGGTCCTTGACGTTGATTCAACTCTACCGACTGGTGGCATTGTGAACATTCCGTTCATCGTTAGACAGGCTAATGCCACGGTCATGAAGTCCACCTTCTGGATTCAGGAATTGAAGGAGAAGGACAAGTATGGGAAGCCCAAGCTTCGCATGCAATATTCTCAGCTGGTCATGCTGGACTTCTTTCCACGCCTGGACGGTTTGCCTCCTGGTTGCTGCCCAGGTCCCATCCAGTGGCCGCATGTGAGCATTAATACGCTGGAGAAAGTTGTCGACCCGGAGCCCAAAACTAAGTAGCTGTGGTGGTGAGGCGGGGTGAACCTCGGTTGGCCCCGCCTCATGAGACTCATTCGCTGCGAAAGGATTTCGGTATGGCGCTGATTGACGAAGTGAAAGCTCTGTGCGATCGACTGGCTCCGTTGGGCTGGCATGACTTGCTGCTGAAGGTTACTGGGGGGCAACTCGATATTGTGAAGCCCACGAGTGCGGCGCTCAAGACGGAGCTCACGAAAACACTCACCACTATTGATCGCACTGTGACAGGATTGACCGACTTCTCCCTCTCTGGAACAAAAGCGATTACGGCAGGCTTTCCCGCAGATAGTTTGTTGTACCACGCACTGGCGTCGCCGAATGTGACGACAGATCTCAGTAGATTTCCCACGCTCAAGGAAATCGAGACGGTAGAAAATTATGTGTTTGGCGTTCAACTGCCGACACTTGGGAGTCTGAGGACTAAGGCTGGGCTGACTGGTTCACAGCGCCTGTCGGTGGTGTTGTTTGCGTATGAGTACCGGCCGGCGCGTGATACCTGTACAAAAAGACAAGCCGACATGGTGTTTTCACGGACAGGCATTTCTCGTGTGGGCACCAGACCGCCAATGTATGATGCCAAGAACCGTGGGTTTCAGGCTCAGGTCGCCGATGATCCCTTTGCATTCCGCGTCTGCCCGGCGCGGTTTGCGGCGTTTCTTGCCGTGCAAAAGAAAGGGAGCGATCTTACGGTCATGCGTGCGAGGCAGGGCGATAGCACCCGTGATTTCTGGGTCCCGATCCATAAGCTCTTCAATGGAACGGAGTGCATTGCTGGAGTAAATCTCCAGGTGGACTATTCAGCCTTTCATTACAACGACAAGATTCGGCGGACTCGTGCGGTCACCTTACGAATGACAAGGGTCCCTACCACCGCGCCGTTCCAATTCTCGACGGGGATCGCGGAACTGTCCACCGATGTCTTATTGAGCGAGGGCATCGTGATGCCGATCCCGCACCCCAGACTTGTTGAACCGGCTACGGTGAATGGACGCCTAGTGACCTACAGAGTCCCGCGGGGGGGGAAATCTTTTGCTGCTTTGGAACCTGGCGCTACGGAGGGAGTAAATGGATCGGAAGTACGTTCGGCGCCGGCCTATGTCCATGCTCGAACGCAGGTGCGGAATGGCTCGTTGATCGATCTCAATAACGATCCCGCCAGACCCGATGTGAACGACACGGTTTCGAGGGGGAATTATCGAGCGCTTCATTACGTCGATTTCACGGGAGACGGGCAGATCAGTGCGACGGTGCCCGCACTTACTGGAAAGGTCGAGGTGGTCTCGACGATGGTTCCATGCTATTCGCTGGTGGCAGCGCCTGATTTATTCACGTCTGCCGGTCAGCGTGAATTGTTTGAAAGCGTCCCCGATGACTTTTGGGGTGTGCCGCCGGTGCCGCTCTGCGACACGCGCCTTCCCGCGAATCTCCAGATGCCTGGTAACCGGTTTAGCGCTGCGGAAAAGACTATCTCAGCAGTGGTGCCACTCGTAGGACCGGCACCGACCGGCATCACGATTCCTCAGTCATTTGACGCCGACCGCCATTCGTGCTTGCCTGACGATTGTGCCGGGATATATGCGCCTGGTTGGGATGTCAGCACCGATCGCACACGGGTGTCCGGCACGCAAGTGCAACACTTGGCTGCTTACGGATTGGGAAGCCCGTTTCCGGAAGATGCGAAACTCTGTGCGGCGCTCAGCACATTTTGGCCGGCCGTGGCGCCGGATGCATCGCGAGCGATGTCGCCGAACACGGGAAACCCGCGTCTACGGGCCACCGTGGCGCCGCTGACCGATGAGGAGATCGGGCAAGTGGGAGCGCTCCCGTGGGATGGTGTTGTGGGGCCAAAAGTGAGTACGTTCAACGGCGTTGAGTTCCTCGATTGTGAGAAGTTTCTTCACGTGGACTACGTGAAAAACGCCTTGGAAGGACGCTTCACGCCGCGTCTTACCACGCAAGTGTCTAGTGAGGAGTATCAACTGCGGATGCAGGCGATCGCGACGTGCTACAGCATCGTGGGTGATGATCGGAACCTGCGCTTCGTGGTCTCCTTCCGTAAAGTCAGTGTAGGCGATCCGGAATTGCAGCGCGCGCAATTGGATACGTCGACAGTACTGATGGGAGAAGTGTATCGAATCGACATGATCTTAGGAGGAGAAGACACGGAACAACCCCATCCGAACGACTTCCGTCGCAGCCTGCTCCCGATCCAAGATCGACAAGTCTTTCTGGTCGGTCCACGGGCCGACACGGCGCTTCGCAAACGGGCCAACCAGGCCGTGTGGTCGCGCGTGTGATGCAGGTCGTCATCATAGGCGGCGGCCCATCAGGGGCTGCCGCCGCGCTCACCCTACTGAAGGCACAGGTTCCCGTCACCATCATTGAGCGCGAACCGTTTCCACGCTATCGCCCAGGGGAAACGTTGCATCCGGGCATTGAACCGTTGCTGGCTCGACTGGGTGTGGCTGACCATCTGCATGCGGCGGACTATGTGAGGCATCTGGGTGTGTGGTCGGGGTGGAATGGTTCGATGCAATTCGTCCCCTATGGTGACGATGCGAATGGACCCTGGCGAGGCTATCAGGCGGTTCGCGTAGATTTTGATCATCGGTTGCTCGAGAGCGCGTGCACACGAGGCGCAAAAGTACGTAGCAGCAAAGTGACAGGGGTATTGTTCAATGGGTTTGATGACGTGGCTGGCGTGATGACTTCGGAGGGGCCTGTTCAGTCTACTTACGTGATCGATTGTAGCGGGAACGCTCATACACTCGCTCGGCAGCTTCGTATTCCTGTCGTCAGATATTCACCCCAATTGATCGCGCACTTTGGGTATGCCAACGGGTGTTTCACCAACCCTACGCCATCGATTTGTCCGGACCACGATGGGTGGACCTGGATCGCCGAGGTTGAACCACATCGATTTCAGTGGACCCGTGTCACCGAACCACATCATCGACCCGACCGCTCATGGATCCCGCAGGGCTTTCAAGATCTTGAGGCTGAACATTCGCGCTGTGCAGATGTCACGTGGCGTATGGCGCAAACCGTAGCGGGGTCTGGATATTTCCTCGCTGGGGATTCGGCGGCGGTACTGGATCCCTCCTCGTCGCACGGTGTCTTACAGGCGATCATGTCGGGGATGATGGCGGCGCACTTAGCGATCCGTCGTCTGTGTGATGGAGCGGATGCTCAGGTGTGTGCGTTGACCTATCAGAATTGGTTATCGAGCCGGTTTCAGGATGATGTCAAAGAAATGAGCCGCGCCTACCGCGCTGCAAACTTGTTTGGCTTTGCTAGCTGATGATGGAATCAGGTGGTCGGAGCACATCTGCCAAGAATCGTCCGGTATGGGACGCTGCCACCTTCGCCACCTGCTCTGGTCGTCCTTCAGCCACGATCTGTCCGCCGGCGGCGCCGCCTTCTGGGCCGAGATCGATAATCCAGTCGCCAGATTTGATCACATCGAGATTGTGCTCGACCACCACCAGTGTGTTGCCGGCATCGACGAGTTTATGGAGGACTGCAAGGAGCTTTTTGATGTCCTCAAAGTGGAGTCCGGTGGTCGGCTCATCCATGATATAGAGCATGCCGGGTGACTGGTTCCCTGAGCCTGTCGAGGAGTGCCTGCCCCTCTTCCGGCTGTCACCTGACGTCAGCTCGGCGGCGATTTTCAGTCGCTGGGCTTCGCCGCCAGAGAGGGTCGTCGCGGATTGACCGAGGCGCAAATAGCCGAGGCCGATAGAGGTGAGAAGATGCAGCCGCTCCTGCAGCTTCGTCGTCCCGGTAAAGAAGGAGAGCGCCTCCTCCACTGTCATGTTGAGCACGTCAGAGACGTTCTTGCCACGGTAACGAATCTTTAATGTCTCCGGTTTGAAGCGCTTGCCCTCACAGATCTCGCAGGGCGCGTAGATATCTTCGAAGAAGTACATCTCCAGCTTTTCGACTCCGCTGCCTTCGCAGCGTTCGCAGCGACCACCGGAGGCATTAAAAGAAAAGTGGCCTGGCGTGAATCCTTGCTTACGTGCATCGCGTTCAGAGGCAAACAACTGACGAATGTCGTCGAACGCTTTCAGATATGTGATGGGGTTGGATCGAGGTGTGCGTCCGATTGGTTGTTGGTCGATCAATCTGATGCCTTTGAGGTGCTCGATGCCTTTGATGGCTTTGAAGCGTCCCATCGGAAGGGATTCCACGCGAAACGCGCGGGCCACGGCGCGGTAGAGAGTATCCTCTACCAGCGTGCTTTTGCCCGAGCCGGAGACACCGGTTACACAGATCAACATGCCGAGGGGAATACGCACGAACAGATCTTTGAGATTGTGCTCATCTGCTCCGGCGAGGACGAGCATTTTCCCATTGCCGGTTCGCCGCTTTGTGGGCAGGGGAATGTGGTCTTCGCCACGTAAATACCTAGCTGTGGTGGCACGCCGATCTTGTTTGAATTCAGCAGTTGGTGCCGTACAAACAATTTCGCCGCCCTTCTCGCCGGAATGAGGGCCAAGTTCAACGATGTGATCAGCCGATTCAATCATGCGGCGATCATGTTCGACGACGACCACGGTGTTGCCGACAGCAGCCAGATCGCGCAGGATGCCGGCCAATAAATCTGTATCACGTGCGTGAAGACCAATGGTCGGTTCATCGAGGACATAGAGTGTCCCGACGAGTCTGGAACCTAGTTGGTTCGCGAGCGCCACCCGTTGTGCTTCTCCACCGGAGAGGGTCTTCGTTTGTCGGGTGAGCGTCAGGTATCCGAGGCCGACACGCTGGAGAAATTCCAGCTTTGCCGTAAGTTGCCGGAGAATATCCGCGGCGATCTCCTGTTCGGATTGACGCAGCCTCAGAGATTCTACCCATCCCAAAAGACTTTCCACAGTCCGCTCCATCGTCGCATGAATATCGCCGCCGCCGATCTTGACGAACAACGCACCCGGTTTGAGGCGGGTGCCATGGCAGCTGGGACAATCGAAGGGTGTGCGATAACGGCTGAGCATCACGCGGACATGCAGCTTATAGCGTTTGCCTTCGAGGTATTCGAAAAAGTCATTGATACCATCGAAGGACTTCTCGCCCTCCCAGAGCAATCGTTGTGTGTCTTTGTGAAGCGACGTAAACGGAGCCGTCACGTCAACGCCGTGCCGTATCATTGCGACGAGCATCTGCTTCTGCCACCAATCAGCGCTGGGCTTGCTCCAAGGCTCAATGGCTCCCTGAGCGAGGGACTTGGTCTGGTCGGGAATGACCAGTTCAGGATCGTACCGTAGGACATTGCCGAACCCTTTGCACTCAGGGCAGGCGCCGAGCGGATGATTGAACGAAAAGAGAATCGGCCGCAGGGGTTCAAAAGCGCGACCGCATTGCTGACAGAGGAAGCTTGTGCTGTAGGACTGCCGTCCATGGTTGATGATGTCGACGGAGCAGCTGCCTCCTCCTTCGCGAAACGCCGTTTCAATTGCTTCGACAAGACGAGTACGGTTGTCCTCACGGATTACCAGGCGATCGAGGACGATATAGAGAGAGGGGAATGTGTGGAGCGAGGCCTGTCCAAAGTCGTGCAAATCGAGGACATCATCATTGGTTTTAATTCGAGTGAAGCCGCGCGTGAGCAACGATTGGATAAACGCAGCCTCTTCCTTGGCCGAGGGAGTCGCAATCGGAAAGAGCACCATCGCCCGGGCATCGGGCCATCGCGTCAGCAGATCATCAGCGACGGTGTCGGGCTGAAACGAGCGGGCTTCTTGATGACAATCCGGGCAGGTGGGTTTGCCGATTTTGGCAAAAAGCAGGCGCAGCAGATCGGCGATCTCCGTCGTCGTACCGACCGTCGATCGGGCCGTGCGCACCTGATTCTTCTGTTCGATGGCAATCGCCGGCCGTACATTGAGAATACGGTCCACATCTGGGCGGGCCACCTTGTCGAGAAACATGCGGGCGTAGGTGGAGAGCGATTCGACATAGCGCCACTGGCCTTCGGCAAAGATGGTGTCGAACGCGAGCGAGGATTTTCCGGACCCCGACACGCCGGTAATGGCTGTGACTTTGTTGTGGGGAATCTGTAGTGAGACATTCTTGAGATTATTCTGCCGGGCGCCCTCAATGATGAGGTGATTGGTCGAGGGTTTGGGTGGGAGAGGGTTGGGCACGATGATCGCTGCTCCAAAAGAATGACCGACCATGGTAGCAACTGGTGAGGGTTGGTTCAAGGAAGCAACAGGCTCAGAAATTCGTTCGTGGTGAGCTTGTCGAACCACGAACAGAGTTTGACACGAGCGATTGGGTTCCAAGACGAGCGGTTTCGATGCCTTGCCTTTGTCTGGCGAAACGGTAGAATGCGCCCCTACATGTCCACTCTTCTACCATCTGATTAGGATAGCCTTGATGACGATGTATGCTGGACAGGCTCAACCTGATAGCTACACACCGGCCCACTCAGAAACTCATGATTCTGGAGAGGGAGCCACATACGAACTAAAGGAATCTATAATAAGAAGAGGGTCTCCACCTATCCATCACATGCCGAAGTGCGATGCTGTCTGAACTTCGTAAGACGAGAAAGGAGATATGACGATGGGAGATTTGGTGAAAGAGTATTCTAAGACGATGAAAACGGAACCGGCAAAGCTCAGGAATACAAAGCGAAGGCTTGAAGCACCTAAGACAAATGACCAGGAACTTGGACCATTAAAGCTGCTTCCGGGAAAGTGGGCCAACCTGCCAAACTTGCCAGGCCGTGGATGGAACATGATTGCGCTCCCTTTTGTGGCGCCGCCACCGCAGGGGGTTCCCTTCCCCCTCAATTATCGGTTGCTGCTCCACCAATACAACGAAGAGCTTGAGTTTACCCTGGTCGACAAGGCCGTACCGAATCGCGGCATCCGTCTCGCTCCTGGGGCTCCC
>JBGTNJ010000064.1:0-4922 GCA_041743145.1 Nitrospira sp. | reverse complement strand
CCCATACAAACACTTTGGCGAAAGTCCGGAAAAGTTTTTCAAGGGATTGTTCAACCCTGTCAGTCCGAACGATCTGCTTGAAGCAGCGAACCAAGATGTCGAGATCGAAAAGACGATGGTCCTTGACGTTGATTCAACTCTGCCGACTGGTGGCATTGTGAACATTCCGTTCATCGTTAGACAGGCTAATGCCACGGTCATGAAGTCCACCTTCTGGATTCAGGAATTGAAGGAGAAGGACAAGTACGGGAAGCCCAAGCTTCGCATGCAATATTCTCAGCTGGTCATGCTGGACTTCTTTCCGCGCCTGGACGGTTTGCCTCCTGGTTGCTGCCCAGGTCCCATCCAGTGGCCGCATGTGAGCATTAATACGCTGGAGAAAGTTGTCGACCCGGAGCCAAGAATTTCCGTGGCTAGGCCTGATGAACGAAAGGACGTGAGCGGTTCTTCTTAGGTTCTGGACCAAGCACATGATCTTACACATTTCCGGGCTGCCTCAGAACACGGTGTATTGGTGACATCCAACTCCCAGCCAATCAAAGCCTTTGTCTCTTCCACATACATAGACCTTAAGGACCACCGCACTCATGTCATTAGTTCGCTAGGTAAGGTTGGGATCTTTGTAGATCCAATGGAAAACTGGACAGCGGACAGTAACGAGCCCAAGAAGTTTTCACAGGATCGGCTCAAGGGCTGTCATATATGCGTGTTGCTCGTGGCTTTTCGCAGAGGTTTTGTTCCAGATGGCGAGATCCGAAGTATCACGCAGCTTGAATATGATGCAGCTATTGAGCGGGGGATAGACGTCTTAGTGTTTCAGCTCCAAGACAGTGCCAAGTGGTGGGCGAAATATGATGAAAGGGAGAGAGATCCGCTTCTGAAGGAATGGCGTGACAGTCTTGGCAAGAAACATGTAGTGCAATTCTTTACCGATGAACCTCGTTCCATCGATATGCTTGGTCCTCTGGGACGGTGGTTGACAAAGATGAAAGTAGATCGCTCTGAATCTAAAATGATTCAGCGCATCGAGTGGCCAGAATGCATTTCGCCCTATCCCGGGCTCGAATGGTTTGATGAAAAATACGCCCCGTTGTTCTTCGGACGTGACGGTGAGGTCGATCTGCTAATCGGCAAGCTCAAAGAGCCCGGTGGCCGATTCCTCATCATCAGCGGACCCTCGGGTTCTGGCAAATCGTCTCTTGTGGCGGCAGGTCTTTGGCAGGCCCTGGTGAAGAAGGGGGAACTCTCAGGAAGTCAATCCTGGATATGGCTACGCATCACGCCCGCTGCCGACAGCCGGGGGCCGTTTGCCTCACTTGCTGCTGGGTTGCACCATGCCTTTCCAAAGATGACAGCCCAAGCCGATGACCTTGCCTGCAAATTGGCAAGCGATCCCACCGCATTAGCAAGTCACATTATCCCCCTGATGAGCCAGGGCCAGGAGCTGCTGCTGTTCGTCGATCAACTGGAGGAGCTATTTACGCAGGCTTTTCCATCAGCAGAAATTCAATCCTTTTTGTCGTGTCTTGTCACATTCAGTGGCGATCTTCAGAATCGGCTGCGCGTGGTGACGACCATTCGGGACGAATTTTTCCACCAATTAGCCAATACAGAACCCGTGAGACGAAGAATTAATGAAGGGTTCCATGTTCTGGTAAGCCAGCTTTTACCGACAGTCTTACGAGACATGATTCAAAAGCCGGCAGCGGCGACCGGCTATACCTTCGAACCCGCATTAGTCGACACGATCCTAAATGATGCGGGAAAGGAGCCAGGCCATTTGCCGCTGGTAGCCTACGCGTTGAAACAACTGTTTGAACTGAGAGAGCAAAAGAGCAGAACCTTCACTCATGCGGCATATCAGGCGATGGGCGGAGTGGTTGGCGCGATCAGCTCAAAAGCAGATCAGATGATCGCGACCCTCGGGCAGCAATCCAGTGCTTCGTTTGATAGGGTGTTTCCCGAGCTGGTGCACATTGAGCGGGATCGTCCCCCTACATCCAAGCGGGCCAGCGTGTCGTACTTCAAAGGTGATGAGGAAGCAAACAAGGTCATCCAGGTGCTTGCTGGTCGGGAGTGCCGGGTTTTAGTGATTGCCGACGATAAGCAAGGGACTACGGTCGAGGTCGCGCATGAAAAACTGTTTTCGGCCTGGGCAAAACTTAAGAGCTGGATCGACGACAGCGGGCCTGACTTGCGGCTTATCGACTACGAAGAAGAGTCAGCTCGGCGCTGGTTTGAAACCGGGTGTCATCTACAAGAACTTTGGCGCCTTGAACGAGCGCAGAAGGTCGATAAAGCCCTCGCGCGATTTAAGAAGATGCGATCGTCTGAGCTAGGAGCTGTGTTGCGACCACAGCCGATGTTAATGAAAAGACTCGACGATGCGTCGCTCTCGCACCATGATCGGCTGTTAATCGCCTAAAGCTGGCCGAGTTTGGCGATCCACGGGATGGGGTCGGCGTAAAACACGGCTTGCCCGCAATCGTGTGGATTGACGTTCCAGAAGGAGAGGTGACATTGGAAGGGATCGATGGTGAGTTCAGAGTCAAACCCTTCCGTATAGCCCAATACCAGGTGACTAACGCCCAATTCAATGCCTTTCTCCTTGCAGAGGACGGGTATAAAAACGAAGAGTGGTGGAAAGACATCGAACGGCCCAGCTATGGTAAGCCAGAAAGGCAGGAATCTAACTGTCCGCGGGAGACGGTGTCCTGGTACGATGCCGTCGCCTTTTGTCGCTGGCTTAGTGTCAAGACCGGGACGAATGTTCGTCTCCCCGCCGAATGGGAATGGCAGCAGGCCGCGACAGGAGGTGATCCGAGGCGCCAGTATCCGTGGAAAGGTGAGTGGGATTCTTCCCGTTGCAACAACAATAAGAGCCAACTGGGTCGAACGATGCCTGTTGGGATGTATCCATTGGGAGCCACTCCGCAGGGAGTACTGGATATGGCAGGCAACGTATGGGAGTGGTGCCTCAATACTTACGATCAACTGGACACAACAATAAGCACTAGCGGCGATCGCGTGCTCCGAGGCGACTCCTGGCTCACCGATCCAGAGTACTCGAACCCATGGGCGCCCCTCACTCCGCGAGCCCACCGAGTATCGAACCGGATTAGGGGTATTGCCGAATCCCGGTTCAACGATTTCGGATTCCGTCTTGCCCAGGACATTGAGTCCTAAGTATTTGCCCTTCGTTCTTTTACCCTTTGCCTTCGATTCCGACGGATCAGTGCAGTTTTCAAAAAGTTGTTGGAGTTGAGTGATGCCTGCGACGGTTCTACAGGCGGTGCAATCATGCCATGACCTGCTCCGCTGGCTGATTCCACAGGTCGACAAGTTCACCCGTTCGCGTCGCTTCACACTGAGGGAGCGGATCGAAATCAGTGGTTGAAGTGGACGTTAGCTGAATATTCTTCCCTTATTAGCCTGCGGTTCATCCTTCTCCCCTTCGACGCTTCCCGAACTTCTCTTAAGTTAAAAATAACAATAGCCACGTTTACAATAAAATAACATGCTGTTATAAATGAATAGTTGGGGGATGTTCCGTGTCTGTCGATAATAAAACATCTCAAGAAATTCAAGAATTTATCATCCGTAATGTCCAGGACCATCCGACTGACATTGGCCGCCTGACGGCTGAAAAGTTTGGTCTGTCCCGGGTAGCCATCGTCAATCGCCTAGGGGCCCTCATCAAAGCAGGCCTCCTCGTAGCAGAAGGAAAGACCAAGGCCAGACGCTATACCCTCAAGGTTCTGAACAGTCATCAAAACGAATTGCAGATTGTTCCCGGGCTGACGGAAGACCAGGTTTGGCTTCGTGACGTGAAACCGTATCTGCTTAGTGTGCCGAGCAATGTGTTGGATATTTGTGCTCACGGTGTCACGGAGATGGTCAACAACGTCATTGACCACTCTGAATCGATCACGGCGGCAATTGGTGTGTCGCGTGATGCGGCAACCATCACGATCACCATTCGAGATTACGGCGTGGGAATTTTCCACAAAATCCAGCAGGCCCTGAATCTTAGCGATCCTCAACATGCCATCCTTGAATTGGCGAAAGGCAAACTGACGACCGATCAAGCGAAGCATACGGGTGAAGGCATTTTCTTTACCTCCCGAATGTTTGATGAATTCAGTATCTCTTCGGGTACGCTGCTCTTCATCAGGCTCCGACGAACGGATGATTGGCTGTTTGAATCAGATGAAGCGCCAAAAACTGGCACGGATGTCATGATGAAAATCGCCACAAATGCGAGTCACACAGCCAAGGAGATCTTTGAGACATACCGGGCAGAATTCGACCAATTTGGCTTCTCAAAGACCAACATCCCACTCGTGCTTCTCAAATACGAAGGAGAGCAGCTGATTTCTCGTTCCCAAGCCAAGCGGTTGATGTCTCGCATCGATCAATTTCGAGAGGTCGTTCTTGACTTCAAAGGCATTACATCAATCGGTCAAGCATTTGCCGATGAGGTGTTCCGCATTTATCGACGCGACCATCCAAGCGTCAACATTTCCCCCATACACATGACGCCGGATGTCAAAGGGATGATTCAACGGAGCCTATCGGGAAACCCGGATGACCCGCTGAATGAATATCTCCGAAGCGATATGGAAAAACAAAGAGTCATGTGAAGAAACAAGTCATGAGCACCTGCTCGCAGGAAAGGCTTGTCGATTCATCAACTGAATGAGAGGATAGCGACACGTAGCCTGGAGGACGCATGATTCTGTCAACGACCAACAGTATTGAAGGTAAGAAGGTCACTAAGTATCTAGTGTAGTGATTCATGCTGTTCTTGTCTTATCTAGGGCGATCCTGGCCCGATTCACTTTCGCCAAGATCTCCTGTGCCGTCTTGGTCCACACAAACGGTTTAGGCTTGGCATTGCGCTGGGTCATGTACGCGTCAAT
>JBGTNJ010000063.1:0-15666 GCA_041743145.1 Nitrospira sp. | reverse complement strand
GCCGAGTGGTGCGAGGATCTGTCGGACTACCGCGCTCAGCGCTGCGTGCAATGTGGTGAGATCGTCGATCCTGTCATTCTGCAGAATCGCCGACAGTGTGGAATGACAATCGGTCCAAGCCAGAAGTGAGAGTGCGCACCGCATGAAAATTATGTGATGAGGCGATGAGATCGAAGGATCACGACAAAGATACGGAGACCGGTTTCTTCTCTCCGTCGAGGCGGGCGCCGCGAACCCGTACGGCGTCTCCCGATGAGGTAGGCAGGCCTCTCTTTACACCCCGGAGGGGCCTGTCTACTCGGTGAGCCACAGGGATGGGTGATGAGAATGGATGAAGAGGACTGTCGGCAGCGACAAGGAGGGCGGTATGGGCCTGATGATCGTATGTGTCACAGCATTGGTGGCGCTAGGCTGGGCCGTATGTGTGATGCCGCGGAGAACGCATGTGTACGCGTCGGCCGGGGCGTATCGTTACGTCGCTTTCGGACACGTCCCTGACTGGATCGTCGAACGGAACAGTCAAATGAGGGGGGGCGGCGGCCACGGACGGGTGATACGCCATCGACGACGCATTGGGATCGCTGAGCCCGCACGGAGCACCGTCGCCGTGGGCCGAGCGAGCAGCGGCTCATCGCACGGTTCCACACAGGAGGGTTCGACCATGATGAAGCACGTGATGGGGGCATGCGCTACGGCGCTGATTCTTGTTGTCGCACTGTCCCACCCCGACGTCGCGGTAGCCCATGGAGCCACGAGCGGAGAAGACGACCCGTGCCTGCGCCAGGTCGGGGAGAAGGTGGTCCATTTCAGCGCCTATCAGCCGCAATACCAGTTGAAAGATCAATACTGCACGGATATTCCCAAGGAAGGTGACACTTTTCTGGTCGTCGACCTCGTGGACCCGACTCTGCGCAACGAACTGGTCGGGATGCGGGTCACGAAAGGGAACGGGAGCAAAGAGGCCGACGATCAGATTGTGGCCGATATTCGGCCGAGTATCCACCCGGACGGCGTACTGAGAGGTGAAGTCCGGCTGGACGAGGGCCTGTATACGGTCACCATTGCGGCGGAGAAGCAGAATCTGATGAAGCGCCCACAGTATCTCTTGCGGGTCCGCATGACCGATTATCAGCAGCTGGTCCGCACCCTCGCCGTCCCCCTACTCGCCGCGCTGCTTACGGCCTGGCTGGGGTACAAGCTCCTACGATCGACGTGGCTGCGGAAGTGGTGGGCCGTCCTCTGTTCCTAGGAAGCCGGGCGTTCCGGTCCACGATTTTATGGTTTGCAAAATGGGAGAAGGGGCAGGCGTGTCATTCTCATATCGATATCAATAACCAGCACAGGAGAAAACCTATGAGATCACCGAATCGTTATCTGACATCCTGGGAGAGTTTTTGGAGTACCACGACCGGAGCACCGGGCGAAATCTTTTGGGATGCCGATCCCGCTCATGCGGCCCAACAAGATTTGGCTCTGTTCAGAGGCGATGTAGACCCACAGCTTACTATGATCGATGTGGGGTGTGGCAACGGAACGCAAACGCGCTTTCTTTCGGCTCATTTTGCAAAGGTACTGGGCACTGAAATTTCGCCCGCTGCCGTTGAGATTGCCCGAACGACGAATGCTGCTCCCAACGTCTCGTACCGGGTTCTTGATGTGCTTTCTCCGGATGATGCCCAAGCCCTCCACGAGGAAATTGGCGACGCGAATGTCTACATGCGGGGGGTGTTGCATCAACTTTCTCCCACGGATCAGGTGACGGCGATCCAGAGTATCGAGCGGCTACTTGGGAGAAGAGGGACATTATATTTTATCGAACTGTCATCGGCTGCTGAACCATACTTGACTCAACTGATTAAACAGTATGGGTCGCCGCCTGGTTTGGCACGGGTATTTCAGCATGCGATTACGCCGGGCATGTTGAAAGAAAATGACTTAGACGTGCTGTTTCCACCGAATCGTTTCACGCTGCTTCGTACCGGCAAGAGTCATATTCATACGGTGCATACCCTCCCGACGGGTGACGTGGCGAAAGTCCCGGCGTTTTACTCCATCATTCGGAAGCAGAACAGCGAAGCGTAGCTGCGGCTTGCTGGGAATCGACGTGAATTCAGGCGAGAGGAAATGGTGGACGCTGGTTGCTGTTCGATGGAACAGCATGTGTTGATGTCCACGAGCGAGAGGGACAGGAAATGCTGAAGATTACGGGACACCGAGATGCATCACCAGATTCCATATTGCTCATACTTGAAGGGAAGCTCGCAGGTCCTTGGGTAGAGGAACTCAATTCCTATTGGAGTCAGATGTCTGTGATCCAACAGAGTTGCACGGCGATCGACTTGACCGGCGTGACGTTCATTGATTCAGACGGCAAGGCTCTGTTGACCAGGTTGTGGCAACAAGGCGCAGAACTTCGTGCGGTTGGTTGTTTGACCAGGTGCATTATAGAAGAGATTGCGAAAGCCGGCCGTGTCGGTTCGTCTCGCTTAAGCCGAAAGGACAAATGAGAGGGGAGCTGAACACGACTCATGTCGTGGTTGGTTGTGTTCATGGCCGTCATCTTTCCGCTCTTGCTGGTAAAGGACCTTGTTGACCTTGATCCTAAACAGATAGAATCGCCAGTCCCTCAGGGTAATGACAGGATCCATCATGCGTGAATCAGCCATTCGTACGGAGAATACCGCCATGTCCAGTAGCGAGCGCACGTGTCGATTTGCTGCCATCTTACTGGCGAGCGTGCTGGTAACCAGCTGGCTCGGCTGCAAACAGGAGGCGGCTTCTACGCCAGCTCGTCCCATCCCGGAGGTGTCGGCGGTCACAGTGTCGCCTGGCACGATGCCGGACGAACCGGAGTTCATCGGTCAGACCGAAGCGTCTCGACTGGTCGAAATCCGTTCGCAGGTGACGGGCCTTCTCAAGGAGCGGTTCTTTGTGGAGGGACGAGACGTCAAGAAAGGCGACCGGCTCTATCAAATCGATCCAATCCCGTTCAAAGCAGCCATGAGTAGTGCCAATGCCAGGGTGGCGCAGGCGGAGGCCCGTTTGGTGCAGGCTAAGCAGAACTTGGCACGCGTGAAGCCGCTGTTGGCGGAACAGGCAGTGAGCCAAAAAGATGTGGACGACGCGGTCGCCGAGGAATTAGGAGCGAAAGCGACTCTGGAAGCAGCCAGGGGTGATTTGGTGCAGGCCAAATTCGATCTCGACAACACGCTCATTATTGCTCCCATCAGCGGTCGGATCGAGCGGAGCCGGCTTTACGAAGGACGCCTCATTTCCGCGCAGACCGATCTACTGACCACGATCCATCAGTTAGATCCCATGTACGTAAACGCAAGTGCCCCGGAAACGTTTGTACTCAAACGCTTCCGGGACCGTGCGACGAATCGGATCCAGGGCGCGACACTCTATGAACTGCGCGGTGTCATCACCTTTACGGACGGCAGCACCTATGCCCATGAAGGCAAGTTTGATTTGCTCGAAGTCGGTGTGCGTTCGGCCACCGGCACCAGAGACTTCCGCGTGATGTTTCCCAACCCGGACAGTGTCCTGTTCCCAGGACAGTTCGTGAAACTCCGCATTTTGGGCGCCGTGAGAACCAGTGTCATCCTGGTCCCCCAGAGCGCCGTCCAGCAGGGACCCAAGGGACCCATTGTCTTTGTTGTGGGAGCGGACAATAAGGTGGAGATCCGCCCTGTTCAGGCCACGTCCTGGCGAGGCGGTCAGTGGTCTATCGAGGACGGCTTACATGAGGGAGAACAGGTCATCGTGGAGGGGTTCCACATGATTGCGCCAGGCGCGCCTGTGAAAACGGTTCCGTATAAAAACCCCGGCTCAGCCGCTCCCGGCTCGACAGTAGCTGCGAAGCCAGAGCAGGCAGAATGATCTCGCATTTTTTCATCGACCGTCCGATTTTCGCTTCGGTCCTCTCTATCGTCATCGTCGTGCTGGGCCTTGTCTCTTTGCAGACCTTGCCCATCGCCCAATTTCCTGAAATCACCCCTCCTGTCGTGCAGATCGAGGCCGACTATCCCGGTGCGAGCGCCGAGGTGATCGCGGATTCAGTTGCCCGTCCGATCGAAGTGCAACTTCCCGGTATCGACAACCTCCTGTACTACGATTCGACCAGCACCAACGACGGACATATGACCATTAAGCTCACGTTCGAAATTGGGACGGACGTGGACATCGCGCAGGTACAGACCCAAAATCGTCAGAAGTTGGCGGAGCCTCAGTTGCCTCCAGAAGTCGTCCGCCAAGGCATTTCGGTCAAGAAGGTGTCTCCGGACTTGTTAGCGGTCGTTGCCCTCAGTTCCAGCGATCCCACGAAGGACCCCGTCTTTATTTCCAACTACGCCACCCTGCGCGTGATCGATAATCTCAAACGGTTGCGCGGTGTCGGAGACGCGGTGGTGTTCGGCGGACAGAACTATTCGATGCGCCTGATCCTGGACCCGTCTAGGATGGCGCAACTTCACCTCATGCCCACTGACATCGCCAATGTCGTCCGTGAACAGAATCGGGACTTTCCAGCCGGCACGATCGGACGAGAGCCGGCGCTCAAAGGCACCGAACTGACGATCCCGGTGATCACACAAGGCCGTTTCACGGAGGTGAAAGACTTTGAGGAGATGATTGTCCGGGCGCTTCCAGACGGATCGATGATTCGCCTGAAAGATGTAGCCAGGATCGAACTGGGTGCTCAATCTTATGGTCTCGATGGCCGGTGGAATGGTAAACCGAATGTGTTTCTCTTGACCTTTCTGTCGCCAGGCGCCAACGCCCTCGACACGGTAAAGCGAGTTCGGAAAGAAATGGACACTGTATCAAAGAGCTTTCCACAAGGAGTCTCTTACGATATTCCGTACGACACGACCAAATTTATCGACGTGTCCATCAAAGAAGTGGTCAAGACCCTAGCGGAAGCGATGGTGCTGGTGATCCTCGTCGTATATCTGTTTCTCCAAAGTTGGCGCGCGACGGTGATCCCAGGCGTCGCCGTCCCGGTCTCCCTCATTGGTACCCTTGCCGGCATGCAGGCACTCGGCTTCTCGATCAACACGCTCACCCTCTTTGGAATGGTCTTGGCCATCGGAATGGTGGTCGACGACGCTATCGTGGTCGTGGAGAACGTCGAACGCCATATCGGAGAGGGGCTCTCGCCGAAAGATGCCGCCAAGAAGGCAATGGAAGAAGTGACCGGACCGGTGATCGCGATTGTGCTTGTTCTCTGCGCCGTGTTCGTGCCGGTGGGATTCTTGGGTGGTATCACGGGTGAGTTGTATAAACAATTTGCCATCACCATCGCCATCTCCGTCATCATTTCCGGAATCACTGCCCTCACGCTGAGTCCAGCCCTTTGTTCCTTAGTGCTGAAGCCAGGCGATAGTCATCGCAGAGGTTTTTTTGGTCTCTTCAACCGATTCTTTGGTTGGACGCAGGCTCGCTATACGGCCATCGTGGGGACGATGCTCAACCGCTCAGTCCTATCCCTGTTGATTTTTGGGATCATCGGCCTCTTCGCCGTCGGATTATTCAAGACGATTCCCTCCAGTTTCTTACCGGAGGAAGATCAGGGTTACTTCATCACTATCGTCCAGCTGCCAGACGGTGCGTCTAAGCAACGGACCGATGCGGTGTTGACTAAAATTGAAAACTACTTTCTCTCAGTTCCCGCGATCCATTCAACCGATGCATTGGCCGGCCAGAACTTCGTTTTTGGCACCAGAGGACCGAACGCGGCGACGATGTTCTTGCCCTTGCATGACTGGGATGAGCGGCAGGGACCACAGAACCAGGTAAAGGCCCTGATCGGCGCCGCGTATGGAGAGTTCGCAAAAATACCCGAGGCGCTGATTTTGGCTTTTAATGCCCCGTCTATTCGAGGACTCGGCGCCACGGGCGGGTTTTCTCTTCAGCTTCAGGATCCTAGCAGCGGGGATTTCAACAAATTCTCCGGCGTGGCCCAAGAATTTCTAGCCAAAGCCAGGCAGCATCCTGCGATCGGAGCGATCGGCTCCAGCTTTCGGGTGAGTGCGCCGCGAATCTTTGCTAAAGTGGACCGAGAACGAGCCAAATCGTTGGGCGTGCCGATTTCTGAAGTGTTCGACACGATGCAGGCGTATTTTGGCAATTTCTACATTAATGACTTCCTCAAATTCGGCCGTGTCTATCGGGTGCAAACGGAGGCCGATGTGCACTTTCGATCTACGCCTGAGGACATCGCCAAGATTTATGTGCGTGCCATGAATGGACAGCAATCCACCATGATCCCGCTCGATACAGTCGTGACGACGGAATTCACGAGTGGACCGGATCCGGTCACTCACTTCAACGGATATAACACAGCCCTGGTCTTAGGGGCAGCGGCTCCGGGGCACAGTTCTGGGGAGGTACTCGATGCCCTGGAACAGGTGGCTCAGGAAGTGTTAGTACCCCGAGGATATGGGATCGATTGGAGCGGAATCTCCTATCAGGAACGGATGGTCGGGCAGCAATCACTTTTTGTCTTTGGCTTTGGTTTGCTGATGGTGTTTCTTGTGCTGGCGGCGCAGTATGAGAGTTGGGCAGTGCCGTTTGCCGTGCTCCTCGCTGTGCCATTTGGTGTGTTTGGAGCCTTGTTCGCCGTGTGGGTGATGGGGATGTCAAACGACATCTATTTCCAAATCGGCTTGGTCACGCTGATCGGACTGTCTGCCAAAAATGCGATTCTGATCGTCGAGTTCGCGAACAAGCGATACGAAGCTGGACATTCCCTGGTTGATGCCTCGATGGAAGCCGCCAAGATTCGGTTCCGACCAATCATAATGACCTCTATGGCATTTATTCTGGGCGTGGTGCCATTAGTCCTCGCCAGCGGAGCGGGCGCAGCCAGCCGTAAATCCATCGGCACCGGCGTGTTTGGTGGCATGTTGGCTGCCACGTTCCTGGCCATCCTCTTTGTCCCGCTCTTTTTTACCCTAGTCCGCAAACTCTCACAACGGATGGTGGGCGCGGGCCGACGGAGTTGAGTATAGCGGCGCACAAGGAAGGACAATCGTGATGCGCAGTCTTGTCGTGGCAGTGCTGTCCCTTCTTCTCCTCTCCTGTGCGGTGGGTCCAGACTACAAGCGACCACAGCCCGATGTTGAAGATCGATTCCGCATGGCGGATGGTCCGTCGGACCTGCCGTCGATGGCCAATCTGCCATGGTGGGATCTCTTGCGCGATGAGCAGCTGCAGCAGCTTATTCGAGTGGCTCTTGCGGAAAATAGAGATCTCCAACGCACCGTCGCAACCGTGGAGGAATTTCGGGCGAGGGCCTTGATTGCACGGTCTGACTATTTGCCGGGTATCACGGTCGCAGGAAGTGCGCCTGCCGGCCGAAAGGCCAACTTCCTATTTCCCGGCTTTGCCAGCCCGTTCAACTATTACTTGGTGGGCAATCTGGCATGGGAGGTCGACCTATGGGGACGTGTCAGGCGATCGAACGAGGCGGCCCGCGCCGATCTATTGTCGAAGGAAGAGAACCGACGTGCGGTCACCATCCAATTGGTGAGCGCGGTCGCCGAAGCCTACTTCAATCTACTCCAGTTCGACTTGCAGCTCGACATCGCTAAACGAACGCTGCAATCTTGGGAAGAATCGGTGCGAATCGCCCAAGCACGGTTGCGTCAAGGGATGACATCCAAACTAGACGCGGATCAGTTTGAAGCCGAACGGGCCAATGCGGCGGCTCGGGCGGCCGAACTGCAGCGACAGATGGTTCAAGCTGAGAATGGGCTGAGTGTGCTTCTCGGCCGTACGCCGTTTGCCGTAGCGCGTGGGCGCTCCTTGGAGGAGCAAATCCTGCCGCCTGACGTTCCCGCCGGTCTGCCGTCTGAGTTGTTGCAGCGGCGACCAGATCTGTTGATGGCGGAACAGGAATTGGCGGCGGCTACGGCTCGTATCGGAGCGGCTAAGGCGGAGCGATTCCCTAAAATTACATTGACCGGTCTGCTCGGTGTGGCGCATCCTGAATTGTCCTTGCTCTTTACTGACGCCTCCTCGTTCGGTGTGGCCGGTGCCGGGTTGGCCGGACCGCTGCTGAACTACCAAGTGCTGGGCTTTCAGCAGGAAGCTGTGGAGGCCCAGAGCAGACAAGCGTTTGCGCAGTACCAGCAGGCGGTGTTGACGGCGTTTCGTGAAGTCGAGGATGCGCTGGTTGCTGTTCAGACGACACGGAGTCAGAGTGAATCACAACAGCAACAGGTTACGGCGTTGCAATCGGCGCTGAAATTGGCGGAACTCCGCTATAAGGGAGGCCTGGCGAACTATCTTGATGTTCTCGTTGCCCGAAGAAGTCTGTTCGAGGCAGAGCTGGCCTTGACCAGTACACGTCGGTTCCTTCTGGCATCGGTCGTCCAACTCTACAAAGCATTGGGGGGTGGATGGTCGCCGGACATGCAATCAGCCGAAGTCAGCAAGAAAGGGTAAGGACCATGGAAAATCCGGCCCAGACAGAATTTCCGATCCATGACTTGCTCGCTCGTCGATGGAGCCCTCGCGCGTTTGATGAACGGCTGGTGGAGGCCGATACACTGCGGACGCTTTTCGAGGCAGCCCGCTGGGCGCCGTCATCGAGCAACGAGCAGCCGTGGCGTTTTATTGTGGCGACAAAAGACCACGAAACGGAGTGGAATCGACTATTCGATTGTCTGATGGAGGGAAACCAAAAATGGACTCTCCGGGCGCCGGTGCTGATCCTTTCGGTTGCTAGTATGAATTTCGAGGACGACGGCAAGCCAAATCGGCATGCCTTCCACGATACGGGGCTCGCGACGGAGAATTTTGTGTTACAGGCCACGGCACAAGGGTTGGTTGCCCATCAGATGGCAGGGTTCGATGTGGAGAAGGCGCGGGCTGATCTCAGGATCCCCGCAGGCTGTGAACCTGTTGCCATGATCGCCGTCGGTTATCCAGGCGATCCCGCTGTCTTGCCAGAACGGTTGCAAGAGCGGGAACTGCGCCCACGACAGCGGCGACCGATTGAAGAATGGACATTTTTAGGACAATGGGGAACCCACTTCCTTCGTGACGGTTTGGTTGAAGGAGAGGAGTCCGGCCGATGAAATCGTTGAGCGGAAAAGTGTCGATTGTGACTGGAGCTTCGAGCGGAATCGGTCGATCCATTGCAGAACGGATAGCGGAGGAAGGTGCCATCGTCGTAGTGAACTATTCGAAAAGTTCTGACAAGGCCCAACAGGTGGTCGTGGGAATCCAAGCGAAAGGTGGCAAGGCGTTAGCGGTTCAAGCCGACATGAGTCGAGTGGGGGATGCACGTCGTCTCATAACCGACACCATAAAACAATTCAATCGACTGGATATTCTCGTCAACAATGCGGGAAAATTCATGCCCAAACCGTTTGAGGAGACGACGGAAGAAGACTTCGATGGAGTGATTGCCTTGAATGCCAAGGGACCGTATTTTGCCATGCAGGAAGCGGCGAAAGCACTGAAAGACGGGGGACGTATCGTGAATATTTCGACCGGAGGAACGCAGTTGAACTTTCCGGGAGCCACCGCCTATCTCGGCAGCAAGGCCGCGCTTGAGCAATATACCAGGGGATTGGCGAAGGAACTGGCTCCGAAGGGAGTCACGGTAAATTGCGTCTCACCGGGGTTCACCGAAACGGGGATGATGACGGAGGAGTATCGGCAGATCGGTATTCAGCTGTCCCCGATGAAGCGTCTCGGAGCTCCCAAAGATATTGCCGATGTCGTGGCGTTCATCGTGAGCGAGGAAGCGCGGTGGCTGACGGGTCAGACGATCCAAGTTGGAGGCGGTATCGTCATGTAGATTGATTCGAGATGGCTGATCTGTTCTCGCAGAACCGATGCACGGCACGAGTTCTCATCCAACGGATCATCTCGCTAGGATGGATCCGGTCATGCGCCGGTTGATCGAGGAGATTGGCCCTTTCACGCTGAAGCCGAAAGTGCGTCGGTCGCCATTTGAATCACTCGCCCGCGCGATCGCCTATCAACAGCTCCATGACAAGGCTGCCGAGAGTATCCTCAAGCGATTTATGGCGGTGTTTTCGCGACGACGATTTCCTCGTCCCGATGAACTCCTGGCCGTGAATGTGAGAGTGATTATGAAAGCCGGATTCTCGAGGCCAAAAATCATGGCACTTCGGGATTTAGCTATGAAGACTCTCGATGGCACCGTGCCGACAGGCCGCATGTTGAAACAGCTCGATGACGAAGCGATTATTGAGCGGCTAATCGAAGTGCGCGGAATTAGTCGGTGGACGGTTGAGATGCTGCTGATCTTTCAATTGGGTAGACCCGATGTGCTCCCTGTCCATGACTTCGGGATACGCAATGGATTTCGTATCGGGTATCAAAGGGCAACGATGCCGACACCTCAGCAGGTGTTTCAGTACGGCGAGCGATGGAGACCGTTTCGTACGGCTGCCGCTTGGTATTTGTGGCGGGCGGCGGATCGAGAGAAGCGAGCGATGAAGGTGCTCTGATGGCCAATCCCAGCAAACGACTCGATTCCAATGTCCCAGGAAACTTTTATGTGGATGCGACATGTATCAATTGCGACACCTGTCGGCAGTTGGCGCCGTTGAGTTTTGAGGAGATCGGAGGCTATTCGGCTGTCAGCTGCCAACCTGGTGACACTGATCAGGTCCATCATGCTTATCAGGCGCTTCTTGCCTGCCCCGTCGGATCGATTGGGACGGAACAGAGTGACAAGTCACGGGTACAAGCGGCGATGGGGAGTTTCCCGCTCCATCTTGAGGATGGAGTCAGTTATTGTGGCTTCAACTCAGAGAAGTCATTTGGGGCAAATAGTTTCTTTATCGACCACCCGGATGGTAATTGGCTGATCGACTCCCCTCGGTATATCAAGCATCTGGTTGAGGTGTTCGAGCAGCGAGGGGGTATCGCCCATATCTTTCTTACCCACAAAGACGACGTGGCCGATGCAGACAAGTATGCCGCACATTTCGGCTCCGAGCGGATCATCCATCAAGCGGACCTGGAGGCCGCTGTGTCCGCAGAACGGGTGATCGCGGGGGAAGGAACGGTTCGTATCGGATCAGAGTTCCAAATCATTCCCGTGCCTGGGCATACAGCCGGGAGCATGGCGCTGCTCTATCGGGGGCGCTTTCTGTTTACGGGAGATCATCTTTGGTGGGACTCGCATTCAAGGTCGTTGGAAGCTCCCACTCGCCTGATTTGGAGAAAATGGACGTTGATGGATTCTCTACGCAAACTCCTCGATTATCGATTTGAATGGGTACTGGCCGGTCACGGTGATCGTGTGCGGTGCTCTTCGGTTGACATGCACGCACATCTGGTGGCGTTGCTTGAGCGCCGTGAGAAGCGCACCGGATTACGATAGAGATGCTCACGGTTGTCGCCCAGTGGATTGATCGGAACATTCTCTCCCTCGGTCGTGAGATGCGGTTGTCCTACCTACCGCCGCTCATGGTCTATGTTGCCTACGGCATCTCCGGACTTACGGGGATCGTCGGAACCTTCTTCGTCAAGGACTACCTCGGCCTCTCCGCCGCCTTTCTCGCCGCACTTGGATTCTGGGCTGGAATTCCCTGGGCCCTTAAGATGCCAATCGGCCATGCGGTGGATCTCTTATGGCGATGGAAGAGCTGGCTCGTCGGCTTAGGAGCGGGGCTGTTGACCATCAGTCTCGGGATCATGGCCCTTTTGATCGGCGACCGCGAAACGATGACGGCTCTCTTGCCGGCTGAAGTCTGGTATGTCCTCAGCGTGCTACTGGCCCCCATTGGGTATGTCACTCAAGATGCGGTGGCAGATGCCATGACGGTCGAGGCCGTTCCACGTGTTGATGAGCAGGGACGCACATTTGACGACCAGACGCGGAAACTGATGCACACCACAATGCAGACGCTTGGTCGTGTCGCAATAGTCGGTGGGGGTATCCTCGTGGCGCTGGTCAATGTTTATGTCTTTACTGGAACCGATGGGCTACCACAGGCTGATATCGTTCGGCTCTACCAACGAATCTATTTCATGGCCATGGGGATTCCCGTCGTGTCGGTATTGGGGGTTGGACTGGCCTGGTGGTTGAAGCGCCGGCAGAGACGACGACTTGTTGAAGAAGGATTCTCGTGGGAGCAAGCTCGGCGGATGGTGAATGTGCGGGATGCTGACAACGAACCAACAAAGCCGAGTTGGTGGATCCTGGGTGGAAGCTCGGCGTTTGTCTTATTTACCTTGACGGTCGGACTCGGAGGATTCCCATACCGAGAAGAGATCGTGTTCATCGGTTCGATGAGTATCGTGCTGTTCCTGATGTCGAGACTCATCCAGGAACTCGAACCCGATAAGCGACTCACGTTGGTCGGCACCGCGGCGGTGATCTTTGCGCTACGCGCCATCCCACAATCCGGTCCAGGCGCGACCTGGTGGATGATTGACCATCTGAAGTTTGATCAGCAGTTCCTCTCGGTTCTTTCCCTGATCGGGGGAACGGTGGCCTTGTTCGGCATGTTCGTCTTTCGACGATTTATGGCCGAGCGGTCTATTACCTACATCGTAGGATTCTTGACCGTGGTCGGGACGATTCTCTCGCTTCCAATCGTAGGGATGTTTTACGGAGTGCATGAGTGGACGGCGAAACTGACCGGAGGAGTCGTGGATGCGCGCTTCATCGCCTTGATCGATACAGCGCTGGAATCTCCGCTTGGGCAGATCTCCATGATTCCGATGTTGGCGTGGATCGCGAACTCGGCTCCGGCCAATCTGAAAGCCACCTTCTTTGCCGTGATGGCATCGTTTACAAACCTGGCGCTCTCCTTCAGTCAGCTCGGTACGAAGTATCTCAATGAATTCTTTGTCATCACACGGGAGGTGCAGGACCAAGCAACGGGCACCGTTCAGACACCAGCCGATTACAGCCAGCTTGGCGATCTCCTGATCACGCAAGTGGTGGTCGGACTGGCTCTTCCCTTCTCCGCCATCCTGTTTGCGAAACTCACACGGTTTAAAAGCGCGTGACGGTTTTGTCTGATAGTTCAGAGGAAGGAAGTGGAGAGGATATTCATCGCGTTGCTGATTCCTGCCCCCACGCGACTAATTGCTCGGCATCCTCCAGAACATCAATGGGGACTTCGTAGAAGGATTTCAGGATCTGTTTGGCGTTTGGTCGAAACGGCTTCATGCCCTGGTCTTGGTAGCGGCTAGCCGTTTCCCTCGTCACTTTGAAGTATAGTCGGCCCTTGTGGATAATGCCGAAAAATGTGGCTCGATGATAGAGGCCGTAGCCGCCGAACATGGAACGAGCGGCGATTCCAGGCGTCTGCCAGTTGATCCAATACAAAATCCTTGAAACCATCGCTCTTCGGCGACATGTGTCATTCGGGCTTGTGTGCAGCGACCATTCGTACAGCGATTGGCAATGCGATAGCCGATCCATTGCGATACTGCCCGGCTGTGTCGAGGATGCGCTGTTTCGCCTCGCTCTGTTGCTCTGGGCTCAACTTCGCCCACAGATTCTGAATCGGCGCTGCGATGTCCATGAGGCTGGAGAAATATTGGTCTGCTGCGGCAAAGCGCACATCGCTGAGGAATTCATGCTCGGAGATGTCTATAAATCCGGCTTGCTGCAGCATCCCGGATAATTCTCCGGTTTTTGCTAGGCGAAAGATTCCCGGTGCTGTCGGATCAGGTGCAGGGAGTGCGATGAATTGCTTGATGACGTCGAGTGGAATCTTGAGGTAAGGATTCTTGTCCGGCGCGGACCAGACTGCGGCGGCGCACCAGGTGTCTGGCTTAAGAATCCTGGAGATTTCGGCGACGGCTTTGGGAATGTCCGGGAGAAACATCAGGCAAAAGCGGGTCGTCACCGCGTCGAACGATGCCGTCTCGAAGGGAAGGGTTGTGACGTCACCCGCTCGGAATGTGAGGTTGGAAAGTTGTAGTGAAGCTGCCTTGCGTTCGGCGGCGTCCAGCATCTGCTGGGCTAAATCAATGCCGACCACACTGCCTTTTCCCCCGACTGCCTGGGCTGCAAGGATGGCTGGATAGCCTGTTCCCGATCCCAGGTCCAATACGCGAAGACCGGAGCGTAGCCTTGCATCGCCGACGAGCCGATGATTGAGGAAGGCCATCTGCTCGTCGAAGAAGCGATCCCATTTTTCCCAGCCACCAGCGACGCGGTTCCAGTCCTGGCACTGGCCTTCGATGACTTGCTCGGGTGATAGCGATGCCACAAGGGTTACCTCAAAGTTTGCAATGTCTCGCGTAGCTCCGTGAGTTCCGATACGAGGAGGTCTAGGTGCTGATCTCGTTGCGGTTGATCGTCTTTGAACTTCCACAGGCGCTTGAAAATCGCCTTGAGCTCTTTGTTGTGTGTTACGGCTAATGCGTAGGCCGGCCGTTCTCTCACGGATTTCTCAATGCAGCAGATGCTGTCGCTGATGGCATGAAACTGATTGTGAAGGTCGTCGAAGGATTGGTCGACCCCCTTGCCTCCCTTGGCGGCATTGGCTGAAGCTTCCGCCATGTTGGTTAAATTAATTACCGTCTCGAGACCGGTTGCTCCCTTTGCTTTCTCTGTAAATTCCTTTGCGTGGGGATAAAACAAGTAGCTGCAGCCGCTCGTGCTCAGCAGGAGAATCGCTGCTATTGGGAGTACTGTCTTCCAGCCCATATGCCCTCCTTAGATCTAAGACTTTACCTTTCGGTGATGCAGGGACCCTCCCCCCGCCGTACGGGAGGAGGCCCACTCCGCATGCTAAGGTTGACTAGACGGTGACCGTGACGGTCTTGACCGCTGCTTGTACCTTGGACACCATCTCCGGTGGGATTGAGTCCAACTTATGGCACTGTTTTGCGTGAGTGGAGACGAGTTGCATCAGCTCCGCTTCCGTCTCCGCCCGCACCTGGAATCCACAGCCGCCTCCCGGTTGGACATCGAGACAGCCGAGCTGCTTGTACTGTTTGTCTGCCATCACTTCCTCCTCTGGTTAGGGGTTAGTCGGCACTGGTCAACACATCGCGTAGAAAAATTCCTCCTTGGCAATCTTTCCTTCTTGCACCGTGTAGAGACCTGTCTCGTCCAGCGTCATGCGCTTCCCTGTTTGCTTTGGCGTGACGTCGTATTTGAAGCGGAGGATGAATCTGTCGCCGTTGGGATAAGGCCCCTCGACGGTTCCGCCATGGATCTCATGGTTCTCGACCCACCACTGGTTCTTTCCCTTGATTGCTTGAATACCTCTTTGGATTCGATCCATGCCAGGCATCGCAACGGCCTCCACGCTTTCGATGTTTGAGCTGTAGAAGCGATCAATCGCTTCTTGATTCTTGCCTTGCCTGCACAGGTCTGCCACTTCCTTACCGATCTGATCGGTCGTCATGATGAACCTCCTCACTACTTATATTGATTATTATGATGATCGTAGTGGATCGGTCCTGTGAGATCAACCCTCTTGTTGGGACCGGTATACGAGGGGTATATACGTGGAATAGAATAGGGTGGCCTGGTGAGTCTTGTGAAGCCCCCGCTGTTGAGCTAGTGTAGTGATTCATGCTGTTCTTGTCTTATCTAGGGCGATCCTGGCCCGATTCACTTTCGCCAAGATCTCCTGTGCCGTCTTGGTCCACACAAACGGTTTAGGCTTGGCATTGCGCTGGGTCATGTACGCGTCAATT
>JBGTNJ010000062.1:0-30731 GCA_041743145.1 Nitrospira sp. | reverse complement strand
CTCCGGGGTCATGGAGTCCAACCCGTGGGAGTACCCAAACGCCCGCTGATACAGCACCCAAAATACCCCGATTGCCAGCATGGCAAACCAGCCAATCTTCACCGGCTTGGAGTCATACCACTGCGAAATGTCATACCCGCGATCACTTGCCATGATTGATCCTCCTTCCACTAAAAACTAACTTTAGACTAGAGATATTCAGAACAACAGGTCCTCTGGGAAATTAGCCTTCCCCTTTCTCTCACGCTCAACGAAATTCTACTCCACTCGAACATACCATTTCAACACCCTTGCCGCTTCCTCGTTTTCCTCGCTTATCTCTCTACCCCTACTGTATACGCGACCCTCAATGGTCTCCTCCCGCTCCTTGAACTCAGCTACACCCCCCAAAGCACATCCCTCTCACCTCAAATCTTCTTACCGATGATGTGAAGAAATGCGACGTTGATCGCCCCTTCGATCGTAGCGTAGGATTAAGACTTGAGTTCGTATCACTTTCTCGCAATTCAGGCCAACATGATACTGAGAAACTTAGCGTTTAGACTAGCGCTTCTTGCAGTCATCGGAGTCATGTGCCTATTCCTTTATCAATACTGGAACCGCCCGGTAGCTCAAAAAGAAGTCTTAATTGCTAATATAATCAATAACTGGCAACAGGCTCATGCGTCCGACCACCGGTTTAACGTTTTGCCCGAATTCAACAATGAGGCAGTTCTCGACAGGGATACCGGGCTGATATGGGAAATCGCCCCAAGGCCAACCGCCATAACTTGGAACGAAGCCCGTTCCTCATGCGCTAACAGAGTTACTGGAGGCCAAAAAGGCTGGCGCCTACCCGCACCGACCGAAATGCGTAGTTTAGTGGGGCCTGCTGTTGACTCCCCTATACCAAACATTCCAGCTGGGCATCCATTCGTGAACATTCAGCCCACATCGTATTGGACGGTAGTCCCGGAAGCTAATCAACCCTCCTACGCAAGGTATGTGGACGCGTTCCTCGGGAATGTCCTCAGTTTCATCAAAATATACTCCTATCCGGTCTGGTGTGTTCGCGGGCCGATCAAAGAAGAGTATTGAGCTGAATGGTCGCTTCGCAACAAATGGTTCAACCGCATTTCGAGTTTCTCTCTCAAGCAGTCGTCACTCAACTCATTCATTTCCATTGAACTGTACATTCTCCAATACCCTCTTGCATCATGACTTCATTCGAAGTCGACGACCTGTATTGCGCGAGTATGAATCGGTATTACTGATACACGCGCTGGCGCATCGAAAGAAGCATCACCAGGCGGCTCTGCAGAGAGGTGAGATCATCGAGCAGTTCGATCTTGGCACCCCCTAGAAGGTGTCCGAAAGCGCGGGCACCCTGACCACCTACGGCGACAGGCCATCGGGTGGCCAGTTGCTCAAGGTCCTTGAGTTGCTGGAGCATTGCGGCCTCAGGCTTTGCTTCAGTGAGAGAGAGAAGCACGAGATCGGGCCTGATCTTCTCGCAGAAGGCAACGAGGTCTGAACTCGGAAGGTTGGGTCCTAGGTAATACACCTGGCAGCCTCTGGTCGCTGCGGTATACGCGACGGCTTGGGCCCCGATTTCATGCGTTTCCCCTTCCGGACAGGCGATCAAAACACGCGGACCGAATTCATTCACCGGAAGTTGATTCATAACTGAAAATAACTTCTGTTGGAGAAGCTTCGTCACGTAATGTTCGATGGCTGTACCCAGGCGACCCTCGTGCCACTGTTCCCCGATTCGTCGTTGCAGTGGGAGTAAAATCCGCTGAACAGCTTCTTCGAACGGAATGACGGCCACTGCGCCGTTGAGTTTTCGCTCGAACCCCGCCTTATCGATCGGGTCAAGCAATCCCATCAATTCATCTAACAGATGGTCATGAGGTTTCTGGTCCTCTACGGTAAATGGGGTTGCGACACGCATACGTGCGACTAGGGAATCGCGCCCCTCCGTTGCGAGACCACCGATCGTGGCACCTTGTTCCATCTGGGTTTTCACAAAGCGAAGGAGTGCGACATCCTCATCGCTGTATTCACGATAGCGATTCAAACTTCGTGAGGGTTTGACCAGTCCATATCGCCTCTCCCATACACGAATAACGTCCTTTGAGAGTCCAGAAATTTTTGCAACCCTATGAATTCTATGCTTATTCATAAACATCAAGCGTATTGTATTGGAATGTCTAATGTTTGTCAAATATACTTAACTATCACTATTGACACATTAGACATCTTGCCTTATACAATGGACGTACAAGGTACGAACATTGAACACGCTATGGAGGTCATCATGACAGGAAAATTCAGACAATACTTGGCCGCGTCGGGCGGCGCCCTGCTTCTTGGCGCGGTTCTTATGGTCGGTGCGATCGCTGTGGTATTCGGCGGCGAGCATGCCCTCTCCAGAACCGAGTTCTGCGTCAGCTGTCATTCTCAAACGTACCCTTACGAGGAGCTAAAACAATCTTCGCACTATGGTGCGCTCGGGTCCGATCCAGGCTGCAAGGACTGCCACGTCCCCCAGGGCTTAGGAAACTTCCATCTGGCCCTCTGGACGCACGCGTATGACGGGACGCGGGCGCTGCTTGCGGAGATGAAGTATGACTACTCGACAATAGAGAAATTTAACGAGCGCCGGCCCATCATGGCCCACTATGCGCGCATGTCCCTCAAAAATTGGGACAGCGTCACTTGCCGGGATTGCCATAAGAACACCAAGCCACCCGGCGCATCGGCGAAGGCCGCACACAAGAAGATGGAAACCGAAGGTGCCACCTGCATTGACTGCCACCAGAATCTGGTGCATAAGAAAGTCCCGGAGAGCGATCTCAATGCGAGTTTAGCTCAGGGCATGATGGTGTTAAAGGAAACCAATAAGAAAACGGAGGAAGAAGAGGACTGATCCAGCTCTCTTAACCGGTCCTATTCCGACATCAAACGGCCAATGTGTGTTTCGTAGCAGGACACTACCGAACGGTTGAACAGATGATTGATCACTTCTTCTAGACTAACCCAGAGTGCGAGGGGCGAACCTCAGGGATGGGAGCTGTTCTCTCTGTGAAAACCCCATGCCCAGCCCAGCTCGTCGGGTTTTCCCAATTGTCAGAGAGGGAGGTGACGTAATGAACAGGGGAAAGATCGGGAGATTAGTCCTGGTGGTGACATCCACCCTGACTCTCCTGACTCTATCAGGAAAGTTTTCCCACTCAGCAGAACTCATGCCATTGGATCCAGTTCCGGCCGCTTATGCAAAGAAAAAGATGCCAGCCGGCTGGTGGACGGATACAAAGGTCATTAAGCAGGGAAAAGAGATTTATTTCGGAGAAGCCCAGCCACTTGTCGCCTGTCACTCTTGCCACGGTCAGGATGGAAAACCTGTCAGCAGTGGGGGGGGGCTCCGTGACCAGCACAACACCAACCGTTTCTCAGACGGCTACTGGTACTGGCGGGTGGCGGAAGGTATTCCAAAAACACCAATGATGCCCTGGAAATCGCTCCTTTCAGAAGACCAGATATGGAAAGTGATCGCGTTTATACATACCTTCTCACATAAGGGTAAACCCTCCGAACATACGGATTACAAGGAGCCTGAAATCCCGAAGAAGGTCATCGTCAAGGATGTGGCACGTATGATGCTCGTACCAGCGGGGGAATTTACCATGGGGAGCAATGGAGGTGCTGACCATGAAAAGCCCGAGCATAGAGTCTTTCTCGACGCTTATTATATGGACGTGTACGAAGTGACGGTCGGGCAATATGAGGAGTTTCTAGAGACCACCAGTTTTGACCCTCCGCCGTCATGGACAACCATGGCTCAGCCTCCCTATGAGAACCGCCCCGTTGTCAATGTCGATTGGAAGGATGCTAACAACTATTGCAAGTGGGCCGGCAAGCGGCTGCCGACGGAAGCCGAATGGGAGAAGGCGGCACGGGGGACGGACGGTCGCATGTATCCCTGGGGCAACGATCCACCAAATCAGCTCCGGGCGAACTACGGGAAGGACAAGTGGGACAACCACAATGCACTGGTGCCCGTTGGGCAATTACAAGACGGGAAGAGCCCCTATGGGATCTACGATCTAGCGGGTAATGTCTGGGAATGGGTGAGTGACTGGTATGACCCAAATTATTATACGACCAGCCCATCGAGAAACCCCCAGGGACCCGAAAGTGGTAAATACAAAGCCTTGCGGGGAGGCTCATGGGACCTTACTGCCGAGAACCTGCGATCTTCGCGCCGGGACTTCAACATACCATCCACCAGCGACTACGACTCACCGGCGTATCGGAACTTCAACAGCGGGTTCCGGTGTGCGAAGAATCCGTAGTCTTTAGGCTTTATCACGGCGTGCCGGGCTTGGCAGTTCCGACCGGCATCGAGCACGGCCAACCTTGTGCCAGTGTCACGCTCGACCGTTCCCGAGTGTGGAAGTCTCACTTCGGGCCTCGAGCGTTTATCGACCAGACTCCTACGTGCCTGCTCGCGGCTCAGTCGATCATTCACCCTGGATGTAATATATCCTGGTAAATCATTTCGACCCTCTATCGATCCAGAATTGCCTTAGCTCTGAGATTGTTTTCCCGATACCATCCCACTGGGTCCATCTTCAACTCCCTGATCATTCTGGGCAATGTTTTTTGCAGAGAGTGGCGCGGCTCCCAGTCGAGAAACCTGCGGGCGCGAGAGATATCGAACGCATAGTGATCGTCGGATAGATTGATCATCCACGGCTTAACGAATGGGTCGGCGCCCGGCACCAAGTTCTGGAGCCAGGCGCCAAACTTGGCCAATGCCTTAGGAATTCTGTACGTCGTCCATTCTTTCCCGTGAACCTGGAGGCTGATGGCGCGTTGTAGCTCATCGTAACTGAGTGTTTCCCGTTCCCGATAAGCAACGTCGTGACTTCTGGAAGCTCCTTGCGATGTTCGACAGCGAGCATCAAGGCTTCAACCATATCCTCCATATGCACGAAGGCCACTCCATGTGTGATGTCGCCGGGAAAAATATGGCCGATGAACCGCTTTTCGTAAATGCGCCCGATCTGCTGCGCGAGGGGAATTGAATGACATCGATCGTCATACACACCGCCGATGCGCAACAGCACCACCGGCACGTTGCCCCTTTCACGTAAGATAAGTTGCTCCGCTGCGACCTTTGATTTCGGATAATCCCATTTCGGGTCGAGCGGCCCATCTTCGTCGATACGCTCTCCCGGTCGGCAAGGTCGGTGCACGAGCATAGTGCTGGCAAAGAGAAACTGCTCGACCTCAAAGTCGCGCAGCCCGTGCAACAGCCGTTTAGTGCCGCACACGTTTACTTGTTCGTACAGGGGGCTCGACTCGAGAAACTTTAGTAGGCCCCGAGATGGAGAATTGAGGAGATCTGCCCGTGCCCAAGCTGACGGACTTCATTCAACGCCGCAGATACACTTTCATCCGAACTGAGATCGCAAGTGATGACGTGTGCGGTCTTGGGCGCTGGACGAGGCGGCCCCTTACAATCGAAGCCCATCTTCCGTGTAGTCTTCTCCAATGTGATCAAGGAACGCACTGCCGATCAGCCCACTACTGCCGGTAACAATTACTGTTTCTCGACTCTGATCACTTGTCGGTGCTCTATTCATAACCCCAGCGCTGCTTCCGTTCTTTAGGTACCGACCTGACCTTTGCCAGGCGAGCGGTGATAAACCGCTGCCGTCACCTTCCCACCGCAGTCTTCGCCGCCCCCATCTTTTCGGCAATCGCCGCATTGCTCAGGCCTACGTGTGACAACAGGCTCATCCGGCGCAGGCGCCCCGAGAAGAAGGGATCGAGAGAGCTGTCACCCAGGTCTGCAAGTACACCATTCTATCAGCGGTCAGCATCAACGCGGAGTTGGGTCGACCAGTCTTCATGCCAGCAATTTCTGCCGCGAGATGCCGTACCAATCCAAAATACATATGCCCCATCATTCATAGGACGAAACAGTGTCTTCCCCCTCAAATAGCCCTTGACATGCGGGATAAGATTGATTATACACTAGACATACCATAAACATACCTTTGACATTCAGACATATTGATCACCATGAGATCGTAGGTAGGCAGGAGTCAAGCCAATGAGAGGGGTTCAGTGTCACCAAGAAGACTTCGTCGTTGTCCATAGACCAAGTCTTCCTCCCGAATGAATGGGTCATCGGGAGAACGTCCCAATTTATGAGGAGGCTATCATGAGAATGAAGAGCATATTGACAATTGGATTCTTGTCGATGCTAGCCACAACCGGTTTCGTGATCACGACCGACAGCTTCGCAGCCCATCCGGGTCGCGTAGATGTTATCGGGAACCTGCGTGAGAAGACGACGCAGCACGACAGCGCAAGGATCACCGAAGGACCGTCGATGAGGGTAGATGTGGTCGACAGCATCGCGCATGGAGGGCCTTCGTATCCGTATAAGAAGCCGATAAACCGCTAAGGATCGGCAAGGCACCTCGCCGAGGAGTGGACCCGTACTAACCTCTGTATCCAAGACCGCAGATCCACTCTAAAAGCCTGGTGCCTTGCACCTGACGAAGCGGTTTCGGCACGCGTCTACTAACGTCGATGGGATAAGGGGGGATACAAGTGACTCGAAATAACACACGACTAGCGCTAGCGCTGACCGGAGTTCTGGCCACGATCTTCGCCACTAGCATGCCGCTCCAGTCAGCATTCGGCGAAGGTGGGGCACGACGTGACGTCGTGCGTCAAGAACAGCAAAACATCAAAGATGCGATCAAGCACGCGACGGAAGCGGTGGAACACGGCAACCAAGGTCATGCCGACAAGCTTGTGACACATACCGAAGCTTCACTGCAGCAGGCCATGAGAGGAGGCACAGACCCACATGTAACAGAAGCGATTACCAATCTGAACGCAGCGATTGAGCATGGTAAGGTCGGTCATGCTGACGTGGCCACCAAACATGCCGAAACTGCCCTCACACATCTGTCTCAAATCAAGTGACGAATGAACCCCAATCGCGAAAGCTCGTTTGTACGAACGGACAGGGAGGTATCACACTGCCCGTTTCTGCATCTGAGATCCATGGCCCATTCGCGTACAGGCATGGACGCTCACCATCTCGCCTTACCCTTCGCTCCCAACATTCCTGCAATACACTTCCCGGCGAGGTTTGGTGATCTCGACCTACTAGGAGATAACCTTCGGTTTGTGAGCAATTTGAATTCAGTTACGCCACCGCATGTCAATTGTCACACCAGATCTTTGGGGCCCGGACTCAATTGAGATATGTTCCCTATTGACCAGTCTCTGTTTAACGAAAATGCAACCATGGTACTTCCAATTGACCCATGACCAAACTACGACACCTAACTTCGGGAGGCCATTATGCTGAGCGTAAAGATAACAAGTTTCGTCCTATTTGCTTTAGCCCTCTCACAATCGGGGTACGCCGAAGAGCATCACGGACCAAAGCATATTGCTGATAGGCAAGCGATGTCGAACCAATTCTGGTGGCCCGAAAGACTTGATCTCATGCCCCTTCGCCAGCATGCAGCTAAGTCCAACCCAATGGGCAAACAATTTCACTACGCTCAGGAGTTTAACAAGCTCGACCTCAAGGCTCTGAAGAAAGACCTCAAGGAGTTGATGACAGCCTCACAGGACTGGTGGCCGGCAGATTACGGTCACTATGGGCCATTCTTCATCCGGATGGCCTGGCACAGTGCCGGCACCTACCGCGTGGCTGACGGTCGAGGCGGAGCTGGCGGCGGTCAACAGCGCTTCGAGCCTCTGAACAGCTGGCCTGATAACGCAAACCTTGATAAGGCTCGGCGGTTGCTGTGGCCCATCAAACAGAAATACGGGAGTAAAATTTCATGGGCCGACTTGATGGTCCTGACGGGGAACGTTGCCATGGAATCGATGGGCTTCAAGACCTTCGGTTTTGGCGGCGGGCGTGTGGATATGTGGGAAAGCGATGTAGTCTATTGGGGGCCTGAGAAGAAATGGCTCGCGGATGAGCGATACAAGGGCGACAGGGACCTAGACAAGCCACTTGCAGCGGTTCAGATGGGCCTCATCTATGTGAACCCAGAGGGACCGAACGGTAATCCCGATCCAATAGCGGCGGCGAAGGATATCCGAGAAACGTTTGGTCGTATGGGGATGAACGATGAAGAAACTGTCGCTCTGATCGCGGGCGGCCACACCTTCGGCAAAGCCCATGGCAATGGAAATCCATCTAAATGTGTCGGGGCTGAGCCCGCAGCTGCAGCTATAGAGGAGCAGGGATTTGGCTGGAAAAACACATGTGGGTCCGGCAAGGGTGCCGATACAATTACGAGTGGGTTGGAAGGCGCTTGGTCCGTCAACCCGGCTGCATGGACCACCCAATACTTTACGAACCTCTTCACCTTCGAGTGGGTGATGACCAAGAGCCCCGCCGGCGCCACACAATGGATTCCCAAAGATGGCCAAGCAGCGAACCTAGTGCCCGATGCCCATGATAAAACTGTCAGACATGCTCCCATCATGTTAACGACGGACCTCTCACTTAAGTTCGATCCCAGTTACCAACAAATTGCGCGAGGCTTCCTTGAACACCCGAAGAAGTTTGAACTCGCATTCGCGAAAGCATGGTTCAAGCTCATTCATCGTGATATGGGGCCTCGCGCACGTTATCTTGGCAAGGAAGTTCCCCAGGAGGACCTGATCTGGCAAGATCCTATTCCTAAGGTCAATCACAAGGTGATCGGCTCCAGCGACATGGCAAGTCTTAAGAAGACAATCCTTGCTTCTGGCTTGACTGTCCCGGAACTTGTTCGAACGGCCTGGGCATCTGCTGCGTCTTTCCGCGGGACCGATAAGCGTGGTGGGGCCAATGGAGCGCGTATTCGCCTGACGCCCGCAAAAGACTGGCCGGTCAACAACCCGGACGAACTGGCCAAGGTCCTCGCCCGCTTAGCGGGCATTCAAAAGGATTTCAATAAGGCGCACACCGATGGGAAAGCCGTGTCACTGGCCGATCTGGTTGTCCTGGGTGGAGCGGCAGCGATTGAGCAGGCGGCAAAGGCAGCCGGGCACAGCGTGCAGGTCCCCTTTACACCAGGACGGATGGACGCATCACAAGAGCAGACCGATGTCAGGTCGTTTGCCGCACTGGAACCAAAAGCCGATGGGTTCCGCAACTACTACGGCGAGGGCAACTATATGTCCCCCGCAGAAATGTTAGTCGATCGGTCCAATATGCTGACATTGACAGTCCCTGAAATGACTGTGCTAGTGGGCGGCATGCGAGCGTTGAACGCAAATGCAGAACGATTACAACATGGCGTTTTCACTAACAAGCCTGGGGCGTTGAGCAATGACTTCTTCGTCAACTTGCTCGACATGTCCATACAGTGGCGGAAGTCATCCAAGTCCGAAGGAATTTACGAAGGTGTCGATCGAAAGACCAATGAGATCAAATGGACTGCCACACCAGTCGACCTCATTTTCGGGTCTCACTCCGAACTTCGTGCTGTTGCGGAAGTGTATGCTGCCGAAGATGGCAAACAGAAGTTTGTTGGTGACTTTGTGGCTGCATGGAACAAGGTGATGATGCTCGACCGTTTTTAGGAATGGTGTCATGCAGTTCACCGACTCTTCCAGCTTGAACCGGCTGCTCTGCAAGCGTCTCCTTTACAGCTGTGCGAGCGACCGGTGAGCCTCAAGCGGTTCCGTGCGAACCATGCATAGGCATTCACGACAAGTGGCTCGACCAGAGAAAAACGGGTGAGCCTCGCCAAGAATCCCAGGCCGACTGCCTCCCACATGGCTCGGAACACATCGACGCTGGTGATTACGGTTCCATCACCCCAACGGGCATGAATGATTTTCCCCAGTTCAGCGGGAGATATGTCTATAGATGTTGGATCATAGTCCGGCTGTGAGAAGTCGCAAAATACCAGCCGACGACGGCTGTCCAATCGCCTCATAAGCGCGATCTCTCGATCGCAAATCGGGCAGGCTCCATCGAAGAATACCGTGAGAGGGTATGATGCCATCTGATCAGCTTTCCTCGCTATCGGCGAGAGACGGCTTGCCTCATCAACCGATCCAGCCGGTGATCCAATTCAGTGAAACTCTCCAGAACCGTAATATTGTATGTCATGAAAAGCTCACGCATGGCGAGCGCGCCATGTCCGCCGACGGCAAGATCGGAGGCGGGGCGCACTTCATCGGCAAGGGATTGAACCAACTCAGTCGCATTGGGCTCGGAAAGTGCGACAGGAAATGACATGATGGTCAGATCTGGTTCAAGCTGCTCGCACAGCTTGGTCAGCGAGACAAGAGGCACATTGGCTCCCAAATAGTGAACGCGGCAGCCGCGAACACGACATCGATAGGCGACTGCAAACGCGGCAATGTCGTGTTCCTCGCCGGGCGGGCAGGCCACGACCACTTTGGTACCAAACTCAGCCACTGGAAGCTGATTCATGGCGGAGAAAATCTTTTGTTGGATTTGCTTCGTGACGTAATGTTCAATGGCCACGTCCAGATGACCATCATGCCAGAGCAGCCCCACTTGTTCCTGAAGCGGGAGTAAGATGCCATGCAGCGCTTCCTCAAAGGGAATCACCGCCACGGCGCCGTTCAAACGCTTCTCAAAGATCACACGATTGAAGGGATTCAAACTAGACAGCAGTTCCTGCAGGAGCCTACTGAATGCATTGTCGACGAATGACACTTGCGGTGCACTGGCTCGTGCTCGATTCAACAACTCCTCTCGCCCTAATTTCGACAGCTCTCCGATCGAGCCTCCAGAATCCAACTGCTCCTTTAGGAACCTGAGCAACGCGACATCTTCATCGGAATAATTACGGTACCGATTGGCTCCTCTAGTCGGTTTTAGGATTTCAAATCGACGTTCCCATACTCGGATAACATCTCGCGAGAGCCCCGTGAGTTTCGCAACTCTATGAATTCTATGAGTATTCATATTCAGTGAGCCAATTCTATTCCAATGTTCAATGTTGGTCAAATTATTTACAAATAACACTTGACACAATGGACATATATGGCCTATACATTAGACATACTTATGACAAACATTAGTTGTCAGCCACAACTACAAAGACCAGTACACCATCTCACCTGCGTGAAATGGCATGGAATTTTGCTACATCAGTACGCCTCTTCCTGTTGCAGAATTCATCAGAGATCTTCACCCATCACCCAACTATCTAGTCCAACTAGAGAGGTAGTCACCCACTTACAGCGTCCCTGGTGGTCACATGTCGTGGCCCACTTCTTGCCCAGGCATGGAGTACGGTTGGTGAGTTCCTGCCCAGAATCATCGGTGCCAAGAGGGAAGGGTGATTTCTATAAGAATGACAGCCTACATAATCTCTGTTGCTCTGGCATCGGGATTGGCGAGCATGACCATTCCCATCACCAGTCGATCGGCAGAACGATACAACGACCGGTCCGAGACACTGTCATCGCTACAGACGTCTTAGTCGATTCTCAGACTATCGGGGCGAAGGTATTACTTCCTAATACCCCATCCTTAAGCGCTCCTGGTCGAAGCTTGTCTGCCAGCAGATGCGAGGTTATGAGAGGAAAACAGGCCGCTCGGTAGCTGACGTGAACGTCAGTGAGAAGGCGCATATCACGTACCTCGAGACAGCTGATGGTTTGATTGATCGATCAATCCAATGGAGGTCATCATGGCGAGAGCGCAGCAAAAAGAAGAAATCACTGAACTTCAGAGCGAATCAGATTTCTCTCCCATACTGTTTCATTCAACCTGCCTGAGATGCGGCGGTCTCATGGTGAACGAGGTCTCCTTGGACCTGATGAACAGCAGTAGTGAGCTGGAATGTGCCACAAAACGATGCGTGCAGTGTGGCGACATCCTCGATCCTGTCATCTTGCGAAATCGTCGCGGTCGTCAAGAACCGCTGACAGTCCAACGCACAGGAAACTCGATGCCAAGCACCTGGGCAATAGGACGTGGATAGACAGCATGTCATGTGGTCACTATGGATCAGTCTTGGTTTAGGGATAGTGAGATCATGACTTTGGAATGTGCGGGTAACGATCGTCAAGCAACCAGGGTGGTCCTGGTTTTCTAACACAAGGGGGGTGCTCTATGCGGAGTCGAATGGTCGTTCAGGTGGGATTGGGAGTGGCATTGATATGCGGAGCAATCTCCGTCGCAACAGCGGCGGACGTGCCTAGCAGCGACAAGGACATGGTCCTCATCCCAAAGGGCGAGTTCACCATGGGGAGCAACGAACATTCAGATGAAGCGAAGCACCAGGTCGTGCTTGATGCTTATTCGATCGATAAGTTCGAAGCCTCGAATGCACGCTACAAGGAGTTTATGAAAGCCACCCGTCACCCGGCGCCAGCCTATTGGGATGACCCACGACTCAATAAGTCAAGCCACCCAGTTGTCGGTGTGAGCTGGACTGATGCAGACGCATTCTGCAAATGGGACGGTAAGCGTCTTCCTACAGAGGCTGAGTGGGAGCGAGCGGCCAAAGGCCCAGATGGGGACAATCATTATCCATGGGGGCACAAGCTTGATCCTAAGAAAGCCAACTATGGACAGAACGTGGGCCGCACCTCGCCAGTCGATTCCTATCCGGATGGAGTGAGCGGGTTTGGGGTCTACAACATGGCGGGCAACGTCTTCGAGTGGGTAGAGGATTGGTATGACCTGAACTACTATAAGGAAAGCCCGGCCATGAACCCACGGGGCGCCGAGAAGGGTTACAATTTCGCCAATCAAGGACCGGTGCGGGTGCTGCGGGGCGGCTCCTGGCTTGCGCCGGAAACTTCACTACATACGAGTCACCGATTCTGGAATCAGCCGGACAATAACTCCTATGGCGTCGGTCTCGGATTCCGTTGCGCGAAGTCAACCCAGAGCGTGTCCGCCGATGCCGTGCAAGAAGGCAGAGAGGCGTTCATTCAGGCGTTAGTCGCCATGGGTGCTGAAAAGAATGCCGATGCTCTAGCTTCCATTGAGAAGGCATTGGCCTCGGATCCGGGGAATCAGGAGTATCTGGCGACGCGTGATCTGATCAAGAAGAGCATGAAGAAGAAATAGTCGAAGGACTGGCGGGGGGCGTGCCCCCCGCCGATGGCCCAGGTCCCAACGTGGAGGTTTGAAGTGAATACCTCTGAGACTACGGCGGCAAGTCAATCGCCAACCAGCCCAGCTGCAATTCCAGAGAAGTCGCTGATCCTTCTCACAGGTTCTACCGGCTACATCGGCGGACGCCTCCTCCCGACGTTGGAGAATCAGGGTTACCGCTTGCGCTGCCTGGCCAGACATCCAGACATTCTCAAGCCGAAAGTCGGTCCCTCAACGGAAGTTGTCGAGGGTGATGTTCTTGATCGACAAAGTCTCGACAATGCCTTGCGCGGGGTCGACGTGGCCTACTACTTGGTCCACTCCATGAGTTCGACTGGTTCATATGAAGAGAGGGACCGGCAGGGGGCCCATAACTTTACCGAAGCAGCAAAGACAGCAGGCGTGAAGGGCCTCGTCTATGTGGGAGGCTTAGGTAGCGACGATGAAGAACTCTCGACACATCTGCGCAGTCGGCACGAGGTTGGAGACATCTTGAGGCAGTCGGGCCTGCCCGTGTGTGAGTTTCGCGCATCAGCCGTGATCGGTTCCGGTAGTGCCTCGTTTGAGCTGATTCGTGCCCTGGTGGAACGTTTGCCTATCATGTTCACCCCGAGATGGGTCAAGGGGAAGGCGCAACCAATCGCGATCGACGACTTGCTGGATTACCTGATGGAAGCGCTTCGGATTCCAACCTCCAGTTACCGCATCTACGAAGTCGGTGGAGCGGACAAAGTCTCCTACGCGGATATGATGCGCGCATACGGGAGGCAACGTGGGCTCACGCCTCGGATCATCCCCGTCCCGGTCCTCACCCCCTGGTTATCTGCTCTCTGGCTCGGATTGGTCACGCCGCTCTACGCCCGCATCGGGCGGGCGATTATTGAGAGCATTGTCCATGTCACGGTGGTACGGGACAACGCCGCGCTGACCACCTTCTCAGTACGTCCGATGGGAGTCGATGAGGCGATCCACCGAGCCCTTGCCCGTGAAGAGAGACATTTCTCCGAGACGCGTTGGTCCAATGCCCTCTCTTCATCGGGGAGGCTGCCATCGTGGGGGGGCGTACGGTTCGGCACGCGCATCGTCGATTCACGGACGTTGACGGTCGAAGCAAAGCCTGACGTTGTGTTCAAGTGTATTGAGAGGATCGGTGGTGACCATGGTTGGTATGCATGTGACTGGCTGTGGCACCTGCGTGGCTTCATTGACCTCCTTCAAGGGGGCGTCGGCATGGGACGTGGACGGCCTTCATCGACGATCCTCCGCGTCGGCGATACGGTCGACTCATTTCGCGTTGAGGCAATTGAGCGGAATCGCCGCCTGCGACTCAAGTCCGAGATGAATTTGCCCGGCCGCGCGTGGCTGGAATTTGAGGTGACGGAGACCGGCTCCTCAACACAGATACGGCAGACGGCGATCTTTGATCCGGTGGGACTGACAGGCCAACTGTACTGGTATTCCCTCTACCTGCCTCACGAGCTTGTATTCAATGGGATGTTGCGGGGAATCGCGCAAGCAGCGTTGCGAGAAATGAAGGATCTCGATAGGCCGCAAATACCAAATGAGCAGACGGCGACGCCGCACGGCCGCTGAACCTGGCGAACGAAAGAGCCGAGACTGCTCCTATGGAGAAACTATGAAGAAACCAACTTGTGATGGAGGTCCGCAATGCATAGAGCCAGAATCATTGTGATCGCGGCGCTGGCAGTCGCACTCACAATAGTGAGTGGAACAGTCCGTGCGGAAGAGCACTTGATACAAAAGGACATGGCGTATATCGGGCAGGGAGGATCGGTGATGGGGCTCGATAGGGAAGAGCCAATAGCCACGGGCAAGAAGCTCACACTTTACGAACAGCGGATGAAGACACCCTGGTCTGCCGATGCACTGAACGACGAAAGTCCGGCTCATATGGTGTTCTTGGATCCATACTTCATGGACAAGTATGAAGTGTCTAACAAAGACTATGGGGAGTTCCTCAAGGCAAAAGGTCACCCGGCTCCGGCCTACTGGGACGATCCCCGTTTAAATAAGTCTCAACTACCCGTCGTCGGGGTGAATTGGGAGGACGCGAGAGCCTTCTGCGAATATCGCGGCAAACGGCTGCCGACGGAAGCGGAGTGGGAAAAGGCCGCCCGAGGGCCAGACGGCAATCTCTATCCCTGGGGCAACGATTTTGATCCAGCGAAAGTCAATTATGGAAAAAAGCACGATACCACTATGCCCGTCGATTCATATCCGGAAGGGGCCAGCTATTATGGCCTACACCACATGTCCGGCAATGTCTTCGAGTGGGTATTCGACTGGTATGACCCGCGCTACTATGGACGGCTTGAAACGAGCGTGAATCCAAGCGGCCCGGCTCAACCCTTGTGGATGGGCGGAACCGGGACGTACGTGGATCGTCTGACTGTCGGCGAGAAGCGAGTCATTCGAGGTGGCTCCTGGATCGCCCCAGAGGGCACAGCCAGGGCGACCCACCGGTTCTGGAATCATCCACTCAATAACAGCTACGGTGTGGGTCTAGGATTCCGCTGCGCGAAAACTGCGCCACCAGAAATCGATCAGCAAATCAAAGAGGCCGCCATCTTGACCTACGTCGAAATGGGGCGAGAGCGCTTCGCAGAGGCCCAGCAGGCTCTCGCTCAGGGACTGACTCTTGACCCAAAGAATAGGGAGCTCCTGGAGCTTCGACAACTAATTGAGCAATCGATGAAGCGACCGTGAAGGACAATTTCACGGGCCATGCACATGCTTTGATCGTGACGGAGGCGCACCAATGATACCCAAGAAGATTCTTTATCGGGGGATTGTCCTCATCGCCTTCCTCGGAGCCTCATCCCTCCACGCTGGTCCCATCGATTTACCCGGACACCCGCATGAGGATAAGGCCCGGCTGGTCCATGAGGCCAATCATGAAGTGGACAAGGCATGGGAGGTCTACCACCGGGCAGCATTGGGCGGAACAGTGGCTTCGCCTGCCCTGCAGGCGGAAATCGAGCAGCACCTGCACGAAGCCAGAACCCTCGTGACCCAGGCGCAAGAAGCAGCTGAGCGAGGAGACGAGCGACGGGTCGAACAACTTGTCACGCAAGTGAGACTCCATACCACCCGAGCCATCAAGGGTAGCAAGGAGCAGAAGAAATGATGACTGGACTGTGGCACGGATCTACTCAGATCAACAGAATGACGGTTGTGGTGATCACGGTCCTTGCGCTCATGCAGTCGCTCACTGTGGAAGCGTTGCCGGGAACGAAAGAGCTTGACCCGGTGCCGATGGTCACGATTCCGGCCGGAGAATTTCTGATGGGCAACCCAGAAGGAAAAGGCCGGGACGATGAGCGGCCGCAGCGATCTGTCTATCTGAGCGAGTTTGCGATCGATCAAGTCGAAGTGACGAATGGACGGTATATGGCCTTTGTGAAATCCATTGGCCATCGCACACCACCTAATCCCTATGGCACCGGGCCCCTCAAATCCATTAAGGGCATTGAGCAATTACCGGTGGTCCAGACGACCTGGTACGACGCAAAGGCCTATTGTAGTTGGGCGAAGAAACGGCTGCCGACGGAAGCCGAATGGGAGAAGGCTGCCCGCGGAAAAGACGGCCGCCTCTACCCCTGGGGGAATGAACCGCCCACGGCCAAACGGGCGAACTTTGATCGAGAGTGGGAGGATGAGCAGACCTTGCACGCTGTCGGATCGCTTCCCGATGGAGATTCACCCTACGGGGTGAAGGATATGGCCGGCAACGCTAGGGAGTGGATCTCCGATTGGTACGACGCGGAGTACTATCAACATGCGCCTAATCGAAATCCACAAGGTCCCGACAAGAAGGGAGTGGTTCGGTCGATTCGTGGCGGGTCCTGGCATAGTCCAGCGTCCGATATCACTACATCGGCGCGAGGTCGTGGCGGGTTCGCCTTGCAGACTCATGGAACAGGGTTTCGCTGTGTCCGTGGTGTTGAGGAAGCGGTCCAGAGGAAGTAACCGGTTGCGGTGAACGTGCGAGGCCATACGATGGCAGCCACAAGAGTTCGGAGGCCGGTTTATTGGTTTGGCAGAGGTGACGCCGCACTCCGCACGGCGTCGCCCGCTGAAGCAGACAGGTCTCCTCCTCATGAGGGACCTGTCTCTTCGGTGGGATTCATCCTCAGTCTGCGGGCAGATGGCTCCAGACTCAGTCGAGAAGGAGGAACGATATGAATATGAGTCTAGTCTTGTTAATCGCTGTTGGATTGCTGACTTGTGGCATGGTGTCAGGACTTTTTCAGACCGCTACCGTTGTCGTCAGACAGAGGCGGTCAAGAGAGAGCCAACCTGCGAGAGGTAAGGGGTAACCGGCTTGGCTTTTTCACCATGTGCTCGATGCAGTTAAGGCAGCCGATCGGCGTCACACCGCGAGCGGAACAGGAGCTCGTGATTGACTATTGGTGTCTTTAACGGGAGATAGCCCTATGAATATCGTGGTGACCGGGGGAACGGGATTTATTGGTGGCGCGTTGTGCCGTTCGCTGGTGGGCGAAGGGCACAGAGTAAGCATCCTCACGAGACAGCCAGGACAGACTTCTCGTCAGACTGACGTACGCCTCAACTCGGTGCCCTGGAACGCGCGAGACACGGGCCCCTGGGAGCAAGTTCTTGAGGGTGCAGATGCCGTCATCAATCTCGCTGGCGCGCCGATCACCGACGCACGCTGGACGGACGCACGCAAGCAACTCATCACCGACAGCCGAGTTCTCACCACCCGCTTATTGGTCAGAGCCATGTCTCAGCGATCTTCGAAACCCGCAACATTCATAAGCGCGTCCGGCATCGGTTATTACGGCGCAAGCGACGATCGCCGTCTGGATGAAGGAGCGGCGCGCGGCCAGGGCTTCTTAGCCGATTTATGCCTCGCATGGGAAGCGGAAGCCCTTCGGGCTGCGGAGTTCGGCACACGCGTCGTGCTGCTCCGAACCGGCATGGTGCTCGAACAAGATGGCGGGGCACTAGCCAAAATGGTGTTGCCATTCAAGTTGTACGCAGGTGGTCCGATCATGCCGGGAACACAGTGGGTATCCTGGATTCATCGACGTGATCATATCGGCCTCATTCAATGGGCATTAGCCAACAACGGTATTTCTGGGCCACTCAATGCGGTGGCCCCGGAAGCGGTGACCATGAGGGATTTCTGCATGAGACTCGGCCGTGCATTGCACAAACCAGCCTGGTTTCCCGTGCCCGAATTCGTCTTGAAGCTGGCCCTCGGAGAGTTGGGGTCGCTGATGACCACGGGCCAGCGGGTGGTGCCAAGGAAGGCGCTTGATGAGGGGTATGTGTTTCAGCATGCAACGCTGGACTCTGCACTTCAGGCCCTATTTTCTGAAACGACAGTGGTCGGACGAGTAGCGTGATGTAAGTGAGTGAAAGTGCTTTTCGAGCGGGAGGACATTATGGGTACAAAACAGATAAACGGAATGGTTCCAAGAAGGATGTTCTTCCTCTTCGCCCTTCTCGGACTAACCATAGGGCTTGGTGAATCGTCTCATGCGGCGGGCAATGACAACCAGCCGACCTTAACAGTTGGGGATCGACTGCCGGATGCAACACTGATCGGATTCCACGGAAAGTCCGTCCGACTGACGGATACGCAAAGCCGAGTCAAGTTGATCAGCATCGTGCCACAACTCAATACCCCGGTTTGTGATGAGCAGACTCATCATTTCAGCGAGCAAAACGCCGGGCTTGATCGAACGGTTGAGATCATAACCCTCAGCACAAATCCGTCCGACGACCAGGCCGCCTTCGCGAAAAAGACTCGCATCTCGAACATCACGTTCCTCTCCGATGCTCCTTCATTTGAGTTTGGGAAGCGCACCGGCCTGCTGCTTCCGACGCACAGGATCCTGCATCGCGCGGTTATCGTTACGGACGCCGACAACATCATCCGCTATGTGCAACTGGTTCCGATGGGAGAGTTACCAGACTTCGCTGCCGCCTACGATGCGGCACGTAGACTCGCTGCTGCGAAATAAGTCGCGGGAGGGGACAGGGTGATGGCTACTGTTCTGAACTACCTATACCTTTTAGCAACCGGAGTCTTAATCGGAAAGGTTGTACTCCTATCCTTTATCGTGGCGCCTATCCTCGCAAGAACGCTGGAGCGGGAACCTTTCGGTCAAGTGGCCCGACAATTATTTCCAACCTACTATGCGTTGGGCATGGGCGCAGCAGGCCTTGGGTTAGCTGCTCTTTGCGGCATCCTGATTATCCAGGGATTGTCCACGACTCTGTTGTTGGCCTGGAGCATTTGGATTGTTGTTCTGGTCGCCGAGTCTTACTGTCGAACGCCGTTGACCTTACTGAGCAATGCGATGAGAGATCGTCTGAAGGAGCAGGAGGCCCAAGGCGGGGTAGATCCGACCCTTCGGGGATCGTGGAACAAATTGCACCAGCGGTCGATCTACTTGAATTCGCTCGTGCTGGTGGCGGGACTTTGCTTACTTGGATTGGCAGGTCATATGTAGCCCACGGGGAGGTGGGCCCATGAGAATTCACGACAACTATATTCATGTTGCGGCAGGATTGATGGCGGGATTTCTCGCAGTTGCTGCGCTTTGCTTACTCGGATTGGCAGGTCTTAGGTAATCACTAGAGTAATTAATAGGAGGTGCGCTTATGCGAATCACCGGCTTCCATATTGCGGCAGGATTGATCATGGGCCTTCTCATCACCGGTTCAGCCATGGCCGACCAACACAAGAGCCAGGCTCCCTATGGGCACGGGGACGATACCAGGCTACCTCATGGTGTCATCGGTATTTCGCTCCAGATTGGAGCCGAGCGGATCGGCGATCCGGCCATCCTGTATGTCGGCATGGTCCATCCTGAGGGACCGGCCCACAAGGCAGGACTTCGGCATGGGGATGAAGTCATCAGTGTGGATGGAACCACCGTGACGGGAAAGAGTTACGAGCAGGTCGCCAAGATGATACGAGGGGAAGCGGGAACTGTTGTGAAAGTTGGCGTTAAGGACGAGAAAGGCCTTCATGAGCTCTCCGTCGAACGCGTGGCAGGCGACAAACTCCCAAGAGGGCCGGCGGGATCTCATGGAAATCAGGAACGATAACCCTTCGGGGCAAAGGTGGGCACATGCGTGGGATGGTTTGGTTTAGGCGCGATCTTCGATTGCATGACCAGCCGGCACTCACAGCAGCCTGCCAAGAATGCGACGAGGTCGTTTCGCTGTTTGTGTTCGATGAGCCGTTGCTGCAATCGCACCAGTTTGGATCAGCCTGTGTGAACTTCATGCTGGGTTGTCTAGAGGAATTGGCAACTTCGTTGGCGGGTCGTGGAATCATGATGCAGTGGCGTCGCGGCGAGCCAGTTGAACAAATTGTTCAAACGGCAACTGATTGGAAGGCCGACGTAGTCTATTGGAATCGCGACTATGAACCGGGCGCGATAGAGCGGGACCGCCTGGCTCACCAGCGTCTGGGGAAGCTCGGAGTGGCGGTGCGGACGTTCAAAGATCATGTTGTCTTTGAAGCATCTGAGGTGCGGGGCGCAACCGGAGAGCCGTTGCAGCGGTACAGCGCCTATCGCGCACGCTGGTGGAATAGATGGCATGCCATGACCCCAGCGGTTCAGCCAATTCCAGTACCTCCTGCAGCCAAGAACACCGCTCCACTACCTATCTCTCGTCCTCTCCCCTCGGCCAGTGAGCTTGGGTACGATCCGGTCGTACCCTGGATTGAGCCGGGTGAGCAGAACGCGCAGAAGCGGTTGCGCCAGTTCACGCATGGACCAATCCATTCCTATACACGAACCCGGAACCTGCCAGCCATCGATGGGAGCGCAAAGCTTTCACCACACTTCCGTTTCGGAACACTATCGTCGCGCATGGCCATTCACGCGGCGTTGAATGCACTGGCAAAAGGCGGGCGAGTGTCCCGCCCTGCTGTCCTGACCTGGGTCGACGAGTTGATCTGGCGTGAGTTCTTTCAGCAAGTATTGGCTTCGTTCCCACACGTTGCAGAGGCACCATTCCGCAAGGCGGCCGTACCGCCGTCGCGTGAGCCGGGCCCGAAGCGCAATTCTCTGTTTCAAGCCTGGTGCAGTGGACAAACTGGCTATCCGATGGTGGATGCAGGGATGAGGCAACTCAATCAAACGGGCTGGATGCACAATCGTGTTCGAATGGTCGTGGCATCCTTTCTGATCAAAGACCTACGAATCGACTGGCAGAGCGGCGAACGGTACTTCCTGCAGCACCTCCTTGATGCTGACATGGCGGCAAACAACGGGAATTGGCAGTGGTGTGCCGCGACCGGTACGGATGCCATGCGTGGGTATCGGATTTTCAATCCTGCGCTCCAGAGCAAGAAGTTCGATCCGGACGGCGCCTACATTCACCAGTATGTCCCGGAACTTGCCGGTGTATCAGCAAGAAGGATTCATGAGCCGCATCTCATGACCGCAGATGAGCAAGAACGCGCTGGATGCCGAATCGGGACCGATTACCCTTCACCGGTTGTGGACCATCAACTTGCCCGTCAAGAATATCTCACCCTAGGGAAGCAGGAGGCAACGAGATGACGACCTCCCCGCTCCGCCTTGGAATCAGTCGGTGTCTTATCGGAGATGAGGTCCGTTTCGACGGAGGACACAAGCAGGACCATTTCTTAACCGATGTATTGGGTCGCTACGTCGAATGGGTACCGGTCTGCCCTGAGGTGGAAGCAGGATTGGGCACTCCGCGTGAAGCGATGCGTTTGGTGGGCAGCCCGCATCGCCCTCGGCTGATGACGATCACGAGTAAGCACGACCACACCGAAGCGATGGAGGCGATGGTCGAAGAGCGTCTCGACTCTCTCGGCAAACTGGACCTCTCAGGGTTTGTCTTCAAGAAAGGCTCGCCCAGTTGCGGACTCGAACGGGTGCGCGTGTACACCACACAGGGGATGCCGAGTCACAGTGGCACGGGAATCTTTGCAAAGGCCTTTCAAGATGAGTTTCCCCTGATTCCCGTCGAGGAGGAAGGCCGGCTCTGCGATCCGGCGCTCAGAGAGAACTTTATCGAGCGGGTGTTCTGCTACCGCCGGTTCCAGGATCTCGTTCAGAACGGAGTCACGAAACAGACTCTGATACGCTTCCACACCATTCACAAATACCTGCTCTTAGCCCATAGCCAGCAGCACTACGAAGCGATGGGGCGTCTGGTCGGCCAAGTGGAGCGGTATCGACTCAAAGAGTTGACGTTGAAGTATGGAGAGCACTTCATGATAACCCTGACCATGAAGGCGACGGTGCGTAAGCATGTCAATGTACTGCAGCATATTGTGGGCTACCTCAAGAGTCGATTGACCACTCAGGAAAAGGCCGAGCTGTTGGACGTGATCGCCGACTATCATCGGGGGCTTACGCCGTTGATCGTCCCTCTCACACTGGTCAAGCATTACGTCCAGATCCTCGACGTCGGGTACATTCGCGATCAGGTCTATCTTAACCCGCATCCGAAAGAGCTCATGTTGCGGAATCATGCGTAGAGGGGAAATGCAATGCCACATGTTGTTGTAGAAGAAGCCGGAGATCTGCAAGGCCTCTATCAGGCGTTCACGCCGATAATCCACCGAACCGGAAACGAGATTCTCAAAGTTCAGGAATTCTATTTGTCGCGGAGCGGGAAAGACGCCCTACTGGAGTCCGTAGCGATTGAACAGGGTGCCGCATGCACTTTCTTTGTCCAGCTCAAGTTGCACGAGAAAGCGATCACCGTCCGTCTGTTGCCGGCCACAGACCCTGAGAAAACCCCCTCGGTCAAGAAGCTGATGGCCCTCGTCGCGGGATTCATTCGGAAGGTGTACCCGGGAAGCCGTTATGGAAAGACCAATCTGCAGGAGTTCCTCGAGACAACGGTGAGTTCAGAGTAAGTGAACACAGACGCACGTCTTAAGAAGAGGAGTGGGGAAATGACGGCAAGCACACGAGGAGTGATTCTGGTCGGTCACGGCGGCATTCCCAAAGGCTGCCCTCAGGAATTAGTCACGAAATTGAAACGATTAGAAGCACAACGGCGTGCCGCGAAGCTTCCGCCTTCGGAGGAAGAACGTGAGCTGGATACCAAGATCCGCCGGTGGCCGAGAACCGCAGAGACGGATCCCTACCAGGCGGGCCTCGAAACCGTAGCTGCGCGCCTCCGAGCGCAACTCAATGGCGCACTCTTTGCCGTGGCCTACAATGAGTTTTGTGCTCCGACGCTGGAGGAGTCCGTCGAGGCGTTGATCAAACAAGGCGCGACTCGCATTGTTGTGGCAACAACCATGTTCACTCCGGGCGGCTCACACTCGGAGGTCGAGATTCCTGAAATTCTCGATCATTTGCGGCCTCAGTATCCTGACGTCGAACTCCGTTACGCCTGGCCGTTCGATCTTCAGCTGGTCGCCAACACCTTGGCGGAACAGGTGAAGCGTTTTTCATGATGATGGCGTAGGGCAGTATACGTACGCGTACGTTTGTTTGGAGGTTAAGCCCGTGCAACATCTCACTCGTCTTGCCTTGAACCTGGCCGAACAGGGGCTGTTCCCAGACGTGGTGCTCCGATGGGGGATTCGGCAGTTGCTCACGCAGCGCCTCCAGGAGATCCGGTCGGGGGACGCTCGAACAGCAGCACTGCAGGAAACGCAATTTATCGACCAGATGCGCCGTGCGCCCATCGCAGTGGTACCGGAGAAAGCCAATGATCAGCACTATGAGGTTCCGGTTGAGTTCTTCCGGCAGGTCCTCGGGCCTCACCTCAAATACAGCAGCGCCTTTTGGCCCGCCGACGCGACGACCCTAGGCCAAGCAGAAGCCTCCGGTTTACGTGAATCCTGCCTCCATGCCGGCCTGATAAATGGGCAAACGATTTTGGAACTCGGATGCGGCTGGGGTTCCCTCACGCTGTGGATGGCTGAGCACTACCCCGACAGCCGCATCACGGCGGTCTCCAATTCTTGCTCGCAGCGGGCTTACATTGAGGCCCAGGCCAGAGAACGCGGCCTACAGGACCAGGTTCGGGTGATGACCTGCGACATGAACAGGTTCGAGATCGACTCCGGAAGATTCGATCGGGTGGTGTCGGTGGAAATGTTCGAACACATGCGTAACTGGCCTGATCTCTTTGCTCGCGTCCGCCGATGGCTGAAACCGGGCGGCCAGTTCTTCATGCACGTGTTCGTGCATCGCGCTACTTCGTACCTGTTCGAAGACCGGGGACCCGCCGACTGGATGAGTCGTCAGTTTTTCACGGGCGGGATGATGCCCAGCGATGGCCTCCCGCTGGCCTGCCAGGACCATCTTGTCTGCGTGGACCGCTGGCGGTGGGACGGCACGCACTATGAAAAGACAGCCAACGCCTGGCTGGCCAATATGGATACCGCCCGCGAATCACTGTGGCCCGTGATCGAACGTGTCTACGGCACGGCGCGCGCGCGAGTCTGGTGGGGGCGGTGGCGTCTGTTCTTCATGGCCTGTGCCGAACTGTTCGGCTATGAAGAGGGCCGACAGTGGGGGGTCAGTCATTATCTCTTCGAAAACTCGAGGGCGAGTGCCTGATGAAGATGAGCACCACGATGATCGTCCGCAACTTTGTGCTGTTTCAGATCGGCTGGTTTGCGTGCGTGTTGAGCGCCGCAGCGGATCAGCCCTGGTTCGGCATCCTTGTGACAACGGCGGTGGTGGTCACGCACGTGCTCCGCGCTCCCATGCCAACGGCGGAGCTCAAACTGGTGCTCCTCTCACTCGGCTTAGGACTCGTCTTCGATAGCCTGTTGGTCTGGCAGGGCTGGCTTCAGTATTCCTCGGGAATCGTGTTCCCGAACGTTGCCCCGTATTGGATCGTGGCGTTGTGGGGGCTCTTCGCAACCCTCTTGAATATCTCATTGCGTTGGATGAGGGGGCGCTGGGTCCTCGCGATTGTCTTTGGAGCCGTCGGGGGCCCTGCCGCCTACTACGGCGGCCTCCGCCTCGGGGCGCTGGAATTCGGCAATATGCCCGCAGGATTGTTCGCTCTGGCCATCGGCTGGGCGGTGCTGACACCGCTGCTGCTGGCCTTGTCTTCGCACTTTGACGGCTACGCCGGCCTGCTGGAAAAGCAAACATCATGAGTGTCTCGCTCTATCTCTTGGGACTGGTTTCAACGCTGGGTCTGGCAACGCTGACATGGGTCGTCAGCGTCCTCAAGCACGACGTAAGCATTGTGGACGGCGTGTGGGCCTTGATGCTCCTCGCCGCCGCGACCCTGTACGCCACCGGTGCGGAGCCCTATACAGGACGGACGACACTCATCCTGACGCTGGTTGTGCTGTGGGCCCTGCGCCTCTCAGGTCATATTATCCATCGCAACTGGGGTGAGCCTGAGGACCGTCGTTATCGAAACATTCGCCAGAAATACGAACCACATTTTCCACTGAAGAGTCTTGGCCTCATCTTCTGGTTTCAGGCAGGACTGGCGTGGATTATCTCCATGCCCCTGTGGCCGGCTCTCACCGTTCCGGTCGAGTGGGGGGCATTCGATGTACTCGCGGTGACGGTATGGACCGTCGGCATGATCTTCGAAGGCATCGGGGATTGGCAGTTGTCACAGTTCAAGGCCGACCCGGAGAACCACGGCAAGGTGATGGACCGCGGACTCTGGCACTATACACGGCATCCCAATTACTTCGGTGAGTGCCTGATCTGGTGGGGCTTCTACCTTTTTGCAGTATCGACGGGAGCCTGGTGGACGATTGCGGGACCCCTGCTCCTCACCTACCTGCTCCTGAAATTCTCAGGCGTAACACTGATGGAGCAGACTATCGTCGAACGGCGACCTGCGTATCGAGAGTATATCGCTCACACCAATGCCTTCCTGCCTGGCCCCCCGAAACAGGGCATGGAGGGTTCCCTTTGAGGAAATGGTCATCATGAGGAGTGCGTGTTCCATGATCAGGGGTATTCCCATCGCGGTGTCCATCCTCGGGTTCCTGGCCTGCCTCGCAAGCCCCTCCCAACAGGCTTGGAGTGCCACTTCGCAGACCTATGACTTCAAGGTGTTCCTCGGCGAGGATGAAATCGGACACCAGCGCTTTGACGTCTCTTCGGAAGGCGAGCGGACCCAGGTTAAGGTAGACGCGCACTTCACGGTCAAGTTCCTGTACATCACGGTCTACACCTATCGGCATACCAACATCGAAACATGGGAGGGAACGTGCCTACGCGAGATTCGTGCGGAGACGGATGATAACGGCGAGTCCTTCTTCGTGAACGGGATCTTTCGGGACGGGCAATTGCAGGTGCAGACGCAGGCTGGCAACTGGATCGGGAAGGGCTGTATCAAGACCTTTGCATACTGGAACCCTGAGTGGATCACGGGCGAGCGATTGCTGAATTCACAGACCGGCGAACATCAGCCGGCGTCCATTCTTGTGGTGGGTGAAGAGACGATCCCCGTGCAGGGCGTCCCGACTCGAACCACACATCGCCGCATCGTAACGGACAAGTTCACGATCGATCTCTGGTACACCTTGAGCGGCCGATGGGTCGCCCTCCACTCCACCACGAAGAAGGGCGATACCCTACGCTATACGCTTCAGTGAGGTACACATGTCCTCTGTGATGTCATCATTCTTCATGCCCGTTCTGCTGCTGACCCTCGCTGCCTGCAGCAGCCCCCCACCCATTCGAATCGCGACGGCCGTGGACTTGGAGCGGTTCATGGGGGACTGGTACGTCATCGCCAATATTCCAACCTTTATCGAGACGAACGCCTACAACGCCATGGAGTCCTATCGCTTGGCCGAGGATGGTACCGTGCCCACGACCTTTAGCTTTCGCGAGGGCGGCTTTGAGGGGGAGCGCAAGACCTATCATCCCACCGGCTATATCATCGATACGCAATCGAATGCCGTGTGGGGTATGCAGTTCATCTGGCCGATCAAGGCCGACTATCGGATCATCTATGTGGACGATGCCTACAATCACACCATCATCGGACGGATACAGCGCGATTACGTCTGGCTGATGGCGCGCACACCGCAAGTCTCTGAGGTTGAGTACCAGCGGTTCCTGCAGCTCATCGCCGAGGAAGGCTACGATGTCTCCAAGGTCCGGAAAGTGCCCCAACGCTGGAACTAGTGTGTCCCAGCAAGTCATGGGACAGGTCGATTGTTATGTGGTGATAGACATGCCGGTCGGACCGGGTTGGCGCCCAACATCAGCGTAAGGAAATCATACCGGTTGTCGATATTCTAGAGGCCTCTTACGCACTCTCGCTTGGTCCAGACCCGATCAACGAGGCACTGAAAACCGTATGAAGATTGCGATTGTCGGCACAGGCATTTCGGGAATGGTCGCGGCGTATCTCCTACACCGAGATCATGAGATCACCGTGTTCGAGGCTGCTGATCATATCGGCGGACATACCAATACGGTTGGCGTCCTAATGAAAGGCCGAGGTTACGCCATAGACACGGGTTTCATTGTGTTTAACGATTGGACCTACCCGAACTTCATTGCCCTACTCAAGAAATTGGGCGTGGAATCGCAACCGAGCAACATGAGCTTCGGTGTGAAATGCGAGCGAACCGGCCTCGAGTACAATGGGACGTCGCTGAACACACTGTTCGCCCAGCGGCGAAACCTGCTTCGTCCCTCGTTCTACCGGATGATACGGGACATCCTGCGCTTCAATCGCGAGTCGTTGGAACTGCTGACACTGACGGAGCCAACCCCTTCACTCGGCTCCTATCTGGAGACTCATCGATACTCAAGGGTGTTCATCGAGCACTACATGGTTCCAATGGGAGCCGCTATTTGGTCAGCGAGTCACGAGGACATGTGGAAGTTTCCGGCCCGGTACCTCGTCCAGTTTTTCAAGAACCATGGCATGCTTTCGGTGGATGAGCGACCGACGTGGCGAGTCATAACAGGTGGCTCGCAGCGGTATGCTGAGAAACTCATCGCACCGTTCCGCAACCGAATTCATCTCAATTCTCCGGTCCAGTCGATGGGACGATTCCCGGATTACGTGGAGATCCGCACGAAGATGCAAGGGTACCACTACCAAACCTTGCGGTTCGACCATGCGATCATCGCCACGCACAGCGATCAAGCCCTCTCGATGCTAACCGACCCCTCACCGACGGAGAAGGAGGTGCTGGGTGCGATCCACTATCAAGAGAATGAAGCGGTGTTGCACACCGACACGTCGTTGCTCCCCAAACGCAAACTGGCCTGGGCCGCATGGAATTACCATCTGTTAGGCGCCCAGCCGAATCGCGCAGTCCTGACGTACCACATGAACAAGCTGCAGAGCCTGACCGCGCCCTGTGAGTTCTGTGTCACTCTCAATCACTCACAAGCCATCAATCCAACTAAGATCCTCCGTCGCATCACTTATCACCATCCTGTGTACTCACCGGAAGCCGTCGTCGCGCAGAAACGCCACGGCGAAATCAACGGGGTCAATAGGACGTCCTATTGTGGTGCCTACTGGGGTTTTGGGTTTCATGAGGATGGAGTGAACAGTGCTCTGGCCGTCTGTAAGCCGCTCGGGAAGGACCTCTCATCATGAAGAGCGCGATCTATACAGGCCACGTTCGGCACCGGCGGTTCAGTCCGGTTCCGCACTCGTTCACTTACCGGTTGTTCATGATGTATGTGGACCTGGAGGAACTGCCGACGGTCTTTAAGGATCGCTGGTTCTGGTCAGTTGACCGCACCAACCTTGCTTCGTTTAAGCGTGTGGACCATGTTGGAGATCCAAGCCTTCCATTGGATGAATCAATACGCCAACTCGTGGAGGAGAGAACGGGCAGTCGACCGGCTGGACCGATCCGTCTCCTGACTCACTTCCGCTACTTTGGGTACGTCTTCAACCCAGTTAGCTTCTATTTTTGCTATGACCGATCCGATGATTCTGTTGATACCATCGTCGTGGAAATCACGAATACCCCATGGGGAGAGCGGCACTGTTACGTCTTGGGAACAGAACGCAATCGCGCTAGCGGCAAGAGGAAGCGCTACCGACTCGACAAGGTGTTCCACATCTCGCCCTTTATTGACATGGACGTGGCCTACGATTGGCGGTTCACCGAGCCAACATCGCAATTGGCCATCCATATGGAAAATCTTCGCGACGGACGGCCTTTCTTCGACGCCACACTGCGGCTGGAACGACGTGAGCTATCCGGGTCGTCTTTGACGCGCGTCCTTGCGCACTATCCCTTGATGACGGCCAAGGTCATCGGAGCCATCCATTGGCAGGCCTTGAGACTCTGGGCCAAAGGTGTCCCATTCTACGCTCACCCAAATAAACGAAAGGAGCCGTCGTCTGCAGCGACGCGTCAGACACCATCATGAGCAACCGGACGATTCCACCCAGTCTTGTGCTCGAGGCTCGGTCGAGCGGGCAACAAGTTTATTCGGCGATCGCGCCCTGGTTTTACCGTCTCGCACGTCGAGCGGTTTTCTCTCGCCTGTCGAAGCTGGAGTTCGGCACAGTGACAATCGTGGAAGGACACGAACACTTCCAGTTCGGCCAAATCACCGCACGCTGCCAGCTGAGGACTACCGTGACGATTCAGGACCTCCGCGTCTATGCAGATATTACCCTGGGCGGCACGGTGGGAATGGGTGACGCCTACCGTCGTGGTTTGTGGAGTTGTGACGATCTGACGACCTTGGTCAGGATCTTCGTCCTGAATCGCACGCTTTTGGATCGCATGGAAGGTGGCCTGGCGCTGGCCACCAGGCCGTTGCTCAAGACGATCCATTGGCTGCATCGCAATACGATGGCCGGCAGCAGGAAGAACGTCGCAGCCCACTACGATCTGGGCAACGAGTTCTTTCGTCTCATGCTTGACGAGACGATGATGTACTCTTGCGCTTACTTTGAGCGACCGGACGCGACGCTGGCAGAAGCCTCGGGCGCAAAGAACGATCGCATCTGTCGAAAGCTGCAGTTGGTCGCCAGCGACCATCTCCTCGAGATCGGCTCCGGTTGGGGCGGGTTTGCCATCCACGCGGCGTCACAGTACGGCTGTCGGGTAACGACCACCACGATCTCGCAGGAACAATACAACCTGGCCATAGAGCGAATACGCTCCATGGGCCTCGATGATCGGATCAGCGTCCTACTTGCCGACTATCGGGACTTGCCGGAACTCGGGATATACTTCGACAAACTCGTCTCCATCGAAATGATCGAGGCTGTTGGGTATCAGTATTACAGGACGTTTTTCGAAATCTGCAGTCGGATGTTGAAGCCGCAAGGGCTGGCTCTCATCCAAGGCATCACGATCGACGAACGATTCTATGAGAGGGCAAAGCGCTCCGTTGATTTCATTCAGCGCTTCATTTTTCCTGGTAGCTGCATTCCATCCGTCAGCGCTTTGACACAGGCGTCGGCGAAGGTCGGTGATCTGGGGCTGATTCATCTTGAAGACATCGGGACGCACTACGCTCCAACGCTACGAGCTTGGAGGACAAACGTTGTCGCTAAGCTTCCGGAGATCAAGGCGCTGGGGTATCAACCTGAGTTCCTCCGCCTGTGGGACTTCTATCTCTCCTACTGCGAAGGCGGCTTCCTTGAGCGCTCGATCAGCACTGTG
>JBGTNJ010000061.1:0-58432 GCA_041743145.1 Nitrospira sp. | reverse complement strand
ACCCGTTGCTCCGGCGAGATATACGAAAATAACCGCCCTTGATCGTCCAATGTTCCGCGCATGATTGCCCCTCCGTTCTTCCTAAAACAGAGAATCATATTACGCACCGCTTAGCGAGGGGTTTTTCAGCAGACTGCTAGCGACGAAAGGCGATATTCAACGCGCGGTGGAATTTCCAAAAAATCATGTCGCTCCACCAGACCATCGGCTTCCAGTTCACGTAACTGTTTCGTCAGCGTACGGTGTGAGATGCCGCTGAGATCACGTTGCAACTGGTTAAAACGTCGATCGCCTTTGAGCAACCAATAAATCACCATCACCTTCCAACGACCGGAAACCAAGTCGAGTGTCTGCTCCGTCGGACAACCGGTGCGCTTGGCCAATGGCAGTATCCTCCTAGACCGTACTTGAAAGTTGTTCAGACGAACCTATACTACCTTTCAATGAGAGATGAAAGGTCGAGACATCGCATCGAGAAAGGAGCCGCCATGAAGAAGATTGCCGACATCCTGCGAGCAGACGGGAACCATTGGGTCGGAGATGGGTTTCCCGTACGATCCCTGTTTTCATACCACCACGACAGTGGGGCCGTCAGCCCGTTCCTGTTGTTTGACTATGCGGGTCCGCATCGGTTCGATCCCACCGACTCGCGACGAGGCGTGGGGCAACACCCGCATCGCGGCTTTGAAACCGTGACCATCGTCTATGACGGAGAGGTCGCGCACCGGGACTCAGCCGGGAATGGCGGGGTCATCGGGCCGGGGGATGTCCAATGGATGACCGCCGCTCGCGGCATCATCCATGAGGAATTCCATTCACCGAACTATGGCAAAACAGGAGGCCCCTTCCGCATGGTCCAACTGTGGGTCAATCTTCCGGCAAAGGACAAAACGAGTCCTCCCAGCTACCAGGCCATCACCAGCGGCGACATTCCGGTCGTCCCCTTGGCGGGAGGAAGGGCACGGATCATCGCGGGAGAATTCCACGGTGTCCGTGGACCGGCTCGCACATGTACCCCCGTCAATCTCTGGGATCTGCGTCTCGATCGAGCCACCGATCTCACGCTAGACTTTCCCGAAGGGCATACCGCCATGATCGCGGTGCTCTCCGGAAACGTGCTCATCAACGGCACGCAGACCGCCGATGAGGCAGAGATTGTTCGGTTTGAGCGCGACGGGAGCGACGTCACCATCCATGCTGATCGCGAGGCGATCGTGCTCATCTTGACGGGTGAGCCCATCGACGACCCTGTGGTCGGCTATGGCCCGTTCGTCATGAACAGCGAGGCTGAAATTCGGCAGGCCGCGGACGATTTTAACAACGGTCGATTCGGGCAAGTGGGTTCGCCTGAACCACTTGCCCGGTGAGCCTCTCCGATCGGCATCAGTTTGGGAAACGTGCCGTCCATCCCCCCTGACTGCCGTCCAGTCACGGGGGGGGGGACATCACACGCTTCGAATCCACGAAGGGTTTGACGGCGATCAGTGCTTCCCCTTGTGTAGATCAATCACGGTACCCGCCTCGTTCAATTCAACTGTGACTTCGGTGCCCTCCGCCAGGCCGCCGGTCTTCGTTTCCTGCAGCAAGAGGGGGAAGGACTTTTCTCCTTCCGCCGTTTGCAGCTTGATTTCCTTCTTCATCTTGCCAACATAGACGAGCTTCCCTGTGACGAAGTTGTGCTTACCTTTCTCGCCTTCCAAGTGAACATCGACGATGGCATTGTTTTCGTTGACCGTGACCTCAACCTTATCGCCAGCTTTGAACTGACGGCCTTGGCGCCGTGCCTCGTTTTCGCTCAATTGAAAAGTGGTACCCTCTTCCGACCGGATAGCCAGCGCGCCAGCTTTTTCGACAACCTCCCCTTTGATGGACTTATGCGCTGATTGTGCCTTGCCCGCCAAACATATGCCGGCGGATCCTAGCATGATGGCTCCGCTGATGATGGCTGTAAGCATGAATTCAAATACAGTTCGTGTGTTCCGCATCACTGTCCTCCTCGTTTATGGATGACTGGTCTTCTAGTTTACCATGATAGAGAGGTCCTCACTCTTGTTCAATATGCAGTTTGGAGTCGAAGCCATTCGTATCACCAGTCTTCACGGGGTGCGTAGAGATGAGCACTTCATCTGTGTTAGAGACATCGGCTTTCTGAGGGCGAAGTTTCGGATGCGGCTTGACCTTCTCCGGATCTCGTGCGATGACCGTGACCTCATGGCCGCGATCCAAGGCTCCCTTCAGTATTACCGATCCGACAAAACCGGTTGCTCCAATCAATGCGATCTTCATATCGAATCTCCTTTCAGTCCGTACGGCAGTGCAAGGCGATCGCGGCCCACAATCGAATCTGTCGAAAGAAAGCATGCGGGGGCATTGACCCGATCTGTTCACGACGTCGATGGTCTGATGACTCTTAGGCGCGCGTCAGCAAGGTCGGCGCGATGCTGGTCCCTCGTTTCGCCGTATACCCAAACCAAATATTCAGCATGCCCATCGGTTACAAAGACCGCGCGTTCTGCAAAGGCCCGGCATCGATCGCCTCGAAGCCCGCGCTCTCGATAAGCGATCGAACCAGTCGTCGAATGGTTTCAGGCACCGAGTACTTGCTCGGCGCACGAATGATGCCGTTTTCGTAATGCGCCTGACGTGACATCCTGCCTCTCCTTTGCATAGCATTTACCGGCTACCGCACATCGGGCCGAGGGTCCGGAATGAAGCCGTTCCGATTCGGCATCTGGACCTTCGGCAGCGTCTGCGCATCGATCACTGTGTCTTCTGCGATGACCTGATTCTGGAACAGAAGCCAAGCGATAACCGAATAGGTTTCGTCCGGGGTGAGCGACTGCGGCGCATTAAATGGCATGGCTCGGTGGATATAGTCATACAACGTCGTCGCATAGGGCCAGTAGCTGCCGATTGTCCTGACCGGCTTTGGGGTGGTCAGGGTATCCCGACCGCCGACCAGTTTGTCCTTCGGGCCTTCCACGCCGGTAGGCCCATGACACGCGGCGCATTTTGTCGCGTAAACCTGTGCTCCTTGTTTGACCGTCCCTTGACCGGGCGGCAACCCTTCACCGGTCGGGGACACATCCATGTTCCATGCGCGGATCTCCCGTTCGGTCGCCGGACGGCCCAGCCCGTACTCAGTTCCATCTTCAGCCGATCTCCCGAACGAGACGACCCCAAAGGCCATGAGCAGCGCTACTACTCCCGCCACCATAGGCTTATGCATATAGGTTACGTACCCGTCCATCGCGTTCCACCGTCCAGCTTTGAATGGCATTGTAGTGATATACTGAATTGGTTCCGCGCACCTTCACAAGATCCTGGCGTGTCGGTTGGCTATATCCTGTCTCATCGACGCATCGGCTTTGTAAGATGGCCTCTTGCCCATTCCATCGCCACGGCAACCGGAATCGAGTGTGACACTTTGGAAGCACCGGCTCCTGAAGCCGAGCGCCTAGCCAGGTGCGTCCCCCATCCACGCTGACTTCAACCTTCGTCACTCGTCCCCGTCCGCTCCATGCCAACCCGCTGATCTCATGAAAGCCCGGTTGGATCTGTTGCTGACCTGAAGGGTAGGTGATCACCGACTTGGCCTCCATGACCAGCGTAAATTGATAGGCCTTTCCATCCGGTAGGAGCTCTGTGTATTTGGCCGTTTCCCAGCGGGTCATAAACGGAGCCGATCCGAGTTTGAGTCGCCGCAGCCATTTCACATTGATATTGCCTTCGAAGCCGGGCAAAAAGAGCCGCAGCGGATAGCCCTGCTCAGGGCGTAATGCTTCCCCGTTTTGACCGTAACAAATCATGGCCTCATTTAAGACCTCTTCCGTGAGTGGCACACTGCGGTCCAATCCGGCCGCATCGCTGCCCTCCGCCAACATCCATTTGGCCTCGCGTCGCACACCGACTGCTTCCAGGAGCGTTGAGAGCTTGACTCCGGTCCACTCACTCGTGCTCATCAGTCCATAAAGGTCTTGGACTGTGACATCTTGCGCGTCACGCCACCCGTCCCAGGTGTTCCCCGAACATTCCAGAAACGCGATCCGCGATGCAGAGGGCAAGCGCTGCAATTCCTTCACAGTAAAGATCAAGGGCCGCTCAACCAGCCCATGAATCAGCAAACGATGGTGGGCCGGATTGATGGCGGGAACGCCGTTATGGTGCCGCTCAAAGTGCAGGGCGGAGGGCGTGACGATCCCATGCAAGTCCTGAATCGGGGTACCCGAATTGAAGTTATTCGGAGCATTGGCACCCCAGCCATGAGGCGCGCCGGGTCCGGCTCCGCCCAATCGCTGCTGTTTCTCAAAGGGCGATCGTTCGCCATAGGGCCGAGGCAAAATCCCAGGGAGCCGCATGGGGTCCTCCACGGGCTTTGGCTCTTCAGCTCTCGCAGCCGGCAGAGCAACAATGGCTGCGCCGGATGCGATGACAGAAGCGCTGTGCGTGAGGAACCTGCGTCTGTTCATGTTCTCGAAGCCATCGTTCATATGGCCTCCTTTCTGGATCTCATTCTGAAAGTGTACTTGTCAGAGACCCTCCCGTGGTCGAAAATATATTCGACGCTCATTCGTACGTGGTTATCTCAGAAGCGTGAACCCCATGCTCGTTCCCAGGCCCTGTCCATATCCAAGTGAGATATTCAGCATGGCAAGAGGTTCGATGTTTCGCGCGCTCTTGAGCGGACCGGCATTGACCACATCAAACCCCATTTTGGTGATGAGTGTCTGCACCTTTTCCGTGGCAATGGCGATGACGAACGAAGAGCCTTGCGGTGGCGGGGTGGGCACGCTAAAGAGTTTTTGCGTGCCGTGCCAGAGAAATAAGAAACCTGTGACGATGCGCATTAACGCATAGGTCTGAGCGGAATGGGCATGCATGAACCGCAGCATGGTTCCCTCCTCATTCAGTTACAACCGAGCGCTTCGGTCTTAATCAGGCCATTGCCGTTTTCAGTCTAATTGTCCAGGCCACCAGCGCCTCAGCCTAAGCTTGGCTCTATTTTCGAGTCGCATCATCAGCCAGGTTTCCCTCTACAACAAATTTGCCCGCTTCGAGATTACAGCTGCAGCGGTTTGATGGGCGCCACAACCGCTGACGGATTGTTCTTCCACACCGACTCGTCTGCATCGACATAGAGCTCGATTTCGTTCCCGTCGGGATCTTTCAGATAGAGGCTTTGGCTGACCGTGTGATCGCTCATGCCGTCGATCGAGATCCCTGCTTGCTCTAGCTCTCGTTTTGCTCCGCGAAGCTCATCGAGGCTGTCTCCGACTTTGATGCCGATATGATACAGGCCTCGACGCCTTCCAGAAGGAGGACCTGGCGCATCACCGACTTGGATCAACAGCAATTCGTGATGCGTGCGACCAGAAGTCAGCGCAGCGGCCGCCCCGTCGAAGATACGCCCGACTTCTTTGAATCTTAGCAGGTCTCGGTAGAAGCCGAGCGATCGTTCCAGATCTTTCACATAGAACACAACGTGGCCAAGGAAATGGGCTTTCATTTGATTCACCCCTTGTTAGGAACAGACTGCCTCAGCAATGCCATGACCGCCGCGTGCTCCAGCACGACATCGGGACTTAGCTGCAGCGCGTCGTGATAATGCCTGCCGAATCCCTCCCCCTCTTCCGTCGGCGTCAAGAGCCTCTGCACAGAGGCCAGCAGAGCGGGGATTGCCTCGCGAGGTGCGGGATCATTCGATTCGCTGAGTTCATCAAGCTTGGCGATTAACTGAGAAAGCGGACGCAACCAGGCGAACCAGGCATCGTTCAACGCGAGTTGCAAAAACGCTCCATTGGATGGAATACGTCCGTGCACACGCTCATAGGATACCCGTTCGTCGTCCAACAAGGCTTTGTGCAGACGAAGCAGAGCAGGAAAAAGATTGTCCAGAGAGGCGTCTTGACTCTTTGGTTCCGGCATGGCGGTACTTCCTCGTTATCCGGTCGGCTCGCTGTCGAGCTGATGCGCTTTGCGCCCGCCCCGGGCAAGCGGGTGCTCAGGCAGCTGGCCGCAGACCATCAGCTTCGCCATGTCTGCGGCCCGTGCGACAAGCTCCTGCGCTCCCTCACGGAGCTCCCGGCTGTTCTGAACCTCGAGAACGTTCCGTTCCATGTCCTCGGCGCTCCAGCCTCTCGAATGGGCGATGAACGGGAACTGCGGGAATTGGCAGCCGACCTCTGAGAAGAATGTCATGAGCTGGCCTGCGACCCCCTGCACATTGTCCTGCCCGCCCATAATGATAAACGCCGCCACCTTGTTCTTGAGCAAGTGCCTATTTGCGATGGTCTCCTGATTCTGGATGCAGTTCATCCGCTCGATCATCTTGTAATACAAGCTGCTGGCGTTGCCCCACCGGATCGGCGTGGCGATCAGAATCACATCGGCCCAATGCACGATCGCTTCGTACACGCAATTAAGTTGATCCTTCGGATCCATTTGCGTGATCGAACAGGGCCAGGTACAGGCCTTCGCGGATTTGGAATAATAGCCCTCACAGGGGCGAAAGGTCAGTTCCCGCAGCTTGATGTACTGGGTCTCAAGTTGTAGCTCGTGTCGCGCATGATCTAACGCCGTTTCGAGCAATGCATCCGATCCGCTGAAGCGCGGATGGTCAAGCGTCATCGCCGTCGTGGAGATGCCTACGACCCGGATCGGTCCAGCCTGGCGGACGACCGGTCGCGCCAAAGGATGCGGTACGTGCGCCTGCTTCTTGCGTTTCGTGGCCGAGGAAAGATCGACATACAACCGGCCGTTCTCCACTTTTGTCAAATAGGTCGGAACCTGGTCTTGCTCATATCCAGATTCTCCATGACCGGTTCGATGGTGGAACTTCCAGTAGTGCCAGGGACAGACGACGTAATCGCCTTCGAGTGTACCTTCCCCTAAAGGGCCGCCGACGTGATTGCAGATCCCGGAGATCGCGGCAAATGCGCCATCCTTGTACGTCAGGGCGATGGTTGTCTTCCCGAAAGAGATTGCCTGCAGCGGCTTTAGTTTCAGTGCTTCAATGTTCCCAATATCAATCCATCCAGCATCCGGCATGAAGAGCTCCTTTCGAACTCCTAGAGGGATATCATCATCCCATCTTTCCCCTTCCAAATCCTTCCTTTGTACCGTTCCCCTGCTTGCGCTTGCACATCATAGCGATCTGCAATGGGATAAAAATGCGACAGCACAAGCTGGCCGACGGACGCCTCCCGAGCGACCTGGCCACATTGTCCGGCGTGCAAATGAACAGGGCCTGGTCGATTGGCTGGGAACGAACAATCCAGAACAGCAAGATCGACATCTCCGCATAGACGCACGAGATTACGGCAATATTGGGAGTCTCCTGAATAGGCGATCGCCTTCCCGTCGTATTCAAGCCTGTATCCTAAACAGTGCAGACGGGGACTGTGGATGACTCGTCGTGGGAGAATCTTCGTCTTCCCGATCCAGAATGGCCGATCATCGACTTCCTTTAACGTCACGCGGAACGGTGCGCGGCTAAAGCCTGGAAGTGTGGCAAACAGGCCCTTGAAAAGCCGTCTTGTGCCCGACGGACCGATCACCGTGAGCGGCGGTCGTTTCCCGCCTTGATACTTGGTGAAGATCATGGCGTCGAAGAAAAACGTGATGAAATCGGAAAAATGGTCCGCGTGAAAATGGGAGATCAGAATGTGCGTGATCCGATGGCGGTCCACGCCGGTCTTGATAAGGTTCATCAGCGTACGCGGACCGAAATCCAGCAGGAGCATCTGATCTGTCTGCACCAAATAGCCGGCAGCAGCGCGAGTAGGATGGACATTGGTGCCGGAGCCGAGAATTGTCAGACGCATAGCTCACACATCGAATACAACAACTTTTGAGAACAGGGTAAGATCGGTCTCACACACCAAGCTGCTCAAGAATGTTCCGAGCCTCAATCAAGTCGGGATTGGCAACCCGCTTCTGAAACCGGGAGCAGACAGAATGCAAGACACGTTTCGCAACATCCAGCCGGTTCAGTTTTCTCAGGAGTCTGGCCATACTCACCGCGGCTCGAAGTTCAAGCATACTTGCATGCTGATCCTGTGCGACCCTCAGGGCTTCAACAAAACACTGCTCCGCAGCGGAGACGGATGACTCGGACTGTTCCAGCAACAGTTCCCCATTCAGCCGAAGCAGTTCAGCCTGCCAGAACCGTTCTCCCTGAGTGAGGGCGACTCTCTGCGCCTCCTGAATTGCGCCCAAACCTTCATCAATGCGCTTTTTGCGCAAATAGAGTTCCGCAAGCAACGCCAGGGTATAGGTATTATTGAGACTCGCGCCGGTGGCTTGTGTGGCGGAGAGTCCGTTCACCAATTTGGTGATTCCTTCCTCATGACCCTTTTCTGCCAGAACCCAGCCTTGCAGGGATGTCGCCCACGCGAAAGGCACTTCAAATGAGTATTTTGTCGACAGCGCTATGGCCTCTTCAGTGAGATGTAATGTCTTCTCCGTGTCTCGAAGTGTGGAATAGGTCCAGGCCACGGTCGTCAAGGTGAACGCCAGTGTGTATGGGTGTTCCAACTCTCTTGCCATGCCAATGGCCTTCTGTGCCAACGTTTCGGCCTGCTCAACTTCGCCTAATATCCATAATGTCCTGGCCAGCATAATGGTCGCGGTTATCCCGGGATCTTGGCCATAGCGTAAGGCAAGTGTGCGGTGTTGATTCGGATCATCCAGGGATTTTGCGGTGAGTAGATGAATTCTGGCTTCGTCAAACCGTCCCAGGAAGAAATAGGTCGCGCCCAATAGGTGGTGACCATCAATGAGTAGAGCTGAGATTTGCGCGCGGTTGGCCAGAGCGAGGAGAGTTTCGGCTAGATCGCGAGCATCAGCGAGGTGCCCTCTCACCAGATGAAAGACCCATAATCCACGAATGGCGAGAAACTGTTGCTCGGAACCGCTGTGGTCTTCCGATAAATCCTTCGCCCTTCGATAATTTTGTTCCATTTCGTCGGATGCATACCCTTTTACGGACAGCAAGGGAACTCCGCGTGCGATGAGGAGCTCCAACTCCAAGACATTACGTTCCGGACCTTGCGGCAGAGCCATGAGTAAATCGAGAGCACTATTAAAATGATTGAGCGCCTCAACATTAGCTGATCGTTCAGCATCTCTACGTGCCGCACGATGCCAATAATCAACAGCCGGACCAGCCAATCCTGCCTGTTCAAAGTGGTAGGCCAGGAGTTCCGGCTCCAACTGCGCGCGCTCAGCGAACTTCTCTTCCAGTATTTTGGCAATGCGCGCATGGAGGAGTCGGCGAGATTTGTTGGGGAGCGTGTTGTAGGCCGCCTCTTGGACGAGCATATGCTTAAAACGATAGCGAGAAAGGGCTCGTTCTCCCTCCTGCAGAATGAGCCCTGAAGCGACAAACCGATCAAGGGCACTGTGTAGCTGGCTGTCTGTTATCTCAACGGTGGCCCGCAGCAGCTCATAGGTGAATTCCCGTCCGATTGCGGCTCCGATCTGAACAATTTCCTTGATCGGCCCTAATCGGTCCACCCGTTCCATAAGCAACGCTTGCAGACTATTAGGTATGGCCATGTCCTTTAACGGAGCCTTGAGAGTAAATGAGTCGGTTCCCTCAGCTAGCAATCCGGTCCCCAACAGATTCTCCGTCAACTCTTCGACATAGAGTGGGACACCGTCGGTCTTCGCCAAAATCGCCTGCTGCACCTCCTGCGGAAGCATCTTTCCCCCAGTCACCATTGCAATCAGCTCGGCGCTCTGCCGGCGTGGAAGCCGGTTCAATGTCAAAAACGTGACGTGGCTGTAGTATTCCGCCCACACCGGCCTGAAGTCCGGCCGAAAAGTGATCAGCAACAACAGCCGCATCTGCCTGATCCGGTCGATGACTCTCGTCATGAGATCCAACGTGGTGGGATCAAGCCAATGGGCGTCCTCCACAATGAGCAACACCGGGGAACGATCCGCCACCCTGTGCAGATACTGCACGAGCGCTTCCAGGGTCATCTCCTTGCGTTTATCGGGCGACACGTTCGCCAGCTGGTCCTGCTCATTTCCTTCAATCGAAAGCAGTTCCGCAAGCAGGGCAACCGTGATTCGGTCGTCGAGCCCGTTGTTGGCCATAAGCGTGGCAAGCTTCTGCCGTTGCGTGGAGGCGCTGACCTCACCGGCCAGCCCCGCGGCCTGCCGCAGATACGTCATGACCGGATAGAGTACTGTATTGGTATGGTGCGGTGAAGACTGAAATTGGATCGTCTCATAATGGTCCCCCGTCAGTTGGTCACGCAGATGTCGAACCAGCCGAGATTTGCCGATGCCGGCCTCACCGCAGAGAAGAACGACCTGTCCCTCCCCCTCCACTGCCTCGCGCCAGCGACCCAAGACAAGCGCCGTTTCGTGCTCTCGACCTATAAAATTGACTAATCGGCTGGATCGATACGACTCGAACCGGCTCGCCGACGGTTTGGTATTCAAAACCTGCCAGACCCGGACAGGCGTCTCGAATCCTTTGAGTGAAACTGTTCCCCGATCAGCACACTCGAACTCGCCCCCGACCAGACGCTTCGTCACTGAATCAACGATCACTTGATTCGGTGCAGCCAGTCCCTGAAGTCGGGACGCCAGATTTGGCGTTTCACCGAACACCGACCGTTCCTTGGCGGTGTCCTGTCCGATGAGTTCGCCCACCATGACGGGACCGGTCGCGATCCCGATTCGCGCCGCGATGTCAACTTCCTGATCAGGGTAATGCTCACGAGGGAGCGCCTTCACCAACTCCAGCACGGCCAGTCCGGCATGGACCGCGCGCTCCGCATCGTGCTCATGGGCGTGGGGATATCCAAAATAGACCAAGAGTCCGTCACCCATGTATTTTGCGATATAGCCGTTGAATCGGTTAATCGCTTCACTACAGGTGTCGAGAAAGTGTCGGATAGAGGTTTGGAGGTCTTCAGGGTCCAATCGGCGCGCCAACGCTGTCGAACCAACCAGGTCACAAAACATGACCGTCAGTTGGCGACGCTCCGCTTGATCTCGGTCAGCAGCGAATGGCTTTGTTTCCTGACCGGTCGAAATAGCTGGAGCCTCCAAGCGGTCGCCTCCACGGTTTTGTGAGAGTTGGCCGATGGCGCGCAAGAGCTTTTTCCGATGGCCCAATAAAACGCCCAGCGATGTCAAATCACCATCATTCAGTTCGGGCAAGACGTCCCATGTGATGGCGTTCTGCTGAAACGCTTCTTGATAGCGCTCAAGACCAAGACTCTCCAGCCATGCAGAGACACGATCATTCATGACGAAGAAGGTTCATGATGAACATTCGAGCTAGGATTCGGTGAATCGCAAGACACGGCATCACGTCCTCTTGCAGGCAGTGATGCTTTGATTGATAATATCGCCATGATCACCAATCCTTCTGCAACAAAGACCGGTCATCGGTCCATTCTCCGACAAATAGAGTACCGACTCATCTCGATCGGAATGTCACTGGTAGCACTCCTGCTTGAGAGAGCCGTGTTGCGCTCAATCAGGCGCATCGAAAGTAAACCTTGATACGCACACACCGCTGACCGAACGAGCCGATATCAACGCCCCCGTATCAGATCGAGGACCAGCCCAAGAGTCAGCAGTCCGGCGACAATCCCGAACGTGACCGGTATCCAATCTGCCACTGTTCCGGATGTGACCGTGAGCCCGCTGGCGAGGACGCTTGCCGCAGCGGTCAAGCCCAGGGCAAGGCGCCGTCCCGTCCGTCGAACCATATCTTCGAGCGAATTGGCCTTGAAATTCACCACAAGCTTCTGACCGGGGCGAGCACCGATCAGGTGTTCGATTGCTTCGGTCACCCGCTCTGCTCGTACTTTGAACTTCTGCAACTGGTATGCGAGCGCTTTGGGATCGAGCGCGGCTCCCATGCGCTTGATCATGACGCGCATCAAAAACTTGCCCGCGACGTCATATGGATCGAGTGTTGGATCGAGACTCGCCGTCGCCAGTTGGACTTGAGCCAGCGCCTTGGCTGCGAGTGTCAGCGACGCCGGCAACGGTACACCGTATCGAAACGCGATCGCACTCATTTCCTGCAGCAGCGGTCCAATCTGCATTTCGGCCAGAGCCGCCTTACGGTACTTCGCCATGACTTCCCCGATTTCAGCCTGAAAACGTGGGATATCCAGATCGCTGCGATCAATCGCACCCGTCATCATCAGCGTGACATCGCTCAGAAAAACCGCGTCTTCCTTCCAGAGGGCCATCAGCATTAACAATAAATGTTCCCTCAATTCGGCATCGACCGCACCGACCATTCCAAAATCGAGCATGTAGATACGGCCCTGCCACCACATGAGATTGCCCGGATGAGGATCGGCATGGAAAAATCCGTCGACAACGATCTGTCTGTAGAAACTTTCCAGCAGCTGACGAGCCGCCTCGATTCGCTCCGGACCTTCCGGCGCCTGTGCGATCGGGATACCTTGAATCTCCTGCATCACCAATAAGCGGGCAGTCGACAGCTCCTGGTACACAGAGGGGACCGCCAATCGATCATAGCCTGAGAGCACGGTCTGCATTCGCTGGATGTTTTCGATCTCTTGACGAAAGTCGAGTTCACGCTGGAGCGACGTGGAGAGGTGCTTGAATACAGCCTCCATGTCCACCACTTGGTTGAGGGCCTGACGTTGCCCGACTTTCTGAGCGAATATCTCGAGTAGGGCGAGATCCTGCTCGATGACAGATCGGGCAGTGGGTCGTTGCACTTTCACGACGACTCGGTCACCATTTTCGAGCCTGGCCCGGTGGACCTGTGCGATTGTCCCAGCAGCGAGTGGTTTGGGGTCTATGGACTCAAACACGTCCTCCCACGGTACCCCTAATTCTTGTTCGGCGACCCGAACGACTTCACGTTCTGGCATGGGGGGTACGTGGCTCTGCAACATGGCGAGTTCGTCGATGTATTCCGCAGGGAGCAGATCCGGACGGGTCGACAAGACTTGTCCGAGCTTGGAGAAGGTCGGTCCCAGTTCCGCCAACGCCGCACGTAGTCGCTTCGCCTGCTCCCGACGCATGGCCACGTCCGATCGATCCTGCTGACTGAAGAGCTCCTTGAGGCCATGCTTCGCCATGACCGTCGCGATGTGTATGGCTCGTGCCCCCAGGTGCGGCTCAGGAGTTGCGGGTTCACCCTGAGACTGAAACATTGGCTCCGATTTAGGACTCGGCTCACCGGCAGACGCCAGGGTATTCACAATGATGACAGTGCAAGGCGAATTGTGACTAATGCGGTTCGGAACGTTCCCCAGCAAAAACTCTTTTCGTCCCGCCATGCCCGAATTACCGACTACCAGGACATCGATGGCTTCGCGATCAGCTGCACGGACGATTGCCAATGCCGGATCGGAATCTATGACAACAAGGGCATGTCCCCGCTCTCCGGCCACCTGCTTCACGTCATGCGCAAGCGCATCGTTGGCGACAGCGGCCCGTGTCTGTTCAGCTGCGCCGAATTCGGTGGTGACTGGGTGTAGCGGTATGATGACCTGCACCACAAACAGCTCTGCCCCATAACGATCGGCGAACTCGGAGGCCCACTGAACGGCATGGTCTGCCGTTTTGGAACGATCCGTCCCCACCATCACGCGGCGTATGGAGTTGCCATGCATGTCCATCTCCTCCTCAACACTTTCATACGAAGAGCATTATTCATCTAGGCTGGCGTCGCCCAGTATCTCTTCGTCATTTCGATCAGGGGAGCACTACCTACGATCGTCTGCAAGGTTTCCATCTTTAGATTTTTGACACTTTTCATATTCTTTTATTGTAGGGCAGGCATGAGCAACTCCATGTAGGTGTGCTTGCTTCCTTACCGCGTGGAGCCTGTATCGTAATAAAACCGCTCATGAATGATCTTCCCATCCTTCCACCTCGTTACCACCACCTGTTCCATGTGAACCGGCTGCCCACTTGTTGCGACAAAGTCGAGGCTGCACTCGTAGAATGTGACATTGTCACCCACAGCCGAGGCGGTTACCTCGAAACCTTTCCACTCTTTGACGCCATTCAAGAACTGTTTTTCCCGCTCAATGTTGGCGGCTAAGCCCTTCGTCGGCGGGTTGGCGTTATCCTGCATCACGGTCTCCTTGTCGTAGAACTCGTTCATCGCGTCAATGATCTTGCCTTGGCGGATAAAGCCGAATAGATCGTTTAACCGCTGTTGCAGATTGGTTGTGCTCATGTTCTTTTTTCCTTTCGTGGTGTGTTGGTGAATGTAATCCCTGTTTTCCCCACTTCTTGATAAGGAAGGAGCCAGACAAGCGATTCGTCGCTCAGATCGCCAACCTGTATCCGATTCCCCCATGGGTCACGGAAGTCGCAGCGAAAACCAGGATGGAGTTTTAATTTGTACTTCTTCGTCAGCTTCTTGCGAACCTCTCGAATCTGCTTCGCGTCTCGCACCATCAATCCAAAGTGCTTTGTCCGATCAGGTTGGAGTGTGTCCACCTCAAAGATCGCCATGAATTGATGCTCGCCCAACTTGCACCACGCAGCCCCTTCTCCACCTCGAAGCATCTTCAAATCAAACACGTCGGAATAGAATTTGACCGCTTGCTTGGCGTCGGTGACCTCGATCACCACGTGGTTGCATCCATAGACCTGAACCGACATGGGCACCTCCTGCCTAGCCTTCAAGATCCTGTGGCTGTGGTTGGGCTGGTTCGGGCCTTTTCCATAGCAGAGACAAACACGTCAATCGGTTGCGCACCCGAAATGCCATAGGTCTTATCGAGCACAAAATACGGCACTCCTCGTATGCCTAATCTGTGACCGGCCGATTCTTCAGCCTTGACCTCTTCGAGACCCGCTTCGCTCTCGAAAAACTGCGCCACTTTCAAACCTACTCGATCGGCCAATTCGACAAGCACCGGTACGGAACCGATATCGAGCCCTTCTTCAAAATAGCCTTGAAACAACTGCTCAGCCACCGCATCCTGACACCCTTGGTTTCCGGCATACCAAATCAATCGGTGAGCCTGGAAGGTGTTCGGCGTCCGGGCGATTTTCTCGAAGGCAAACAAGATCTGCTCGCCTATACCCGCCTCCAGCAAGCGCTCTTCCATCTCTTTGAATGTATCCAGGCTGCCGAACTTGGCTTCGAGATAGGCCGTTCGATCCATCCCATCTGCCGGCATCGTTGGATTTAACTGAAACGGTCGCCATACGACATGAGCGCGCACGGTCTCTCTCATTTCATGCAACGCCCGCTTAAGCCGTCGCTTGCCGACGTAGCACCAGGGGCAGATGACATCGGAGTAGACCTCGATGAAGACATTCTGATCGGTCACGATAGATGCCCCATCTTGATGGCCCAATGTTTCTTGTGCAGCTCTTCGTGAACGACACCGGACGCCGCCGTTATCCACTGGACATCACCAGGTCCGATCACGCCGGCGTTGCCCGCCGAATCCCGATGGGCCACGGCACCTTGATACATAATCGTCACCGTTTCAAATCCGCGATGCGGGTGCTCCCCAACCCCTCGCAGTTTATCGGTAGCGGAGAAATGCTCTGGTCCTGCATAGTCCAGCATGATGAACGGGTCAACCTGTCGCTCAAGATCGTTGCTTGGGAACAGATTCCGAACAGGAAACCCGTCGCCGACCATATGTACTGATCCTGGTTGGTAGACTCCGAGCACGTCTTTGGTAATCGCGGTGCGTGTTGTCATGATCCCCTCCTTCTTACACCATCCCCCGTAACGCATCCTGAAGCGTCACGGTTCCCCGCACCAGCTTGGCCGGGTGTTCGTACCCGATCGCGCCTTTTGAGAGAGCAGTGTACATTTCTTCAAATAAGCTCGCCGCCTCGTCGGAAAACCCAAATGATTTGAATGTCGGGACAACGGCACTCAGAGGCGCATGTTGAGCCTTCACAGCGTTCCCCAGAATCTGGCCAAGGGCCGCTGCCACCTGTTCCGGACTGTACTCTTCCGGACCGGCCATTTCCAAGATCTGCTTGCCCTGTCCATCGGCGATCAAATGCTCCGCCGCAATCCTGCCAATATCCTTCGTCGAAATCATCGGTATCTTCGCCTGAGGCGCGATGAACGTCGGAAGAACTCCCTCCGCCTTCGCCGCACCGACTACAGGCGCCCAGTTATCGATAAAATAACAGGGACGCAGCATCGTGAAGTTCTTAGCCACTGCTCCTAATACTTGTTCGCCATAGCGGGAAGCTTGAATTGGCCCTGTTCCCGCTGAAGTCTGCGCGCCAATCGACGACAAAAACACGACATGCTGAACTCCACTCTTCTTCACGGCCTCCGCAGCCCGATCCATCCGCGTTCGTTGATCCGCTAACCAGGCTTTGGCGCCGTAGTTGGGCGGCACCAACAAATAGACCCCATTTGCTCCTTCGAATGTCTTGGTTAAGGCTGATACATCGTCGAGCGACCCAACAGCCACTTCCGCCCCTCTAGCTTTCCAGGCAGCACCTTTTTCCTCTGAACGAACGACAACCCTGACTGGCTGTTTCTTACTAAGTAAGGTCTCTGCGACAACAGCGCCGGTATTCCCTGTAGCACCGAGAACAACGAACATGATGCGTCCTCCCTTCCTTTTTGAAGGTCAGTAATCAGTGGTCGCTCTGCGTTGTGGCGTCATGCTGTTTGATTGTCATGCAACCCCATCTTTTTCCCGCAAGGCGACTGCGAGCACAAATGTTCTCTTGGCAACTTACGTTCCAGCTCAGCGGCTTGAACACGAAGCCTCCAATTTCTTCCGAAATATGTAGAGATTGGATGGGGAAGGCCCACTGCTCCAGGGAACCACGAGACGCCGATCATGTGGCGACGTAGCGGCACGGTGCCGAATAGTCGGCGCCCATACATCGGAGGCTATGGTACCCTTGAGACGGGATACCCATGCACCTTCTTCGCATTCGGATAGTTCTGCTAACGATGGTGTTCGTTGCCATAGGCCTCATCTGTGTTCCACGCGAAGCTGCCACAGAAGACCTTCCTCGATCATCCCGCGTCGGCCCGTTCAGAATCCCTCTCACGTCGTACGAGCGCATCCCCATCGGCACCGTGTTGGCCCATGCCGATCGCTATCACATGCGGGAAATCAGACTGGCCGGAACCGTCACATCCACACAGGCAGAGCTCATCACGAATCGCAGGATCTGTGGACGGGCCCACGAACGGACGACGCTCACGGTGGAAGATGATAGTGGGCAGATCGAGGTGATCGATCAAGGAGCCTGCGGGAGAAATATCAGTGGGTTCAAAGCCCCTATGCTGAAAGTCGGGCAGCAAGCCGATTTCTTGGTACTGATCATGATCTCGACCAGCCCAAACGCATCCAGTTCATCCGTGGAGGCGACGATTCGTTTTGTCGATCTGGTGCGGGACTAAAAGAGGAGTTTTCCCAGCGACGCTGCGTGAGGGAGTCAATCCACTCGTTCCACGATGCTGACGGCCGCTCGCCAGACTTTCCCGGTAATCCGCGAACATGCGGTCCAACGTGGCCGCGCGCATGGCTGTTCCGCTACTGTGTAGGGATTAGGCTTGCAAGAACGCGAGTATCAGGTCAGACCGTCTAAAGGCTACGGACCTGCTGTGGTTTTGTAGAGTCGGAGTAGGAACAGTCGTGGAGACAGCCCACTGAAAGATATCAACTTTGGCAATCGTACTCGGCCGGTACCGCCATCTGCGCGTGGACACTTACCGATTCTTGCCCTTACTCCCACCCGCTGACTTCATAGCCCTTTTCCTTGAGACAGCTTGTGACGGCATCGGCATACGGCGGTTCCGGTTCCAGCGGCTTGAACCGTCCTCCGGCTACTCCAAGGATAAGACCCAGCCCACTACCGGCCGCGGCTCCTATCGCAATCCCGGGCAATCCCCCCACCACTCCCGCCGATGCGCCCATCGCGCCGCCGAGCGTCAGGCCAAGCACGGCGCCAGTGGCGACATTTGCGCTTCGATGGTCTCTAGGTTGCAACCCAGTGCCTTCGACTTTCCTCCGACACGCATCGATCTCCTGTTGAGCGACCTGTTTGCCATACATGTGGAGTTGCTTATTCGACCGTAAGATCGGCTGCGGTCCCGAACAGGCAACGAGAGTGAGAAGCAGCACGATTCCGATCAGCCGCTGCCCTGATTGAGTGGCCACAGACGTCCCTTCGGGTGTTGTGTTTCCTTTTGTTCACTTCTCACCCTTTCGAGTAAATGTCGAGGATTTTTGAATTGCGCACATCCCTCGTGTAGCTCATAGAAATACGTTCGTGGTGAGCCCTTCGACAAGCTCAGGGCGAACGGAAAAGCATAATGGGTTTGGAGGAGGAGAGCCGTTCTCCCTGGCCACGCGAGCGCCAGGCACAATTACTTCTTCAGATCCCCCCTTCTCTTCTTTCCGCATAGACCGGATGGGTGGACACTCAACTGCGCGCATTGTCCGAGCACATTCCTCCATGCACTCCCCCCCACTTCGGTTGGGCATCGAGGTTGTTTCCATTGCGCGCATCCAACGAGGGCCTGCTGAGGCCGCGCGTTGGGCGAGCACCGAAACAACCTCAATGCCCAATTCCTCCCCTCACTGCCAACCGGTCACTTCATATCCTTTCTCTTGCAAACACCGATTGACATAATTCGTGTAGGCCTGGCTGGGCTGGTGGGATGGGCCGGTCACAGCCGAAAATAGTCCCGTCAGGAGGCCCCAGACCGCTCCACTCGCCGCCCCGACCATCGCCCCTAACCCGGCGGATGCCCCGTAAATCACGCTTCCGATTGCTCCACTGGCAGCCCCAGCACCGGCACCAACGGCCGTCCCGGTTGCGACACGCCCGACCTTGCTATTGCCGCCTTCCATTGCGCCGGCCGACTCGGCAGACTGTTTACACGCCTCAATGTCTTGTTCTGACCCTTCTTTCCCTACCGATTCTAAATGGGCATTGGGATACAGCAACGGTTGCGCACTCGAACAGGCCGAGAGCAGGAACACCGCTAAGAGGGCACTCACTCCTAATCCCCTCATAATATGTACTCCTTTTCTTTTCAGTTTTGCGGCATCAGCCGAGCCAGCAACACCTGAGCCGTGATTCCTTTTACACAAAGTCGCTTACGCCGAGCTTCGGCCCCAGCCTGGAGCTGTACATTCGTACGCGGAACCACACATTGTTCCGCGACAAATCTGATCAATTCATCATTGGCAGCCCCGTCAACCGGGCGAGCCGCTAGCCGGATCTTCAGAGCATCGCCATGCACTCCGACACATTCGGTCCGCGATGCGTTGGGTTGGACATGGACGGTCAGAATCGCGCCACATTCACTGTCCCGCACAATCACAGGCAGGGAATCCACAAGACGTGATGGATCTAAAAGATCGCTTTGACCAATTCCAGTATGGCGCGCTGCATGTCCGCATCGTCCGTGATCGGACGAGCAATCGCAACATCACAGGCTCGTTCCGGCGGGATGCCCTGCTTGATCAGTGTGCCGGCATAGATCAAGAGTCTGGTGCTGACGCCCTCTTCCAGCCCATGATTTCTGAGGTTGCGGACTTTTTGGCCGAGTTTGACGAGATTCGCTGCGATTCCTGGCTCCACGCCCGCTTCACGTTGAATCACTCTCGTTTCGATATCGGAGCTGGGGTAGTCGAATTCAATCGCTATGAACCGCTGCTTGGTGCTCTGCTTGAGATCTTTTAGGACACTTTGATAGCCAGGGTTGTAGGAGATCACCAGCATGAACTCGTCGGCAGCTTCAATGATTTGGCCTTTTTTTTCGATCGGCAGCACTCGCCGGTCATCACTCAGCGGATGGATGATGACGGTGGTGTCTTTCCGAGCTTCCACCACCTCATCGAGATAGACAATGGCCCCGTGTTTCACACCCAAGGTCAGCGGGCCATCCATCCAAACCGTATCTTCCCCCTTCAGGAGATACCGGCCGACCAGGTCGGATGCGGTGAGGTCTTCATGACATGCGACGGTGATCAGCGGCCGGCCGAGCTTGTACGCCATGTATTGAACAAATCGTGTTTTCCCGCACCCGGTTGGTCCCTTGAGCATGACCGGCAGCTTCCGGTCCGCGGCAATGGTAAACAGGCCGATTTCTCCACAGACCTCCTCATAAAACGGCTCACGGAGGATGCGGTACTGGGCCACGTCGATTTCGCGTACCGATTGCATCAACTTCTCACGCTCGGTTGGGACCTAACCGTGGTCTTCCTCTCGAACAGTGCCCCGTCACAATAGACAGAAGAACCTGCGAAGATCAAGCGATGGACCGGCAGGGAATTCCCCTACACCATCTTCTTCCCATCAAGGACTTCACGAACCTTTTGGGTCAATACGTTGGGCGTGAAAGGCTTCTGGAGAAACGCAGTGTCCCGTTTAAATCCCCCCTGCTCAAACACTGGATGGTCGGGGTAGCCCGACATATACAACACTTTGATGTCCGGCCGCACACCCATCAGTTTCTCGGCGACCTCCGGTCCACTCATCTGCGGCATAGCAACGTCGGTGAGTAACAAATGAATGGGGCCCATGTGCTTGGCGCCAGTCAAGAGCGCCTCGATCCCGTGACGAGCCACCAGCACCTCGTATCCGCTCAGGCCAAGGGCTTCTTGCACGAGGCCACGCACCGATGGATCATCCTCAACCAACAAAATGGTTTCCCGCCCAATCGCCTTGCCGAAGCTCCCATTGACGACCGGCACAGACTGGGACGTCTCATCCACCTTCGGAAAAAAGATCTTGCAGGTGGTTCCTTGCCCCAATGTGCTCTCGATCCCGATCGTCCCTCCAGATTGCTTGACGATACCATACACGGTGGAGAGCCCAAGCCCTGTCCCCTTCCCCTTTTCCTTTGTCGTGAAGAACGGTTCAAACAAATGAGATTGGGTTTCTTCGCTCATGCCCTGTCCCGTGTCTCTGATTGCCAAGAGCACGTAGGATCCCTCCTTGAGCATCACGATGTCATGCCGAGGGGTCGTCTCAACCAGGACGTTTCGCGTCTCAATCGTCAATTGCCCTCCCGCCGGCATAGCGTCCCGAGCGTTCACAGCCAGGTTCATGATCACTTGTTCAATCTGGCCAGGATCGGCCTTGATCGATGCCAATTGTGGCTCGAGGTCGAGGCAGAGATCGACGATATCCTCACCCAACAATCGCCGTAACATTCCATCCATGTTCAGGATCACCGCGTTCAGATCGACGATCTTGGTTGTCACGAACTGGCGGCGACTGAATGCCAGCAGTTGGCTTGTGAGGCCGGCGGCTCGATCCGCTGCTTTTTTCACCTCTTCGATCTCACGACGCGATGGATCCCCTGTCGTCAACCGGCTGAGGACCAACTCGCTGTACCCGCGGATCACCGTCAGTAGATTATTGAAATCGTGCGCAACACCGCCGGCCAACCGCCCCACGGCCTCCATCTTCTGTGCTTGCCGTAGTTGCGCCTCGGTCTGATGCAATGCCTCTTCCGCCCTGGCGCGCTCGCCAAATTGCCCGATTCTCAGGGCGAGATCGGCGATCATGCTCAGTAGTTCACTGTCTGGCTCACGCACCTGCCGGCTAAAGAACTCGATAACCCCTTCGATATCTCCGCCGATGCGTATCGGAAATCCAAATCCACTATGAAGGTCGGCCCTGGCGGCCACTTCAGCCCGAACAAACGTAGGATCGACCAGAATATCCCGGATCCAGACCGGCTGCCCACGTTCCCATATCTGACCGGGCAACCCCTGCCCCGGCTTAAAGCCGTGACGTTGATTCTCGGCAATAACCTCATCGGCACAGACGCCCGCGGCTCGCCAATGATGGAGACGGCGCAATGTTCCAGATTGTTTGTCTAATCGCCAAAAGACCCCCAGATCCCATTCGAGACTCTCTCCGACGGCCTGAATGATTTTCGGCACCGCTTCTTCGAGCGTCAACGCTTCCGACAAGACCCGTGTCACCGCGTATTGGGAAGCCAACCGACGTTCGTCCCGGCGACGGTCTGTAATATCGCGCACAAAGGCACTGAAAATGTAGGTCTCGCCGATGCGCGCCGGTGAGACAGCCAGCTCCACCGGGAACTCATGCCCGTCTCTGTGGCGGGCAGCAATCTCAATACGACGGTTCAGCACAGGGCCGACGCCAGTCTTGAGATACTCACGAATCCCTTGGGCATGCACCTCCCGATCGCGTTCAGGAATGATCGTCTCTGATAGCGGTTTTCCCATCGCCTCTTCGCGAGTCCACCCGAAGATCGCTGTTGCTTGAGCATTCCACTCGGTCACGATTCCGGCCGCATCAATGGTGATCACCCCATCAAGCGCAGTATCGACAATGGCGCGGTTTCGCTCCTGACTTTGCAGCAACGCTTCTTCAGCAGCTCGTGCCCATGCGCTTTCCTGTTGCGCCTGACGGTATTCAGTGCGCAAGCGCGAGGTGGACCAGAGCACCAATACCAAGAGTGGAAGCCAGACCACCGCCACGATGCTCCGCTCGACATGACCGAGCAGGTAGGTGCCCACCCCGAGGGAGAACAGCGTGATCAGGACCATGACAAACGTCAACCACTCGTAGCGTCTCGCCGCTGCAGCTCGGCGCTCATCCGATTGGGTCATATTGCCACCCTTGTGATCGTCCAGGTATCGAGGATCGCGGTCGGGCGATAGGCCAACTTCGTTGCGCGCAATCCCGGAAGGCCGGCATCTTCCATCGCATTGATGGAGCCAGCTCCTTGCGCCATGGCTATCCGACACGTATCACGAAACACCCACTGCGCCAGACCGGGAATGGAACGGTCCGCGACCTCCAATAAGATGCACCAGGTTTGCGGGGTCACCCAGTAGCCGAAGGTATAGGCCACAAGGACATTGCCGACACGGATGACGGTCCCTGACAACCCACTCTGCTTATGCTCTTGAAGGACGCACGCATGAGCAAGTTCCGCATCCTCCAACAGTAACTTCCCCATGGCATCCATGTTCCCTTGGCGCTTGTTGTTTGCCCAGCGTCGATGCAAGGCCATGCATTCATTTTGGTGTTCAGGACGATAGGGTTCGCTCGTGATTCTGTGCTCCCGCTCTGCGCGATTGCAGAGTGCCCGTTGGGATTTGTAGTGGTCTCCGACTAATGCAGCCAGGGCTGCGACCGAATAAAGATAATCTCCGTCATTCCTCAGAAACTGGTACCCATCGGCTGGCAATAGTTCTCTCTGCGAGTTCATCACATGCTCGATTCGACTCACCGGCGAGACTCCGTTCCACTGCAGCATCAGGTCGAATGCTTGGTCGACTGCCCTCTCCAGAAGACCAGGTCCAAGTGGGGGCAGCGGCATAAACCACCCGTCCGAAGATTCTGCGAAAAGAAACACCGTGTCATGGACCTCCATCCACCAATATGGAAGCAGCGAAGTCCACATGTAGTGGTACGGAAAGGCAAAGGCAGCCGGTGTGTCAGAAGAAAGGGTATGCGATTGCTCAATCGCCTGCCCGAAATATGGCGCGTCCAAGGTACTGAGAGGCCGGAGCCGAGGATCAGCTCGCCGCGGGGCAAGACGAGCCGTCAGATGAGGGAGCGGCCTGAGCACGATGACATCGTCCTGAAAGCGGCCGATGAGGCGTGGGTGAGCCACAATCTTCTCGACTAGAGCATCGCTCCCCAAGGTATTTGCAACATGATCGGCATACGCGCGAATCATACTGGAGGGCTCTTCTCGCATGAAGGGGCACTTGGTGTCCCAACCCAGGAGAACCTCTTCTCCTGACGCGTCCCACATCAACGCCAGTGGGTACAGTTGACAATCCAACGGGCGCACGTCATAGATCCCACACCGGCCTGACGTTGAATCAAATGCCGGGCAAAGGTACCCCTCACCGATCGGACTCTCGACAAGATTCACTTGCGACCCGGACTTGTCAGGGAAGGAGGAATCCGCCACTCCATGCGTCAGAGCGTCGGCAATTTCTTGGTCTGTAAAGTACGGACGCAGAAAGCTATCCGCTTCCGGGAAACGGCAGCAGACGTCACAACGAACACACGCTGAGTCCGGCACTAACTGAGGCAACTCCCTCATAATAGGTTCGGAATCCACTGTAACGGGGTCCATTGGGTCCCAATCATACGACGCATGGTGAAAGGTAGCAAGGAAGCCTCCATTCTCGCTCATCACACTCCTTGGCATAGCTGCCATCCACCCTCCATCGTCTAAAATGGGCTCATATATGTTTATATATATTTAGTGCCCTTGTCGCTCTGGGCTCTGCGTGCTAGCATCCGGCGTCTTGCAGGCTCTCATGCCATGGTGCACCCTACAGCAACGATGGCAAAGGATACATCTCCTTGACACACACCCACACCCTCTGCCCGACACTTTCAGCGGAAGCCGCGCATAATCGCTGTGCGGCCATTCAAGCACGCTTGAGCCGTACCGATCTATTTGGAGCATCCTGGCGCATCAGTCCCTGCCCGCTTTTCCTATCATCCGACCAACTCCAGTTCTTCATGACGCTAGGGCCGCACCTGCTGTCATTCTATCGAGCGCTGAATCGCCTCTACAGCGAGAGCCTCAAAGGCCTTCAGCCGGCTTGGGTGGCGGGCTACCTCGATCAAGGCAAACCGGAATCGTTACTACAGTACAGCCGCATGAAACGGTTTCGAGACGAGGTCCCGGCTGTCATCAGGCCGGATATCATTCCGACGCAAGACGGCATGGTGATCACTGAGCTCGATTCAGTCCCCGGAGGCATGGGGCTGACGGCCTGCTTGTCGCAGATTTATCACGACCTCGATGACGGTCAGTCACAGATCATTGGGGGACGGAATGGGATGGTTCGAGGCTTTGCCCGCATGCTGCGGTCCTACCAAGCCCAACGTACAGGTTGTGTGGCAATCCTCGTTTCAGAGGAATCCAAGGACTATCGCCCGGAGATGTCTTGGCTCGCCGAACAACTCCGTGAGGAGGGACTATCCGCTTGGTGTGTCGAGCCTCGCGAGATTCGATTTACAGAGGAGGGGCTTCGGATCGAGATCGAAGGCAGCGAACAAGCCGTTGACGTGGTCTACCGTTTTTATGAACTGTTCGACCTGTTGAACATTCCAAAAGCCGAGCTAGTGCAATATGCTGCCAAGAAAGGGTGGGTTTCGGTTACCCCTCCCTACAAACCAGCACTCGAAGAAAAATCGGCTTTTGCCTTGTTCCACCACCCCATGCTGCGCCCCTTTTGGGAAAAAGAACTTGGGGTTGAGTGCATGCTCGAATTGAGTAGAGTCATACCGAAAACCTGGCTACTTGACCCAACACCACTTCCTGCCATCGCCACGATTCCCGACCTCCGCGTCGGTACCCGCGCGGTAGCAAGCTGGGGAGATCTCGAGAGAGCCACGCAGAAGGAACGCCAGTTCGTCATCAAGCCGTCTGGATTTTCAGCCTTAGCGTGGGGAAGCCGAGGCGTCTCCGTCGGACATGACATGTCGCAAGCAGAATGGGTGGACGCGCTGCGCAACGCACGTATGTCGTTTCCAACCACACCCTACATCCTGCAAGAATTTCATAAGAGCCGATTGTTCCACATGGACTTCATGGACGAGAGCAACGGAGCTGTCGTTCAAATGTCCGGCCGCGCGCGGCTCTCTCCTTATTATTTTGTGTCGGAAAGAACAGTGGAGCTCGTCGGCATCCTCGCGACCATCTGCCCCGCCGACAAGAAGATTCTCCATGGCATGAAGGACGCGATTCTAGTCCCCTGTGCCGTTCAACCAAGCTGAGACACACGTGTCGCAGAAATCGTAAAATGGGCGTATCACTTTCTCCATTTTCCTGGTAGCCTTATATCACTGTGACGCTGACTCTTTTCCACGTCGACTGGTGTCCTGACTGTCACGTGGTCCGACAAAAACTGAGCGACTTACGGGTATCCTATCAAGACGTCATCGTGCCTGACAGCAGACGGATGCGGACTCAAGTCTACGACGTATCCGGCCAATATTATGTACCGGTCCTCAAAGACGGCGATCTCGTGCTGACGGAAACTGACGACATTCTTGATTATTTGGATAAGCAATACGGAACCGATAACGTGGGCGGCGCCGCAGCGACGCAATTTGAGTCTCAAGCCCGTGCGACGCCGGACATGCTGGACGAAGACGACGACCACCCCTCCTGCCGGATCAACTAATTAACGAAAGACTATTCATGGAAGACTGGAAACAAGTCCTCGCACGGAGCATCGTAAGACCCAAAGACCTGGCGGAACGGTTCGGGCTCGACGAGAAAGAGGTTGAAGCGATCGTTGGCCCATACCCCGTACGAATCACCCCAACTGTCCTCGATACCATCAAATTTCCGGGAGATGCGATTTGGAAACAGGTCGTCCCTGATATGGCGGAGTTGGACGATATTGCAGCTGATGACGATCCGCTGGAAGAAGATCTGATGAGCCCAGTGCCGCACCTCGTTCACCGGTATCCAGATAGAGTCCTACTCATGGTGACCAATCAATGTCCGATCTACTGCCGTTTCTGCACCAGAAAGCGACTGGTCGGCAAGCCTGGGTTCCTCAAGAAAGGCGAATTGGATCGCGCTATCCAGTATCTTCGAGAGCACCAGGAGGTCCGAGATGTGATTCTCTCGGGAGGTGACCCACTGCTGCTCCCCGACCACCTCCTCGAACGGATATTCAAGGCGCTTCGGACGATCCCGCACTTGGAACTGATCCGGATCGGCTCACGGGTCCCGGGATCGTTGCCTGAACGCATCACTCCCAAGCTTTGTGAGATGGTAAAAAAGTACCACCCGATCTATATGAACCTGCATTTCAATCATCCGGATGAACTCACTCCCAAAGTCAAAGCCGCCTGCGGCATGCTGGCGGACGCCGGTATTCCGTTGGGCGCCCAAACCGTGCTTCTGAAAGATGTGAATGACGATCCGGAAACCATGAAACGCCTCGTCCATCAACTGCTCCTCGCACGTGTGAAGCCCTATTACCTATACCAAGCAGATCTGACGAAGGGGACGAATCATTTCCGGACGACTGTCGAAACCGGCTTGAACATTATCAAAGCCCTCCAAGGCCACACCAGTGGAATGGCCGTGCCCCATTTCGTGATCGATGCGCCTGGTGGCGGCGGCAAGATCCCCTTGTTACCGGATAATTACTTGGTGCATCTGGACAAAGACGGCGCACTCCTCCGCAACTACGAAAACAAATCGTTCCACTACCCTCAGCCTAAGGTTGAGTCTGGGCGCGAGCTTCCGATGGTCGGAGCCAGATCCTCGCGTGATGCTTCAGAGGAAGAAGCCTATGCGGCCTGCAGTGACAGCTATCCTGATCGCGATGGCTTCACCTCGTGGGGAAACAGCTGTGGCGGAGACTCGGACGACCTGTGACGACACGATCGCGCCGGTCCGGTATTCTCCCCTATCAGGACATCAAACAACTGATCGCGAGCCACGCCATTACGTCTTCTCCCGCGATCGAAGAACGACAAATTCAACCGGCCAGTCTTGATCTCCGCCTTGGCCACAAAGCCTACCGACTGATCAGCAGTTTCTTGCCCGAGTTGTCGGCTATTTCTTCCCGACTCAACGTGCTGGATTTTTATCAGTCCGATCTGGTCATGTACGAGATGGATCTGTCCGCCGGCGCCATTCTGGAAAAGGGCCATGTGTACCTGGTGCCGCTATTGGAACAACTAGCCTTACCAAAGGCCATCCGCGCACGCGCGAACCCTAAAAGCACGACCGGCCGGTTGGACGTCTTCACCCGTGTGGTCACGGATCTCACCGCCGGATTCGATGAAATTCGTACCGGCTATCGGGGCCAGCTGTTCTTGGAGGTCGTCCCACGTTCCTTCGCCGTCAAAGTTCGCACGGGGCAATCCTTGAACCAAATCCGATTCGTATCCGGTGAAGCTATGGTTTCAGACCACGCGCTCCAGTCGCTCCATCAAAGCACTCCGCTGCTCTATCAGAATGCTGCCTTCAACAAGCCCGTAGGCCGACGTGACTTTCGTGCCGACCGGGGTCTCTTCCTTCGTATTGATCTCGCAGGATCAGATCGGGGCGACGCTCATGTGATCGGATACCGCGCGAAGAAGAACAGTCATGTCATTGATCTGGCGAAAATCGGTCATTATGCCGCATCTGATTTTTGGGAACCGCTTCGCCGTCATCGTCATGACAGCTTGCTATTGGAGCCGGAAGAGTTTTATATCCTGGCCTCCAAGGAGCGCATCCGTGTTCCCCCCGGCTACGCGGCGGAAATGGTGGCCTACGAAGCGGCCTGTGGCGAGCTCCGAACGCATTATGCCGGTTTTTTTGACCCCGGATTTGGTTATGGATTGAAGGGGGAGATCAAAGGGACACAAGTCGTACTGGAAGTTCGTCCTCATGACGTGCCATTCTTAATCCATGATGGACAGACCTTTTTCAAAGTCGTCTATGACAAGATGCTGGGAATTCCAACGCAACTCTATGGGTCGCGGTTGGGATCATCCTACCAACAACAAACACTGACACTGAGCAAACATTTCAAAGTCTAACTATGGCTCCATCTGATCTGCCGCCTCCTCACAACGAACCGAGAGAGCAAGAAGGCGGAAATGAGCACCAAGTCCACGTCATCGGCCTGATGATCGGGACCGCGCTGATGTTCATCGGCTTTTTGAATATCTTCCTCTCCATCAGCGGCGGGTTTGAAATTAATGAGGTCCCGTTTCTCATCTATTTTGGGGGTCTGACAATCTGGGCCAATGCAGCCATTGAAGCTCCAAGCATCCGTTACGGAGTCATGGGCATTGCGATCACCTTAGCATTGGTCCTCTTTCAGTATGGAGAAGTCCTGTTCTGGCACAAGCAGATGCTTTTTTGGGGTACGATCATCATTGTCATGTACTTCATGTTCGTCGAACCAAAGAAACCTACAGTGTGACCTCCATGGTGACGATCTCCGTCATCATCCCAACGTTTAACGAAGAACGGAGTCTACCCCGGACCCTTGCGTGCCTATCGGCATCTGCTCCCACCGAGATCATTATCGTTGACGGAGGCAGCACCGATGGTACTCTTGATCTTGCTCAAGAATTTTGCACCCACACGTCCAACGCCCGTGTCATTACGTCGCCTCAAGGGCGCGCGTGCCAAATGAATGAAGGCGCGAAGGCCAGTCAGGGTGAGGTCTTCCTCTTCTTGCATGCCGACACCCAACTTCCACCGCAAACCGAACGGATTGTTGGATTGGCCTTAGCCAGTCCTTCCGTAGTAGGTGGACGTTTCGACGTCCGGTTCGATAGCTCTTCGGCGTGGAGTCAAGTCATCAGTTCATTTATGAATCGCCGGTCGCGCCTGACGAGGATTGCAACCGGCGATCAAGCCCTCTTTGTGCGCCGTGAAGTATTCGAGATGCTGGGCGGTTTCACTGAGATTCCGCTGATGGAAGACATCGAATTCAGCAGACGCTTACAGCAAGCCGGTCGTATTATGGCTCTCCGGGACACTGTCGTGACCTCGTTTAGACGATGGGACACACAAGGCCCGCTGAGAACCATTCTCCTCATGTGGACGCTGCGCTTTCTCTACTGGGCCGGAGTGAGTCCCCATCAACTTGCTCGTGTCTATTCCGCGGTGCGATAGCACATGCCACCTTCCCATTCCGACAGTCAGACCTCGGCTCCCCGCACCGCCTTCGTCATCTTCGCCAAAGCGCCCATTCCTGGGCAGGTAAAGACACGTCTCTGCCCACCGCTGGCTCCCGATGAAGCTGCCACACTCCACGGTAGCTTTGTGCTCGATACCCTCGAACGGACAAAGGCCGCCGTCGGGAAGCTGAAATTGTCGATAGATCGTTACCTTGCCTGCACACCATCTACCAGCCATGTGTTTTTCAAGATTATGGAAGAGCGGCAAGGGGTCACGTTGATCGATCAAGTCGGGGATGACCTCGGCGCGCGCATGCATCAGGCTGTTGAAACGATGTTTTCGCGTGGTTATCGCCGAACCCTCATCATGGGGACAGACGTACCGACCGTGCCGCTCGAATATTTCAAACAGGTACTCACTCTGCTGGACAACCACGATCTCGCCCTCGGCCCAGCCTTGGATGGAGGCTATTATCTGATTGGAATGAACCGGACGAGCCCAGAACTCTTCACCGATATGCCCTGGTCAACCGATCAGGTTCTGAGACTCACACAAGACCGAGCTGCCCAGCTCGGTCTTAAGACTGCCTTGCTTCAACCATGGCGCGACGTCGATACTCTTGCGGATCTTGAAGCGTTGATTGAAGCGTGCGCCGCCGAGACCAAAAAACCGAAAAACGAGCGAGTGTTTTCAGATCGTACAGCCGGTGTGCTACAGACACTCGCCAAACGACTTCGTTCGAGAGCATAATTACCCACCAACTGTTCAGCCGAGGAACCACATGAGCCAACACGTTGCACTCATCACTGGAGGAGCGAAAGGTATCGGTCGAGGTATCGCCCTTGACCTTGCCGCCAGGCAGTGGAAGATCGCCATCTGTTACCGAACCAGCGACACGGAGGCACAAAACACTGCTCAGGACATCAGGGCCAGAGGAGGACAAGCGTTGACCCTCCGTTGCGATGTTTCTGATCCCATGGCCGCCAAGAACATGGTCACACAGATTGAAAATGAGTGGGGCGGAATCGATGTCCTGATCAATGGCGCCGGTCCCTATCATCGAGTCAACCTGTTCGATGAAACTGTTGCGGGCTGGAATGAGATGTTCGACAGCAACCTGCATCCCATTTTCTATCTTGCGCAAGCTGTTACACCGGGCATGAAAGCCCGCAAGGTCGGCCACATCATCAACTTCAGTATGGCCAATGCCGATCAGATGGAAGCACAAGCCGACGTCACGGCCCATTACATTGCCAAGGCTGGCGTGCTCATCCTCACACGCACGTTAGCCAAACTCTTGGCGCCCTACGGCATTACCGTCAACGCCATCTCCCCCGGCTTTATCGATTCCGGTAGCGCTCCAGCCCAAGAGCTTGCGGCTATGACTAAACGCATTCCCGCCGGCTACATCGGTGCCGTGGACGATACCGTCGCAGCAGTCCGATTTTTACTGAGTGAAGAGGCACGCTATGTCAATGGAGCCAATATCCAAATTAGCGGAGCCTGGGGAATATGAAGGTGTGAGAGAAGTGGGTTAGTTTCAGTGCTCGCTGTCCGCGCGCCAAGATTCGGTCATATCCCAAACTTGAGGCGGCGCTCGGTCCAATGCGCGCAGTGTGAAACCAACCCACTCCTCTCACCACAAGAGCGGGAGAAATGATATTTCTGAACTGGTCAATATATACAGGGGAGCCAACCTGGATCCGATTCTTGAGAAGGGGAAAGAACGGGATATCCGAACTCAGGAGGATCTGACATGAAATCTGATCAGGAACGGGAGCAGCATCGGAGGTTTGTGCAGGCGCTGCAGCATGAACGTGTTAGCTGCGCCAAGCCTGGCTGCGGCGGAGCGATGGACGTGGCCGATCACACCCTGCACAGTGCTCGCGTCAAGAGCTACGAAGCCACCTGTGAACGTTGCCACACGGTCGAGAAGCTCACCGGCAAGGAAGAACACCCTCCTTCATGGGATGTCGCGTCCATCACGTTGATGGCGGAAATGCATCTCCTCCACGAACAGCCAACCTGCCCATTCGATGAGACCCCCATTACCTTCGTTTCCTTGCCCAATCCCCGCCGCAAAGCACGGTACCGTCTCTTGTGCTACTACTGTGGCCGGCACGCTGAAATGAACTGGCCGCCGCCAGAAGCGAAACGGTAGCTGGAGGAGCTCATCGCCATCGAATGCACGTTAGCCTAACCTCAGTAGGCGACAAGCGCCTTCCGGATGAACTCCGCGAGCCGGCGGAAGTAAGCCGTCCCACCCACCACATAGGTGTCGTTATGATTGGCACCGGGAATACCAAACCATTCCTTGGGTGGTTTTGCCACATTGTAGACTTGACGGCCTAACTCCACGGGGATGATATCGTCTTTGTCCCCGTGAATAATCAGTTTCGGCAGCGAAAGATGTGGCAGACGATCGACCAATCGAAACTGCGCCCCAAGGAACCAATGAGCCGGAAATCCGCCGTAATGCACTTTGGCGACTGCTTCGATTGAGGGGAACGACGACTCGAGGATCAAGGCAGCAGCAGGCCGTTGGGCTGCGAGTTCGCCTGCCACTGAGGCTCCCAGCGATCGCCCAAACAGGACCATTCGATCGGGACGAATCTTCCTGATTCGTGCAAGGTAGTCGTACGCCGCATAGGCATCGTTGTAGAACCCTTCTTCCGTGGGACGGATATTCTGACTCTTCCCATACCCTCGATAGTCGAACAAGAACACGGACAGCCCCATCTGATGTAGAAGCCTGAGATTATCAAGGCGATTGATGATGTTGCCTGCATTGCCATGGCACCAGAGCATGACAGGACGATCAGCGGCCGCTTCAACGTACCAACCGAACAATCGGGCGCCGTCAGACGTCTGAAACCACACATCTTCAAGCGGCAACCCACTCTCTCGTGCCCACTCTCTATCTTGCCATGGCTCGGGATGATAGACGAAGAATTGATCAAGGAAGCTCACCGGATGAGCATAGCGGAATCAACCTCAGAGAAGAAAGAGTCGGCTCTCTGCACTCACTCTCCCCCAACTCAATAAATCAAAAGAATGCTTGCACACTGAAGAGAACGTCATTGTCGTGATTGCGATGGTTGTACTCGAGTCTCACTGCCCAATTCCTGGCCAATGCCAGGCGGGATCCAATATACCATCGGAAATCATCGGACTTGTCGCCCAATGGAAATTTTAAATACGACCCGGTCGCCATCATCTTCCAGTGTTCTGTAATATCGGCCAGCATCCCGACTGTTCCACCTCCCCCGACTCGATGCATTTCATCATAGGCGCCGCTGACGTTGCCTTCCACTTCGGCAAACGCGAACAGAACCTCCCGTTTCAACATCCGCAGCTCTTTCGCCCCACCGATCCCACTATTGAAGAAGCCGTTGCTGCAGAGTTGACAATCGTTATGCCGGATGGTGTTCATCCCAATGTTGAGCTTCCAGGATGGGGCGTGAAAAACGGAGTCGATGGGCGAGAGTGACAGAAGATTCAGCAGCGTGGCCCGTTCTACCCGTGTCTGGTCCGCTCGGTTGTAGTGTCTGACCGTGATGGAGGCCATCTCGATCTGAGCGTCGGGCGTATACCCAATCTCCGGATCGAGTAAGTCATGATATCCTCCCCGAAAAGTCGCCTCCTCAAAGGTATCGTTGTTTCTCCAGCCTCCACCAAGGGCAGCCCTGAACATTTTATGGCCAAGCTCAGGCTGTTTGGCAAAGGGACGTACGGTGAACTCCTCAGATGGAATCCGGAGTTGACTCCGAGTCTTCAGCACTTCACGGTTCCGTTCTTTCCACTCCAGCTTCGGAGAATTGGTCGTGTCGATTCGGTACCGCAGATAGTCGGATGCGAGATCAAGGACAAAGGCTTGCCGTGGAGGATTCAATCCAGCGAACAACGGGGCGTCGAGCTCCGTGAGATCATGCGTGATTCGATGGGCCAAGTCCCGTTCTTCAGCAGATAAGAATTCTCGCTTGCGCTTGATGACGGTACTGCGGGACGGGCGATAGGTAATGTGCGATACCAGGCCCGGCTTTGACACAATCAATCGGACGGTATCAGCCGGAACGGTCCACAACAGAAACTCATCCGTCAAATGCAAACTGGGATCGGCGTAATCTAGCAACGCCAGAATATGGTAGGAGCAGTTCTCTTTGAAGAAAAAATAGTCAAAGTAGGCATTCCCCAGCTCCCACGCATGCATCAGAAACCGTCGCAATTGGGTTTCCGTGAGGTTCAGACGATATTCCCAAATATCCCGGTTTTCGATATCACGGTATTTCTGCACATTGAGGTAATAGGGAATCGTTGAGAAATATCCTTTGTAACTCCCAAAAATGCCTCGTATGGGATAGGCCAGACCGGCGCCGGCGGGAACATCGGCGGCAAAGTTGATGCTGTAGGCAAGGATCCGGGTCTGTTCTGTTTGGCCTTTTTGATCGACACGAAACAACGTATGACCGAACATTGATGCCGGATTGTTCAGGAATGCCGATGGAAAGATGAGAGAAATCGCTTCGACTTCGAAATCCGCATACCATCGATCAAAGCGCTCACAGGCAAGAGGTGGCAATCGAGTCGGATCAAACTTCAGTTGCTCTTTGAGCCAATGATACCGCGCAATAAAGGCACACTGAGCCGGCTGTCGTGACCGGGCAACTAATTCAGCAGAAAAGAATTGTGCAAGAGTCGCCGCAAGCTCGGCGGCCGGATCCGTCTTCCCGTTTGCAGACATAAAGAAACCAGGATCGTCTTGTTCGCTCTCATAACCTCCAAAGATGCCCTTCTGGTAGTGCAGTAACAGATGCCATTCTCGCTGGTCCGCGAGTTTCTCTTGGTTCGCCTGGGCGATGAGTTGCGTGAGGTACGGGTCGCGATACGATTGCTGCGCGCTGGAAGAGAGTGGAACGAGCAAAGAAACAAGAAAGAAAAGGAGGGGAAGTACCACGGTGTCAATAGAGACAACAAGGGCCCTGACATCTCTGCCAGGGCCCTTGGAATGGCTTAGCGTACCGACGCTTGCGCAAGGACCGGATGGCCCGCGATCGCATCATTGAGGGACTTGACCAACGCGACTGGAGAAGCCTCACCAGCCTGAACCAGTGCCGTATAGCGCTCCTGGGTCATAACAAAGAACTCTGCGTGGCGATCTTCTGGAACTCCCATCAGAGTAGCAAGCGAGGTTAAGTGCTCGCCCCTCCCCTGTGCCATCTCTGCAGAGAGCGCCTCGAAGTTCAACGATGCAAACATCGTGGTCTTCTGCTCGGTCATGATCTTGCCATCGTTGGTGCAACCGGAGGTTCCAAAGCTGATGCCAAACGTCTGGCTGCCAAAGGTGCCGTTCGTGGTCGCCTGCAGCACCTGGGGGGCGATTTCCTTCTGGCCCTTGTACTCACCCCAAGCCAACTTCCCTAAGCCGCAGCCTGGGCCCGTGTCTGGATTGGACGCCATTGCCAGACCCGCCTGAGAACCGAACAGGACGACGATAGCCAATACGAGCACTTTTTTCGACATAAGTCCTCCTCCATTATAATTAGTATGAGTACCCACTACTCGTTGCCAAAACACCGACCCGAAGTATAGCCGAATTCACTAGCGATGTTGATAAAAAAGTTCGGCTTCATGAACTATTCGTTCCAATTCAAGTGGGTGGATAATTATAGACAAATCACAGATGAGCGCAACAACTTTTTCTTGGCATCGTCGATTCTAAATCTACTCAACCGATAGCAACCAAACTTTATGCGAGCTTCGTTCCGGCATCGCTTTCCACAAGGTGGCGTAAGCAAGACTCCTCTCATCCTCCTGCTACGTCCCTATTGGAATCCTGACAATGACGTGCTCTCAAATGTATTTATAATATATTACATATATATATGTAAGTGCAAAAAAACCAATTGGCCCTAACTCCCTCTTGCTTCTTTGGGACCAAATTCCCAATTGACTGGTATTACGTATACACCTATACTCCTTCTTCCGCATTATGGCTTAGAGTACCTAAGCAGACTCCGTGGTTCACTAAATTTAATTAAGGAGGATCTATGAAGCACGCGTCCCGACTCTCTTTCGCGGTCATTGCCCTACTCGGCCTCAGCTTGACTGGCTGTATGCCCGTAGCATCTCCACTGGCAGGCGGTATCTTCGCTGACGTTAAGTACGGCATTGTCGCAACCGACGCGGCGGCGGCCCCCAAAGAGGGCAAGGCCTGCGCCACAACGATTCTAGGCTGGGTCGCAACCGGTGACGCTAGCATCCAGGCTGCCAAGACAGCTGGTGGAATCAGCACCGTCGCAGTCGTCGACCACTCCGCCAAAAATATTCTTGGCATCTTTGGCGAGTGGTGCACGATTGTTCGCGGCAACTAGCAAACTGTAGTCTGTAGAAAGGGCCTTCGGGATGATTTCCGGAAGGCCCTTTCATTTTCCGCCCTTCATCCCTTCGTGAAACCATGGGTCTCGATTCCCTGGCACGATCCACCACGCTGTTCTGTTTGCTGCTCTGGTGTCCGAGCCTCACCGAAGTCGCTTTGCCAGCCGAATTTGGAGACGTGGAACTGAGCGCGTATGCACTGGGCAGCTGGCCCCGTGATCTAGAGATTTTCAACCAAGGGACGACGGTTCCTGTCTCGATTCAGAATGGCCTCGGTGCTGGGCTGAAGGTGGGACTCTTCCCAGCTGCGCTGCGTCGAATCGTCGGCCTAGAAATTGATTCCAACGCACACAGCGGGGCACTCTCCTTTCCCAACGTCGCCAATGGGCAGAACAATGGGACTGGTCGCTCCGACCTACTTGTGCTAAATACAACGTTCAACCTGATCCTGCGTTATCCGGGTGAGAGGATTCGTCCGTATGTCGGTGTCGGCATAGGATGGTCCCACGGTACCCTCCTCAACCCGAACATTGCGGGACGGGACGATAAGGACTTTGACTCAGCTCGAGCCCTAGGACATCAGTATCTCGGAGGGGCGCAAGTTCTCCTCAGCCCCAAGGTCTTTTTGTTTGGCGAATACCGTTACTTCTCATCCAACTATCATTGGGAAGGGCTGGCCATCGATTTTCGTACCCACTATGGGTTGGCAGGCGCAGGCCTGCGCTTCTAACTCCTCTGGCGAAATCTCACATCATTTCGCCAATGTCCTCCGCTAACTCTCAATCCTATCTACGCCAACTACTCTGCCAAATGTTGAGTTATTGACGCAGTGCGATCGCCTGTAGCTCCTCCAGGTTCCAGCGATTCACGAGCTGGCCATTACCATCACGAAGTTGAAGGCTCCCGTCTGCGGCGTACTCGACCTCAGACAGAACCCTATTATTCTCATCGATGAGACGGTACCCGGCCTCACTGGCCACAATCGTGGCACGACGCTCGATAACCCCCCAACGCTCATAGACAACCCTTGCCCCATCATCCAAAGGAGTCCATCGAATCGTGGTCTCTCCTACAGTGGTCACCTGCGTACCATCGCTTCCCATATTGGACGCCTTTACCGGGCTTTCGCCGGTCCAAAAATGCATGGAGTTGAAGATAAACGTGTCCAACAACGCCGAGAACATATATGCCGGAACGATCAGCATGCCGAAAAACACAATTTCCTTCATCCACTTGTCATTGACTTGTCCGCTGCCTTTGACATTGCTGTTCCAGTGATAAACATTCTTCGTGAGATTGAACGGACCATAGCAGGCAGTACTCACCGTTACGAAACACATCAATGCAACCGCGATCACCATGCGACGGACTAGTTTAGCCATGATCTACTCCTCATTATAAGTACCGAGGTATAATTATGCCATCTCCCCTATTCATGCCCCCATTCGTCTAGCATAATAAGGAAGGCAGGCACAACCTGCTCCGAACAAAGTCCCATGAGGGGGCTCATTCAGCACAGAACGATCTTGAGATAAATTCTGCCCAAAAGAGAATGATCGATATGACGAAAAGTTTTTTGAAATATCGGATCGAAGAACCCTTGGGTATCGGCAATGACTCCGAAACGGAGCGAACGGAGACCACTCATGAGCCTGTACTGGTCGGAACGCCAAGTGACGTTCTGATTTTTTCCCATTCGAACGCAAAGGGTTCTGGGATTACCTTTGGCATAGCCGCGAGCTCGGCTTTCAACCGCTCGGCCCTTGAACCGCTCATCGGATGGGTGGACAGCAATTCGACCCGCCCCTCGTCCTTTTCCGCCAGCCGCTCAAAGAAGGTGATCATACCGGAGGGATCGATTTTGGCTCGGTACAGCAGATGGAGGCCTGTCAGATCTGCTTCGGTTTCCTGTGCTCGGCCGAACTTCAGCGTCATCAATTCCACGCCGAGTTGTTTCATCATCTGCCCCAAGCCTTGCTGGTTCCCCAAAATGATCGAAGCCACGGCGATGAAACCCAGCTGCTTAACGATCCGCTCGAGTCCATGTCGCTGCAAGACATGGTTCAATTCATGCGCCAAGACCCCAGCCACCTCTTCCGGACGTTCCGCCTTTTTCAGCAGTCCGGTAAAGACAACGACGTAGCCACCTGGCAGGGCAAAGGCATTCACCACATCATTCTTGACGACGGTGACATCGAATCGGTAAGAGTTATCCTGGATTTGGCTGGCAAGGCGACGAGTCATCTCCTCGACTGCCGCCACAGCTGGACCTTCTTGTATGACCTCTTGCCCGCCAAGGAAGTCGCGATAGGCCGATTGACCCAGCTTCTGTTCCCACTCGATTGGAATGCGATCGACTGCCAGTTCGACCAGCACATCGCTTCCAAACCATAACCCCAGCACCAGTGCCAGGAGACTCCCACCGACGACACCCCAGACAAGCCGTTGTCGCTTCCGCACCTGACGGACTTGTTCCGCCGCCCGTTCAAGCGGGCTGTTCAAATGAGCCGGGGCCGCTTGTCGGAATGCCCGAATCAGGTCAGGGTTTTTGAGATACATGGTCCGCTGTTCTGTCGGGCTATTCCATTTCACCACGAGCTGATCGTGGTCCAACCCACCAGCAGACACGCTCATATCCGAAAACGGCACAGAATCGGAGCGGTTCTCGGCTCCGTGAACGTTATGGAGAAAGGTCACCGTGAGTCCATGCCCGTCGACATGAACGACGCAGGGCACACCGCTGGCAGGGAATCCATCGCCGAAACAGAGTGCGTTGGGTTGGAATTCACTCATGGCTGGTTCTCGATTGACTCATTGACGGCGGAATGTTCTTGCGCGGATGCCCAAAACAGCGGCCAACAAGGCCGCAGGCTTGGGGTACGTCGAGGATTGTTTCGAACCGAAAACGAAGTTGGCGGGAGTTTTCAGCATCCCCTATTCGGAGACCGGAATGAACTGCCTGACCCATGAACCGAAGCCGCGAGGATTGCGGCTTTGGATATACACCACCCCCGGCCCTTGGAACCGACAGACAAACCCCTCCCCAGAGGTGAAACTGGCCACCCAGCCGGAGGTCGCTTTTTCGATGTTGTAGGAGGTTGTGGTCGACCAGGCCACCAGATGACTATTATCGACGATATATTCTTGACTCGGTTTCAATTCAATCTTGTGAATGGCTCCGAAGCTGTTCAGAACCAGCATCCCTTTTCCACTCATTTTCAGAATGAAGAACCCCTCGCCGCCCAACAATCCGCGACTCATGCTTTGCATTTGGCTGTCAATGGCAATTCCGTCCGCGCCTGCCAAGAATCCATCTTTCTGCACCATATACTCGTTCACACCATCGAGTTCCAACACGATGATTTCGCCCGGCACAGTCGGAGCGAGCAGCGCCTCGCCAGCGCCTCGGCTGGCACGTAACGTCTGGAAGAAAAACTTCTCTCCTGTCAGAAACTTTCTCGACAGGGCTCCCAGAAACCCTCCCTCCATTTTGCTTTCAATATCGATGGTCGGCGAGCAGGCCACCATCGCACCTGATTCCGCCTTGATGTGTTCGCCCTCCGCCAACTCCACACGCACCATTGGAAATGCGCCGGGATACAAAATTTCACTTCTCATTCAGGTTTTCCTTCTTTCTTGTCCTCATATTATCCACGAGGCAGAACAGGTCAATGTCCGGTGGCACGCATGTACCAAGCACCAAACAGAACTTGTTCGACCCGGAGCCCATCCCATTGCTCTTGGCGACGGGATGAGAACCATGTTCTTCTTGTGCGCGGTGCGCGAGCAGACACGACCTGTCCTGCCTCGTTCACCCTGCAACCCATCCGTATACTCGCTGACTCGGCTCCGGTCCCTCCTCCAAGTAGCTCATCCTGAGCCGACCAAGAGCATCACCCGGCAGCGCCTTCCGTTTCGTTTCGACATCGATCTTAAAAATCTTGGCAGCATTCAGTCCGAAAATCCGTTCTTTGGTCTGCCTGGTCAAGGGCTGATACTGATGCTTCTCGACCACGTGATCGGGTATTTGGAATCGGCGGAACGCTTCGATCTGCCATTGCGGCGTCCCATACCAGATGGAATCTGTTCCCCAAAGGACATGATCGACCCCGAACGAACGAATGAGCTGTCCCAGCAGATGCGCGCAGATCAATGGATAGGTGGTCACCAGCTGTGCAAACGTCGAACCCAGCTCCATGTAGATGTTTGAGATCCTCGGCTCTTTCTCCTTCATCCGACAGAATTCCGTAGTCCAAGGGATTTCACCGGTCTTCGCAAATATCTGATCAATGGAAGCTACTCCACGGAGTCCGGAGTGATACACCAAAAAGTTAAGATCAGGAAAGTCTTTGGCGGCCTTGATGAGATCTCTCGGATGGTTGTAGTCCGGTACGGGACCAAGGGGAAGGCCTTTATGGACACACACCTGTTTCACCCTGAGCTTCCGAGCCTGTTCCAACATCGGATAGGCGATCTGCTCATCATCCATACGCCAACCTCTGTCGAATCCCTTCGGGCAAGATCCGGTGTAGCACTTCCATGCATCGACGTTGAGCGTTTCAGCCTGCATAGTCATAAATTCCAAATCAGCCGACCCGAGCTGAGGTGTCGCGAGACCGTGCGCCAGCATTCGCTGTGAACCAGCCAACCGATTGATCTCATCACGGATATGCGCCATTTCCTTCGGGGGAACGACGGCTTCTTGTGGGTAGGGCCCCGGGGGGGTGCTGATCAAACCGATGCTGGTTTCACTGTCGAAAAAGACCTCCTTCACAAAATTCTTCCACGAGAGATCGTCGATGGAGCCTTGATCCCCTGCCAACTTTGGATTCAGTCCTGTCTCGCGAATATGTTTTCTGAGGGAAAGCAGTGCCTGTTTTGACACTGCTCCCTTGCGACTCGCTTCGGCATCAGACGGATCATAGCCTGAGCTCACATAGTGAGTCTGCACATCGAAAATAAAATATGGCGCTCCCTGTTGTTCGGCAAACGCCGCAGACTCGGACAGCTCAATCCCATTGATGTTGAAGAATCGGCCAAACAGCGTGTTCATGGCCAAAAACCCGGCCGCCATTGCGCCCGTTGTTCTCAAAAACTCTCGACGCGAGACGCCTCGCCGACCCGCTGCTTTCTCCACCATAGCGGCGGCCAGCTGCTCGACAGCCTTCTGCTGAGCCGTCTGACGAATAGGATGGAACTCCTCGTTCGAAACGATCTGAGTCGGAATAGGCGTGAGAAATGTCTTGCCCTTTTTCATTGAGCGACGGCCATGAGACAGCTTTGAGAAATGTCCTGTGAATCCTCTTGGTTGACGATTGTGCGGTGATTGTGTGGAAGACCGGGAGCGCTGTCAAGCCTAGGGTTGCGGGAAAGATCCAGGAGATTACCAATCGTGAGGACTTATTTTGCCTTGGATGACCTCGTTGCCGACTTGGTTGAAGCAGTCATGGTATGTCCGATGGGAATCTCCGCCACGACATCCAGCTCAGGATCACCATCTTGGTCCTTACCATCATGCCCAACACTGTAAAAGACGCCTTTCTTCATATTGACCAACATCGGAAGCCCCGTGAACGGATCATAAAAACTCTGTCCCGCTTTCGCGATACGGGCGAGAAGATCACCATCTGCGGGACCACGCCGTAACCAAGCCTGTAGACTCGCCAGTCGGAGATGGGCATCCGTATCCACGACCAATCCATTGTAACGATCCCACGGAGGAAGTGGTTCAAGACCCACAATGTTTTCGATCGGATTGGTGAGATAGTTCATAAACATGGATGCAGGGAGGTGGACATGCCTCTTCAACTTCGGCACCGAAGCGTGTTGCCCTTCATTGGCAGCCTTGTAAGAGGCTTCATAATGTTTCGCATATTCATTGAGCCGGCGCTGTTTGGGCAATGGAAGGCTAGATACCACCGTTGAATAGACCGCCTGTTCTTCCGCTTGCGCTGCCTTCAGCTGATCTTCGTATGTTTTCGAAGCCGCCACGAGCTCGCTTTGCATGGGCCAACGTAGTGAAAGCTCTCCTTGGTCGAGCGGTCGAAGAAGCTTGGTCACTCGTCCGAGATGTGTTGCATCGAAGTCTGATTGGACAAGCAGTCCCGAAGCCACGGCGATATCGTCATTGATCGCCTGCAAGGCCAGCATTTTCATTGGAAGGGTTCTTGCCTGGCCCAATACGATTCGCCAGGCTTCCATATCTGTCTCGAGGCGATCGACTCCGAGATCCGGGCTCTGTACAAATCCATCTGCCACGTGCAATTGATGGGCAAATGCCATCGCGACGCAGGGCGGACTACTAGGCTGGCCATAGCCCCAGTCTTCGAACGGCAGTTTTTGCCACTGCCCATACCGATTAAGTGTGAGCTGATGCTCGTTAACCCATCCTTTGATGGTCGCCTGACGAGATTTGAATTGACCGATGGGGTTTGATCCGCGGAACCATCCACGCATGACATCGGCCGAGGCATTCGATCGTTCAGCCGTCCCCGATCCCAAATTGCCAAAACAGGTCAATGCCGCCTTTGCATCCACGGCATCAGGATTTCGCTCATAGCCCGCTTGTACTGGATCTTGTCCTGTCGTTGCTTCAATCCCGAGCAACAACAGATACCCATTTCCCCTGGAATCCAACAAGGTTCGTTGAGGAGTGGTCGTAAGACTTTGAAAGGCCGGGGAAGGCGGCTCTTCCATAATGACCCATGTCAGGCCGATTGCCCCGATGCACAATGCAACACCCACCGCAGATAACACCATCAGCCCCACGAAGGTTGCCACAATGGCATGGGTAGTAGAAAAACATGTACTAAGAAATCCAGCGATCCCAATGCGGATTGAGCTTAAGATAGAAGCGTGTTTTCGGTGTGATATTGTCTCCGCAACACGTTCTCTTGTCCCCGTCTTTCTGAGATCTGGGGTCGATTCAAAGAGAACTTCAACCGCGCTGGCTGCCGCAGACAAAGGCTGAATCATTTCGTGTGGCTCCGAAACCGGAGGGACAACCTTGGCCATAGGAGCAGCTTTGGGCTCCTCCACAAATCGAATCGATTCTCCTGCTTTCTGCCATTCCTCTTGAGGAGGCCCCGGCTCGGGCATCGACGCTCGCGCCTCAACAAGCGCCTCTTTCGGCAACTCGCTTTTCTGGGGTCGAGCCTCAACCGCTTCCGTGGCGACTGATGATGTTACTGGAACTTCCGGCACTGTCTCCCAGATGTTCTGTTTCGTTTGCATCGTAGGAGGCGAGGAGGAGGAGGAATGGGGAAAAGAGGAGATTGCACCAATCGTCTCGCTGATCACCCCATCAGTATGTTGAGGAGCATTCCAGGGGGGTTCTATAGAGTTTTTCTGCAGTGATAGCTGAAGGTCTGCCGGAACAGGTTCAGCTTTTAATCTCAAGACAGAGTCGACACTCTTGATATGAACCTCGTCTTGAACCGTCGCCTGATCATCGGCGATAGGTTCTTCACTAGGCTGTGACGCCGCACCTCCTGTGTTCTGATCCTCCGGTGTCGGTGCCTCATCCATTACGGAAAACGTCGCAAAGGAGTCTTGCTGCTCTGGCTCTACGAAGGATGACTCCTCTTCTGTCGACGAGGAAGTTTGTCCTACCTCGGCAACAGTACGGTCGACTTCAAGAGAGATTGGGGTGTCTTGTGGGTGAGGCACTTCAGAATCTTGAACAATTGAGAAGGAATCCGTTTCTTGGAGAGTTGTACTGAGTGGATGCGGAGCTGAGGTTTGGATTTCACCTACAGCATCAGGATCCATCTGAGACGAGATTAGAGTGTCTACTAGTAAAGACGCTTCAGAATCTCGAACGACCGAGAAGGAATCTGCTTCAGAAGAAGTTGTATCGAGCGGAGACGCTTGGTCATCGGTTGCATCAGCTCTTGGCGTCCAGTCTAACTTCGCTTCGTCAACGGATCGATCGACTGTCAAGTCCGTGGATTCCTCAACAGGAGACTCCAACTGCGCCGGAAGGATCGAGATAACGGATTCCTGCACTTGATCCCATGGCATTGGCGCGATTGGACTTCCGGGAGAAGATTCATCTTTGTGTGTGGGTTGCTGATCGCCTTCTCGACTGTCTAGGGATGGGTTTCCTGACGACGAATCCTGAGAAGCAAAAACTGTCGGTGCTTCACCTACGAGTTCCCCAACGCAAGGCGGGTCTTCCTCAGGCTGAGCAGCGCTCCCTGAATCTTCACTCTCAGATTTCCATGGACTGGTAAACACAGACTTCCATGAGAAATCTGATTGCGGCCGAGGCTCAGCGGTTTCATTCAACACTGGGTCTTCTGTTGATGAGTCGCTGAAGCCCGATGACTGTGTTGCGGTCAAGTCCTGAGAGTCTATATCGACCAGCTGCGAAAAGGACTTCGTCGTGCTTTGTGCTTCTGTTAGCTCGGTGGGCACCGGCTCCGCTACTGACAATGTGGAGGAAGGGTATTCTTCCATTTGCGACGAAGCTGTGAGTTCGGTATGAGAAGCATGCAATGCCGTATCACCGTGAGATTCTAGAACCTTCGTTGAGTGCGTAAGTACCGAAGTCTCTGATGCACTAAGCGCATCTGTGAGAACCTCTTGCCGAGTCTCTCCCGACACACTCCCCTGGTCCTCGGTTGCAGCTGCATCGCCTCGTGGCACAATCGGATCGGTCTCTCCTTGCGTCACAGAGACCTCTCCAACAGAGTCTGGTTGCAATACTTCTGACAGGACACCTCCAGATGCAGTCTGCTCGAAAGGACCGCCTGTCGTTGATTCAGAAGGTGTTGTGGGAATTTCCTGTATACGAATCTCTTCCGAGATTTCATCTCTTACATCGCTGATCCCGTCTTTCGTCTGCTGTGGACAATGTGCGTCCATAGGCAGTACGTGTTCTTCAGGGGACAGACCTTCCTTGCTGGAACCATCAGCGCAAGCAGCTGGAGAGAGAGAAGATGAAGTACTAGATAGCGTGGCTACGTCATTAGGATTTGGTAGCTCCCATGGCATCGCCTCATTTGTCGGTTCAGAATGAGCCTGCCCCTCTGAATCCACTGCCGTTGCGTCAACTGCCGGAGCATAGATCGATTCTGTGTTTTCACTTGGCTGACGGGCTAGTAGTTCGCCGGTCTGTGCATCAAAGAATGAGGCTAGCCGGAAGGCCACAGGACTCGCCGGAGCGAGATCTCGAATTTTCGCATAGAGCTGAGCTGCACGCTGAGGGTTCTCAGGGTCTGGATCTTCGATCAAGATATCGATGGCCTTACCGTATTCGGCTACGGCTTCAAGTGCATCACCCTTTTCCTGATAGATCGATCCAAGTTTTTCCAAGAATGGAACACACCGCTGGGCAGTCGCTAAGTATTCACGAAGTAAAGATTCCGCAAGCCAATAGTCTTGACGCTGAAAGGCTTCGTCGATGAGCGAGTCAAACGCATGCTTTGCTGGAAGAAGACTCCCAAGACGAAGGTGTAATGTGGCGAATAGCCTCCGCGCTTCCATGTTATTGGGGTCAAGCGCGAGTAATTCCTTGAGCGCGGCTGAAGATCGCCCATACTTTCCCGCATTCATTTGCGTGATGGCTTCCTCAAGCAGAGCGGTCTTCCTGCTGTAGCCAACCACACCACGCTTGTGACTGCGGATAGTCTGATTTTTATCTGATTTTACGGGGGGTTTCTTATTCCAGCGCACGCTACAACCTTAGCAGATCTCTACTCAGTGGAGGCCTCATACAATGAACTAATCAGCAATCTTTGCCTCCCCGATTGATCGCCCGGATGGAGGCGAAACTTGTGAAGAGTCTGCAATCTGAGTGCCGCCATCGCTTATCGGATCTTGCGACAAAGTCTTGTGAAATCAATCAGTTGGATAGTCAGTCATCATGAGTGTCTCTGCTCCATCCCTCCATTTTTGGACGAAACTTTACTCGTACCGACAGCAGAGGTGAAAGTCTGCTGGATATGTGATCCGCAAGTCACCCTGAATCTCGTGGAACCATGCCGCTCCCAAGCGGGATACGAGCCCGACCGGACAGTATCCAGACCTCTACAAACAGACTCGGTAGTGTTCACACTGCTCAGAAGTCAAACGTGAACCGATTTCAAAAACATACCCAGGGAGAAGCGATCCCTCAGGCCCATGAAGCTGCTTCATCAAGATTCTTCCACAACGAAGGCAATGTTGCTCCCCTTCCCATGAGGCATCACCGACAAGATGCTGAATGGGTATGGGAGATTCACCAGTCAGGTCGGGCATCAGGACACGACGCACCTCACCGATAAGGCGCCAGGCATGATCTGGTGAGAGTATCTCTGGGCCATCCAACACAAGGACAAGCAGTCCTAGGGCCCGCATGGGGTCTCCCTTAGCCTCAGTGAGCAGTTGTTGAGAGAAAACCAGAACCTTATCTTGTATGAGCTCGGGATCCATTCCGTGACTTCTCCCTCACATCTCCTTCTCCTTATCGGTCTTTTTGCGAGAGTATTGAGCTGTTACCGGGAGCCCAGTGGGTGCCGAACACTCGGTAGACCAACTAGGTTGAAACAACTGGTTTCCGATTCCCCTTCGAAAAACCTCATCCTGGTTGTGTCTTTCGATATGCCTATGATACGGTCAAGTTGTACTATCAAGATGAGCCGAGACCACAGAATTACAAGTCCATCGTGCAAAACCCCTCAGGCTTCAGATCCTCATTAACAACCCACAGGCGACTCCAAGCCTGCTTGGCTTGGCTATTCATACTCACTTTCGCCTTGTCTTCTAACGGTTTCTCACAGGTCTCGGCAGCCCAACCAGCCAAAGTGGCACTCGATTTCAACGACGTCGATATCCCCGTCTTCGTACGCTTTATTAGCGAGCTTACCGGGAAAAATTTCGTCCTGGATGAAACAATTAAGAAACAAGGGGGTAAGATCTCGGTCTTCTCTCCGAGCAAGGTTTCACCCGAACAGGCATTCACCATGTTCGTGGCTGCATTAGAAGCCGCTCGGATGGCGGTGGTCCCAAAGGGAGGGAACCTCTACCAAGTTGTCCCGATGGGTGATCTTCCGCCAGAGCGTGGCGTATTTGTCTACAAACTCAAACACGCCAATGCGACGGATCTGGCCGCCGTACTGACCAATCTGGTGGCGCGTTCACAGACCGTGGCGCAAATAACCCCTGGGGTTCGACCTCCGATCAGACCGCTGACCGAATTTGAAGCACCCGTCCAGGTGTTTGCCGATAAGGCAACCAACTCCATCGTTATCAGTTCGACCAAAGTCGCCTGGAACCACCTCCGGACAGTGATTCATGATCTAGATATCCGGCGCAAACAGGTCTTTGTGGAAGCCGTCATTCTGGAAGTTCAGGTTGACCGATTGCGACAAATCGGCACCGATCCCGCTCAGGTTCTTGGTGCAGGTAAATCTGGTTTTTTACAGGGGATCGGTGGATTGAACCGAGCGCCGGAAGATCTCGCCACTGTAGCGCAGGCGATCAGTGGCGTCGCTGCGGGCGGAGCAACAGGTGGGGCCGTCACCGTCTTGAACACAGTCAACGTCCGTGCCTTTATGAACTTGCTGATGAACCTCACCGATACGAACGTCCTTTCTACGCCCCAGGTCCTCGCTGCCGATAATCAAAAGGCCAAGATCGTCGTGGGTGAAAATCGACCGTTCCCAACGGGACAAGCCCAAGGCATCACTGGTGGAACGCTGGTCACGATCGAACGGAAAGACGTAGGGGTGACACTAGAGTTGACTCCCCAGGTCCTTGAAGATGACTTGATTCGCCTCGAAATTAAGCAAGAGATTACAGCCATCGCAGAAAATGTGGCTCAAACCATTGGATCCGGCACTGCAAGCATCCCCGTCGGCCCCACAACCACCAAACGATCGATGGAAACAACCGCAGTTGCTCAAGATAAACAGACCCTCGTGGTCGGAGGGTTAGTGCGCGACAATATCACCCTCAGCGAAAGGAAGATTCCCCTTCTGGGAGATATCCCATGGCTCGGATGGTTGTTCAAGTCCCAGTCTCGTCAAATAGAGAAGCTGAATCTTCTTGTGTTTCTCACTCCACATCTCGTTCGGGACGATGCAGATATGATCGAGTTAAACGCCAGAAAAGCAAGGGATGTCAATTCACTACAGCGTGATAACCGTATTGAGGAACCTACAAAACTCAAGCAGGATGTGCTCGAGCGATTAGAACTCCCCTCGACCGTTCCTCCTTCTTCATCAGACGAAACCATCGTCAAACCATAAGACTAATGATCCTCGCCCCGTAGCTGGTGTACTAGAACGTTTCTTTAACAGTCCCCTCAACTACAGAATCCAGCAATACCGGCCAGAAACGCCCTGCCTCTGATTTTGATACGTAATTCATCAAACTGACAAGATTGGTATGCCACAGGCCCCTCCTCTGAGGAATGGCCCTCTGCCCGTCACTTGGATAGACTGCGGGTGTATGGAGGGCCTAAGCATGGCAGACGCAACGGTGAACTGGCGGATCCATCCTCGGCTTCCGGTTGCATATCCGGTAATATTTGGAGGGGCCCCGTTTGTAGGCGAAGGGGTGGTCTCCAATCTTTCCCTTTCCGGCTGCTCGGTAACCTGTGAACGGACAGTCCTCACAGGAAGTTATGTTAAACTGAGCGTGCTGCTGCCCGATCCCACCTCTTCTCTGTACATCGAGCTGGCAAAAATCCGTTGGGTTCAACAAAACACGTTCGGCGTTGAGTTCATTCGCCTACCGACGATCAGCCGGCACCGACTGGATCGAGTGGTAACCCAGCAGCTGATTCCCGAGTTCGAGCTCACCCCAGCATTGATCTGAGCATCAAGTTATTTCTCGGATCTCTGCTCACACATCGCCATCATCACAAGCAAGAACCGCTGTAGCCTCCTGAATCCGTGCCTGCGGTATAACTATAACTACGTTGATGATTATTGATAGCACCATCCAGCCTCATGAGCCAGGAAACCCATGTTAAGGTAGTGTCCTGTGCCCCACCTATCTGCTTATGAGTACGTCCAGCTGGTGAGCCAATTTCAACCGGTGAATTCAAACCCGAAACACAACGCAAAGCGAAGGGATCAAAGGGGTCGAGGAGTGTTTTTGCAGGAGACAGAAACTGCGGCTGCCGACTAGACGTTGAATCTAAAATACACGATGTCCGCTTCTTTGATGACGTAATCTTTACCTTCCAAGCGGAACAACCCCTTTTCCTTCACCTTCGTCTCTGACCCACAGGCCAGCAGATCGTCGTAGTGATAGACCTCGGCGCGGATGAAGCCGCGCTCCATGTCTGAGTGAATCTTGCCCGCCGCCTGTGGCGCTTTCATACCTTTTGGGATTGGCCAGGCGCGGGATTCGATTTCGCCCGCGGTGAAGAAGGTAATGAAGTCCAGCAGTGTATAGGCTTCGCGGGTCAGTCGGACGAGCCCCGATTCGGTCAACCCCATTTCTTTCAGGAAGTCCGCCCGCTCGCTCTCCGGCAATGACGACAACTCTGCTTCGAACTGCCCGCAGATCGTGACGACCCGGGCGCCGCGCTTGGCTGCGAACTCGCGTACGGTCTGGACCATCGCTTCGTCGGCATTTGTTCCCTCGGACACATTCGCGACAAACAGAACCGGCTTGGCAGAGAGCAATTGGCATTCATTGAGAATCACCCGTTCTTCCGGCGAGTAGTCTCGATTGCCCAGCCACTCGCCTTTGTCGAGCATTCCAATGAGCTTGGCAACAAACTCGACTTCGAATGCCGCTTTCTTGTCGCCGGCCCGAACCTTCTTCTCACTTTTCTGCTTCCGCCGATCGAGCGTCTCCAGATCGGATAACATGAGCTCGGTTTCGATGACACCGATGTCGCGGAGCGGATCGATCCCGCCACTAACATGCACAACATCCGTTCCCTGAAAACAGCGCACCACATGCAGCAACGCATCTACCTCTCGGATGTGGCCGAGAAATTGATTGCCGAGTCCTTCTCCTTTGCTGGCTCCTTCGACAAGCCCGGCGATATCTCGCACTTCCAGGGTGCTGTAGGTGGTTTTCTTCGAGGTGAAGATTTCAGTCAGTTTGATCAGACGAGGGTCCGGCACCAGGGCAATACCGGTGTTCGGGTCAACGGTGGCGAATGGATAGTTGGCCGCCAATGCACCGCCGCCGGTCAACGCATTGAAAACGGTTGTCTTGCCGACGTTTGGAAGACCAATCATGCCGCAACACAGGCCCATTAGTTCTTGTCCTCTCCTTCGTCAACGGACTTCTCTCGGACATTAAACTGATTCATGGCCACTTCAGGTCCCCGATGAATCAGACATTCCAGTGCATCGACAGCTCGCTCCAGACAGGGCTCAAAGACGGTCATCTCGTCCTTCGTGACCGCCTCTAAGACATAGTCAGCCGAATCCTGGCCCGGCGCAGGCCTGCCGACCCCAATCTTCAGCCTCACGAATTGCGGAGTCCGAAGTGCCTCGATGATAGATTTGATCCCGTTATGTCCCCCGTGGCCACCGGCCAACTTGATCCGCAACCGACCTGGTTCCAGGTCCAAATCGTCATGTATCACAATGAGTTCACTGGGGGTAAGTGCAAATTCGCGCAGAAGTCCTTTTAGCGGAGGGCCCGTCACATTCATCCAATCGAGCAGGCAGGCTAACTCGACCAACTCTCTTCCTAATCGCCCGGACCCTCGTTGAGCAGTACCACAAGGTGAGAGTCGGATCGACCACCGAGCGGCGGCCCGCTCGATGGCCCACATACCGACATTGTGGCGGGTCTGGGCGTAGACTTTGCCTGGATTGCCCAGTCCAACAAGAAGATGCAACGTTACTTCTTCTTTTCAGCTTCTTTCTTCTCGGCCTTGGGAGCAGCCCCAGCTTCTTTCTTCTCGCCGCTCTTCGCCTCGCCTGCCGGTGCTGCCGCACCGGCTTTGGCTGCTTCAGCACCTCCAGCACCCTCAGCCCCAGGTTCCTTACCTTTGGTTACAACTTCCGGTTCGCCTGCCGCCCCCACACCGCTGGTGAGCAAGGCTTCAAGCTTGGCGTCCGACATCGGCGCAGCCACGCTGACGACCATTTGGTCAGGCTCGTCCAAGAAGCGGACGCCTTCACGCGCGCCGATGTCCTTCACATGGATGCCAGCACCGATGGTCAAGGCCGAGGCATCCACCTCGATCTGGTCAGGCAGGGCGGCGGGAAGACATTCCACATGCACATCGCGCATGTTGTGGTGCAGAACACCACCTTCCTTGACTCCGGCAGGAATGCTGCCGACGACTTTGATCGGCACTTTCACCCGAATCGGCTTCGTCATGGAAATCTCAAAGAGATCCGCGTGCAGCAAGGCCCCGGTCACCGGGTCCACTTGATAGTCGCGCAAGAGAGCCGTACGATTCGGTTTAGATTTCTCCCCTTCGACGGTGAGTGAAATCAACGCCGTACTGCCTGTGTGCGACTTGAGGATCTTGACTAAATAGTCGGGATTGACGGTCAACAAGAGACATTCTCCCTGTCCATAGAGCACCGCCGGGATTTTCCCCCCTCGCCGCATAGACCGCGCGGCGCCTTTTCCTGCTTGTTCTCTCACTCCCACTATCAAATCGAATTTCATGATCTCCCTCCGTCTCCTGGACTTCCGGCGCGATGCCCCACTTGGACAGGCCTAGGCAAATAGTGAACTTACGGACTCATCTTCATGAATGCGTCTGATGGCTTCGCCCAGCAGTGGCGCCACCGACAATTGATGCAGCTTTGGACAGACCAGTTCTTTTCCTCGTAATGGAATCGTGTTGGTAATGACCACTTGGGACAGACACGACGCCTGCAATCGTTCTAGAGCCGGACCTGATAGCACTGCATGTGTGCAGGCCGTGATCACCTCTCTGGCTCCGTGATCAAGACAGGCCTGAGCCCCTTGAACAATCGTCCCTGCTGTATCAATCATGTCATCCAGGAGCAACACGCTTTTCCCCTGCACGTCGCCGATGATATTCATGATTTGAGCTTGGTTTGGACCTTCGCGTCGTTTATCAATGATCGCTAAGTTTGCCTGTAGACGCTTGGCAAATGCCCTTGCCCGCTCCACCCCACCTGCGTCGGGTGAAACAACGACCAAGTCAGGAATTTTTTTCTTCACAATATAATCCAACAGGACCGGAAGCGCATACAAGTGATCGACCGGCACATTAAAAAACCCTTGGATTTGTCCGGCATGAAGATCCATCGACAACACGCGATCAGCTCCAGCTATGGTGATCAAATCCGCGACTAATTTTGCAGTGATCGGCACTCGTGGTTGATCTTTTCGGTCCTGACGAGCGTATCCGAAATAGGGAACAACAGCGGTGATACGGTTGGCTGACGAACGTTTCAACGCATCGACGATGATCAACAACTCCATCAACGAATCGTTCACTGGCTGACAACAGGACTGCACGACGTACACGTCGGCGCCACGCACATTCTCGTCGATCTTGACGCGAATCTCCCCATCGCTGAAGGAAGAGACTGTCGCTTCACCCAACTTCTGCCCCAGATAGGCGCAAATCTCATGGGCAAGCGAAAGATTGGCGTTCCCAGAGAAAATTTTCAGCTCTCTGTTCATGTAAAACTTCCGCGAACCGCGCACTCATCCTTCGTATGACGTGCCGGATTCTCTAATGGTCCTTGTGCAGTGAGCGACGGTGGTTTTTTACGCCACATCTCTCGTTTGCTGCACATAACTACCGGGGAAGCTAATCAAAGTTTGAAAATGTATCGGAAATATTGGGCTCCTGTCAACAAACGACTGAGCGACAGTTCGTCACCGATCAACTATGAATACGAGCAGCTTTCCGCTACGAACACCTTAAACGGCTGCTCTTTCAGAAAGGATGCCTGGGCGTGACGAGCGCTAGTCTCATCACCAAACACACCAAATACGGTTGCTCCACTGCCGGAGAGTAACGCGACTTCAGCCCCTCTGGCTGTGAGCTGCTGTTTGATGTGACGCAGCAAAGGATAGGCGCTGAATACCGGTGTTTCAAAGTCGTTCTCGGCTGCCTCCAGTACCTGTTTCCAGCTCAGCTCAGGCTCTGTCTCCAGCGCCGCGTGGGAAGAGGAAACGGGGACCACCCCTGTTCGACTTTCGGAAAGCTGCTGATACGCCCATTTTGTTTCGACCGGAAAGCTCGGATTGACTAACACGATCCATCGGCTCCCTGTCATTCGCACTGCAGTCACCTTTTCACCCCGTCCCGCCACCGTCGCTGAAGGAGCAAAAAAGAAGAACGGAACATCGCTTCCTAGCGTTTGACCAACCTCGGCCATCTCCTCGGGCGACCAGCCTAGTTTGAGGATCCGATTCAGCCCAATGATCGTGGCAGCCGCATCACTACTCCCTCCACCAAGTCCGGCTCCCATCGGGATTCGTTTTGCGAGAGCCATGTCTAAGCCCACGGTTTGTCCGCTCTGTTCAAGAACCGCTGCCGCAGCACGATACACCAGGTTCGAATGATCCGGTTTCAAGGATGGATCGTCGCAGCGCAAGGTGATGGCCGAATTCGTGTGGTTGACGGCCATCGAGAGCTCGTCTTCCAATCGTACGGTCTGCATCAGAGACCACAAGTTGTGATAGCCGTCAGGCCGACGGTCGAGAATACGGAGGACGAGATTGATCTTAGCGGGTGCGCAAACGGTAATCGAGTCAGGCAGGTTGCTTACTTTAGGAGCAAAGCTAGTCACGACCTCCTTTTATAGCATACTTCTCCAATCGATACCGAAATGATCTGGTGTTGAGGCGGAGCATTCGGGCAGCCTTCTTTTTAACCCATTTCGATCGCTCAAGCGCCTTCAGCAACAGATCTTTCTCGATGCCGTTGATCAGCCCTTCAAGGTCCAATCCTTCGTCGGTTAGATCCAGCGGCATGGCTGACTGTTGTGACTGTGTCGTAGGCCGATGGAGCCATCCACGCACGTCGGGATCGGTGACCGGCCCCTCCGCGGAGAATGCGACTACACGTTCGATCAAATTCTCCAGCTCCCGAACGTTACCGCGCCATTCATGCTCCAAGAGTACGTGCATGGCCTCAGAGCTAATCACGGGCTTGGGCCTCCCGCTCTCTTTCGAAAACCGCTCCAGAAAATGATTGACCAACAGCGGAATGTCTCCAGTTCGCATACGTAACGGCGGGAGCCGAATGGGAATCACATCCAATCGATAGTACAGATCCTCGCGAAACGAACCGTCCGCGACAGCCTTCTCAAGATCTTTATTCGTAGCAGCGACGATGCGGACGTCCACCTTGATATCTTGACTGCCACCTACTCGTCGAAATTCGCGCTCTTGGATGACTCGCAGCAACTTCACTTGAATCGTCGGAGTGGTATCACCGATCTCATCGAGAAAGACAGTTCCTCCGTTCGCAATCTCAAACAATCCTGCTTTATTGGAGATGGCCCCTGTGAAGGACCCTTTCATATGGCCGAACAACTCGCTTTCCAGTAGGGTTTCCGGCACTGCGCTGCAGTTGACGGCCACAAACGGATGGCTGCTCCTGGCACTGTTGTAATGAATCGCACGCGCGACTAACTCTTTTCCCGTTCCACTTTCTCCGCAAATGAGCACATTACTTTTTGAATCAGCGACTTTCCGCACAACGTCGAACACCTTCTGCATGGCCTCGCTTTGACCGACCAACTGCGCGAATGAAGATTGGCTCGCCATCTCACGCTTGAGCAGCATATTTTCGGTCGTGAGACGTCGTTTTTCCAACGCGTTCCGAATAATCAACTGAACTTCGTCCACCTGGAACGGCTTCGTCAGATAGTCGTAGGCACCCTGCTTCATGGCTTCGACGGCCGAATCAGCGGTCGCAAAGGCCGTGATGATCAGCACGACGGTCTCTGGTGAGGCAGACTTCACCGCCTTGAGAACCGCCATACCATCGATTTTTGGCATCCGAAGATCGGTGATCACCAGATCGAAGATTTCTTTGTGTATGAACTCGATCGCTTCCTCGCCATCTGTGGCGCTGGTCACGGAATACCCCGCCCGCTTGAGCATGATGCTCAGGACTTCCCGTAAGCTTTGTTCGTCAGCAACGACTAGGATCTTTTCCACGGCTCCCTACCTTCATGCCACAGTCGTATGCCAGAATCTGCCGTGCGTGGAAGACAGACTCCAAACCTCGTGCCTTGACCTTCCTGACTTTCCACTTTGATCCACCCTCCGTGAAGATCCACGATACGGTGGACGGCGGCTAATCCCAACCCAGACCCTCTCTTTTTGGTGGTAAAGAAGGGAAGAAAGATTTTGTCGAGATTGTCCTTTGGGATGCCTTCGCCAGCATCATGGAACGAGACTTCAACCACGTCAGCTTTTCGTCCCGCGATATCTACCTTTCGACATCCCGTAGTAATGGTCAGCTGTCCGCCATTAGACATCGCATCGAAGGCATTCACCGCCAGATTCCAGAACACTTGTTTCATTTGATCTTGATCAACTTGTGCCAACAACGCCTCGGCACAGGGAACCGCCCTAAGAGAAATTCCCCTTCGGATTCGTGCTTCATGTTGTACTAGATCAAGGGTCTCAGCAAGGACTTTGTTTAAATCGTACTCGGCAAGATTCAGGGCTGGCGGCCTCGCATACTGCAGAAACTCGGTGATGATCGCGTCCAACCTCGTTGCTTCCCGAACCGCAATCTCCATCAATCGTTGACTGGTTTCATCGGCCTGCAGATCCTTCCGGAGCATTTGCATTGCCCCGGCAAGCGCACCCAACGGATTTCGGATTTCGTGTGCCATACCCGCCGACATTTCTCCGAGGCTGGCAAGCCACTGTTTGCGCCTCATCTCGTCCTCAAGATCGCGTATTTGTGTGAGGTCCTTAAACACTCCCACCAACCCTTTTTGTTCCCCTCGCTCGTGCAACGGCGCAAGCGTCATCCCGAGAATCAATCGATTGCCATCCGACCGTTTACACTCGACATCAAAACGCATGTTGCCAGAGGCATCCTGCGTCCGATCATCTGCTAACTGGCTAGGATGCCAATTAAACACCTCTCGCCAAGGACGGCCTTGGACTTGCTCGAAACTGTAGCCTGTAGCCTCCTGCGCTGCAGGATTGAATGAGGTAATCCGATCATTGTCGTCCGTTGTGAACACCCCGCTGCTGATGCTGTGGACGATGTTTTCATGGAACGCCCGCAAGTGGCTCAATCCCAGCTCCTTTTCACGAAGCGATAGATCGGCCTGTCCAAGCTGATCCGCGAGCGCACCGCTTAAAAACCCGACCACCAAAAATGCAAGACTGTAGACGCCAAACGCATGAAGCGTTTCAGCAGCGCTGAGTCGAGTGTGCGGTAACCATCCCCATGCCTCCGCCAGCCCGTAGAGCTGTACATTGGTGAGAATGCCGAGCAGGATAATGCACAGACTGGCGGTCAGCAGGCCCACACGCCGACGTGGAACGAGACTTGCCACCGTCACGCTGATGACATACAAGACCGCGAACGGACTTTCTATTCCACCTGTTCGTGCGATCAGTATCGTCTCGAGCAAGAAATCGACCACGGTCTGTGCCCATGCAAATTGGACAAGCATCTCGGGATCGGCCACCTTCCTGACCACGAACGCGTAGATGATGGTAACCGCATAGGTGAATACGATCAGGGCGTAGAAAGTCTCGACCCGCTCACCTTTGGTAACCTGGAAGGCGAGGGAGAGTCCCAGTAACAGGGTCACGATGACGACTCGCCACCCCATCAACCAATAGATTCTGGCTTTGATATCCTCCACGAAATGCGACTCCAGCTAGAAGCTAGGTTCGATCCTTGTCACCGCTGCTTAGACTTTCGGTGGTTTCATCGAGGGAAGTATGTCGAGAAAGCAGGCCGATTATTTCTGGATAGACGCAGGAATCACTACGAAGTGGACAGCTTTGCCATCCTGGTCACGTAGATCGCCAAGCTGCCTCTCAGACGTGAATTAACAATCGGCTACCCGATTGCGTTTGCCATCGAAAAAATCGGCAGATACATCGCGACGACGATGAAGCCGACCGTCGTGCCCAAAAACACCATCATCATCGGCTCCAAGAGCGCGGTGAGATTCCCGACGGCCTCATCGACCTCATCTTCGTAGAAATCGGCGATTTTCCCAAGCATCGTGTCCAACGCACCCGTCGACTCTCCGACCGAGATCATGTGCGTGACCATCTTGGGGAATGTGCCGCTTTTTGCAAGAGGCTCCGAGATCGTTTTCCCTCCACTGATACTGACTTTGGCGTCGAGCAGCGCCCCTTCGACGACCTTGTTTCCCGAGGTCTTCGCGCAAATGGTCAAGGCTTCCAACAGCGGCACACCGCTCGCCAACAGCGTTCCCAATGTCCGTGTGAATTTGGCCACGGAGGCTTTTCGAACAAGGTCTCCAAACACGGGTAATTTCAGAACGAATTTGTCAATCGCCAATCGACCCTGTGGCGTGGCGTAGTATTTTTTGATCCCTACCACGGTCCCAACGATGACGCCCAGGATGATGTACCAGTTTCCTTGCACGAAATTACTCATATCGATGACCATCTGCGTCGGTGCTGGCAACGCCATCTTTCCGCCTGACAATTCTTTGAACATCTTCTCGAAGACTGGGATCACCCAAATCATCAAGACCGTGATCACGATAGCCGCAATTCCTACGATAGAAGCTGGGTAGACCATCGCGCTCTTGATTTGCCCCTTGAGCTTCATCGCCTTTTCAATATGCTTGGAAAGTCGAGCAAGAATTGTATCGAGCAGCCCTCCCACCTCACCGGCGTGAACCATATTGACGTACAAATCATCGAAGATTTTGGGATGTTTGCGGAGTGCATCCGAAAAGGTTGAGCCTCCCTCGACATGGACTCGAATCTCACCCACAGATTTCCTTAACGCTGCATTTTCAGATTGCGTAGAAAGAATTTCTAGACACTGAATCAGTGGTAGCCCGGCATTGATCATGGTTCCGAATTGTCGCGTAAATACGACCAGGTCTTTTTCACTCACACCGCTGCCAAAACTTAAGCTGAATCCAGCCTTGGTGGCCTTTTCATCGAGACTGGTCACCACGACGCTTTGCTTGCGCAGCTGTTCAACGGCTTCATCGCGAGACTTGGCGACAAGCTCGCCCTTCTTCACGGCACCCGATTTACTCCGTCCAACGTATGCAAACGTGGCCATAGCTTTTTATCCTGTTGTGGCTCGCTGAGCCGGTGGTAGAGGATGACTAGAACTATGAAGCGAGTCTACTGGGGGGTCTAAAACCTGTCAAAAACTATTGCAATATTTACCATTCCTAGTGGGCAGGCATGTCTAGCGTTCTGTCACTAGTGTAGTGATACATAAATAGCTTTACATATTATACAGTACGTGTATACTCCTCTCCAGAGGAGGACCGGACCATGCGTATCGCCCCTTCCATTCAGCTGACTGAACCCGAACGCCAGCAACTGGAGCAGTGGGCC
>JBGTNJ010000060.1:0-11027 GCA_041743145.1 Nitrospira sp. | reverse complement strand
AGCTGAGTCTGCTTGAACTTCACCAGCCGCCCGATTTTGACGTACCCCAGTTTCCTTGCGGAGACCCATCCGTACAGGGTCAATTTGGATATGCCTAAATACTTCGCGGCCTCATCCATTGTCAAAAGGTTATTCATGGCGCGTTAGACAGGCCTTTCCTTCATGGTCTACCAATGAGGCCGAGTGAGCCAACCGACATCTCCGCAGAACTCTCGGGAGTGGCACTTATGAGAGGGTTCAGAATTATTCACCATACCGAAAAGGTAGGGGAGGCCGCAGAAAGGAAAGGATTCCGGTGGTGGTTCCGGCTGCGTTCCGGGGGGGGGGGCACTCACCTGGGTCCGCACAAAGGCGGAGTGTCGGACGAGTTTCTGCTGAGGGGTTGCTGACCTTCGCTGGGCGACAGGCTTCAGCAGCCACCCAGCTGAGGCACCGCGTTCGGAGACGCCGTGCCATATGGGGTCAGCCACCGTCCTCCCGCGCAACGCGGCATTTTATCTGGATTGGACGTGTCAGAAGAAGAAGGCGGCTGTGCCAGGTATTGGATGTCAAGTCTCGACCGTGACTTGCACCTTCGTCAAACGTGCCTCCGTATTGACGAATGAATACTGACAGTTTCCTTTGCTTTGTACTACAATGCGATCTATATGTGGAGGGCCTGCTCATATGCGATACCGCGTCGTTCTTGAACAAGATGAAGACGGCATCTATGCGGCCGAATGTCCCTCTCTTCCCGGTTGCGTGAGTCAAGGAAACACGCGCGGGAGGCCTTGACCAATATCAAAGATGCCATGGCCGGCTACCTCGAAAGCTTACGACTCCATAATGAATCGATCCCTCCACTTATTTGCTATGGTTCAGGAAGTCTTTCACCCATGGGGTGCCGATGAAACTCCGCATTGTGCTCGAACCCAGCGAGGACGGCGGCTTCACGGTCTTTGTTCCCACACTTCCTGGCTGTATCAGTGAAGGGGGAAGTAAAGAAGAGGCCTTGAGGAATATTCGCGAGGCCATCGAGTTGTATTTGGAACCCGTCGAAGACGATCTGGCACTCAGCCCGAATGCCGAGCAGATTGAACTTGCGGTATGAGCAAAGTTCCGAGCCTCTCCTACACAGAGGTAATTCGGGCATTGCAGCGCGATAGCTGGGTCGTTGTTCGGCAAAAAGGCAGCCATATCCGACTTCAGAACATCTTGCCACCGAAGTGTTGAAGGTCACTGTGCCGGCCCATCGGCCAATCAAGCGATCAACGCTGTCCCATATACTGAAGCAGGCTCGGTTGTCTGTCGACCAGTTCAACGAGCTCCTATAAGCCATCGCGCCGCCAGCACAGCTTCCTCTCGATTCGACGGGGGAACAACAGGCTGTCGGAAGCAGACGCTGCTACGAGAATGTGCCGGCTGCCCAATGTCGTCTCACAATACTTGGCCCTAACTTTACGGACGATCCTCTCCCCCTCACCGACGATTCACCGTCCTTCATCACACCGAACTGGCAAAAGGCACGCTACGGAGCATCATTCGGCAAGCAGGTCTGGCCGTTGAGGGATCTAACGCACTGCTGTAAAGATGACACTGCTCTGCGTGCACCCGCTTTCAGATCATAACCACCTCAAAGACAAATTCCCGATCGTGAGTGGCACTTATGAGAGAGTCCAGAATTCTTGACCATACCGAAACGGTAGGGGAGGTGCACAAAGGCGGAGTGTTGGGCGAGTTTCTACTGAGGCGTCGCTGACCTGTGCTGGGCCAGGGGCTTCGGCAGACACGCATCTGAGGCGCCGCGTCGGGAGACGCCGTGCCTGGTGGAGTCCGGCACCGTCGTGTCTCGCAACGCGACTCGACCGTGCCAAGAGAACAGCGGTGCCCCTCAAGGCGGGTGGCACGCCCGTGGGCACCCGCGCCACTTCAGACGGTGTCGCGCTTGCAGTCGTTCGTGGCCACAGATTCAGAATGTCTGTTGCGCCCCCGCGCGGGTGAGGGGTGCAACAATATGTTGAGAAGAAGTCGGTGTGTGGAAGTCCGGTGTCCGTGTCCGTTCAGGATCGCGACGAGTCTTCAGTGCCGATCGAGGGGGAAGAGGGAGGGACAGCATCGATGGGGCGATGAACAGCGAGCGTCGCGTCGTGCTGCAACTCCTCCTGTATGCTGCAAGGCAACGTCTGTGCCACGGCAGCATCGAGACCGTATTCCGTGATTGGTATGCGTCGTCCCGACAGGCCGCCCCTGACGCCTGGGGTTGTGATGCGCTGAATCGTTAGTCTCGTGAAGAAACGAGAGGAGGGGAGGGATAGCCCTTCCCATGCAGCTTGAGCCAGTCGAGCGCATCGACGTCCAGACGCACCGTGACTTGTTGCTTGGCCGGTGGCCAGGCCTCGGTCGCCTTCATGAAAAACGAGGAATCCAGCGGTGGGATATCCGAATAGTCGATGTCCCGATCCTTCAGTCGGTCAAGCCTCGCCACGTCGCTTTTGAGAGATGTTCTGCTCACGTCGGTTCGCCTTTCACATGGAGATCATGCACGTCGCTTCGTGCAGTTCAGTCCGCCAGGGCGCATCGTTATTTCCCAGTCTTCTCACCGAGCGTCTTGACCGCTTCCGCCAGCGTGATCATCACTGTCATCGGATCAATCGGCGAGGCTATAAAACCATGACGCTGATAGAAATGCTTCGCCGCGTCCGATAGCGCATGGACGAGGATGGCGCGGATACCGGCAATCTCGGCCGCCTGCATCGTGCGCAGAACCGCATCGCGTAGCAGCCCGCTGCCTATTCCGCGCCCTTGGAAATCTTGATCGACGGCAAGGCGGCCGAGAACCATGACAGGGACCGGATCAGGCATGTTGCGCTTCACGCGTCTAGGCGCACCAACATGCGCCACAGCACCCACCGCGAGGCTGTAATACCCCACAACCCGCTTTCCCACGCAGACCACGTAGGTGCGTGACGACCCGCGCTCTTCATTGGCGAGGGCCCGCCGGCGTAACCAGCCATCAAGGGCCAGCTCTCCGGAATCAAAATCGGCAAGATCATGCCCCGCTACCAGTTTGTCGGGTGCGCTGAGATCAGCAGCCGATCGATTCATGTTTCCCACGGCGCTTTTATCTGAAGGAGGCGCCGTAGTTTCGGATTATTGGCGGGAGGCTTGTCGAGCATCGCCGTGAAGCGTTTGAACGCATCAGGGGAGAGTCCGAAATATCGGCCGTCCAGCAGCACCGTTTCGGCTTCCCGACAGGCCGTTTCCAACATGAAATCAGACCGGGTGCGGCCGAGTAATTCCGCCGCCCGGTCAATCAAGAGTTTCTGCTTCTGACTGGCGCGCAGGTTGATCGTTTCACCTCGCCCGCCCTCTTTTGTCATCGTGGCCATACCCGCCTCCTTGTGTATACGATCACTATACATCTGAGTGTAGACATTGTAAATACAGTCTATGATGCTGGAAAATTTAGTATCTTCTCAAATTGCAGTGTGATCCACATCCTCATGCCGCGGTGGTCCATCGCCTACTCAGGCCGTTAGGCATTCCACTGCGGTCAGCGACCATCTGATGTGTACTCGGTCTCCTGCTGGCCGACAAGCGCGTCAGGCCCAAGACCGTCTCGAAGTCCACTCGGCGACTCTCTTCCACCTTGGTGAAATAGCTTGGTCTCGGTCTGTCTGAAGCGGGCCTTCTCGCCTCGTCCATTTTATCTGCTCTATTATCCCTTGCCGATTGGTGAGCGGGGGCCAGCTTGTGGTTTCAGATCCGGTGCCTGTGCGCATCCGGCCGTCGCCCTGGCTTTCCACCGGCGGGCTGCGTCGATCTTGCCCGCGCGCCGCGAGAACTCGCGTCGTCTTCCGCGGGCATTCCTCCGCATCGCGCCCGCCGGCCCGCCAGGTGGCGGCGGCCTCTCTGTCTCCTTTGTCGTCGCTGTGTGGCCTCCACGCCTGGTGAGAGGCCGACACATCAACTCTAACCAAAGGAGAAATCACATGGCACCTCAAGACAAGAAACCCAAGCCGGTCACCACGCTTCGATGCAGCCGCATCAAGGCGAGCATCTGGAAGAACGAGGGCATGAACGGCCCTTTCTACAACGTGACCGTCGCCCGCTCCTACAAGGGCCAGGATGGAGTCTGGAAGAATTCCGAATCTTTCGGTCTCGCGGACCTGGACGCGCTTGTCGTCGTCGCCCAACAGGCGACACGCTGGATTGCCGAGCGGTCGGACCGCTAAACGTCTGGGGAAGCCTCCGGCCCTCGTGTCGGGGGCTTCCTCTATGCCAGATCGAGCGGTACGATCATTTCAGGAATTTCTCTCGCAGCTTGGTCATTGCTTCCTTGAAATATTCCGCTGGAAGAGTCGGGCCGTGGTATTGCTTCAGTATCGCCAAGTTGCCTGTCAGCGTCGAGGCGGTCGTGGGTGTGTTGAAAATAAAGCCCTCCGGCATGAGCGGCCAGAAATCTCCTACTGCAAGGTGGGCACCAACCGGCGTATTCTCAATGCGGATCTCATACGGTTAAAAATCTTAGATCGACGCGGACCGTCGTGCTGTCCTCGATCAACTGACCCACGACGCGCAAGCGCAGAAGATAGGCTATTGAAGGTGGGCACCTTCACCCGGCCCACAGAGTAAGACGGAGAATCATCTTTCATTCGCACGACAAATGGCGTACAATCGAAGCATGAGAAAAGCAGGACAGACCGTTATGTCAGACCGCATCAATACGCGTATTGACACCGGTTTGAAAAAGAAGGCGGTGAAAGTCTTCGATCGACTCGGTCTGACCGAAGCCGAAGCTATACGCCTCTTTTATGCTCAGGTGGAACTCCACCAGGGTATCCCTTTTCCTCTCATCATCCCAAACGCAGACACGCTGGAGGCTTTTGAAGAAGCAAGGCATCCCGAGAAACTCCCCTCATTCAAAAACTTTCGTGCACTCAGAAGCCGCACGGGCACGTAAGCCTTGTCTTACATTCCAGCCAGACTCGCTCATCATCTACAGAATTGAAGTCACGTTCCTCATCCTCAAACGGACAGGCACGCACGCCGACCTGTTTGACTGACGGCGAGTGTGAACACGATCAGACTCCGTATCAATGGACGGGTAGGTATTTCTCGCGACATGGCTTGCTTTTCACCTCGCTGACGACTCGTTCCTCCGGCTCAGTCAGTCGCGCATCTCAACGATTTCTCGCCTCCGATTACATGACAGGATGTTTCCCGGCAGCTTCGAATTCCGTTCGGCATCCCACTGCGTTCAGCGACAATCTGAATGGGTGCATCGTCGCCTGCTGGCCGACAACTGCATCAAGCTCAAGACCGCCTCGAAGCCGACTCGTTGACTTTCTTCGATCTGGGCGAACGGGCTTGATCGCTTCGCCCTAACTGAAGAGCACCTTCTCGCCTCGTCTGTTGAATCTGTTCTGCCATGCCGTGCTGGTGAAGGGCGAGGACCGGCTTGTGGTTTCTGGTCCGGTGCCTGTGCGCATCCGGCCGTCGCCCTGGCTTTCCGCCATCGGGCTGCGTCGATCATGCCCGCGCGCCGCCTCTGATGCCGCTCCTTTGCGCGGTCATTCCTCCGCATCGCGCCCGCCGGCCCGCCAGGGTGCGGCGGCCTCTCCATCTCCTTTGTCGTCGCTGTGTGGCCTCCACGCCTGGTGAGAGGCCCACACATCAACTCTAACTCAAGGAGACACAGCATGGCACCTCAAGAACATAAACCCAAGCCGGTCACCACGTTGCGATGCAGCCGCATCACGGCGAGCATCTGGCAGAACGAAGGCGTGAACGGTCCGTTCTACAACGTGACCGTCGCCCGCTCGTACAAGGGACAGGATGGAGTGTGGAAGAATTCCGAATCCTTCGGAGTCGCAGACCTTGACGCGCTGATCGTCGTCGCCCAACAGGCGACACGCTGGATCGCGGAGCGGTCGGACCGCTGACCGTCACGGGAAGCCTCCGGCCCTCGCGCCGGGGGCTTCCTGCATCTGAAGAAAGGAGACATGCGGTGGAAATCTATCTGGAATGCGCAAAGCTTCTGAACGAGCTCCTCGCCGGAGCCCGCGCCGTGCGGATCACGGTACCGGAGTATATGCCACTGTCGGTCGAGGAGATCGGCGTCAGTCAGGATGGGCACCGGCTGGTCTCGCTCTGCCAATACGGTGAACAGCATGGCGACCTGATGCGTGATTGCGATCTGGTGTTCATGGTCACGGATCTGCCCGCTGGCGCGGCAGCCGAACCGGTGTCGTTCCGGAACGACTACCTGGGGATCGTTCAGGAGGTCTATCGGTATGACGAGACGGGTAGGCGTACCCACGTCGCGCCCTCGCTGAAACAGGACCTGAAGGAGTTTGCCCGGGTCTGGCTGGCCACGCTCCGAGATCAGGGATTCTTTGCCTCGACCGCGGTGCGAGAGATCCTGTCTCCGTCATTTCATCGATCCATTGACAGGGCATGATGGGAGGAGATCATGCTCCGTTCATGACTGCCCTGACCGGCAACTGGGCATGGACTCGACCATCAGTGGAAGTTCGGGGGGCACCTGGAACCAATTACTGTACCTTGTGATTGCGATCAGGTTGTACAGTCACACATCCCCGAACTGGACCCACGGAATACGGGCAAAGTGCTTCCGATCGTAGGTGAGAATCTCTGTGAGTCCCTGCTCTTTCATGTGGAAGGCGTTGTACGCATCCACGAAATCGATGTTCGCATGGACATAGAGATCGAGGGCCATGAAGAGCAGCGGGGCTTCCGGACAGAACAGATTCGGCGTATTCAGAATCTTCTCAACCTTCGCGGCGATCTCCGACTTCTCGAGTTTATAAAATGATTCGAGGGTCCAGACAATCTCGGCGATCACCAGCAGACTCGTCACCAATTTGACCTTGCCGCGCAGCGCATCGCGAAAAAGGATCTCAGCTCGTTTGGCTTTCGCCGGATCATCGTTGGTCAAAAAACGAAGAAAGACATTGGTGTCCACGAAGAGGCTAGCCATGCCCGACCACCTTCTTGGCAACAGCCTGTTTGACAGACCGACGAATCTTCTCAAAATCTTCCGGGTGCTCTGAGGGCCGGACTGAGCCTCGGAGATCTAGGATCGTTCCCTTCACAACCTTCAAGACCACTTCCTCGCCTCGCATGACAAAGAAGACTTTTTCCCCTTCTTTCACGCCCAAGCGATCACGAATCGCCTTGGGGATCGTGACCTGTCCTTTCCGGGTGATCGTAGATTCCAACATCCCTACCTCCATCACAATGGTAGTACTCTGACAGTCTAGTACTACTTCTTGACTGAGTCAACTTCTGCTCGACGGCGTGGCAGCCGAACCGGTGTCCTTCAGGAACGATTACCTGGGGATTGTGCAAGACGTCTATCGGTATGACGAGGAGGGCAGACGTACGCACGTCCTGCCCGCGCTGAAACAGGAGTTGAAAGAATTTGCCCACGCCTGGTTGGCCACGCTCCGAGATCAGGGATTCTTTGCCTCGACCGCGGTGCGAGAGATCCTGTCGCCGTGATCTGGTCGATCTATTCCGGGGGCATGATCTGAGCACATCATGCCTCCGTCAAAACAGATACCCTAAGACAGAACATCGAACTGGTGAGCCTTACCGTTTCGTGCCGAGAAAGAGATAGCTGGTGGTCCTGGCATTGTTGAGGACGGCAATGTACAGCCGTTGTGTCGCGGCCTCGTACAAGGTCACCCCCGTGAGCGTCTCGGTTCCCTGACGACAGGCGCCACCTCCGAATGTCACCGAGGTATGGAACACATTTCCCGTTGCAGGAGGAGACAAGGTCCCCGCAACGGTGCAACCATCCATTGCATGACCTGAAAGCGTCCCGGTGGAATCCACGCTCACTGTGACCGTGTGATTGTCGGTGCGAAGTCCTGAAAAAGTCCCGGCCACCAGATTCAGATTCGGAGCCAACTCAGAGTCCCCGTCGTACGTACTCGTAAAGCTTTCTATGTCGCCAGTGACGTACGCGATCGTAGCGTGAAAGCTCTTGTTCGGCACATAGGTACCACGCATCGTCGCAGCCTGAATCCCATCGCCTTCCAGATTAAAATCTCTCGTGTTCGAGGAACCGAATGAGCCGGAGTGTGACGTGCCAGTGCCCTGAATCAGCCCAGCCAGGATGTTGGGATGGTCTCTTGCCGTATAGAACAGCCAATACGAGCGGTCCTCCAGGACCAGTCCAGCGACGGCGCGACCCGTAGAAGTCGTGCCCGTCCAGCGACCTTCCGCCGAGGTGGCTGTGGGCTGGGGCAGAGAAGACACGTCGCTCTCGCTGTACCCCCCGCCACAGGCGGCGGGAGCGAACCCACTATTGAAGCAGTTGGCGAAGCTGCCACAGGCCACGAGCCCACTCATAAGACAGAGTGCCAGAAGGCATCGAAGACTGTCCGGCCAGGTCGTTTGCATGGTTGTTGCCTCAACGCGAGAGCGAAACGCACAGCTGTGCCGTGTGTTTCAGGATAACAAGAATAGAATCCCCTTAACATGGAGGAACCTGAAGGGCTAGAAACTGGACCTGCCGGCTGGCGATTCAGGCATGCCCGGCTTGCCGGAGACCCCATTGACAAGCCGATCCGGGGCCCGCTTCTGGCGTCCTGAGCCCGGCCCGAACGGTTGACCGGTGGTCTTAGATCCGTATCGTCGTAGGCATGGTGTAAGACCGATTTGAAGAGGTTGCAGGATATGGCTGTTGCCCGTAGTTGTCTTACATTATGGGTTTATCGTATTCTTATGCGCCTGTACTTTGACCCTCCAATGACCCGAATCAGCCACCGGTCGGTGAGGGGAGTGGGGTGTCTCAACTTGGGCTGGTGCCGGTGAACTGATGGGGCAGCGAGCGAAACGGACAACCACGATCACGGTGGATCTGGGTGAACTGAAAGCACCCTGGCAGGCTTGGTGCCAGGCCCACGGCATCACGCCGAGCCATGCCTTGCGGAACGCCCTTCGGCAGGCTATGGACTGGAAAGCCACGCGGGCTCCTGCGCCTCGGAGTCGCGTCATCTCAAAGCGAGAACGAGCGACCGCTCGTATCGAACTGAACCTGACGGCCTCAGAGCTTGCCGCCCTGAAGAAGATGGCCGGTCACGAAGGCTATGTGCCGACGAAATGGGTGGTGGCGATGGTGCGCACCAAGTTGACCGGGCAGCCGCAGGTCGGACAGCCGGAGTTGGAACGATTGACCCGCTCGAATCAACAACTGCTGGCCTTAGGCAGGAACTTGAACCAGATTGCGAAAGTCTTGAATACCGCGCCTCAGAACAAAGCAGCCTTTCGTGTGGAGGTCATCACCGAACTCGCTCGTGTAATCCAGGCCCATACGAAGAAGGTGTCCGATGTCTTACGCGGGACCGTGGAGCGCTGGCAGCTCCAATGACCCCGCCGACCAACCTGATCGATAAGAAGCTCGATGAGTGGGGGAGTCGCCTCTTCAATGTCTCAACGGAGACCCTTCCACGGCCGCGTCGCAGTAAGCGCACGCCGCTTGGTTCCGCCAAGCCTGTGAGTGCGGGCGGACGGCTCAGCACCCCGCAGACTCGGGCGACCTATGTGCGGCAGACACTGCAGGCGATCGTCCACCGCACGCCGCAAGTCATGGTGAAACTCGTCAGAGCGCCGAAAGGGATGAAGGGTATCTCGAACAACCTCACCTATATTTCGCGTGATGGCCTCTTGGAGATCGAGGATCAGGACGGCCAGGTGATCATGGGAAAAGAAGCGGTGGCGGATCTGAAAGCCGAATGGCGCGATGGGGGGATGCCGATCGCGGCGGATTCGACCATGCGCGATGCCTTTCATCTCGTCCTCTCCATGCCGACACGCACCGATCCGTTGTCGGTGCAGCGCGCGGCGCGAGACTTTGCGAAGCGGGAGTTCTCGGGCTTTCAATACGCAATGGTGCTCCACACCTTCGAGACCGATCCGGATCCGCATCCCTCTCCGCATCCACATGTTCATCTGACGGTGAAAGCCGCAGGCCTCGATGGGATCCGTTTGAACCCAAGGAAGGCTGATCTGCAACGTTGGCGGGAGGGGTTTGCGGAGGCGTTACGCGAACATGGAATTGAGGCCACGACCACGAGCCGAATTCATCGCACGACGCATGAACGGTGGACCGTCCGGCATCTGCATGAAGCGAGCAGGAAAAGGGAGACGCTGGAGCGGTTGAAACGCACCTCGCCCCGACATGGACGAGCCCAGGAAGTCCTGCGGAATTATGAGCAGGTGATGCGGGCGTTAGCCCGATCAGATCGTGGGGAAGATCGGCAACTGGCCGCAGACTTGGTTCGTTACTTGAGTGAGCGGTCGCGGGATGTTGCGAAGACTCGTTCGCCGGATCGCGATCGGTCTTCGTAAGGTACTACAACCTCCGTTTCTCGATCCTTAAATTATTGTTGTACCTGTTATGTCAGAGACCCGAGTTCTCAGGGGGTGCACGCTGGAGCTTTGTATTGTGCCAGCGCAAGGATAGACGGTTAGCTGGGGAGGCAGTCACCGAATGGGGCCGTTTTGGGGTAGGGTGTGGAACGTGAAGGTTTTTTAAGTTGTGAACTGCGTGATTTATCAAGGAGAAAAGGGTAAGCTTCACACGCCTTTCTTCTTCTTCTTCTTCATGGTGGCAACAACGGTCGATGGACAATCTCCTCACAAAAGAACAGGGGGCTGGCCTAGCTAAGGCGACCTAAGAAGGGTAGCTTTAGCGAATGATTTATACGCGGCGGAGCCGGTTAAGCGGGAAGCAGCAGGGACGACTGATGGATCTGTTTGTCGCGGGAGCGACCGCGCGGGCCGCAGCAGAGATTGTCGGAGTGAACCGGAACACCGCACGCGTGTTTTACCATCGCCTGCGCCAGTTGATTGCCAGCAAGCTGCCCAGCTATGACTTGTCAGGTGAGGTCGAGGCGGATGAAAGTTACTTTGGTGGGGTCCGTAAGGGCAAACGCGGCCGGGCCGCAGCGGGCAAAGTGCCCGTCTTTGGCTTGTTAAAACGGGGTGGGACGGTGTTTACCGCGATTATTCCA
>JBGTNJ010000059.1:0-7066 GCA_041743145.1 Nitrospira sp. | reverse complement strand
CTTGGTGTCTACGACGTTGACGCTCGCCGCGTGCACTTGTATCGCGACTTGTCCGGGTCGTGGATCGACGTCCGGCTTGTCGAACAGTTCAAATCGTTCGCCTTCTCCCAGGCGCTTCAGACGCATTGCCTTCATAGGATTCTCCTCGAAATGCTGGCGAAGCCGATTGTGCGAACGACCTGCTCGGCAACACCGGATGTCATTCATTTCCTCTCAGAACGTGAAGGTCTCCTCTTCAGCGACGAGAAAAATCGGTGGTCCTCCAGTAGAAATCGTGGCCGCATGCGCAAAGGTCCCCTTGGCCCCCGCTGATGCGGCACAGGTTTCCAGAGCTGCCATCGACGGGAAATGAATCTCGGCAATCCGATAAAACGGCGGTGTTCCCTGAGGAGATGCCACGACCTTCGTCGCCACGACCTTGGTTTTCCCAGCTAGCTTTTGCACCGCCATGGGGACGTGCTCGTTCTTATACACTTTTTCAAAGGCTTCAATCTCTGTCGGGCGAGGGTAGATGACGATCACTTTTGCTCCAGCCATAGTTCCTCCTTTTGTCCTGTTAATCTATTTCACGGGACCCGAATAGAGGAACCGCGTCGGGCAACGGTGAGTCGAGCCAGCTGTTTTTGACCTGCCTCCAACGTGCCGCCCGCTGTGTAAATTATACGCTGCTCCAGCAACGTGAGGTGTCGATCGAAGAGGTGGCCGACCGCATCGGCTTCTCAAGCCGAAGCCACTTCTCTCAGGCGTTCAAGGATCACCACGGCGTGTCGCCCGCTACGTTTCGCGACGGCAGCCACCGATGAGGGTCGATGGGGTCCTTTAGCATCTGTGGCTGAGGAGTCTTCAAATCTCACGTCCTCTCTCCCGCTGGTGAGAGACACACGAGACGTCTGGGATAGCTAGTTTCTTGAGAGAACCGTCTCAGACCGCCCATTGCTCGAGACCGAATCTTTTCTCTATTCCCCCTGAATTGGGATGTACATGACATTGCCCTGCCGGTTGACGAGCAGGAGGGCAAGATCAGTAGGTTTCAGTGGATCGGCCAGGCGCTGAAAGGTCGAAAAATTCGGCACATATTGCCGGTTGAGTTCCAACACGACGTCCCCAGGCTGCAGGCCAGAGGCTTCGGCAAGGCTGCCTTCTTCGAGATCCGTCACAACAACCCCATTGCTCACGGGTAAATCCATCTGGCGCGCCAATGGTGGAGTCACATCATCGAAGACCACGCCGGCAAGTGGATGAACAGTGGACGCAGTTGAGGCTGGCTGAGTCTTCTTCGTCCGCTCACGCGGAGCTTCCTGAATCACCAGCTCAGCCTGATACAGTTTCCCGTCTCGGATGAGATCCAGGCGATGTTTGCTACCGATCGACGCTTGCGCCACCAGATTTCGCAGATGGCCGCTGTCCATCACGTCTCCCCCGTCGAACCGCACCACGACATCGCCTCGTTTCAGACCGCCTCGCTCGGCAGACCCCTTCGCTTGCACATCCGTGACGATCGCTCCCTTGACGTCCGGCAGGCGGAAAATTTTCCCCAGTGGAGGGCTCACATCTTGCGTCGAAGCACCCAAAAACCCTCGGACCACGCGTCCTGTCTTGATAAGGCTTTGCATGGCAGCACGGGCCATGTTGCTTGGTATGGCAAATCCGACACCCACACTTCCGCCGGTCGGACTCGCGATCGCCGTATTGATCCCAACAAGCTCGCCCTGGATATTGACAAGCGCGCCACCTGAATTCCCAGGATTGATCGGCGCATCCGTTTGAATAAAATCTTCGAAGTCTGCCACACCCACATCCGCACGACCAACCGCACTCACGATACCGAACGTGACCGTGCGGCTTAATCCCAGCGGATTCCCGATGGCCAGCACGAAGTCGCCGACGGCCAGTTGGCTCGAATCGCCCCACGCGGCAGTGGGGAGATTCGTGGCCTGAATCTTCACCACCGCGACGTCGGTCTTTGGATCGGTGGCCACCACTCTCCCCTTGTATTGACGACGATCCGCCAGGATCACCTCCACATCGACGGCATCGGCAACAACATGGTTATTGGTCACGATGTAGCCATCCGGCGACACAATCACTCCGGACCCCTGCCCATACTGCCGACGAGTCGGCGGCTCTTTGAACAGGCCGAACGGCAGGGCTTCATCGCTGAAGGCTTGATCACGTACCATCACAGTGGATGCGATACTCACCACCGCCGGAATGACCTTATTGGCCGTGCCCCTGACTTGGCGCTGCAAATCTTGCCCGCTCGTCTTCGGAACCTGTTGAGGCGCAGCCAAGCCTGCAATCGGAACCGTCAGACAGCCGACGATTCCCCACACAACGATTCTAAGCCTACCGAGCTTCACAAGAGGGCCTCTCCTACGGTGTGTCATTATTTTACTATACGCGCGAGCCTACCATGCAGAGCCAATCACACGCATTCATAATTCGATATGACGTACGCGACGTCGTGCAGGCAACCGCTTTCTAGCAGGCCCACTTGGCCTTCAGCGGGCAGGACGCTGCCCCCGTCAGACGGAGTATTACCGTACCGGCCGTAGCCCTGTCCGATTCGTCCCCGCTGGGCCGAGTTGGTCGGCACGAATACTCTTATGTTACGATCATGCATGACGGTCTCTTCCTTCATCCATTCCTGGACGAAGGTGATCCATAGCAAAAAGGTGACATGATGATACATCTCTCGACCCTCGTAGTTTTGTTCCTGCTCACAACGGCTTCAGGAATTCTTGTCTCTCTGGGGCATGCCGAAGAGAGCAAGTTTGGGACCCCCAAGGGGGATGAAGGCACCAGGATTTTCAAAGCGTCTGAGCACCCTTTTTACAGTGGTGAATTTCGGCTCAAGGGTGATCGCGCGTTCCTCGTCGGAAGTATGAGCGATGCGGCGCCCTGGGATCATCTGGACTATGCAGGCAAGCACCTGAATACGGTGAAGGGATCGATTGAGATTGAGGTGAACGAACGTAGCAACACGGGGCGGGTGGTGGCCGAGTTCGTTGAAGGGAATAACCGATATCGAATCGTCTTTGATCGGTTTGCCGCGAGAGCTCCGTTTCAGGATGGAGGCATTGCGACCAGAATCTATGAGCATGGTGATTCAAACAATGGCGATCCGCTGTATCCCAAAACTTGGTTGTACCTGGGTGGCTGGGGCACCGCGACGATGTATAAGGATGATCACGTGCTCTACCAGGACTATGACGCGCACTTCATGGTGATGGAGCGGTCGCGCGATCCCAAGACCCACGAGGTCCGCTATCCTGTCACACGCACGTTGCCCGGCGGCGAAACTGATCCAGCCGGGATGGAAATCGATCTCTGGGTGCGATCTAAGGAACAAAACACGAACAACTTTCCTCCTTTCGAAACGTTTGTCCATCTCTGTTGGGAAGAAGTGACCTGGCGATAGGCCATGAGCACATCTCTCCAACGTATGCTCCTACTGGTTCTCATGGTGATGGCTTTGCCGGTGGTTGGGCTGGGCCTTGAGAACACGACTCATGTGTGGACCTTTGACCACAATGAGCCACCGAAGACTCTTCCTTCTGAGTTCAAGATAGGCACCTTGTTTGATGGAAGACCTGCTGGGGAATGGAAGGTGCTTCAAACCGATCGGGCGAAGAGCCCGTCCTACGCGCTCGGGCAACTCATGGGAAAGGGCGCGGAGCATGCGTATAAGAACGTGCTCATCGATGGAACCAAGTCGTCAGACATCGCGCTTGAAGTCTCGTTCTTACCGATCGATGGCAAAGCGGATATGGGAGGCGGCCTGATTTGGCGGGCCGCAGACGACCGCAACTACTATCTGACGCGTGCCAATCCGCTGGAGCAGAATGTTCGAATCTATAGGGTTGTGAAGGGTGTCCGGCAGATCCTCAAGAACTTCGACCAGATCATTGATGTCCGGCAGTGGCATACCCTCCGCGTTATCACGAACGGATGCCGGGTCCAAGTCTTCTTCGATGAGAAGCAGGTGTTCGACCTGTGTGATCAAACCTTCTCAACCGGACGGGTCGGACTCTGGACCAAATCCGATGCTGTCACCTATTTCGATGACCTCAACCTGCGGATTGCGCGCTGAACAGGGGTGGTACAGTTTCTCATTTGCATCAACCGTGTTTCCATTCGTCCAACGATCTCAGGCCCGCTCATCCTTTTAGAACCACTGCTTCTCTCTCATGTCCTGGGAGCATACATGATGACCATCATCCCGCCCAGACAGAGCATGGCTCCCATCGCGTCATAGCGATCCGGCCGATCTCCGTCGACCCCCCATCCCCACAAGAGGGACAACACGATAAACATTCCACCGTACGCGGCATAAACGCGCCCAAAATGCGCCTGCTGGAAGGTTGGAATGATTCCGTACAGAATAAGAATGGCTGCTCCAATAATGCCGTAAGCAAGTGGTCGTCCCTCACGGAACCAGAGCCACACAAGATACCCACCTCCAATTTCGCACAATCCGGCGAGTACGAATAATCCGACAGAAATCGGCTGACTCATGATACCCTCCCCCGGTCGTCTAATTATCTACTTTTTCCACCTGAACCCGGTCCGATCGTTCCTCTACAATCTGTAGCGTGGTGTGCGCGAGTTTCCATCGGTCTCGCAGCAGCGATTGGAGACGGTCCAACACTGCATCTCGGTCCTCTCCGATAGAAACCACCACGTGAGCACTTAGCGCGTCCAGACCGGAGGTAATGGTCCAGATGTGAAGGTCATGAATTTCTTGTACGCCAGCCACGCCAACCATAGCTTGTCCGACCTCTTGTGGGTTCAGATGAGTCGGCACTCCTTCCATGAGCACATGAACGGCCTGAGTCAGCAGTGACCACGTCCGCCAGACGATAAAGACACCGATGCCAGCACTTAGCAAAGGATCGATGAGAAACCACCCAGTGAGCCAGATCGTAACCCCACCAAGAATGACCCCGATCGAACTGATCGCATCGCTAAGAACTTCCAGATAGGCACTGCGAACATTTAAACTCGACGCAGATTCGTCAGCGAGCAGCTTCATCCCAACAACATTCACAACAAGGCCGATGAATCCGATAAGCAACATCGGAACGCCAAGCACGTGAGGCGGTTCGAATATACGTCGGTAGGCCTCATAGAGAATCCAGGTGGCCAGCAACAATAGAACCACTGCGTTGGTGACCGCTGCGAGGATCTCGGCGCGATGATACCCGTAGCTTTTCTCCGGCGTCGACGGCCTCGCAGCCATCCACATGGCAAAGGCACTGAGTCCAAGCGCCGCCACATCCGTCAGCATATGGCCTGCGTCCGCCAACAACGCCAAACTTCCCGTGAGCAGACCGCCGACCACCTCGATGACCATGAACGTTCCGGTCATCAGAAGGACGATCAGCAGGCTCCGTCGTTGTTGCGGTCGATCTTGTCGAGAGTCTTGCATAGAGCCCTCCAGTGCTTCACTCAGAAATGTGGCAGAAGATTCTCCTTTTGGACCATTAAGTTTTAGGTGAGCTTATGTGAGATGGTCATGTGAAATTCTGGTAAAATGGGCCAATGGACGAATGTTGTACAGTCACGCCGATTGCAGAGCAGCAGCGGCGCGTCTTTCGCACCGTGCTCGGCATTAACCTCGGCATGTTCTTCCTGGAGTCGGTCGCAGGCATTCTCACGTTTTCGACCGCGCTCCTTGCCGACTCGGTTGATATGTTAGGCGATGCCATCGTCTATGGGTTCAGTCTCTATGTTGTTGGCCGGGTGGCAGCATGGCAGGCCCGTGCCGCCTTGCTCAAGGGCGTCATCATGGCCGCATTTGGCATAGGTGTACTCGCTCAAGTAACCTTCAAGATTCATCAGGGATTAGTGCCAACCGCGGAGGTGATGGGTTTAGTCGGCACCATGGCGCTGGCTGCCAATCTCCTCTGTCTCATGCTCCTCTGGCAACGCCGTGGCGACGATATCAATATGCGCTCCGCGTGGGTATGCTCTCGAAACGACGTGATCGGCAATGCGGGGGTACTGCTCGCCGCTCTAGCCGTCCGCCTCACTGGCTCTCCCTGGCCGGACATTGCTATTGGCCTCCTGATTGCCGCCCTTTTCGGTCGGTCCGCAATCGCGGTGATCCGCGAAGCTTCCCGAGAGTTTCAATTTTCAAAATGATCCCCCAAGCGCCGCCACATCCATCAGCATATGGCCTGCGCCCGCCAACAGGGCGAGGCTCTGCGTGAGCAACCCTCCGACCACCTCCTCACACTTCATGGTGTCGCTTCCGTGGCAGGCCGTGGGGCACGCGTTGAGGACTCCGCTTCGCGCCGTTGAACAATTCTTTGTTCCATCCACCGATACAACACGGGCATCACCACAAGGGTCAAAATTGTTGATGAAAACAACCCTCCGATCACGACCGTGGCAAGCGGACGCTGTATTTCGGAACCAGGGCCGCTGGCCAGCAGCAGGGGCATGAGCGCCATCATCGCGACAGCCGCGGTCATCAGCACAGGGCGCAACCGGAGGACCATGCCGGTCAACACCGCCTCGTCCAACGGCATTCCCTGGTCCCGCAGCTGGTTGATGTAGGCGATCTTCACGACCCCGTTGAGCACCGCAACGCCGAACAAGGCAATGAAGCCGACGGAGGCCGGAACCGACAGATACAGTCCGCCGAACATGAGCCCCAGCAGACCACCGACCATCGCAAACGGAATCGCGAGCAGAATCAGTGCGGCTTGTCTGAGGTTCCCGAACGTGAAAAAGAGCAGCAGAAAGATCAGTCCGATGACCAGAGGCACGACAATGGCTAGACGTGCCATGGCCTTCTGTTGGTTTTCGAATTGGCCCCCCCAGGTCACATAGTAACCGGGTGGGAGCTGGACCTGACGGGCAACTGCCGTCTGTGCCTCTTCCACCGCGCCAACCAGGTCGCGCCCAACTACATTGGCCTCGATCACGATCCGGCGGCTTGCATGCTCACGGCTGATCTGCGCCGGTCCATCCACAATTCGAATGTCGGCCAAATCTCGAAGGGGAATGCGGGACCCGTCCGGAGCGGTCACCCAGAGCGCCGCAATCGTCTCCACAT
>JBGTNJ010000058.1:0-33774 GCA_041743145.1 Nitrospira sp. | reverse complement strand
CCGCATGGTAGGAGGTAATCGATCCACTGTGGCCGGTGGTGAGAAGTTTGAGGAAGTCGAACGCTTCTCCACCGCGCAACTCGGCGAGGAGTACCCGGTCCGGCTTCATGCGGAGCGTGGAGGCAATCAACTGAGACGGCGACACCGTCGCCGTCCCTTGTCCGCCTTTGGCGTACAAGAGATGCACCCGGTTGCCGTGCTGGGGGAGCAACAATTCACGTACATCTTCGATCGTGATGAGCCGTTCCTGTTCCGGGACCGCCTGGCAAATTGATTTCATGAGGGTGGTTTTTCCGGAGCCTGTATCCCCCACGACGGCAATATTCTTCTTCGCCAGCACCGCCGCACGGATGAACGAGCCCAATTGACGATGAGTCAGATACTGCACGAGCTGTCGCTCGATGGCATCGAGCTCGGCGGCGCGACGATCCAGCGTCGCTGCCCTGGCCCAGGCATAGCGGGTGAAGGCCCCTTCCTCGTCATACTCAGCAAGGGTCTTGATCCAGGCGCTGGGCCGGCGGATCGAGATGGAGATGGTTCCCAATTCCACCGCAGGCGGCAGCACGATTTGCACCCGTTCTCCGTCGGGCAACATGGCCGAGAGAATCGGGTGGTGCGGTCCGATCTCTTGCTCAGTCGCAGTCGCGATGGCCGTGGCGAGCGCGGTCAATTGATCCAGGGTCAGGTCCGGTGAGCGGTGATGCTGCCAGGCAGCGCCGACCTCGATAGAGACTTCCTGTGGCCGATTGACGACGATCTCGGTCGCGCCGGGCAGCGCGAGGTACCGCAGCAACGGTCGTAACAACTCGCGCACCATCGTGTCGTGCGCGAGCAGGTCAGTGGGGGTGCAGTTCATAGACGGTGCTGAAATCCAAATCCCGCGCGACGAAGATGGTCCCGCGGTCGCCCTGATTCTTGTAGAGCCTGGGTTTGATGTTGATGGTGGATTGAAGAATGAGTTCCGCCATGCGGTTTCCGGTCGTGGCGGAATGTTGATAGATCCCTAGACTCTGTGCGCCCCCGCCGCCGGCCTGCGTGGCCGTCGCTAAGCCGATCCCATCCTGCACGAGGGAGAGGAGAAAGGCCGCGCCCAGCCGGTCCCACCAATGGTTATCCACGTAGCCGACCAACCCGGAGGTGCCGAGTGCATCGGCGGCGGGTGAATTCAGGTTGATCACGACGCCTGTCGGCGTCTTGACTCTGGTCCAAAGGAGAAAGAGGCGACGCTGGCCCTGCGCCATTGTCGCCGCATATTCGCCGACCGCTTCCGATCCTCGCTCCAACAACACCACGCGACCGTTGTCGCTGTACACATCGCTGTTCAAGACACAGGTCGCCATGCCCGCGACTTCATTAATCACCCGCACGGTCAAGGCACAGTCGATCGTTCGACCTTTCGGCAAGATGAGATTGCGATCACCTAAGAGACCGGCTTGGACTTTTGGAGTATCCGATGGCGTCAGGAGCCCACCGATCGGACCGGCTCCACTGGCCGGAGGACCGGGTGGCGCCGCGAGACCAACATTCGTCACGCCGATCGAAGGGCCACTGGGTCCGCCCATATACCCGATGGACTGTGGTGTCGAGCTTCCTGTGTCTGCTGTACTGACCGGCATCGCTGGTCCGCCCAGCAAACTCCCGGACCCCATCGTGTCCGACTGTCTCGAGCCGTTGAGGAGCTCGCGTACTAAAGAGATGGCCGCGTCTGGTCCGGTTCCCATCTGTGGAGTCCGGGGACTGTCCGACGCAGGGGAGTTCGTCACAAGGACCTCCCCACCGAACCGGCTGGAAGAACGTCGGCTGAGTGATGGGTTGCCTGGTGTCTGGTCAGGAGCCAGTGCCATGGCTCGGCTTCCGTCATCAATTCCTCGGTCGAGGGACGGCCGCATCACAGGGTCAACGGAGCCGACAGGTGAATTGCTGGTCGACCGCACGAGTGCGGAGGTGTGTTGAGGTGGCAGGGGATCGGTCTCGAAGACCCGCTTGAGTCCGACCTGAGCCGGTTTGTTCTCCACCTTCGCCGCCTGTTCTTCTTGTGTGGCTTCCGCCTTTCGCTTCGCACTATAGGTATTGGCTGCGAAGACGAGTCCCACCAGGAGCACGATGGCCATCACGACCAGAAACGCCACGTGCGCTGCTGTCTCGTTCCTGCCACCGGCCTGGTGGTTGACTGACACAATCCCATCGACGATGGGAGGTTTCTGTTCAGCTTTCTCTCTCGACTCTTGTGGTTGTTCCATCCTTGTTCCCTCAGCGCAACGTCCTGGTAATGCCGGAGACGGTAGTTCCCTCGATGGCGGGCACGCCGGTTTTGTCGTAGGCGTCATTCCAGATGCCGACCACGGCGTCACCCAAACGCAACACAAACCGCCGCCCCATCCGCTGTACGACGGCGAGATCCTTCTCCATGTGGAAATTGATGCGGGTTTCTTCGCCCAACGGCGAGAAGTAGAAGATGGCGGGAATCTCGCGATTGGGAGGGAATTGAAAATAGGTGAAGCGGCCGTCATCGAACACCAGCGAAGGCGCGATATCGTCGCCTCCCGTGAGCACCTCCATTGAATAGGACCAATTGCGCGGTTCGGGGACAAACAAGTTCAGCCGCTCGGCGAGGAGGTCGGTCTTCTCGCGAGCCTGCCTGGCACGATGGGCCGAGGCTTGGATCGCCGTCAGCGCGGCAGGATTGGACGGGACCAGTGGATGTCGGAAGATGACGCGGTACATCGGTTCAGTTTTTCCGTGTTGCCCTGACCCGGCGTGCTGCTTTCGTCCGATGCGATCGTCTCCCACCACGGTGAACTCCAGACTGTAGTCCCGCTTGTCCGTGCGGATTTCCAGATTGTTATGAGTCGCTTGGTCCTTGGGCTTCACCCACACCTGATTGGTCCCGACATCGGCCCTGATACACCATTCCGCTTCTTGCTTCGCACAGTCCGCGAGAAAGCCGCTGCCGGCGATGACGATGCGTTCATCGTCTCCCAGCACAATGCGAGTGACGACGCCACGGCGGACTGTCACTTTGGTCACTTCGTCCTTCTGATAGGTCACGTACCGGACTCGTTGATCTCCGTCGCCCGGCGCTGGAACCTCCGCCGCCTGCGATGACGTTCCTGAACAGAGGAGGGCGGCGATGACCCATGCCGTGATTGGCCCTGTGTGTTGCTTCATGACGTGCATGACCATGTCCTCCCTATTTCTTTTCGACCATCGACAAGACCGAGGTTGGCGGCGTAATCGTCCCGATTTCCGCATCCACCCGATAGCCCGTCACTTTGTAGCCAAGCGGGTTCTGGATCAGATCCTTTTCCTGCCCCTTCATCGAGTGACGGTACTCGTAGGAGACCGTCGCGATGAAATACTGTGGCGGCTCCAGGCTGTGCGCGTCGGTTCGCTTCACCTGCTTCTCGAACCGCACCGTGGCCTTTGGTCCGATCGCATCGCTCTGCACCGTGACGCTCAAGACATTCACGCGCCATTCGATGCCGGTCCCCAACTGCTTGTCTCGGGCGTGCACCCCGTCAAAGAGACTCGCGTAGTCGCGACCGATTTCATCCGTACTCATCGCCAAGACCTGGTCGTAGTCGGCTTGGAGCAGCCGGTACGAATAGGATTCTCGGGCGATGACGTATTTTTGCGTCCAATGTTTATCGAGCAATTCTTGATACCCCAGCACGGCCCGATCATCAGCCGCGCTCACCAGTTCCACGTTGCCGGTGGCGCGATCGATCGCGAAGACATAGGGCACGGTGGTCTTGAACGGCGCCAGACAGGCCAGGCCTATTCCTAAAATCACCGCCAGAGCACAGGCGGTGCCCGCGACCCACCAGGCCTTTCGTTCCGACGCCTCCAGCCTCAGCCGCCAGTCGGTATCCCAGTCGCGGCCCTGATCGTAGAATTGTGGTTCGTCCGCCTCGCTCACGAGTGAGGGCTCTGTGTTTTTCTCTGTCATCGTGACTGTCCTTTTGCCCTTTGCCTTACGCCTCTTGCCTTCAGCCTCCTGCCTGTGAGCAGGACTACGGCGTCCAGGGAGTCATGTGGTCGAAGGTCCGGGACGTGCCGGGCGCCAACATCTTCAGGACGCGTTCCTGCTGTTCCTGTTGCGCGGCTTTTTCTTCCGCTTCGATCATGGACTTCATCGTCAGAATCCGATTCGTGTCGTTGCTCACTTGGGCTTGCTCGGCGGCGATCCGGCCATTGAGTTCCAGAATCTCTTTTTCGTCCTCGGTCTGATTGATGCGGGTCGTCAAGGCCCGGATCTGCTGCATCCGGCCGAGCAACATCTGATAGGTGTTCGCGTAGTAAGCCTGACTTTGCGGTATCTGGTTCAGCATGTTCTGGCAGATCCGCAAGGCATCGCCGGTTTTACCCTCGCAGTTGTAGATCATGCGATTGTGACGGATGATCTGGGCCGCCGCGGTCAAGCCCTGGACCCCTCCGGACCGAATGGCGTGGTACACGGCGTTGACGTCGGAGGGAACGACCCCGGCGAGGGTGAGGTTGTTCATGAGACTGCCCATGTTACGTGACCCCACGATTGCATTGATTTGTTGCTCCGCTTGGAGGATCTGTTGCTGCATCTGTTGGAACTGTTGAATCCAGGCGAGGGCCTGGACGATGGATTGCACGAGATTGGCCGTGTCGATGACGGGAATTCCACCGGCTTGGAGTTTCGACATTGGACTCACGATGGTCATCACGACGATTGCCATCCCGATTAACGCGCGTTTTATGTGTGACATGCTTTACTCCTTTCGCGAGACGCTGTTGCGTAACCGCTCCAATGAGGCCCGTTGATAGAGGTCGCTCCCTGGCTGAGGATTCCCGGTAGGCAGCGCGCTCAGCAGGGCGCGCGCCGCTCCGGTTCGGGGCCCACTCAGGGAACCGCCGCTGGAAGCCACGGCCAGCGGGACGAACCGACTCAATCCGGACGTGACGTTGTGCACGAGCAGCATTCCACTTCTGGTGGCATCCCCGCCGGGGTTCCCCAACGAGAGGCCTCCGGCCAAACTCGCTCCCAGGGACGCGACATGGAGCAGGACATAGGCGGCGGTGATAGAGAGGAACAGGAGGCCAACGACATCTGCCAGGATTGAGGTGGTTGAATAGGCTTGCAGGACATGCAGACAGGCGTTCCGCAGCAGGCTCGCGAGAAAGGTGATGACCGCCATGATGAGGACATTGGTGAACACGGCGACCAGCGCGCTGGACAGCCAATTCTCCGCATAGCGCTGCGTCACGGGAAACATCGCGCAGAAGATGAAGGCCGGCCCGACCGCGAGCAGCAGGGCGAGGCTCACTTTTGCGACGAGAAAGAGTCCCATCGCGACGAAGGCCATCACGATCGACGCCGTGGCGCAGATTCCTCCCGCGATGAACAGTGAAAATTGAGGAACTAATCCAGAACTCGCTTCGGTGAACAGGGTTTCCATGAGCGTCGTGAAGGGGTCGGCCATCTGATCGATGGTCCCTCCCATCGAGAGGACTCCACCGAATGCAGAAGCGAAGGCTTCTTGAATCCCGTCCAATCCTTCCTTCACGAGACTCCGATACTGCGGGCCGTTCAACGTCAATCCGGTGATGAGCGCCACGCGGAACCAGCGCCAGACGAGTGCGGTGACCGATTCCTGTACATCGCCGCGCATGACTTGAAAGCCGGTCCACATCACATAGAGCGTCATGGCGGTCACGGCGATTGGCGTGAGGACTCCGATGACGGCATCGCTGGAGGTCACGACATAGTGGTCCAACGCGTTGTTCACCGACTGCTCGATGTAGGTCGCCATGCCCATAGGTACCTCTATGCGACTCCTCGTCCGTTCTCCTGCCGGAGGCGTTTCCGTACTGCGATGCGTTCATGAAAGAGCGGTAGCCAGTCTGTGGGATCGTCGCCCACTTCCTCTCTGATCGTATCCAGCAACGCCACGTTGTCGGTCGTGCCGGAGAGGACATTCAACAGATCCGTCATGCCGCCCAGGTCGAATTGCACGATCGCCGAGCCGTGGCCCTGCTTCACCAGAAACAGACGGCTTGCCTCTCCGAGATTCTTGATGATGTGAAATTCCGCCTCCGTGACTTTGAACCCCTGGACATAGTCGTCATGGTCGGCGCGAGGATTGGGCAAGAAGATCTGGGTCACGCTCTGTTCCACCATCGTTTTGCCGATCGGGTGTCGCAGCACGTCCGAGGGTGATTGCGTGACGAAGACGCCGAGACCGGACTGTTTGCGGATGGTCTTTTGTTTGTTAAAGGCGAAGTCTGCGAACAGCGGGTCTTGCAGCGGCTTCCAGAATTCCTCCATGACATAGATGAAGGGCTCACCCGTGATCAGCCGTTCGGTCAGATGGAGCAGATAGGCCATGATCGGGGTGCGAACCTCGGGATCGTCCAAGAAGTCCGTATAGTCGTATCCAAATAATTGTGCCTCGCTGATCTCATGAGTATCGTGTGGATTGTCGAAGGCCCAGCCCAGCGCGTGCCCGCGAGTCCATCGCTTCAACCGCTCCCTTACACTCTGGTCGCCGGTGGCAGGCAGGTTCTGGCGGAGGAGGGACAGACAGCGCAGGTGTGGAGAGACTGTTTCACTCATCACCGTCCGCACGGCATGGCTGATCTCGGTCTGCTCCTTCGCGGTAAGCAATGGAATCTCGTCACCAGGCTGCTTTACGAGTTGGGTCATGAGCTGTTCGCAGAATTGCCAGTTGTTGGGGGTCGGTTCGAGCTGCAAGGGATTGAAGCCCGTCGGCATGCCGCGTTTGAGCGACTGATAGGTCCCGCCCATGGCTCGGATTCCAATTTCGGCGCCACGATCTTTATCGAAGACCACGCAGCGGAGGCCTTGGTACTTGGTCGCGAAAGCCAGGAGCGACAATTCAAGCGCAGTCTTACCCACGCCGGTGCTGCCGCAGATAAAGGTGTTGCCCGGATACTTTTCATCGCGTGAATCCCGGTCCTCCGGCGACACGTGGAAATTGAAATAGTAGGGCTGCCCGCTCGGGGTTTTGAACAGGGCCAGAGCTTCGCCCCAGGGATTGCCTGCTCGTTTGCCACGGGCGAAGTTGTGAAAAGGGCTGAGACAGACAAAGTTCCGGCTGGTGATGACGGCTTTGCGCGGTCGCAGACTCCAGTTGCCCGGGATCTGCGCGAACCAGGCACATTCGGGAATCACATCCACCCGCGCCATCTTGAACCCCGGCCCGTCCTGAAAGACGGCTCGGGCGTCGGCGAGCGCGGTGCTCACCGATTCCATCGTGTGGCCGAAGATGGCCAGACTGTAGTGGTACTGGTCCAGATCGATGAGGCCGCTCTGGAGATCATCCGCGGCCTGGTCCATCTGTTCAATCTCACGCGTCGCTGCATCTTCGGACGCGATCAAATGGCCTTTCTGAGTGGCGAGCGATTTCAGGGCCGCGCGTTTGTTGAGGCACGAAAAGCTCTGGGTCTCGATGTACTCGGCATCGCTATAGAGCAAGCCGTTATTCATGCCCGGCTCGGAGAAGGGCGGGTATTCCTGCATGTCGAGAAACCCGGCAAATTTCCGCTCGCGCGGGTGCCAGATTTCCAGCATCCCATTCCGGTCGCCGAAGTGCAGGCGAGAAGAGGGGAGGAACGAGGCCAGCGGCGCCCGGCGCAGGGGGATTTCCTCCCAGACGCCGTTGATGAGGTAGCTCAGAAAGGCCAGCTGGTCGGAGTACACGATCTCCTGTTTCGTATAGGTGCCCAGTCGTGTCGGTTCATAGCGACTCAGACTCGCTTCGAGCTGTTTGCCCATGTCTTCCAGGATGGTCAGCTGTCCGGTCTCGTGCTCTCGTCGTTGAGCCAGCGTGCGTGTGCCCATGCGAGTGAAGAAGCTGGCGACCTTGGATGGAAATGGTCGGTATAGCAGGGAGAGGTACAACTCCGTTGCCATTTGTCGATGCTGGGTGAAGGACTGGTAGTAGCGGTCAGTCAGGTGTTGGCAGAAGGGATTGGGCGAAATGCCTTGCAACCGCTCCGTGACGACGCGCCGAATTTTATGGGACCAGACGGCACAGGAGCCGCCGCCCAAGGATCGGAGAAACTGGTGCAGCGCCTCTTTGCGCAGCAGGACTTCTGAACGGTCCGCTGTTTCGAACGTAATCCCCTCCAGTTTCCAACAGGCCAGGTACTCTCCACCGGTCAGGGTGATCACGGTGGGCGTGATCGCTGTGCCCAGCGGGATATAGTCACTCGCGGGAATCTGTGCGGACGCGGCTTGTGTGAGGGAGGCTCTGGTCCTCATTCTTTGTCTCTGTTCAGCCTGCTGCATTGAGAACACTCAACACCTCAGTTCTTTCCCTACGAACGTCGTCTCTTCCATGACAGGGGGCCATAGGAAATGGCGCCCCACGTCGTGCGGCTCGGTCCGTGCCGGAGGCGCATTCGCGCCCGCATCATCACTTGGCGCAAGCGCTGATCGTCGGTCTTCGTCGTCTGGCGCATCCAGAGGACGAGGGGAATCGCGACTAGCACGAGTCCCAGCGAGACGTACCCGCTCACGAGGTAATACAGCCAGACCGATATCAAGAGGGTCAGGCCGCCGATCAGAATCAACGGCACGATCGGCACGCCGCCCAACATCGCGGGCCTCGTGCAACCGGTGAAGATGGGATCACGAAATCCGTCCATGTTAGTTGATCAACCAGGCCGCGATCCCCGCCGCGCCGCCCACCAAGATGCCGCCGATGACGACGTTACTCACGTCGGACCATTGGGCATGACTAAAGGCCATCTTGAACCCAGCCCACATGATGGCGACGGTAAAGAGTGTCACCGCCACACTCGTCAGGACCGTTTGCACGTTCTGCATCACCGTGTTGACCTTGGTGATCTGAGCCCATGCCGGGTCCGATTCCAACAGGATGACCACCCCAAGCAGCCAAGAGGCGGCAACGATCAGGCGCCTATTCCCTCGGCTGATCCCTCTCGATATCCAGGTCCCTGACGTCTTTCCATTTGTCACATCCGCTCCCGTCATCACGTCTTCCATCTTCCCTTCCTTTCTGTGAAGTGGCTTCTGTGGCGAGTTTGCAGAGCCTTCTGCTCGTACTCATCGCCAAACGGGGGTGACATGTAGTGAGGTTCAGTTTTTAGTGCAAGCCTGTTGAAACTACGTATGTTCAGAGAGGATGGCTGAAGACAGTCGAGTGGAGAGGGGTAGATTGGCCGCAACGAGGTTGATCCAGTACGGCGCGTTCAGCGGTCATCGTCGATCGATCGGACTTGTTCTGCCATGGAAGGCCGATGTCCTGCCGCGCACGGATCGCCTGACGCAGCGCCCGCGCCAGCACAGATCTGTCACGGTCGCCGCTGAGTGCTCATCCGCCCGTGCTGTTTCGGCAGTTCTCGCCCTGTCACCTCCGTTGTCCTGCCCTGGCGCTTCGGTTTCTGCGAAAGCGCCAGTTCGTTAAACATGCAGGAGGTTCCACCATGGCCAAACAATCCGTCCGACTTACCGTTTCACAGTTCATTCCACGCTATCGTGTCACGCTGGTCGCTGAGGGCGGTCACACCGCTCCATACGGCGCTCTTCGTGATTCCGCTGCTGCGGCATCCGCACTCCGTCCGTGCTTTGATGGTCTTGATCGCGAGCAGTTCCTCGTCTGTTGTCTCGATGCTAAGAACGTCAGCATCGGCGTGAATGTCGTCTCCATCGGCACACTCAATCTGAGCATTGTGCATCCTCGTGAAGTGTTCAAGCCCGCGATCCTCCTTAACGCCTGCGCGATCATTGCTGTGCACAACCACCCCTCCGGAGATCCCACGCCGAGCCCGGAGGATCGGACGCTCACCACACGACTGCGGGACGCTGGAGACCTGCTGGGCATCAGGCTGCTCGACCATCTCATTCTCGGTGATAATTGCATCTACAGTTTTGCAGATCAGGGCTGGCCGCTGTGAGGCGAAAGCGAAAGTCCTATCGCACCACGCCTCAATTATCCTTCTCCGCAGATGACGCATGTCGACACATTCGGAAGATTCCAGGTCCCTACCACAAGTGGTGCCTGCTTCTGACACAGCGGACGCCTAAAAAATAGGCAACATGCTGAACAGCCCATGCTTCGCGGCGACGCTTGCGCATCACTCGACTTGCTCACAAAGTTATCCCCAGAAGATGCGAATGAAGGGCGGGACCTTCACGCCCCTGCTCTGTTCTTGATGTATTCCTTTGTGAGTGCGGTGGCTGGTCGGTGTTCGCGGCGGAGAGCTGGATGGCTACATCGAAGGAGTTTCTGTGGCCGGACTCTACCGTTACTTATAGAAATTTTGGTTGGATGTTCTCAATAGACGTATCAGCGGCCGATGGATCCGGCAGAATTTGTGAGATGGTGATAGACCATTCGATCCCCGCAGCAACGTCAGCTCTCGGTGGCGAATGCCAGAAAACTCCTCTCGCAGCTCGCGACCGATGCGCGGCATACGCCGCTGCAGCGTTTGCGGAATGACGTGATGGCCTATCTGATGCTGAAGGCCGACCTCCGCACGATCGAGGTGAGCCGAGCGCGTGTCGAGCATCTGCAGGACTTGGTGCGGGGAAGAAGTGGCGGCTCTGGGTCCATGGGAAGGGAGGGAGTCTGCGGATGTATCCGTGCAGGTGCTGAGAGAAGTCTAGAATCGGATCCAGGGATACTTAGCTATCAAGCCTGGGCCGTTGAAATGGGGCGATCCGCTCTTTGCGACCACGGCCTGTGTTGATCGGGACGGGAACGTGGTCACGGCAGCGGGCCAGACGCTCTCGACGCGGGCGATTCACCGCATCATCACGGAAGGCCTGCTGTTGGCCGGCGTGAAGAAACCGGGCATTGTCGTGCATAGTGTCCTTCATTCCACCCCCACCTTCGCTTTGCTCAATGACACCAATCCCGCGCAGGTGCAAAAGCTGATGCGGCATCAGCACTATGCGACGACGGAGATTTATGTGGAAGAGGTGCAGCGGCTGCTTGAGGGGGCCGAAGAGGCGGTGACACAGATCTAACTTGGATATTCCCCGTAGCATGCTACGGGGAGCTTCATTCCCTGAACGATCTTCTCCCCTTTAGAAATCCTCTTGTTGACTTGTTAGTCTCGAGCAATCGCTGGTTGCTGTGTGTGGAAGGTGTGCGAGCTCCGGCTTTGATATGCTTTCGTTTATTGTACTGCCCCATTGCACGGATAAGTGTGACGGCGCCTTGTCCTTGATCATCCCCATGCCTTTCCCCCCGTTTCAGCAACGTCTTAAAGAGCGGTTTCATGTCTTGTCGGACGTCCTGGCGTCGTTGGTGCTGCCGTTCGACCATCCGTCCGGCGACAAACGCGGTGCGCGTGCTGGTTGAGAACTTGAGAAACTCCCGGAACACGACGTTCGGCTTGGATGGCGTCCTGGTTGACTCCAACAGATCTTGGACTATCCGGGCAGACTTGATGAATGCTCAGCTTGAGCTCCCGTTCGGTATGAGTTGAGATCATGAAAGACCGCTGAGAGAGTATCCCGTGGGATCGAGCCATCATATGACCTACAGGATCGAGGACGAGATTCTATCTCTAAACGCAGGAGGGTAGAAGGCACGGCTGGATGCCCAGGGAGTAGGGGATGAAACAAAAGTGGAGGGGGCGACGTGAAAAACAGAAGCAGCTAGAATTCGTCGATGGACACCGGGCGGAGAAAGTCTCGGACCGAGACCAGACCGACAAGCGAACCGCCTTTGGTCACGCCGAGATGGAGTGTGCGATGCTTGTCCATGAGGTCCGCCGCTTCCGTCAAGGGTCGTCGCTCCTCGATGCCGGGGATCGGACTGCTCATAATGTCTTCCACCGACACGAAGTACACGGCTTTCTCCGCGCCCACAAACTTCTTGACGATATCCGATTCGGTCACCAGGCCGATGATCTGATCCTGATACGAAACCAGCACGCTCTCCACATTGCAGGCTCGCATGAGCTTCGCCGCCTCGACGACCGAGGTGCCCACGTCCACCGTTACCATGTCCTTCTGCATTAAGTTACCGACTGTCACCATGACATCCTCCTTGTAATTATTGTATTGGCTTCACACTACCAAGTACCTGTTGCGCCGACGTTAGGTGGCCATGACAGGTCGGTAAAATTTTCTCGAGCAGAAACATGTCACACGGTGTTAACGATTCGACAATGAGGTCGTGACCTAATTTCGAGGGAGTTCCCCATCTGGCGGTAGTGGGTCAGTTTGAATTCAGTGACGCAACCGGACCTAAATTTCGCAACTGGTTGTATGGCGTCGAGGCTTATTTGAGAGATGTTCACAATTGACCAGATTGTATTTGACGAAAATGCGACCATACTATTTCAAAATGACCCACTACCAGGAATTTCATGATCTTGTGGCTGAGGTGGAGGCAGAAATGGACGAGTCGACAGGGGTCCCACGTACGGCAAGTCGGCCGACAGGCGATCCTTCGACCGGCTGAGTTTTATTTCTACAGCTACCAAGGGTGGTGGAAGCATGGCCAACGGTTCCGACCGAGCGAGGGTTGAACGCAGTCGTTTGTTGGAGACAGCCGCTTCTGAACTCGCGCAGTCTACGGGACAGCAATCCGATGAGATACATGACGATCTCGTCTCGGAAGTCCGATCCCTCGAACAGTCCGCTCATGTGAAAGAGTTCATTGTCATCCTGGCCATAAAGACCGTCAAGGAACGCCTACGCCAACGTCACGGGCTTTCAAGTCTGCACGAATTATCCTCCTCAGCCGTGCCGGCCACCAGGACGGATTCGCCCTCGGTGCGATTCCATACCTCGCCATAGGGCCTGCCGAGCGATGAGGCAGAACGGCGGCGAGGCATATCGCGATCAATTGTCGTCGATGTTCGAAGAGAGGTTCCATTGCGGATGAGAAGCCTGAGATGTTCCTTCCCATGCTCTGCCTTCATCGGCGTCTTCTGCTTCCACATTCTTTCCGGGTGTCTTTCGCCGATCACCTTGACTCGAGCCGTCATCGCCTATGACGGCGCCATTACCGAGTCGCAATCGAAGCAGCAGCTCGTAAACATCGCGAGAGCGCAACACCATCAACCGATTCACTTTGCCGGCGTGTCCAATGTCGCCGCGACGTTCGATTTTCGTTTCACGGCCGCCGCGACGCCAGCCCTTACCGGCGACGCCAGTCGAACGATCCTGCCCGTCATCGGGGGGAAGCGTAGCTGAGAACCCGACGATCAGTATCGCCCCGATCGAAGGGAAAGAATTTACGCAGCGCCTTCTCACGCCGTTTCACGAATCGAAACTGACGCTGCTCTTACGCACTGTGTCTGTGGTTACGTGACATTCAACCCGAGGAGTTTACACATGTGATACCTCGATTTTATCTAACGATAACATGAATCAGATCATAGTAATTGCGAAACCTCGCCGGTGCCATTCCTTTACCGCCCTTCCGAGCAGGGCATACTGGTAGTTCGCCGTGAGTGATTCAAGAGAAGGAGACTGATATGAAATCGACCGGTAGCCAGTCGCCCAAAAAACCGAACCGAAAGGCCTCCGCTTCCCGGAAGCAACCTAACGGACCGTCGGCCGGGATGCTTCAGGAGCTACAGTCATCCTCCTCCGGAGACTTGCATGCCCTGATCGCCAAACGGGCCTATGAACGCTACGGCGCGCGGGGTTACCAGCATGGATCTGCACTCGATGATTGGCTCGAGGCGGAGCGGGAAATTCTCAATCACAACTCGACGGCTTGACAGGCGCGCGTAAAGATTGAGGGGAGACACCATGTTATCTGGCGGATTCAGTTCTCGTCGCCCCGTGCAAGACGACACAGAGAACGCGGAGTATCATGGAACTTGCCATCGAGAAGCATGAGTGCAACAACAAGTCTGGGACATGAGTGGCGGTCGGTGGCATGAAACGGAATAAGGAACCAGGCGCATCCCAGCGGCCGACGGGGCCACAGATCATAGTGCGGTCACCTCAAGAAGGTGTAAAGATGACCTGTCCGTTGGACTTGGACGTTCGATTCCAATCCCCCAACGGTGTGCCCGTCGATATCAACTCCCTTCGGGTCCATGTTCGAAAGGTTTGGGATTTTGATATTACCAAGTACGTGAAGCCCTATGCGAGCCGTGAAGGGATTCATATGACGAACGCGACGTTTCCTCGAGGACGGCACACGATTACCTTGACGATTGCCGAGCATAAAGGGGACATGTCTTCACGAACGATTACGGTCGAGATCCCGTGAGAACGGGAGGACTCGTGGCAAATGGAGATACCTTGACGCGGTGAAGGCGAGGTGAGGAATGTCGGTTGATCCCCTTGTCGCCACGCCACGTAACTTTTCAGACAGCTGAGGAACATGCATGCTCGCGTGTGCCGGTGTTTTCACCCGTGCAGGGAGCCGAAGATGTGCGACAGGCTTTAGTGGGGCAACATTACGGAAGCGCCAGCCATATTGTCGTGTGTGAGGGGGTCAAGTTTCTAGGAATTTTGCGGATCGAAGACCTCTTGGCCGCGTCCGCTGATATCCTCGTGGGAAGTCTGATGGATCGCGAAGCCCCCTTCGTTGGTCCGGGTGTAGATCAGGAAGTCGCCGCCTGGCACGCCGTCCAGAACGAAGAGGCTGCCCTATCCGTGGTTGATAATGAAGGCCGCTTTGTGGGGATCATCCCACCCCACCGACTTCTCGCAGTGCTCCTGTCGGAACATGAGGAAGATTTATCCCGTCTCGGGTGATTCTTGAAGAGTAACTCGTCGGTCCGAGCCACGAGTGAAGAGCCGGTTCGGCGGCGCTTCAAGCATCGCATTCCGTGGCTCCTCGTGGGCCTTGGGGGAGCTCTGCTGGCAGCGGACTTTGTCGAGTGGTTCGAAGCACAACTCCAACACAAAGTCATGCTGGCAGAGGGGGCTCCGGAAATTCGGACAGTATGCTAAGTGGAAGCCTGGCTTCACCAAGGCCACCAGGTGGTGGCCAATGAGAGGAGCAAGGCGATGAAGAGAACGAGGCGGAATCACGGAGCGACTTTTAAGGCCCAGGTAGCGTTGGCTGCCGCCAAAGGTGACAAGACGGTGACGGAATTAGCCGAGCAATTCGGTATCCATCCCACGCAGATCACTGAGTGGAAGGCCCAGCTCCTGGCCCGGGCCGCGGACGTGTTTGGCGGGGTGAAAGCACCGGTGGACACACTAGATCTGAAGACGCTTCATGCGAAGATCGGGCAACTGGCCCTGGAAAATGATTTTTTAGAAGGCGCGCTCACCAAGGCGGGCTTGCTGAGCGCAAAGCGATGATTGATCGCACCCATCCCTTGCCGATCGGGCGGCAATGCCAGTTGCTGAAACTCGCCCGGTCGACAGCGTACTACCAACCGCGGCCCGTCTCCGATACGACGCTTGCACTCATGCGGCGGATTGACGAATTGCACCTGCAATATCCGTTTGCGGGGGCTCGAATGCTGCGGGATCTCTTACGGCACGAGGGCCACACCATTGGACGACGGCAGGTGGCCACCTTGATGCGACGGATGGACCTCACCGCGATCTATCGCCCGCCCCGGACCAGCCAGCGGCATCCGGCCCACCGAATTTATCCATATTTGCTACGCCAGCTGACAATTACACGGCCGAATCACGTGTGGGCGTCTGATATCACGTACATTCCGATGCAACGCGGTTTCGTGTATCTGTGTGCCATCTTGGACTGGGCGAGTCGCCGGGTGCTGGCCTGGCGGCTCTCTAATACATTGACGACCGACTTCTGCGTGGAGGCCGTGCAGGAGGCGATCAGCCGGTATGGCACGCCCGAGATCTTCAACACGGATCAAGGCTGCCAGTTCACCAGCCAGGAATTTACAGGATTCCTGCAAACTCACGGGATTCAGATCAGTATGGATGGGACGGGCCGGTGGCGGGATAATGTCTTCGTGGAACGGCTGTGGCGGAGTCTCAAATATGAAGAGGTCTATCTCCACGCCTATGAGACCGTCGGGGCTGCGCGGGAAGGCGTGGCCCGCTATATGAACTTCTACAATCAGCGCAGGCCGCATCGCGCGCTTGACGGACGCACGCCCGATCGCGTGTATTGTGACAACCAGCCTGCACGCCCCACGGCCGCGTAGGCTCATATTGCCAGGCGCCACTTATGAAGTGACAAATTCTGTCCAAAGAAGCGGAGCCACCTCTGGCCTTTTTCATTCCTGGAATCGTCTACCTGGCTGACGCAGTCGGGACTCAAACCGAAGCCGTCGTGGTTCGTGGTCTGTCGGTCGGCGTGGCGATGCGCCAGATGGTTGGGCGTGAGCTGCGGGCCATCGGCCTCGTCTTAGCTGTTGTCGTCGGCCCCCTGATTTGGTGGCGTTGGGGCGACGGGGACGTTGCGCTCTGTGTGGGATTGGCGCTGTTCTCGGCCTGTTCCACATCCACCGTGGCCGCTTCCCTGGCTGCTTGATGCGTTTGGACAAGACCCAGCCTTCGGCAGTGTCCCTTGGCCACAGTTATTCAGGACTTGTTGTCGATCTTGATTTTCTTGGCGTTGGCTACCTGGCTGATCGGATGAAGGCGAAGGCCACCGAACCCAGCTCCACACCGGTCTGGCCTCATCATCCGCTGAGTTTCACTTCACGGCCAAAGTCGGATGCGTGGGTCCGTAGAACATGCCTAGCAGACTTTTCTTGCGTGAGGTAAATTTTCATCTGCTTCAACCTCATGGTTCACGAGATCCAGATCAGTAGTGATAGGACAGTCCGCCCACCACGTTAAATGCATTGTATTCCCCGCTCAGCCCGAACGTGCTGTCGAAGTTCGTGATCGTCGCGCGGTTGAACTTTCCTTCAACAAAAACTCCCCAGTCTTCAAAGACCAAAACCTTCATGCCGCCAAACGCGTTGAGTCCTGGGACCACTTGATGGCCACGAATGACTCCGGAACTGCTGAAATAGAATGCCCCGCCGCCCACGCCCGCGTATGGCTGAAACATCGTCCCGGGATACCGAACAACCACGTTAAATGCGAACGTGATGAGACGCATGGAAGATTCCGAGATGCTCACTGTGCCGGGGATCGACTGCTGAATCTGACAGGTCACTCCCAGCTGACAGTTAGGCGGAGGAGCAGGCGGTGGCTGAAATCCCTCTGGGTTGAACGGGTTGAAGGTGATGTCGTGAACGGTGCGCACTGTTTGGTTTTTGATTGTCGGCGTAGTCGTGAACGCTTCGAATTCCACCCCCAACCACTTGAAGCCCTGATCGGCGAAAAAATAGCCGACTCTTCCTCCAAAGATGGCTGAGTCTTTCAGTTTCAGGTCCGAGGCATGCAGGCTCTGCTCGTAGGTGCCGGTCCTTGGGATCGCTTGCCCTCCAGAAAAGAACTGCGTGTTCAGCGTCTCGCCAAGTTGATTGAGTTGTACGGTATTCAATGTGAAGGGAACGCTGGCGCCACCGTAGCCGGCCCCGTACCATTCACTTGTGGCTATCTGAGGAAACGCGCCAATCAATAGCATCAATACTAGAGTGCTCGCGACGGGGGAGCACATGGAACGGATTCGAACCCTCCAGGTCTTCATTCAACCCTCCCGCTGAGAAACAGGGACGCACAATAGTCCGCAGGTCATGACGCGCCCATTACCATCAGATTAAGTCCCTGTTAATTCAAGAAGAGAGTAGAGGAGATTTAGTCATCGTATCTCGTAGGTGAGCGTCTGGCGTTGCGTGTTCCGCACCAGGTCCACACGCACCGTACGCTCATGTCGCAATTGTTGCATCAGCGAGAGGAACATGCCGGGGTCCAGCAGCTCAACGCCATTGATGCGTTGCACGATGTCGCTCGTCTGTAGTCCGATTTTGTCGAAGAATCCGGATGGGAGAACGTTGTAGAGACGAAATCCGTCCAGCTTGCCGTCGGTCAGGTACGGGACCGCTTGGGCCTGGGTCATGAGGCGGGTCGGATTGTTGAGGGCGTCAGTCACCTCGCGACGGTCCAACACTCGGCGTGCCGGTGCCTTCTGCGCTTGCACCGGTTGAGGAGAGGCGGAGGCTTGAGTGCCTTCCTGCAGCTGTTGCGTGACGGCCAAGGCAAGCCATTCCTCGGAAGGGCCCTTGCGGAAGAGCACGCGTTCCTTTTCGATAGCCGCCAATGTGCCGACATTCGGAACGTCTGTACCTAAACGGTATAGCTGTTGTTCTTTCGACGTCACGTCTTCAAAGACTGCAAAGAGACCACCATCTCTTCCGAACACGCTCCCGAGCAAGGCCACTTTGCGAGTGGCCTCAATCGGGGGAGGAGGAGGTGCAGGAGGAGCGACAAGTTCTCCATTTTTGCTCAACCGGAACGTGGGCGGCAGCTCGAATAATCCGCTTTGCAAGATATTCTCCACGCTCTCACGCGAGGTGGGTGAGACGGATGTGTCAACCGTCTCCGGAGTGGACGAGGGCTCGGTGAGCAACTCGGGGGGAACATCCAGTGCGTCCGCGACAAACGCATTCGTCGCGTGAGCGATGATGAGCGCCGTCAACATCAGATAGGCGCCTCCGATGATCCGTTGAACGATAGGTGAACGTGGCATGAGAGGGCCCTCTATGTTGTTCGTGTCGCGCGGGAGGCATCCTAATCACGGATTCGTTCGCTCACAAGGGGGGAGACAGGCTTCAGTCTTAAATTAACAACCGGCCAATGCCTTGATAACACAGCCGTAACATCTTTCAGGCACTTCTTGGTTACACCATGACCACAAGATGGAACGGCCTTCTCAAGCGCTATGTGTGTATGTGTGATGGTCTCAGTCAGGGCAACACCCTCGGCGCGCGATTCACCAAAAGCGATGCCGCATGAGAGAAGCGAGCCGGTTCCTTCGAGTTGTTGCAACAATGCTGAGTCTGTATTTCCTGTCCGCTGGGATCGAGAACACTCAGGCACAGGCGCAAGGAGCGGATGAAACATCTGCTGTTAGGATGCCGGCGGCCGAGCCGCAGGAAGTGCGTTTCGAAATCACGACGTTTTTGGTTGAAGGGAACACGATTCTTGAGGAGAGCAAGATCGATCGGGTGCTCGAATCCTACAAGGGTGCTCAGCGCCGACTGAAGGATGTTGAGGAGGCACGCGCCGAGGTTGAAAAACTTTACCACAAAGCCGGGTATCCCACTGTGTTGGTCAATCTTCCTGAACAGACGATCGAAAACGGGCTTGTGCGGCTTCAAGTCGTCGAAGGGCATTTGTATTCGATCTCTGTGACGGGAAATGAGCACTATAGCTGGGGAAGCATCAGGAGAAAGCTGCCCTCACTTTCGCCGGGCGCCCTGATCTACGAACCCACGTTCGTGAAAGAACTGGCCGCCGTCAACGGCAATCCCGATCTGAACGTCACGCCGCTCCTCAAGCCCGGCTCTGTGCCGGGCACCGTTGATTTGGAATTGAAGGTCAAGGATCGGCTTCCGGTGCATGCGAAACTGGAGGCCGACAATCGTGGGCCGATTACCACTCCCTCAAACCGATTGATTGCGGAGGCTCAACATACGAATGTCTTCGGCAACGACGAAATCCTTACGCTCAATACCGTCCAAACACCGACGGATTCGGGCGCCATCCAGAACTATGGCGCGAGTTTCGTGTATCCGGTGATCTGGCCCAATCATCTCTTGACCGTGTATGCGTCCAAGTCGGAAAGCAATTCCGTTCTGGCGGGAGGGGCCATCTCGGTCGGTGGAGGCGGGGATGTTGGAATCGCCGGAAACGCCACGATCGCAGGTATGCGGTACATTTTCCCGATCTTTCCTGGCGGACCCTCTACCCATCAACTGCAAATCGGCCTGGACTACAAGCGATTGGAGAGAACATCAGCCACCTTTCCCGGCGGTGGGTTGGCGGTGGTCTTGAGCCCCGTGCAATACATGCCCTTGTCGCTTGGGTACATGGGATTTTATCCCGATCGGTTTGGGCTGTCGAAGGCTTCGTTCACCGCCAAGGGCTATGTGACCGGAATGATTCCAGGAGGGTCCAAAGAAGATTTCTCCGGCGATTCCAACGATCCATTCGGTAAGCCGGGGAACCGTGCCGGCTCAACGGGAACGTTTGCGGTACTCCAGGGAGGAGTGGGTCGATCACAGCCGTTGCCCGGAGATTTCACGCTTGATCTCTTGGCCAATGGCCAATGGGCCAGTGAACCATTGATTCCAGCGGAACAGTTCTTTGCCGGAGGGTTCGATACCGTCCGCGGCTATCTCCAATTCGAGGCCATCGGCGACCATGCGATACGAGCCCGCGCAGAATTGACCACTCCGGAGGTGTTGAAGGTACCGATCGATCGGATTTGGCAGCGGCGGCGAAGCTCGGACTACACCATCAGGCTCAGGTTTGCGACGTTTTACGATGCGGCACACATCTGGGTTGCCCAGGCACCGGCAGGCCAGACTTCACGGTTTCGCCTCGAAGGCGCCGGTTTCGGCATCCGGGTGAAGTTTCCGAAAGATATCGGCCAGCTCATCCTCGACAGCGGATGGGCTCTGCGCGACACCTTGAACACCAAACGCGGGGATAATTTCGTGCATTTTTCCGTGGGCCTCGCATTTTAAGGAGGCGGAGTATGCGAACTCGGTTCGGCAAGCGACTGCTCGCGGCGACACTCATCACGTGTCATGTACTTCCTTGGCTGTTTGCGCCGCTTTCGTTCGCCAATCCGGCCGGTCCGTCGGTGGTCGGCGGCAATGCAACGGTCTCGGGTCTCGGCACCTCGCAGGTTACCATCAATCAGGCGTCTCAGCGAGCGATTCTCAACTGGCAATCGTTTAACATCGCGCCGAACGAAGTCACGCAATTCATCCAGCCGAACGCGTCGGCGATCGCGCTCAATCGCATCTACGATCACAACCCGAGCCAGATCTTCGGCTCGTTGCGAGCGAACGGAACCGTCATGCTGTTGAACCCCAACGGCGTCTTTTTCGGCCCCAACGCACAGGTGAATGTCGGAGGACTCATCGCATCGTCGCTCAACATGACCAACGCGAATTTTTTGGCCGGTCACTATCTCTTCGAAGGCGCGGGCATCGAAGGAGCCGTGAAGAATCTGGGCCTCATACGGGGTATTCATGACGGCGTCTATTTGCTGGCGCCCAACGTCGAAAACAGCGGCATCATCACCGCGCCGGGCGGCAGCATCGTGTTGGCCGCTGGAGCCAAGGCCTATCTCGCCAGTCGTCCCGACGGTCGAGGGTTTCTCACGGAGCTGTCGGCGCCGACAGGTCAGGTCGCCAATCTGAAAGATCTCATCGCGGACGGGGGCCATGTCACCCTGGCCGGGCGCGTCGTTAATCAGGCCGGGCGCATGCAGGCCAACAGCGTCCGCGAGAAGAACGGTAAGGTCGAACTCTTCGCAAGCCACCAGTTGACGTTGAAAGCAGGTAGTCACACCTCTGCGAAGGGTGGAAGTGAGGGAACCTCACATGGCGGGACTGTCCTGGCGATCGCGGATACATCAAAGGGGTCTGCGGTTTTCGAAAAGGGGGCGACGATCGACGTCTCGGGCGGTGCAAAGGGAGGACATGCGGGGTTCACCGAATTGAGCGGGAGCAGCGTGAAACTCGGCGGGCGGTTCATTGGTTCGGCATCGACCGGCTATCGTGGCGGGCGTTTGCTGCTGGATCCGGTAACAGATTTCGACCTGACGACTCTCGCCGTGACGGATTTCACCGACATTAGCGTGTCGACACCGAGAGATGCAGGAGGGGGCTTGTTGGCTGGGTATGATTTGAGAATCACCGGGATATTTGACCTGAGTAATGCCAAGCCCCCCGCCACAGGCGGCACCATCCGGTTCGATGCGGGACAGGATCTCATCTTCAGCGACGCCATCCTGTGGAACAATCCGCTGGGGACTTCAGCCAAATGGGACATCGTCGGAGTGGCCGAACGCAATATCTCGCTGACCGGCTTCGCCGGGACCACGTTGCAGACCGCGCATGGAGGCAGCATCAGTCTTCAAGCCAAGACCGGTAGCTTGAATCTCAGCGATCCTCAGTCTGGTGTTCTGTCGACGATTCGCGTCCAGGGTGGTGGCGGCATTTCCATCAAGACCGGCAAGGACCTGATGGCAAGCACCGGCATCGATCCAACCAATGGCCCGCTGGGGTTCTTTAGTGTCCAAGGGATCAATATCGAAGGTCCGGGACGGCTCAATCTCGATGTCGGTGGAGACTTCCTCGGCGGATTTGTGAGCGGCGTGGCCCGCGGACCAGGCTTCGTCCTCTGGAACAGCGATCCGACGGTCAGACCACAACACACTGTCACTGTGGGGGGCAAGATCGGTGAAACGAATCTTCCGCTCGCCCCCAACGGAGTTCCATTAACAACCGCCCAGCAACGGGCGCAGAACCCCAGCGACCCTCCGGTAACGGAATCAGCATCAAAGTACGCCGACGTTGCTTTATCTGGTGGCGAGCTCACGGTGTCATCCGGCGGCAACTTGTACCTGCGCCGAGTCCAAGATGCGGGCCTGGTTGGAGGACTGGATCCACAACTCAATCAACGACCCGAGACGTTTGCCCCTGGGCTGGAGAACAATAAGGTCACGCTTGTATCCCGAGAGGGAAACATCATCCTCAACACCCAAAGGGCGAACGACGGTTCAGAGCCGAACTCCGATTTGGGAACCCTGCGCGGGTGGCTGCCGGCCTCGTTCGAAGCGCGAGCTGAAAAGGGGTCGATTCAAGTCCGGTCGGATCTGACGTTTCTGCCTTCACCGACCGGCTCGGTGAAATTCTTCGCGAAAAACGACCTACAGGGGGTGCCGGACACCGTTCGACTTAATAATCCAAATTTTGAATGGCTCTATATCGGTTTCCCCGGCATACCGGGGGGACGTTGGCAAGCGGTTGATCGGACAACCATTGCACAGCATCCCGAGCTCTTGCCCTACTGGGCCAACAGGAACTCACTCCCAGCCGATATCCGCAACACACGACCCGGCGACGAAGCATTCCCCGAGGTTGCCAAAATTGACGCAGACGTGAGTCCCCCAAGAGTACGGTTGTTGGAAGTGGGACCAACGAGCCTCGTCGGGAACCAGTTGTACAGTGACATGGTGCTCTGGTCCAAGGCGGCGCCCAATAACCCAGCGGTCCCACTTGCGCCGACCAGTACGGCGCCCCCTACGCCGATCAGTTTCACGGCCCAGAGCGGGGATATCAGCAAGCTCGCATTTGACCTGATCAGCCGTCCGTATAAGAAAGAAGTCACCATCGAAGCCGGTAATCGGATCGACCGGATTGACGCGAAGATTGCTCTTCCCGAGTTAGGCGCGCGTCCGGTCATCGTCACCGAGCGCGTCCCGCTTCTGCTCGACCCGAATACGAATCAGCCTCGGGTGATCAAGCCCGGCGACGTGGTGCTGATCCGAGCCATCAATCCACAGACGCAGCAAGTCGAGACCAGACCCTGGAATGGCAGGGAGTCAGTCGCGGTCACGGACCTGGTCAACGTCGTCTTTCGCGATGTTCAGGTGCTGGTCAGCGAACCGAACGTCGCCGCCACGATCAAGGCCAAAGACATCCGGTTGGACAGGATCGAAGGAACCGACGGAGGGCTGACGTTTTATGGGCCTGGGACAGGGCGAATCATTGCCACCAACAACTTGGATTTGGGGAGGGGTAGAGGAATTTTTTCCCTCCGTTTTCCTGATCGGCCGGGTGATCGTCGAGGCCTTGTGGACATCGCAGTCGGCAATAATGTGGAGATGGTCACGTCCGCCATCGTCAGCAGCGGCGGATCCGGGATCTCAATCCATGGGTACAACGGGAGCAAGCCCACGATCGTGAGCTATGACAACTCGTCTCTGTATCCATTGGAGCTGCCCGATTCGGCCCGTGAGGGGCTCAATCTGGCTGCCGTGGGGGGCCGGGTGAACATCGGCAGTAACGACCCGAGGTCACAAGCCGTCTCGGGAGGGACCACCGGTATGCAGGTGATAAACGGCGGATCGGTCGGACAGCGCACGCGCGAAGCCATGGTCAATCCCGATGGGACGATCGCTATCACAGTCGGCAAAGATCCCGCTGCCGTCCTCATCCGAGCGAAGGGCGACGTCGATGTGAATAAATCGCGGATCGCCACCTTCGGAGGCGGCGATATTCGTATCACGACCACGAACGGGAATATCAATGCCGGCAGCGGCGGAAGGGGGGACCGAGTCTTTTTCCAAGCGCCTACCGGCGAAGTGGATATCGACGGCAATGAGATTACAAGAGCGTTTGAAGTGCCGGGCAGTGGCATTTTTACGTTTCATCCGGACGATCCTAAGCCTCTGAATTTCCCAACGTTCAATGACCCTCAGATTAACGCGTTGCTTGCCCAAGCGGCGCGGGAAAAGACCTTCGGTCGAGACGTGTCGGCGTTGGAAGCCAAGGCAAACCAATTGAGAGCTGAACGGTTGAAACTCTTCGAGGAAAAAGTGCTGAATCCGTACATCGATAAGCTGAAGCTGGCAGATATCGCTCTCACTGCGGAAACCGGCGTACGTGCCGTAGCCCGGGACACCGTTCCGGCTGATGGGTCGGGGCGAATCATTATTCCCGAGGCGGGCATTCAAGGGCGCAATGTCAACTTAAATGGCGTGCTCGACTTTCGGGGAGGATCCATCACGGGCCGCGTCCTGCTTCCACCCAATGCGGCAGTGGTCGGCCAGCCAAGCTTCGTCGGCGGGGCTCCTCCACCCGGTGTCGCGCCGCCTCCCCCGCCTCTGACCGGAGGGGGGTCCGCTGCTGCTGCGTCGTCCACCGCGGCTTCCACCAGCTCGTCGGTCAAGAACGCGGATACCACGCAGGAAGCCGCAGCCGAGTCATCTCAGCGACAGGCCGGCTCTGATCGCGTGGCATCAAGTACGGGATCGAAGAAAGAAGAAGAATCCAAGCTTGCGAAAGCGATGAGGGTCAAACGCGGCGTGGTGATCCAGGTGGACGTCAAACCGAAGGCACAGTCCGTCAACTAACCGGGAAGGATTTCACATTATGGACATGAGTTCGGGAGGCGTAGCGTTTGCGTTGAGCCATGCCACGCTTGAAGGGAAAATCACCATTTCGGTGTTGCTCGTCTTCTCGCTGGTCAGTTGGACCGTGATCATCAACAAGTTCAGACAGCTTGCGAAAGCCAAGAAGCGGAACGGCGCTTTCTTGGAGTACTACTCGAAAGCCAAGCATCCACTGGTCATTTTCAACAAGGGCCGCGTCTCGCAACTTCAGGGCTCGCCCATGTACGACCTGTACTACGGAGGGTGCGAAGAGTTGAAAACTCAGCAAGACAAGTACGAGACCGACAAGATCCCGAATCACGGCATGAGCGCGGTGCGGATTGCGCTTGAACGGGTACTCGGTGAATCCGCCGTTGCATTGGAATCAGGCATGATCGTTTTGGCGACGGCTATCAGCGGCGGGCCGTTCATCGGGTTGCTCGGCACGGTGTGGGGTGTGATGGACACCTTCTCCGGCATCGGCAGGGCGCAGCAGGCAACACTGACGACAATGGCGCCAGGCGTCGCGTCGGCGCTCATCGCGACGGTGGCGGGACTCATGGTCGCGATCCCCTCCCTCTTTTGCTACAACTTTTTGGTGACGAAGACGAAAACGCTCACGATGGAACTTGACAATTTCGCTGCCCATTTGGAAACCGTCTTCATCACGGAATATCTCCGCGAAAAGAACGGATCGGCTGCAGCGGAAGATATTGAAGATTATCGTCCAGGCGGACATCGTCAAGAAGCGGAACCGTCCGGCGCGGCGACAGCCCACTGAAGATATGTGAAGCGCAGCGGTCAACGGTTTCGAGTTTCATGTTTGAGGTTTCAAGTTTGTGGTTTCCGCACAACTTGAAACTTTGAACTTGAAACGTGGAACTCATGCTTGAGAGAACCACGAGATACGAGGCGATGAGATGAGACGATTCTCCAAAAAGAGCCACGGTGCAGTGTCCGACATCAATATCACCCCTTTGCTCGACTTGGCCTGGGTGTTGCTCGTGATCTTCATCATCACGACGACTGCGATGGTGCAGGGCATCGAACTCAAACTGCCGGAATCCACACCGCATGAGACGGATATGGAAACGAGCACGCCCACCTTGTCGGTGAAGAAGAACGGCGACGTGTACATGGATGATGAGCGGGTGAAGCTCAGCGAGTTGGAAAAACTAATCCGTGATCTCAAGGCGGCGAAGGGCGGCAAGCTCCCGCTGGTCCTCCGCGGCGATGCCGGCGTTGAGTACAAACATGTGGTGGCGGTCTTGGACATTCTGCAACGCATTCCCGTCGATGAACTGGCCATCGCTACCAAGCCCATCAATGAATCCTAAAGACCGTGAAGCGCCACGAATGCGTAAAATGTGAAACGTTGTTTGTGAAGCGTCCGGATCCGGAACGAAATACGTTTCACGCTTCACGAGGTACACTTCACAGGTCCCGAACCACGTTTCACGAGGCGCGCTTCACGAGTTAAGAGATGGCTGGCTATAAGGGGTTCGAGAAAAAAAAGAGCAAACTCGGGACGACGCTACTCATCGTCGGTGTCATCCATCTCGGTATCGGCGCCGGGCTGTATTGGGTCTCGCAAACCGACTGGGGTCAAAACCTCATCAAGGTCTACAAACTCAATGCGTTCCGCAAAGAAGACCCCCCGCCTCATCCTGAAAAAGAACCGGAGCCAGAACCGGAGCCGGAGCCTCCGAAACCTGAACCGAAGCCGCAGGAAGCCCCGCCTCCACCTCCTCCGGTGGCCGAAGCGCCGCCGCCCCAGGCGGCGGACGCTCCGGGTCCTCCAGCCGTCAACGCTGATCCCTTCGCGATTGGAAAAAACCGGAAGCCCTTCGCAGGCTATTCCGACATTCTCACCGCGATGATTCAAGCCCAGTATCAGCAGCCACCATCATTGCCGGACGATCTTGAATATGCCGTGATGTGTGAGCTCGTCATCGACGACCAGGGGCGTGTGTTGCAGTATCGGTTGATCAACTCGTCGGGGAGCCTCCTCTTTGACCAATCAGCAGTGGACGCCTTGGCCAAGGTGACGCACGTTCGTCCTCCCCCGGAAGGAATGGACCACACCGTCGTCGTCAAGTTCTTCCCGCCTACATAAAGAGCCCTACTCAGTTGTGTTTGCCAGCGCGGCACTCTCGGCACGCTCTGGTCAGGCGAGATACCCTGACGAACGTTCCTGCATCGAAGTTTCTGCGTCTGCAGTCGTTTCTCGAACTTTAATTCAAAGTTTACGTCGTCGATAACCCGCCCTGATCCGCTTGTAATCTTTTCGCGATACAACTCCTCGCGTGTCACGTGGAAGCAGTACAAATTCTACGATAGTGGAGGGTCAAGGGAATGTTAACGACCCTCAAATGAAGAGGTGAGGTGGCCGTAACACGGACAGGAGACAACACTACTGTACATCTGCGTACAGGACTTGGGCTCCGGTCGCGAGGCGCGAGAGGGGGTGATGGTAGAGAGAGTCCGGCACATAGTCAGTTGAGTTTATCTAATCCACTCTTAGGAGGTTTAGCATGAAGGTCCGAAGTGCGAAGCGAATGATATTGGCGGCGGCCTTGACGGTGCTCACGGCATTTGCCGGTATGGTCGGGCAGGCACAAGCGTTTTCGTTCACCGACGGCGACCTGGTCCTAGCGATTTATGGGAACAACACTGAGGCGTTGTTCAATCTCGGTAAGGCGAATACGCTCCTCGCTCCTGGTTCACAGCCGACCAGCTTAAATGTCCAGGCTGGTTTGCAAGCTGCCGGTGTCGGGACCAATCCGGTCCGGTTCGCGATGTACGGACACGAGTCTGTCAGCGAACTCGCACTGTGGGCAGGGACCAAAGTCGCCCCAGGCAACATCAATGCAGCTCAGCTGGGACTGACGAATCAGTTCGGTTTCTCGATCGGTCAGTCTGCCCTGGGAGGGTTCACGGGGGACACGATTGCCAAGGCCGATACGCAGTCGTTTTCCACCAACTTGGATCCATCGGGGGACAGCAACATGGCGGGCACCTGGCCCGTGGCGATGTTCGGAAACCCCGGTGACAACCTCAATATCTTGAAGGCGGATCTCAATACCAACCTCTTTACCCAGGTGGGTGTTGCGACCCTCGGGCCTGGCGGCCTCTTCACCATCGGGCTTGGTGGTAATCCCATTCCGTTGCCGGCAGGGGTGGTGCTCTTCGGCACCGGCTTGATCGGACTGGTCGGGATTGCTCGTCGATCCTTCAAGCCAATGGTCGCGTAAGAACAACTCAGTCGTAGTCGAGACGCTGTACGAACACCGACTCGTAGATGACGACATCTGCGAGTCACTAACCAAGGAGACATGAACGATGAGATCATCACTGCGATTTATGCCGATTCTCGCCGGCGCGCTGGCGTTGGCCGGCTGGGCGGCGACGGCCGATGCCCAAACTGTCCTGAACATGGGCGGGTCGTCTGCTGCGCGAAACTTCATGACCGACATTCCATTGAATCTGTGCGATGCGGCCCCCCTGCCCAATCGGTTTGCGTCGGCGGATGGAAACAAGGTCACCTGGACCTGCAACCGTGGGGGATCGCCCGCCATCATTCGGTACTCAGCCACCGGGTCGAGCGACGGGGTCAACAAGCTGCTCACACCGCTGTCCAACCCAGCGTCGAACATGTTGTTCCTGGACCACACGTTGACGGCAGGCTGCACAGGCCCAACGTTGACGACGAGACCCTCCGATGGGAAGCAGTACAACAATACCGTTAATTGCGGAAATGGAAACACGGTCAGTCTTCCGGTCAACATGGGGGCGTCCGATGTGGCCGGTTCCTCATTCCATCAGACCGGTCCGACCGGCACGTCCGTCCAACCGTTGAATGACGGTTCTCTTACCGTCACGCCGGCGGTCGTGGTGCCCTTCAGCATTTATGCGGGAAAAGGCGTGGTCAGATTGAATGCCGCTGGCAATGCCCCAGCCGGCCCAATTCAAGGGCTTTCTCGACTTGAAATTGAGGCCATCTTCAGTCGAAACGTGACGGACTGGAGACAGTTAGGGTTCGGGACGGTGACCGATGCCGCACCGGGCACCTTGGAAGCGACCTCGCCGATCACCCTCTGTCCTCGCAGCGCCGGGTCCGGAACCAAAGCGGCGTTCGATGAGACGTTGATGCTGAATGCGCCGGAGTGGGGCGTGGCACTACCTGGCAGCGTGATATTCAGCCCCAGCACGTCAGGCGTGTTGTCCTGTCTGGCGGCGAACCGCCGATCGATCGGTTACATGGATGCAGATTCGGTGGTAAGTTTCAATCCTGGCGGAGCCAACGCGGGCTTGGCCTATACTGTGCCGGTCGACGGGGGTTTGGCCAACGATCCGACGTTGACGGATCGGAAGCGTGACCTGAAGTGTGGGAAGTATGCTTATTGGACCTCCTTGCGGCTGAACCGTCGGCCAGCTGATGCAGGCACACCGTCCGATAACCTGGCACAGGCCTTCATCACCAATGCAGGGCTTGCTGCGACCATCGCTGTCATACCGACCGGAGCCTTCTGGGCTTCAGATGAAGAGATGGAGGTCTTTAAAAACTCTGATCGCGGTCCAATCCTCTGGAAAGCTGGCGCCAACCCACAGTGTCGGTAAGTAAAGCGTAATCCCATTAATTGGTCAGGGCATGCACAACCGTACATGCCCTGACCAGAGAGAGAAACGCCTGATGACGAAGGGTACATCAGCTCACTTCCCCTACAACTTCATAGTCGCGCTTCTGATGCTGTCGGTACTCTTGGTGCTTCCAGCGCAGTCACAAGCGATGACAGTGACGGAATTGGATTTCACGAGTGGGTCGGTCGCGTTGCTCAGAAACGGCAATCCGCTTCTGTCCAGCAATTTTACTACGAACGGGCAAATCGTCATGGGTCAGTATCAGCCCTTGCCGAATATTATCCCGCCTGTTGCGCTTGGACCGTATACCTTTTCATTGTTCACCAGCGGCCCCAATCCTGCGCCATCCAGCAGCACGATCGGATCGACCATTGAGGCTGATCTGAACGCGTTGGGGGCGAAACTGATGGGGCCGCTTATTTCTGCATCCGGGTTGATGATGAACATCGGTGGCAATGCGACCGGAACGTTCAACGAGACGACGAACGCGTTTACCGGACTGACCTGGACACATGCATTGACTGGGGTCACAGGCTTGCCCAGCACCTGGGGTAGTCCCAGCAGCCTGGCTCTACGTTTTACTCTGAATGGGGCGGCGCAAATCGCGGCCGTGCCGCTACCAGGCGCCGCGCTCTTGTTCTTGAGCGGGTTGTCGAGTCTTGCGGTAATGCGAAAACGCGTCGCAGCCTAGCCCCTTCATGGGGTGGTGGAGCCCATTCGCTCACGAGCGAAACAAGCGGGACTGAGCATGGCTCGCCCTTCTGAAGCTTAGCCACCATCCCTATTCTTGAGAGTCTCCCATCGCTACGGGGTTCAAGGCCGGGATAGGCATTTCATGCCTATCCCGGCCGGCAAGTTGATTACGTTAGAGCCTCACGATGCTATGCACTTCAATAATTAGTGCCTGATGGACGGATCACATCAGAAGGCCGCGCTGCTGTTCCATGCGTTGTCCGATACGACTCGTTTGGAGTTGATGAAACAGCTCAAGGACGGCGAGAAGTGTGTGTGCGAACTGACCGATGTGCTGCAGGCTGCGCAATCCCGCTTATCCTTTCATCTCAAGGTCCTGAAAGATGCAGACTTGGTGCATGATCGTCGGGAAGGTCGCTGGAAGTATTATTCCGTGAAAAAAGAAGGACTGGAAGAATTGAAGGATGTTGTAATTGAGCTGAATAACGATACCAACACGACGGCGGGTGTATCCGCCACGCGGTGTTGATTTTTTTTGCTCTTATGCATCAACTATTGTTGATAATCAAGGAGATGATGCCATGGATGCCACCCTCTCTCTTCCATTCGCTTCGCAAGCGAAACGACTGAATGTCTTCGAACGTGTTATCTGAGTCTATGGGTGCTGCTCTGCATGCTCGCCGGGGTTGTACTTGGCCTGGCTTGGCCCGCGGCGGTCGGCCTACTCAGGGATATGGAATTTGGAGCGGGAAGCCACATCAACCTGCCGATTGCCGTGCTGATCTGGATCATGATCATTCCGATGATGATGAGGGTCGACGTAAGCTCCCTACGGAAAGTCGGTCAGCGCCCACGCGGCTTGCTCGTCACGCTGTTTGTCAACTGGGTTGTGAAGCCCTTCTCGATGGCCTTTTTCGCCTGGGTCTTTTTTCAGCATGTCTTTGCTGCATGGCTCTCGCCTGTGGAGGCCAAGCAGTATATCGCCGGATGCATCATTCTGGCGGCGGCGCCCTGTACGGCGATGGTCTTCGTCTGGAGCTATCTCACAGACGGCGATCCGGCCTACACGCTCGTGCAGGTGACGGTCAACGACCTGCTGATGCTGGTCCTCTTTGCGCCGATCATCGGCTTATTGGTCACCGGCACGTCGTCTCTCCTCGTGCCCTATACCGTGCTCTGGTATTCGGTGCTGGCCTTCATCGTCATTCCGTTGTTCCTGGGGATGGCGCTCCGCATGTGGCTGGTGCAGCGTTATGGAAAGACGTGGTTTGAGCAGACCTGCCTGCCGCGATTTGCGCCAGTGACCATTACTGCATTATTGCTTACGATCGTCCTGATCTTTGCGTTCCAAGCGGACAACATCGTCGGGAAGCCGTGGCACGTGGCCCTGATTGCGGTACCCATCCTTCTGCAAGTCTATCTGAATGCGTCTCTGGCCTACGCGCTCATGCATCGGTTCAACGTGCCGCATGCGGTCGCAGCCCCGGGCGCTCTCATCGGCGCGAGCAACTTTTTTGAATTGGCGGTCGCGACGGCGATTGCCCTGTTTGGAGCCGAATCGGGAGCCGCGCTTGCGACCGTCGTGGGGGTCTTGGTGGAAGTTCCGGTGATGTTGTCCATCTGCACGGTCTGCAACCGAACCCGAGATTGGTTTGCAGCTGAAACCACCCTTTGACCGAGTGCCTCTTAATCGCGAAGGATGCCACGATGCCTCATCGTATCCTGTTTCTCTGCACCGGGAATTCAGCCAGGAGTCAGACGGCTGAAGCCTTGCTCTCACTCATTGGTGGTCGTGACTTTCAGGCCGAGAGTGCCGGGACCCATCCCGTGGGGCTTCCTCCTATGAGCGTGGCGGTCATGAATGAACTGGGAGTTGCTATCCGTGATCGGCGGTCAAAGCACGTCGCCGAGTTTCATGGCCGATCCTTTGACTATGTCATTACGGTATGTAGCCGGGCGAAGGAGAGCTGTCCGTTCATTCCAGGGTCTTACACAGTCCTGCATTGGTCGTTCGATGATCCGGCCGCGGCCTCGCCAGAGAGGCCGCTGGACGAATTTCGCCGCCTGCGCGATGAGATCGCGGAGCACCTCCGCACGTTCCTTACCGAAGAGTTCAAACCGGCTCTAGCCGGTTCACGCTGACATCGGCCTGTATCACCTCCGCTAACCGTCTGCACATCTTTTCTCTGATCAGAAACCCACATGCGTCTAGGGTTTTCTCCAGTTCTCGCCGTCAGCTCATGACTCTCCTTGGGCTACCTCAAGTAGAGTCCCGCAAGTATTCAAATCATCACCGTATCTTCATATGGATTTAACACAATTCCAACCCAAATCTTACAGTGCTGTTCTCTGCAGCTTGTATAAACGGTTCGCTGGAATAAGAAACGGTTACATGAAGCGAAGTGTCGTTCGCTTTCGGCAGAAGATTGGGCCTTCACAGCACAGCTCCCAAGAAAAGATCTGTACGATGAGGCGATTGAGTCTGTGCATTGCGATGAAGGTGTTCGGTGCCGCGTTGTCCCTTCCCGCGCTGGTCCAGGCGGTAATGCTGGCGCAATTGCAGTTAACCGGCGAGGTGGTCAACGACTTGAAATGGTGATTCCCCGCGTTCCCTCTGAACAAAGCGATCCCTTTTCAGCCGAGACGACCTGCAGGTCGAGGATCTCGCGAAAGTGATGTGTACCTGACAGTCCGTGAGACAAGCGCACAATCGAAGGACACTTGTAATACACGTAATACAATGTTCGCGCAGCGACAGAGAGCAGATCGACCTGCGAGCGCATCTGTTCGAATAGGAGCCGCTATCAAGCAGATCCTTTGAAGCCGACATCTTCCACTCAAATCAATGGGGCTTGATATAAGCAAGAGAGGTTAATTATAATTTAATACAACAACAATCCCTTCTTAACACTTCCAGTTCCCATCTCCAGTACAACTCGCCATATCAGACTAAGGTGTTATCAGGAACTAATAGTTTTTAGTGTGCCGCAATTAGTGTGCCACTACCAGATGAACGGGCACGTCGTAAGACTGAACTCTGGATGTATTGGGGTGGGCCACAAGGGTATCGTCTAATCGGGCTTTATGAGTGAACGCGCAGTCAGTTTTGCAGCGGCGCAGTAGGTCATCCTGACCTGTGCGCTGACTTGAGGGGAGGTGATGGGGGCGAGACAGGCTGAACTGCAGTGAGTCAGATCATGACATCTCCTAACAAGGAGTACAGGAATGCCTCTATTTAACGAAGGGAGAAATACTATGAAGCGATTCACTTTGTTTTTGGCGATCGGGTTGGCCGGAATCGCATTGTCGGTGGTTGAGTCGGTTCACGCAGCAACGATGGCACAACTGGAGTTGACGGGAGGGGCCGTTAATTACGACGGCAAGCATAGCCAGATGATGGATCGTTTGCTCGGTCAAGAGGGCACGTTGAAATTGGGTCAGTTTCAAGCGATCGGGGAGCTCCTGCCGTCGATCGACAAGGCATGTGAAACCT
>JBGTNJ010000057.1:0-9701 GCA_041743145.1 Nitrospira sp. | reverse complement strand
CGCGGAGCGAATAGCCGTGGGCCAGCCCCAGACTCAAGGTCTCACGTTCGTCGGCACTCAGATGGCAATACGATTTTGTATGCATGGCAACACCGTAGCCCATCTGGGCTTGCAGTGTTGCACTTGGAGTTAGAACTCAAGAGTTCTTTTGCTTAGCCTGTTTCGATCAACCTAAATCGCCAATGTTTTTTTGCCCACGCCCCTGCATAGTCCACGCCGATTCTGGGAAAGGTTCCGACCTGCCTAGCGGCTACTCGTTTGCCACGATCTTCAAACCAAATGGCTTGTCCATTCGTCATATCGAATCGATGCAACGACCGATCGATCTCCAACGCGCGGCAGAGTTTCCCGGGTCCATCAATCAATTCACCATCGACTTCAATCGCTCGAATCAGCACGGCCGCAGGAAATTCAGGTCGCTCCGTTACCACATTCAACATGTGGTACATGCCATAGATCAGGTAGACATAGGAGATCCCTGGGGGACCGAACAAGACCTCAGTTCTCGCAGTCCTCCCTTTCGAGGCATGACAGGCCTTGTCCTCTACGCCGACGTACGCTTCCACTTCGATGATTTTGCCCAGAATCGTTCCCTTCCCGTTCTCACGCACCAAATACTTACCGACCAGTGAGCGAGCCACAATCAATGTGGGGCGATTAAAGAAGGACCGAGAGAGGGGCTTGAACCTAGACATGCTAACAGACTCGGAAACCTGATTTGGTTGCTTCGAGAGGCTCAGCACGAACGGCCTCAGTATACCGAATGACCGTTCCATTCGTCCTGAGGCTCTCGAGCCTGCGGTGAGTTCATCGAACAGAATGAACGGAGGCCTTTCCCCGCAATCGGCTAGAAATACCAGGCAAGTCCACCCATCACCGTCCGTGGATTGCCCGGTACAAAATGAATGTCGGTCACCCCCGTCGGCTCGTTCCGCAGACGCGAGTCGAACGCAAATATAGCCTGTTCCCACTTGGTGTTGAACAGGTTTTGCACGAAAAGAAAGGCCTCCAGCCGGCCATGGGGCAATTTGACCGGCACACGATACCGCTCGGAAAGATCGAACGTGATCCGCGAAGGAGACTTGATGCTCCGATCCTCAATGAGCGGCCGAACTCCGAGGTAAGTCGCCTGTATTTGAGATGTCAAGCCCTCCGGCCATTGCAGAATCGCCGCGCCATAGGCCGTGTATTCCGGCGCCAAAGGAATAGCGTCTCCGTTTCGAAATTCAGCATGGGTCCAGGTAAAGCTGCCATTGACGTAGAGCGGGCCCCAGACTTGCCCTCGGGCGGCGACTTCTACCCCCTGACGCCTGGTGGCACCGCGAATCTCCGTGGTCCCTTCGTCGCCGACCAGGACGAGTTCTGACTTGAGATCCAATCGCCATGCTGTGGCAATCAACTCGAGGCCTTGCGGGCCCCACGGCCTGGAGCGGACCCCAATTTCATAGATTCTCGCTCTCGCCAGTGGAGAGGCTCCGATTGCTACAGCTGATCGGGCGTCATTGCTGTGAAATCCTTCACCGTAGTTGACGAAGAATTCAGTCTTTGCCCAGGGCCCGAGAATCATACTCATCTTCGGAAGAACAATGCCGGAACCTTTTCGTCCGTCAGGTTGTTCGACACAGGTGGCGCAACGGTTGCTCACGTCGAATGTGAAAAACTCTCCCCTCACACCTCCTGAAAATCTGATCCAAGGCAGAGGCTGAACCTCCGCCTTGACGAAGGGGGAATAAGACACGCTGAGGGCATCGTTATCGATCGTGGTGCCGGTCGGAGTACGCAGAGTCTGAGTCCCCAATTTCGTATGAACGTCGTCGACTCTGGTCTGAAACCCGACGGTTCCAATGGTAGGCATTCCCAGAAGGTCGACCCGCTGTTTGAATCCAAAGTCGCCGCCATAAATGGCCCGACGATCGAATTGCGCAAAGCCGTCGCCGTTCACGGGATCATTGAGGACAAATGTATAATCCGTGAACAGGTCCAGTCGATAGTATTGGCCGTAGGCGTTCGCAAAAAACTCGCCGCCCGAGGTCGTATCGTAGTGATAGTTGAGGTGGCCAGTCGTCCTGAGTGTGTTGCCCCCTTCGTATGGATTGATGGAGCCGAAACGATCCAGGAGACCTGTACTTACGGCACGGAAAGGAATCTCACCGGAGCCGTCCCATTTTGAATGGAGAAAGGTCGTCTTCAGACTCAGCTCATCCCTTCCGGTCAAGCTCGTCGTGAGCTTCCCCATCAGATTAGTCCGATAATATTGATTGTCATTGAGGTACGGGCCGTTCGTGTAGAATCCTTCTGCGGCAAATAACGTGCGCACGCGGTCTTTAGTCGGAGAGAACATGAGCAGGTACCGCTGCGTGCTGTATTCCCCGCCCGTTCCCTGGATGACGCCTTCTTTGACGATGTCGCGCGTCCGAAAATTCACCGCTCCTGCTGTGGCGAAATCCCCATACTCCGGTAAGTACGAACCCTTGTGAACATCGACCCCCTCAATGGTCTCCGGAATAATGAAGTTGAGATCCGTGTAGCCTTGTCCATGCGCATGGGTTCGCAGATTGATCGGCATCCCATCAAGGAAGAAGCCGACATCCGTCCCATGGTCTGCGTCGAAGCCTCGGAGAAAGTATTGATCGGCTTTCCCCGCGCCGCCGGAATGTTCAATGGCCACAAAGCCTGGGATCAGGCGAAGAACTTGCGCGGGGCGTCCCTGGGGCTGCAAGACAATTTCTTTATCGGGGATGAACTGCTGAGAGGACGCCGCGACCGGCTTTTCGCCGAGGACTGCTACTTCCGGCACTTCCAATTCGGGTTCATCCGGATCGTGGGCACGCACGTCGCCGATCCAACAGAGAGCCATGACGAGGCACACACAAGAGGCACCAAAGATTAATCGCTTGCTCACACTCTGTCTCATGAGGTGACCCGCTAACGAAGTGATTTCCCCGTTGTCGTCATCGTCAGCTTGCCGTGTTTCACACCCTTGACCGATACCAGAGCATCGGCCACCTTCTTGATCTCCACCCCCTTGCCTTTCACCACCAGCACTTCAAGACAATGATTGTGATCGAGGTGCACATGTATTCCCGACAGAATCTGCCCGTGATAGTCATGCTGAATATCGGTCAACTTTCCAGTCAGATCTCGTACATGGTGGTCATAGACAAACGTGATTGTGCCGACCGTTTCCTTATTCTCATCCCACTCTTCCCCCACCAAGTTGTCACGAATCAGATCGCGGAGCGCCTCTGACCGGTTCGTGTACCGTTTTCGCCTGATATGACGATCGAACTCTGCCAGCAGCTTCCGATCCAACGACACTCCGAACCGGACCAATTCATCCATGACGCCTCCTCTAAAGCGGTAGCACGAAGTAGAATTTCGTAGCACGAATACGACGAACTGACAACCGCAAACTTAAACACTGTTGGCTTTACGAAACGTCCGGTCTGTTTGGATTCATGAAAGGCAGGCAAGAAGCACTGACGGTCGGCAAGCTACCGCAGCATCTCGTTCTGGGGTGAGGAAATCACCAGCAGCAGACATCCCTCATCGGTCGATGTGTCATAGTGCTCCGTACCAGCTTCGGCACGATGATAGTCCCCGACTGTCATCGCACGACCGGCCGCCTGGGCAAGCTCCGTGGCTGAATATTCCATTGCGTTTGCCCGTTCGGCTCGCCGCGAATTGGAAGCTCTTGATTCATCGGTTATATCCCGCATCCTCTCCAAGATCTAATCCCTTGCAGCTCACGCACGGCCACATGGTTCGCGCAAATTGGCTGGTGAGAAATACCTGTGGCGCATTCGTATCGGCGATTATCGAGTCATTTACTCCATTCTCGACAAAGAACGACACATCGATATTGCCGCCGTGCGCCATCGCAAGGAAGCCTACGACTAAGAAGTAACAGATACGAGCATGACTCCGTCTGAGTCGTGGATCTCTTACGCTAAGCTTAGCTCCAATGTTGGAGTGGAACTCGGCCAACTCGCCATCGTCGCCGCCTTCTTGCCCCTTGCCTATCTAATCCGCCTCTCCTGGTCGTACCCGCGACTGGTGCTCACCGGCGGCTCAGTGGCTGTGATCGCCATCGCACTTGTCTGGTTCACGGAGCGAGCCTTTGATCTCACCTATTTCCTCTCTAACGGCACACTTCTGTGGTCGGGATATGCACACCATGGTTCCCTATGAAGTCTTGGTCGGACAGGGACTTACAGGATCCCCACGGAACGGAATTTCCCCTCTTGACTTCTCGTCATGACAATTTACCTATAGACCGTTGCTGATACTTAACCAGATGGATTGGTGAAAGGCCAACACTGGCGGAGTACTGGTGGCAGAGATTGCCCCGACCCCTGTGTGGCCTGCCCACAATCCATTAATTTCAACTCTTAACCCATAGCAGGACCTCTCGTAGAGAGGAGGAGGTAGTGTTATGTCCAGCTATTTACCGAGTGTCGTTTCAACTATCCGGACCGATGCGTTCGATCGTCAGGTTGATCTGCTGTTCAATGAAGCCTTGCAGGCCTTTGGTACGGCTGATCAGACGTGGGTTCCAGCCTCGAATGCCTGGGAGGATGACAACGGGTTTTATGTTCAGATGGCACTGCCCGGCTGGGAACCCAAAGACATCACCCTTGAAGTCAATAACCAAGTACTCGGAGTCAAGGGTGAGCGGAGTGTTGAACTTCGGAATTCTGAGAAAATCCACCTCTGCGAGATTCCCGACGGGCGGTTCACCCGGCTCTTCCGGCTACCGTCCTTTGTCGAGCACGACAAGGCATCGGCCACGCACAAGCATGGCCTGTTGACGATTACCTTTCCGAAACGGGAAGAAGCCAAATGTCGTCGCATCATGATTGAAGGAGCCTGACCGGTCGTTCTACCTGCTCAGTGTGACTTAGCGAGGGAGCCCCACTCACGTCCTCAACCGGTGCGGCTCCCTCACGTTCTCAGTTTTAGGCTACAGGAGGCGAGGTCAAAAGGTCCTCGGACTAGAGGACATGGAGCAAGCATGTGACGAAGGTGAGCGAGGAGAACATGAGACAAGAAAAGCTGTTCAGGCGATGGCGTGCTGAGAACGGAGAACAAGAACAGCCACCGGAAGGGCGTCACGCGCTGGGAGTTTCGGGGAGGCTTACCTGGTTTTTGCGGAGACAGCGAGGAAGCCGAGCGCGAGAGGATGACGAGCGTTCGATCAAACAGTGCGCGAGCTCCCAGGCGCACAACCTGTTCTGATACTAAACGCACGTGTGTTGTCCGTAGCAAGATGAAAGGAGGTGAACACGATGATGGATTTGAGTGCGGTGATGTATGCCGGACTCGTGGTAGGGGGTGCGATTGTGGTGCTGCTGATGGCGCTGTGGACGTTGTCCACCGAATCTAGCACCGTGTCCATCTCCGGATCACCGGTCTCTGTGCAATCTCATCAGGCCTATCTAAGGTCGCTCCCGAAAGCGGCCTAATCGTGCACTGCCTGTCGGTTCGTTGACGCGAGCGGCCTCGCATATCACAGCCCGCTCGCGATCGTTTTCTTCACATGTCGACCGTGAACGACCATGAACCGCGAACACTGGGTTTGAAGCCGGACATCTTGCTGATGCTGTCGAAGCATGCCTAAAAGAGATAAATTCGGTAGTGAAGGTGCGCAATAAAGAGCGTACCGGCAGAGAATTCGATGGAGCTGATCTCATGCGACAGACATTCTCTCCAAGAACTCCCATTGTCGCATTGGCCGATCTTTCGACAGAATCTGGCAAGAACGAGCAACAGGGATATATGGATATTTTTGCAGGAACCATGACTGGAATTCGCAATCCTAAGGCGCATCACAATGTCGTGATCGATGAGAAAAGAACGATCCACTTGCTCTATCTAGCCAGCCTTTTGATGTATAAACTCGACGAAGCCAAGTAACCCCGTCCTGTGAAATATTCTTCTGTGGCTAAACTGTGGCAGAACTATCGTCTCCGACGTAATTTCATCGGCTTTCGCCTACCTCTTGATCCTCTGATAAGTGATTGAGAACGAAACGATGAGGTACGATCAGGCCCTATAGTCTCTGCCCCTGTAGGGGCTTCAAATCTCGCGAACTCTGCCCTCCTGACAGCTAGCTGGCTTTCCCTCTACTCACCCGGAATCGGAATGTACATCACGTTCCCCTGACGGTTTACATGCAGGATGGAGAAGTCAGTGGGTTTCAACGGATCGGCCATCCACCGAAAGGTCGAACAATTCGGCACGTATTGGAGATTGAACTCGAGGTGAGGCTACGTAAAGGCATCCACACCGGGGCTCATCCCTTCCGAGCCGCCAATAGACTCTGTTCCGATGACGAAAAGGTTTGTACCAGAGGTGCGAGTTCTGTATCTTGGGAACCACGCGAGACTTCATCGCATACTGTTGTGTGGAAATATTGTGACGTCCAAAGTTAACCGTCTGATACCTCGCAGCACAGTGGTCGGTTCGTAGGCAATGATGGTTCGGTCCTTCACCCAATCAACCTGAATCAGGTATCGACAGCGTGCACGCAGGCCTAACCCTCTCTATCGCTCTCATGGCGGGTGTCCTGGCGCAGTCGCTTGCCCGCCATCTGTATATCCCAAGCACCGTTCTCCTCCTCCCCCTAGGGGCAGCGTTGGGCCCTGAATTGCTCAATTGGGTTCAGCCTGAATCCATGGGCCATGGACTCTTCGACCTGGTCGATTTTGCAATCGCGATCATTCTGTTTGAGGGGGGATTGAATCTGCAGTGGTCGCGTCTTCGTCGACAGGAAGCGCCCATTCGGCGGCTCGTGACCTGGGGCGCCATGCTGACGCTCGTCGGCGCCAGCCTCGTGGCCCATATTGTGCTCGGGTGGTCGCTTGGGCATTCGCTTCTGTTCGGGAGTCTGGTCGTGGTCACCGGGCCGACTGTCGTAGCCCCGCTTGTCCGGAACATGCGCTTACGCCCTCACATGCGAACCATCATCGAGGCCGAGGGCGTGTTGATCGACCCGATCGGTGCGGTCCTGGCAATTCTCGTCTTGCACATAGTGCTGTCGCCGGCGGCTCAGACTCTGGCGAGCGAACTGTATCTGCTGGCCTTGCGGCTCGGATTCGGTATCATCGCCGGCACGATTGGGGGCTTTGTCATTGGTGGGCTCCTCCGCTGGCCTGGCCTTGTGCCTCATGGCTACACGAATATCTTTACCCTCGCCCTGACATACGGACTGTTTCAACTGTCCGATCTGGTGATTCCCCAGAGCGGCATTCTCGCCGTCACCGTCGCCGGCATTCTGGTTGGGAACCTTGGTACCCAGGTCGATCGTGATCTACGAGATTTCAAAGACCAAATGACCGTCATGTTGGTCGGATTGTTGTTCATCTTGCTGGTAGCCGACATTCGGTGGAATGATATCGCGGAGCTAGGGCCGGCAGCCTGGTGGTCGGTGGCCGTGCTGATCTTCCTGGTACGTCCCGCAAGCGTGTTCTTGTCGACGATCGGAACCGATCTCCCCTTGAAAGAACGGATTTTTCTTGCCTGGGTGGCTCCTCGAGGCATTGTAGCCGCTGCGATTGCGTCGCTGACTGCCGAGGCAATGCGGCAAGAACAACTCGAGGGCGGCGAGGCCCTTCGGGCGATGGTCTTTATGACCATAGGGGTGACCGTGCTGCATGCGAGTATCTTCGCTCGACCCATGGCTCAACTCCTTCGACTTCGACTTCCCAAGCGGGAAACTGTGGCGATTCTCGGAGTGCGCGAACTGGGCTTGGCCGTGGCAACAGAACTCAAGAAGGGCGGTACACCCGTCGTGTTCATCGATTCTGATCCACGACATTGTCGTCTGGCGGAAGAGGTAGGACTTCCGGTCATTTTTGGAGATGCCCTGGACGAACGCATCATGATGCGCGCCCGATTCGATAGTGTTGAGACGGTCGTCGGGCTGACGGAGAACGACCACCTGAACAGTAGGTTCATCACGTTGGCGCGCACGTTGTTCAAAGTTCCGAAGGCGTATGTGGCTGTGGAAAGCCTGAATGGCCAGACACCCCCGGCGCATGTCCGTCAGGCCGATGCCGAGGTGCTCTTCGAGGGTCCCCACGATATCGAACGATGGAACGTCCGATTCCGGCAAGGTGCGGTGGAAATGCTAGAGGTGATCTTTGCGGAACCGCCCAACCAAAGCTTGAGAGCCGATGAGCCGGTGGACCCGAAGCGCATAGCGGGCCAATTCGGCGAACTGTGTATCTTCCTGACGATTCGCGAAGGGAAACGGACGGTCCCTATGCGAATGGGATACGTCCCTAAGAAGGGCGATCAAGCCTCTGTCGCGGTACACACGTATGAAAACAAGAAAGCGTTGGACCAGTTGCGACAACAGGGTTGGATCCCCAAGCCGCCCGAAGAGCCCCAGCCGGCTCCTGCCAAGTAGCGCCACCCAGTGCAGGATGGTACGAGGCCTGCGGCCCTCATCCTTGATTGGATAGTGGCGCCCCATAAATCGGTCCAACTCGTACGCCGTATGCAGGCCGAAGACATTGGCCCAGGGCTACCACTTTAGAATGTGCGCATCGACTTAGACCTCGTCACCATTTTAGCCAACACCGTCTCGATCATACGTATGACCTCTTGGGATTTCCCTTGATCAAGCGCATCGGGATGGGGCGAGGTAAACTGGCCGGAATCGTTGTCGAAATACTGGCCGGAAGCTGCCGCGAGTTTATCTTCCAGAGCCGCGCGACGAAGTATGTCTGCGCCTATACGGATGTCACCGCCATCCACACCGAAGGCGTCTTTCACCATCTTGCTACCGAGCATCGACCCGGGATTCACCGCGATAATCGCCGGGCCGCTCGCCTTGAGCGAAAGCGCCAGGCTGCGTGACCACATTGTCAGCGCCAGCTTACTTTGCGCATAAGCCGCCCCGTCGGACAGGCGGCCCTCTCCAGCCAGCGCTTTCGGATCGACTGGAGACTGAGCAGCGGAGGACAGGTTCACCACCCGTCCGGACGTCCCGAGCAGCGGTAAAAGCCGTTGCGTCAACAGATAGGGAGCGATCGTATTAACCACAAAGCGCACATCAAGCCCATCCTGCGTGACAGGATCGGGCGCCTTATAGACGCCTGCATTGTTGATCAGTACATCAAGTTTCGCGTGCTTGTCCGCCACAGCCTTTGCGAGTGCCTCGACATCGAAGATCCGCGACAGATCAGCCACGTAGCCTTCAACGCGCCCTCCATCCGGCAACGCTGCGAGCATTCTTTCCGCGTCTTCCAGCTTTGCCGCGCTGCGACCGTGTAACAGAACGTGATGGCCCAGCGAGACTAGCATCCTGGCCGTTTCCAACCCGATACCGTCGGTCGAACCGGTAATAAGAATGATTTTCTGCATGATTGTGTCTCCTTCACTCTGAGAAGTCTGGCAATAGGTCATCGGCCAGACGTGTCAGTGTTGCCTCGATATCTGCTCAGTTCGAGGGGTGGTATAGCGCTGCGTAATGGATCGTTTTTTGCAACGATTGTAGAAAATCCCAAAAGATGGCGCGCTCCGATTCGTACATTGGGCTCAACTTCCCAGCCCTTGGTGTCTACGACGTTGACGCTCGCCGCGTGCACTTGTATCGCGACTTGTCCGGGTCGTGGATCGACGTCCGGCTTGTCGAACAGTTCAAATCGTTCGCCTTCTCCCAGGCGCTTCAGACGCATTGCCTTCATAGGATT
>JBGTNJ010000056.1:0-5649 GCA_041743145.1 Nitrospira sp. | reverse complement strand
AGCTGAGTCTGCTTGAACTTCACCAGCCGCCCGATTTTGACGTACCCCAGTTTCCTTGCGGAGACCCATCCGTACAGGGTCAATTTGGATATGCCTAAATACTTCGCGGCCTCATCCATTGTCAAAAGGTTATTCATGGCGTTTTAGACGGGTCTTTCATTCATGCTCTGCAAATAGGTCTAGCGAGCTGACCGATATCCCCGCACAACTCTCGGGAGTCGCACTTATGAGAGGGTTCAGAATTTATGACCATACCGAAAAAGTAGGGGAAGCCGTGGGGTCGGGTATGCCCGTGCCTCGAGGGGCACTCCCTTGATTCCGCAGAAAGGCAGGCTGTCGGACGAGTTTCTACTGAGGCACCGCGTCCGGAGACGCCGTGCCACGTGGAGTCGGCCACCGTCGTGTCGCGCAACGCGACTCGACCGTACCAAGAGAATAGCCGTGGCCCATCAAGGGGCGTGGCACGCCCGTGGCAACCGCGCCACCTCAGACGGTGTCACGCTTGCAGCCGCGCGTGGCCACAGTCGCGGAGATTCTGTTGCGCCCTCGATGTGGGTGAGGGGCGCAACACGGTATTGAGAAGAAGTCGGTGTGCGAGTCCGCTGTGTGGAGCTGTTCATGATCGGTCCAGCTCTCGGCTGTCACAGGCACATGGTTGATCAGTGACGTCGCAGAGGAATCGAAGCGGTGGGAGCCCTTCGCCCTCACGATCCCTCCCTTGACGAGTTATAACATAAGTGTTATATTTTCCCCACATGGCCTGGACAGTAGTCTACTATGAGACGGCGCAGGGAGATACGCCGATTGAGGCATTTCTCGACGCTTTGTCCCATGGGGCGCGAGCCAAATGTCTGGCCTATATCAGTCGGCTGGAAATTGATGGGACGCGTCTTCCCGCCTCGATTGCGGCACACGTCCGAGGGAAGATCTGGGAGCTGCGTCCGGAATGGTCGGGGACTCAGTACCGGTTCTTTTACGCCGCACTCGTAGGACAGCGGTTCATCATCCTGCATGCGATCCAGAAGAAGCGACAGAAACTGCGAGAACGAGACATTGTCCTTCCGGAGCAACGATACGAAGAGGCCAAGCGAAGGAGTCGCGATGAAAACGCATAAACAGTACATCCACGAACAGATCAAGAAGGAGCCAAAATTTGCCGAGGCTCTTGCGAAGGCGGAGCAAGAAGTGGGGATTGCCGTGGAGCTGGCGAGGCTACGGGAAAGCCGCGGGCTCAGTCAGACCGAGCTCGCCAAACTCACCGGTATGAAACAGCCGCAGATTGCCCGTTTGGAAAGCGGAGCGCATTTCCCTGCGTTTCCAACCCTGCAAAAGCTTCTCGGCGTGCTCGGTGGCAAATTGGAACTGACAGCGGACGCCTGCCATCTCGTTCCCACACGAGCGAAGCTCGCCAGCGCGCGACGGTAGTACGTCCTCAGCATCCAGAGTGCAGAGAGTCATCATAATCGAGGGGAGAGAGTCCATGAGACAACGCGCCGCGAGACGACACACACATCCCCAACTTCATCAAGTGAAGCTCACGTGCGCGAAGATCGTGCTCGGTGCCCAAACGGAGACCGAAGCCATCAAACGTACCCTCGCGCTTGTGGTGGAGGAGCGCAGGCTCGATCAACCCTTGAAGCGGGTGAAGGGACGCATGCAGCTGCAAAGAGTCTATCGATGAGATGCGGCGCCTCATTCTTCATACTAACCGCTCCATCGACTAGTTGCACACTGCGCACCGTCGTCACGCAGAATCAACGGGAGTTTCTCGCCATTCAGTCCATCCGTCCCTTCAAACTCAGTCTGGTCTAAGCGTTGCCGGGATCGTCCGATCGTTTCGGACGCCGCTTCTCTCTGATTCTGATCCCCTTCTTTCACGACAATGGTGATGCTTCCCCGGCAACCTCGCGAGAGCCGTTCCGCATACCACCGCGTTCAGCAACCAGCTAGCCGGGCGCATCATCGCCTGGTGGCCATCAACCGCGTCAAGGTCAACACCGTCTCGAAGCAGACTCGTTGATCCTCTTCCACCTTGGCGAACGGGCTTGGTCTCTTTGATCTGTGAACAGGAGTTTCTAGCCTCGTCCGTTGAAGCTGCTCTGCCATGCCGTGCTGGTGATGAGCGGGGGCTAGCTTGTGGTTTCTGGTCCGGTGCCTGTGCGCATCCGGCTGCCGCCCTGGCTTTCCGCCGGCGGGCTGCGTCGATCATGCCCGCGCGCTGCCTCTGACGCAGCTATCTTCCGCGGGCATTCCTCCGCATCGCGCCCGCCGGCCCGCCAGGAGCGGCGGCCTCTCTGTCTCCTTTGTCGTCGCTGTGTGGCCTCCACTGCCTCGTGAGAGGCCAACACATCAACTCTAACTCAAGGAGACAACACTATGGCACCTCAAGACAAGAAACCCAAGCCGGTCACCACGCTTCGATGCAGTGGCATCAAGGCGAGCATCTGGAAGAACGAGGGCATGAACGGTCCGTTCTACAACGTGACCGTGGCTCGCTCGTACAAGGGCCAGGATGGAGTCTGGAAGAATTCCGAGTCCTTCGGCCTGGCGGACCTTGAAGCACTCTTAGTCGTCGCCCAGCAGGCGAAACTCTGGGTCACCGAGCGTTCGGGTCGCTGATCGCAGTGTGGAAGCCTCCGGCCCTCGCGCCGGGGGCTTCCTTCATGCCAAGAAAGGAACACGATCATGAAACTGTATCAGGCCTTTGCGACGGATTTGAATCACTTGCTCAACGGTGCACGCGTGGTGCGGATCACCGTGCCGGGCTACATGCCACTCTCGGTCGAGGAGATTGGATCGAGTGGAGACGGATACCGGCTTGTGTCCTTATGCCATTACGGCGAACAGAACGGCGACCTCATGCGAGATCCCGACATCGTGTTTCTGTTTCACAATTTGCCAAATGGCATGGCAGCCGAACCAGTGTCTTTCCGGAATGACTTCCTGGCTATCGTTCAAGAAGTCTATCGCTACGATGAGATGGGCAGACGCACCCATGTCCTGCCCACGCTGAAACAGGACTTGACGGAGTTTGCCGAGAGCTGGTTTGCCAATCTGAAGGATCAGGGATTCTTTGGCTCTACCGCGGTTCGACAGGTCCTGTCCCCGTAATCTCATCGATCCATTCAGGGGGCATGATGTGATCACATCATGCCCCATCAAAATAGATACCCTAAGACAGAACATTGCACCGGTGAGCCTTACCGCTTCGTGCCAAGAAAGAGATAGCTGGTCCGGGCGTTGTTGAGGGCCGCCGTGTACAGCCGGTTGGTCGCGGCATCGTAGAAGGCCACCCCACTGAGCGTCTCGGTTCCATCGCGACAGGCGCCTCCTTCGAATGTGACGGTGACATGAAGCACATTCCCTGTTGCACGAGGAGACAAGCTCCCCGCAACGGTGCATCCGTTCGATGAATGACCGGAAAGCGTCCCAGTGGAATCCACGGTCACCGTGACCGTGTGATGGTCGGCACGGAGCCCCGCATAGGCCCCAGTGTCAGCGCCGATGGTATAAGTCCTAAAATTACCGAACTGAGAAGTCCTCTGAACACCGAGTCACAATGTCCCTTCACCGCTCATCACGACGGAGGAGGGACGGATGCTGCGAAAGGAGGACTTCATGATGATTCACGCATTGGCTCAACGCGGGCTCTATCTCTGTGACATCGCCAAACAGGTGGGGGTGCACCCACGGACCGTGCGCCGAGCGTTGGCGCGGGGCGGAGCGCCGGCCCTGCGTCCGAACCGGCGGGGCAGTCGGCTGGATCCGTACCGGGCCGACATTGACCGGCTGTTAGCCGAGGACGTCTGGAACGCCGTCGTGATCTTCCGAGAGCTGCAAGCCAAGGGGTATCGGGGCCAGCTCTCGATTCTCCGGGACTACATCCGGCCAAAGCGGGCGCTGCGCGTCCGGCGGGCGACGGTGCGATTTGAAACGGCGCCGGGCCAACAGCTGCAGAGCGATTGGGGCGAGCAGCGCATTCGCATGGCGGGCACGGAGGCGACGGTCCATTTCATCGTCAACACGCTGGGGTTCTCGCGGCGGTTTCATTTCTGGTGTACGGACTGTCAGGATGCGGCACACACCTATGAGGGGCTCATCCGAAGCTTCGAGTGGTTTGAGGGTGGCCCCGCAGAAGTGTTGGTGGACAATCAAAAGGCCGCCGTGCTCGCCCATCCACGTGGTGGCCCCGCCCGGTTCCATCCACGGTTTGTGGATCTCGCTGGCCACTATGGCTTTGTGCCCCGGGCGTGCCGACCCGCTCGGGCGCAAACCAAGGGCAAGGATGAGCGCATGGTCGGCTACATCAAACACCACTTCTTCGTCCGCTACCGTGCCTTCGACAGTTGGGCGCATCTCAATCAGCTCGCTGAGCAGTGGTTGCGGGACGAGGCGGATCGTCGATGCCACGGGACGGTGCAGGAGATCGTGGCCGAGCGGTTCGCCCGCGAGGCGCCGACACTCCGGCCGCTGCCGGCCACGCGGTATGACACCGCGTATCGCGAGGGGCGGCAGGTCAGTTGGGATGCGTACATCGACGTCCGAGGGCATCGCTACAGCGTGCCGGCTCACGTGGCGGGCCGGCCGGTGCAGATCCGGCTGACACTGGACGGGGATCTGGCCGTCTACGACGGGGAGCAGCTGGTGGCGAGTCATCGGGTCCTGCCGGGTCTGTCGGGCTGGGTGACCGTCCCCGAACATCATGCGGCGTTGTGGGCGCAGACCCTGGCGGTGGAGCAGCGGCCGTTGGCGGTGTACGAAGAGGTGACGTCATGATGATGGAATTAAGCGTCCTCCTCGAACGGCTGAAGCTCGAGCACCTCCGCACCCAGCTCGACGGCGTCTGTGAGCAGGCTGCCAAAGCGGATCTCGACTATCAGAGCTTCCTGGCCCAGGCCCTGGAATCCGAATGGCGAGGCCGCCAGCAGCGGGGGATCGAAATCCGGCTCCGGATGGCACGGTTCCCGTGGCTCAAAACCCTCGAGCAGTTCGACTTCGAGTGCCAGCCTTCGCTCGACCGCAAGGTCGTGCGGGAGTTGGCCGGCCTGAGCTTCGTCGAGCGGGCAGAGAACGTCGTCCTGCTGGGCCCGCCGGGTGTCGGCAAAACACATCTAGCGATCGCCCTCGGAGTCAAAGCCGTCGATGCGGGTTCGTCGGTGCTGTTTCTGACATTGGAGACGCTGATGGGGCGCCTGCTCCGGGCGCGGCAGGAGAATCGGCTGGAGCGGATGCTGCAGCAACTGACGTATCCCCGTCTGCTGATGCTCGATGAGCTGGGGTATCTGCCGCTCTCGCGGGAAGAGGCCAGCCTGTTCTTCCGGCTGCTGGTCCGCCGCTACGAGCGCGGGAGCTTGATCGTCACCAGCAACAAAAGCTTCGCGGACTGGGGCGAGGTCTTCAATGATCATGTTCTGGCCACCGCGATCCTGGACCGACTCCTGCACCATGCCACGACGCTCAACATCAAGGGCGAGAGTTATCGACTGCGGGAAAAGAAGAAGGCTGGTCTCTTTGGCCGCCGATCGGCCGCCGAGCTTGGGGAGAGCGACTCGGATGTGGCGATCTAACCCAAGCGACTGGACAATCTCATCGGTGAAAAGTGGACATCTCACCTCGGTGTTTTGTGGACAACCAACCTCGGTCTTGACA
>JBGTNJ010000055.1:0-39904 GCA_041743145.1 Nitrospira sp. | reverse complement strand
CATGTTTGATAGCTGGGGTCCCACCGAGCCCCAGGTTCCTCAAAGTGCTGAAAATAAACTTCGCTTGATCAAGAACGAGCTCAAAATTGTGCCCAGCACCTACACGACAGAAACGTTTTACGGGGCAAAGAACTACTAAGTAGGCTCTTTCTCGAACAGTCCCTCAGCGTCTTCCCCAAGATCGAGGCCGAACCGTTCGGCCATTCGATAGAGTGTGCGTCTGTCGATCCCAAGGATTTTTGCGGCCTTCACCTTATTGCCTTTCGTTTCCTTGAGTACCCGAATCAGATGACGTTTTTCTACTTCCTCTAACGTGAGGTAGGCCTCATCCTGAGGATTCGTGAGCTGATGTTGTACGCTAGCCTCCGCGGTCGCTCCCTGGCAAATCGCTTCGGGCAAATCTTCTGGCGTCAGCAGTGGTCCGTGACTCAAAGACACGGCCCGTTCAATCGCGTTCTCAAGCTCTCGCACGTTGCCTGGCCACCCATAGTCGGTCAAGAGCGCCATCGTTTCCGGCAACACACCACGCACTGCATGCTCGGCACCGGCCGCGCACTTCTGCAAGAAGTGATGGACTAACATCGGAATATCTTCCCGCCGTTCCGCCAATGATGGCAAGGTAATTGGGACCACTTTTAGACGATAGAAGAGGTCATCCCGAAATTTTCCTTCCTTCACGAGCTGTTCTAGATCCTGGTTGGTCGCGGCGATGATCCGAACATCCACTTTGTTCGAGACCGTGCTCCCGACTCGGCGCACTTCCTGGTCCTGCATCACCCGCAACAACTTCACTTGCAACGCCTGCCCAAGTTCGCCGATCTCGTCGAGAAACAGCGTCCCTTCATTGGCCGATTCAAAGAGCCCGATCTTGGTTCCCACCGCCCCAGTAAAGGCCCCCCTTTCGTGCCCGAACATCTCAGACTCCAACAGCGTGTCGGGCAACGCCCCGCAATTGACCGGGATAAACGGCTTATCCCGACGCGGGCCGTTCGTATGAATAGCACGAGCAATGAGCTCTTTTCCGGTTCCGCTCTCTCCCTGCAGCAAGACCGTGCTCTTGCTGTCAGCCACACGCGCAACCAGCTTGTAGACCTCCAGCATCGCCGTACTGCTTCCAACCAACGGCGACCATTCGTCCTTGCTTTTCAACTCTTGCCTGAACCGTGCATTCTCTTGGAGCAGGCGACAGTGATCCAGGCCTCGTTTGACGACCAACTTGATGTCTTCTTTCTTAAATGGTTTCGCCAGATAATCATATGCACCCTGCTTGATCGCTTCAATCGCTCCTTCCAGAGAGCCGAACGCGGTCAACACCACGACCACGGTATTCGGGTTTGTGCGCTTGAATTCCCGCAAGACTGTGAGCCCATCCACGGCTCCCATCCGAATATCCGTCAATACCAAATCGACCCGGCTTTGCCGCCCACGCGCAATCACAGCTTCTCCACCAGCAAAGGCTTCCACGTGATAGCCTTCTTTTCGCAACGCCTCTGCCAAAAGCTCACGCGCGACCGCATCGTCGTCGGCTACCAGAATTGTCGCTGGTTGCATCACGCGTCCTCCATCGGATGAGCGAGGCCAGTTCGTATAGCGGGTAACGTAATGATCACACACGTCCCGCGACCAATCTCACTCGTCAGGGCCAAGCTCCCACCATGAGCCAGCACGGTCTCGCGACCCAAGAATAGCCCCAAGCCGGTCCCCTTTCCAATCGCCTTGGTCGTATAAAAGGGTTCGAAGGCTTTTTGTGTATCTGCTTCCGGCATACCGCATCCCGTATCCTGAACCGAAACTGTGAGCACCAGTGGAGGAATCTGGTCGGCAGCCGTTGCGCCACGCCCTTGTTCCGCCGTCGTAGCATCGCGAGCTGCAGCTGAGATAGTGACCGATCCCCCTGGCGGAGTCGCAGCCAGTGCATTGGCAAGGATATTCACCAAGACCTGATGCATCTTTTCGTTATCGGCCCAGACCAGCGGCAAGCCTGTAGGAATCTGGACCGTCAGCGTAATCTCTTTTGCATGAAAGGCCGGCTCCATTAAGGCAGCCGCTGGACACACGACTTCTTCTACACCCAACCACTGAGGGGCCAGTTGGCGCTGCCGAGTGGAGGAAAGCAAGTCCTGGATGATATTCACGACCCGAGTCAGTTGTGCATCGATAATAGCGATCCGCTGCTTCATCTCCAGGGTAGCCCCAGGCTCCTCTTCCAGCGCCTGGACATGCCACGCGATCGAGTGAAGTGGTGTGCCCACCTCATGGGCGACAGACGCGACAAGCTGCCCAACGGCAGCTAGTCGTTCCGACCTATTCAATTGATCTTTTGCCTGAACCAGTTGCGTATTGGCCTTGAGCAGATTTTCCGTTTCCTGGGCCAGGGCGGCACGGGCTGCCTCTTCCCGTGCCTTTCGCTCTTCCCAACTCACGCCCAGATAGGCGACCAACAGCAAGACCCCAACGACGACGCTCCGATTGATGACTGCGGCTTGAAATCGTCCCGGCTTCGTCGGCTGGAGCAGCCCTGAATAGGTGGCGACCACACAGGCCAACACGGTCACCAACATGATGGTCCGATTTCGGAGAGTCGTGACCAACAAGATCGGTAACACATATGCATAGGCTCCGACAACGTTGACCGGGGCAAATTGTTCGATGATCAGGATGATGAGAAAGCACGCGCCAGCAATCCCGAGCGCCAAACGGTCGCGATGCGTTAGAGCGATCATAGACTCACGCCACTCCGCCGGCATTCACAACTATGCAGCCACGAAATAGATCACACGCCGGTTCGTCCACAGACACTCTCACCCAGAAGGGCGGATCACACGCAACTGAGCTGCGAGTCGGTCGAATCGAGAGTCCTGAGTCAACTCGTCGACGGTTGAGCCCAACTTCCGACACCAATTCGGATGCTGGTCCAACGTCCCGGGCAGATTGGCTTGGGCACGGGTACCGATAATATCCTCAATATTCGCTAACACCATCCAGGCCGAACTCCTGGCCAAGTACTGATGAATGGCCTCGGTCAACTCGGTCGTCATCGTCGGCACCTGGGCTGGATCATCCGGGACACCAGGAGGCAGGAGTCCTTCGGACTTCAACGCGGCGAGAATACCCCCTTTCTCCCATTGCCGCCCAGAGAGCATCGCGGACCGAGCTTGCTCGGAAGGAAAGAGGCCGAGGGTGGATCGTGCCTCGATATCGGCCCCTTCCCAATATCCGCTGAGGGTCGCGAGATCGTGAGTCGTCACAACCGCAAGAGCTTGGGCTGGGTAGTGAGCCGGAGCCTTCCATGCCCCCGAAGGAGTCCGCTCAAAATATAAGACGCGATATGACAGGACACCCGTCGCCTCCAGGCGGTCACGCACCCAATCAGGAACTGTTCCAAGATCTTCACCAATCACCAGCGCCTTAGCCCGCACACTTTCCAAAGCCAAGATCGCCAGCAGCTCCTCGTCCCGGTAATGCACATACGTACCCATCGAGGCAGGAAGTCCACGCGGGATCCAGAACAACCGAAAGAGCGCCATGACATGATCGAGCCGAATCGCACCACCGTAACGGAGGTTCTTGCGAAGCAATTCGATGACATACTCGTAGCCGCTCGCACGAAGCCGAAGCGGGTCGAGCGGAGAAAACCCCCAATTCTGCCCTTCTGGGGCGAATGCGTCAGGAGGTGCACCGCAATCCGCATTCAAGGCCAGCACCTCCTGAGACCGCCATCCGTCGGCACCGTAGCGATCGCTCCCTAATGCGAGGTCGTGATAGAAACCGATCGGCATCCCTACCTCATGCGTCTTCTTGGCCAACGCAAGCAACTGGTCGGCTGCCAGCCATTGAAGATACTGAAAAAATCGCACTCGCTGCATGTGCCGACGCCGGAACTCCCCTACGGCCTCCGATGTCGGGATTCGATAGTGCTCGGGCCAGTCCGCCCACGTGACCGATATTCCTTGCTCGGCCCGCCGTGACTCTTCCAGTGCCTGAAACAACGCATAGTAGGTGAGAGTTTCCCCTTCGCGCTCGGTGAATCGATGAAAGTTCCACCCACGCTCCGTCGTCGGCTTTAATTCCGGCTCTTCCCCTTCAAAATGTTCTCGGAGAAACGCACGATAGCAGAGATCAAGTATCTCGCGTTTAACCGACCCTACTGCATCGTAATCCACCAATTCTCCTCGTCTGGCCGCTTCGATCCGGGCACGAAACGATGCATCAGCCAACCGAGCCTGCACCTCCGGCGTCATTCGATATTCTAGAACCTGCTCGACGTCGATATACAGATCGTTCAAAAACAGACGGCTCGTCGGCGAATAGGGACTGATGTGATAGGGCTTGGTATTTTTGAGTGCGTGGAGCGGGTTGAGCCCGATGACTGCTGCACCCAACTGTCGCCCGGTCCATTCCACAACGGAGGCCAGGTCTCCAAAATCGCCGATCCCCCAATTGCGATCACTCCGTAGCGAATAGAGCTGCAGGGCGATGCCCCACCATCGAACGCCTTGCTGCAGCTGAGTAGGAATGTAACAGCGCTCCGGAGCCACGATGAAACGGCAGGTCGCGTCAACCTTGGCGCTGCCGGCTTTCGCACATGCCTTCACGGAGTGATACCCGATCGGCAGATCTGGGGGAACGGCCAATACCACACTAACAAACCGACGTCCGTGAATAGTGCGCGTCTCTTCAATGCTAAGCCCCGGCCCCTCCGTTCGCTCACACGGCTGTTCCCCGGATTCTAGCTGGAGAGACCAGTGCACTTGCAGAAGAGCATCATCTGGGATCTCACATGGCACATAGAAAGACCATGTCCCGGCATCACGCCCCAACCGAATCACATGGACCGGTTCGCACCCTCGCAGCCATGGGCAATCGTCCCACGCCGTAAGTTCCTCGATCAGCTCCTCGCGGTTCGCAACTCGAAGACTCATCGCGGAAAGGATGGCCCGACGCGTCTCATCCGCCGTCGCATGACATACTCCACCAATGTCATAGTAGTCGGCGACTATCCCCGCCCGATCAGCTAACATTCGCAGAAGATCGCTTTCAGATTGGTCGTACATGCCGAGGAGTGTGAGCGAAGGGCTACAGCAAGTCAAGGTAGAGCCGCCTTTAGGCTCCGGCCTTGCATTCAACTGTGCAGTCGGCTATGGCTAGAGTCTGCCATCAAACAACCAGGAAGAGAGCATGGACCGCATCGCCGCAAGTGGACAAAATCGAGGTTGGTTGAAGCTTGTCGTGATCGGCATCCTCGTCGAGCTCTATGTCGAGCTCTATACAGGGGGTGAGCCTTCTTATGCTCAGACAGCTTCCACATTCAACCAGGACTTTCGCCTGTGGTCACCCGTCTATCTGACGGTCGCGCTGCCCTCTTCCTTTCTCGCCTACATGGAAGTGAGTCCGCGTTTCAGTAACGACGTCTCAGATCTCGATCAGATCGTCCTCCGTCCGGCACTTGGTTACGAGTTGACGGAGAATCTCTCTATCTGGCAAGGCTACGCGTGGGTCAGCAACTATCAACCTTCACACGTCGAGGAAAACCTCGTCTATCAGCAGCTGATGTACGGTCGCGAGGTTGCGAACTTCGCGATTCTCAGCCGCACACGCCTAGAGGAGCGATGGATCGAGCACGTCGACGGCACAGCCGTACGGTTTCGCCATATGCTGCGTGGCATGTACCCGTTGCCGTCGGCTCCGGCATGGGCGCTGGTGGTCTACGATGAAATCTTTGTGAACCTCAACACAGTCGGCACGCGTGGACCTGCAGCTGGATTTGATCAAAACCGATTTTTTCTTGGGATTAATCGAACCTTCTCAACACAATTCGATGTGGATGTCGGCTACCAAAATCAGCTGCTCAATAGCCGCTCGATTCCTGAGCTCTCGAATCAAATGAATCACACCATCCTCATCCAGTTTTTTATCAATCTGTAGCCCTACCCTACTCGCCACTCCGGCATATTCTAGTTCAGTGTATGCAAACTACCCGTTGAGCGGGCAAGATTGACTCGCGCGGCGTTCAGTTGAAAGAGTGCATTGACGAGGTTTTCCCTGGCGCGAGCCACGGCTGAGAGTCCATTCGTCAGCTCAAAGTGACTGGCGGATGTCATGACGGCATAGCGTTCCCGCGCAAGATCGAGCTCTATGCTCGCCATTTGCAGACCGGCCTGCGCGATGCCTACCTGTTCTTTAGCCGCCCCCAAAGAAGCCAGTGCATCATACACTTCCATTTTGACGTGATTAAGTATCGCTTTCAGGCGAAGTGTCTCTTGTTGCAACTGGCTTCGCGCTTGCGCGATGCGGCCTTCACGCTGCGCGCCATCGAAAATGGGGATCTGAAGGCTCAATGCCATGTTGTAGGTATCGAGTGTGTTGTTCCAACGATTCCCGACGAGCCCATACTCACCCTGAGCCACCAACGATGGTACCCGCTCTCTGGTGATTGAGGAATAGGTCAGCTCCGAAGCTTTCACGCGGATCGCCTGGGCCTGAACCTCCGGCCTCTGGCTCACTCCCATATCGACTGCCCCTTCAGGCGTCAGCATATCCGGTACACCTATCACCCACTCATCGATCAACGCCAACGAGCTGTCAATGGGAAGGGCCAGGAGATTGATAAGCGTCAGCTTGGCATGTTCGAGCTCATACCGCGCCGACGCCGCCTGTTGTCGTTCCACTGCCAATTGAGCCTCAAGTCTGGCGATATCGAGTCTCGTCGCGACACCTCCACGTTGCCGCTGCTGGACGATTACGAGTAGCTCGTTCATCACCTGCTGATTCGCCTCATGCGTCTTCACCATGGCCATCGCCTTCAACCCTTCCATGTACGCAAGACCCACGCTGGCCATCGTATCCAACGTTTGTGCTTCGGCTTCCCGTTCGGTAACGCGCAGTGATTCCCGAGAAGCTCGCCAGCGTTGAATCAAGCTGAGGCTGAATAGATTTTGTGTCGCACTGATTCTCGTATCAAAAATACTGAACGGATCGGTCCGTACCGGTGACAGTCCGATCGTTCCAAGGAATTGTGTTTGTCTGGTTTGCCGAACATTGGCGGCCAGATTGGGCAACATCGCACCCAGCTGCGTCCGCACGTGGCCCTGTGCCTCCTGAATACGTTCCCTGTAGAGGAGTACGTCGGGGTTGTTGTGGACCGCTGCGGTCAAAGCCCCTTTTAATGTGAGTTGCAGCGGGTTGGATGCAACTGCACGTGGGGAAAGAATCGGCTCTCCGCTTGAAACATCAGCCGCCACTGAATCAGCAACACATATCCCAATCGCCAACACACAAGCACTAAGCGAGATCTGCGATATGGTCATGTGTTTACCGTTCTCTCAGGCTTTCTCTCATAGACTTCAGCAATGGGCTCAACAAATACTCGATGATACGGCGCTGACCCGTCTTGATCTCGACGGTCACAGCCATCCCGGGAGAAAGGTTGACCGGCTTGCCATCGACCTGAATGGTCCCTCGATCCATACTGACTCTCGTGGGGTACACCAGACCCACTTTTTCGATGGGAGCTGCATCATCCGAGACGGTCACCACATGCCCAGGAAGAGTGCCGTAAAGGGTGAATTGAAAGGTCTCGACCTTAATTTCAACCGGCTGCCCTTCCCGCACAAACCCCACATCTTTGTTTTCGACCTGAGCCTCTACCTCGACCGGATGATCCTTCGGCACGACAATCAACAACTGCTGAGCCGGCGTGACGACGCCACCGACCGTATGCACGGCCAATTGCTGTACCACCCCATCGATCGGTGCAACAAGCCGCTGTAATCCGGCTTTTTGATCGGCTTTCGTCACCTCCTGCGCAAGTGAGGCCGCCTTAGTTTCAAGCGTCGAGAGCTCAGCCTGTTTCGTCTGCTGGAATTCAGACAGCATCGCCCGGTAGTGCTTTTCAGCCTCGGCGAGCGCCGCTCGATCTTGTTGCAGTTTCTTCTTCTGGCCGGCCAATTCCTGAGCCTTGTCGATTCGTTGCCCTTCGGCCTGGAGGAAATCCATTTTGGTCACGGCCCCATGTTCAAGCAGTTTTTTATAGGCCTCAGCTCGTTCGACCTCCATTGGCACCGTGGCTTCCAAACGGCGAAGATTCTCCTGAGTTTGGTCAACGACGGCCTGGCGTTGATCCATGAGATGTTGAGCCGCCGACACTTTGGCGTGATACTCGGCTAATTGGTCACGCAGCAACTGCTGCTGCAACAGGACATAGGCCTCTTCCACATCGGCTGGCGGCTCAAACGTGGCTTGGCCCTGAATGAGGGCTCGCAAGCGAGCGGCTTCCACCTTTGCCGCGCGATACTCATTGATCGCGCGAGTCCGGTCTGCAACATTCAGCGTCGAATCAAGCTCGATCAAGACATCGCCCTGCCTCACCATCTGCCCGTCCTGCACATGAATGGACGCGATCACCCCGGCCTCGTATGGTTGGATGATCTTCGAATATCCACTCGGAATGATCTTGCCTTGAGCCGTCGCGACAATGTCGATCCTCCCGAACATGGTCCAGAACACCCCGGCCGTGAAGGCCGCCAAGATGGTCCAGAGCAAAGCACGACCGATCGGTGAAGGAGGCGCCTGTTGGATCTCCAGCACGGCGGGAAGAAATTCGGTGGCACGCGTGCCAAATGCGGCGTTCCCCGGAGGCCGGTTTGATTCAGCCTGCCATGCCGCTCTCCACACCATCCAATGCCGAGAAAGAGCCCTGAACACCATCCGTCACTCCCTGTACCGATCTAGGCCCTATCCTTCGGTCCCTTGGTGCGCATGTAGCCGCGCATAAACTCCACTGTTTCGCAGTAGATCATCATGTGCCCCTTGCTGGACAATCTCTCCCTTGTCGATGACATAGATGCGATGGGCAGGCCGTACCGTACTTAACCGATGCGCAATGATGAAGACCGTCCGTCCATCGCAGATCTCCGTCATGTTCTGTTGAATGACCGCTTTGGATTCAGAGTCCAGCGCACTGGTGGCCTCATCGAAAATCAGAATACGCGGGTTCGCCACCAAGGCCCGAGCAATAGCTATCCGTTGTCGCTGCCCGCCCGACAACGTGCATCCATGTTCTCCGATCATCGTGTCGTACCCATCCGCCAATTCCAGGATGAATTCGTGGGCTCCGGCTAGTTTTGCCGCTTGCATCACCTGCTCCATCGCCAATCCCGGATCTGTCAAGGCAATGTTGTCACGCGCCGAGGCATTGAACAAAAAGTTTTCTTGAAGAACGACTCCCACTTGTCTGCGAAGCCAGGCCGGATCGACCTGCATCAAATCCACTCCATCGACCACAATCCGCCCTCGCTCAGGCACATAGAGGCGCTGCATCAATTTGGCAATCGTGCTCTTCCCGGAGCCTGACCGTCCGACGATGCCAATGATCTGTCCTGGATCCACCGCAAACGACACCTTCCGGATGATTTCTTGGCCGTCAGGCCGGTAGCGAAAGACAACGTCCTCAAAACGTACATGCCCCTTCACTTGCGGAAGCGTGGTTCGGTTCGGATTGTACGAAGGCTCTGGTTGCGTATTGAGCACGTCGCCCAACCGTTGGACCGAAATACCGACCTGTTGAAATTCCTGCCAGAGATTCACCAGCCGCAGGAGCGGTCCGGTCACTTGTCCCGACAACATATTGAACGCGATGAGCTGCCCAATGCTGAGATCTCCATCGATCACCCGATAGGCACCCACCCACAACACAGCCACGGTGGTGACCTTTTGAACACACGTGGCTGAGTGACCGGCAATGGTCATCAGGCTGGTGGCTCGGAAACTGGCCCGCACGTACCCCGCCAGCTGCTCTTCCCATTTCCGCAATAACGGCGGCTCAACCGCCATCGCCTTGACGGTCTGGACCCCACTGACGGCCTCCACCAAAAATGCTTGATTCTCGGCTCCTCGATTGAATTTTTCATGCAAACGAGTCCGGATCGCTGGGGTAATGGCCAGGGACAACAGCCCATAGATCGGCAATGACGCCATCACGATGAGTGTGAGAGTCGAACTGTAGAACCACATCACCGTCATGAACACGACGGTAAAGACGACATCCAACACCACCGTGACAGAATGACTGGTCAAGAACTGGCGAATCTGCTCCAACTCGCGCACGCGCGCGACCGTGTCGCCGACCCGCCGGGCCTCAAAATAGGAGAGGGGAAGCGCCAAAATGTGACGAAAGAGTTTGGACCCGAGACTGACATCGATTCGATTCGTCGTATGGGAAAACAGATAGGTGCGAAGCCCTCCAAGAATAGCCTCGAACACGGCCATGGTGATCATACCGATGGCCAACACATGGAGCGTCGTAAACCCCTTGTGCACGAGTACCTTGTCGATCACCACTTGCGTAAACAGCGGGGTCAACAGGGCAAAGAGCTGAAGAAAAAACGAGGCGATCAGCACCTCCCCAAAAAACTTTCGGTACTTGACGATCGCCGGAATGAACCATGTGAAATCGAATTTGAGGTCTTGGAGCCGGAGATTTGCCCGCTTGGTGAAGAGCAACAGATCGCCGGTCCAGATCATTTCAAATCGGTCACGGGAGAGCACGAGAGGACGCGCTTCGTCGGGATGCTGGACCAATACCTTTTCCGCCTGAACCTTAGCGACCACGAGATAGCGCCCATCCACTAACTTCGCCATCCCCGGCAACGGCATGCCCTGTAATTTGCTCCATGTGGTCTTCACCACGCCGGCTTTCAGCCCAACATGCTTGGCGGCGCGGAGAAGATCGATCTCAGAGAGCGCTTGTCCAGACTGAGAAAACTGATGCTGCAGTTGCGTGCCGTTGGCAGGAAGATCATGAAACCGAGCAAGAATCAGGAGGCAGTTGAGCCCGGTATCTATGAGGGCTACTGAACTCTCTTCCGTGACGGTATCGGGTTGAGGAGGAACCCGAGCGGCCTGCGCTGACATGCCGTCATCTTAGGATATGGATGACCGATGGCCAAATGTTTTCGATGATCGGGACAGTGCCCATGAACCCTAACGACTGTCGCCATAATTCATGACCGGGTACCAGGGATGGGTGAAGATGATGGCGCTGTCGATGACAGCCGGTGGAGAGGAGAGACGGTGATGAATAAAGATGGACAGGCTGAAGGGAGAATTGCTTGTCCAGTACGGCACGAGGCACTGTGCTATCGCAAGACTATTGGGAGAGGCACTCAGCAAGGGGGATCTGAACTAAGCTCACCGTGAGGCATACCCGAGAATGCATGATTCAAGATCTGACCTCATTTGCTGCGCAACATCACCACCCGTGCCGCCTTGCGCACGCTGCCGACCCGTCCCTTCTTCTACGTCAAGATAATCGTTCCCCTTGCCGCCATCGAGCTGATCATCGCCCTCGCCACCCAGAAGTCGGTCGTCGCCATCACCCCCAGCGAGCCCATCGTTTTCTTCTTCCCCAAACAGGTGATCGTCGCCGTCGCCGCTGGCCAACGAATCCGTCCCCGTACCGCCGTGGAGCCAATCGTCACCCGCGCCAGCGTTTAACGAGTCATTGCCCGCGCCTCCCACCAGCATATCGACCCCGCCACCGGAATTGATGGCATCGTTACCATCGCCGCCATTGATATGGTCCGAACCCGCTCCGGTCGACACGTGATCGTTACCGCCCAGCGCATTGATGCCGTTCGGTTCATCGCCGATCGGCGGCACGAGCCGGCCATCGCTGGTGTCGTTCGGGTCGTTGTCGAAAAAGTCGGCGAAGACCGGCGCAAAGATCGGCTGCCCATTCTCATCAACCCCGACCTGCTCGGAGTGGTGAATATATTGGTAGTCCCGACTACTCGCGCCTTCGGTTGGTTCCTGCGCATCCTCCGGCAGATCTTTGAGGCGAATGCCAAGCTGGCCCTCTTGCCAGTCCTTGATGGTGAGCGTGCCGTTCACCACCAGGTCGCTGCCGGCGCGCTGGTAGGTCACGTGGCCATCCAGGCTCTTGTAGACCGCCTCGTTCTGTTTCTTGAGCCCGGCCCTGGAGCAGATGGTGATCGAAGACGACGAGGCCTTTCCCGTCGATATCGAGGATCGTGTCGTCCCCGTCGCCCGAGTTGTAGACGTAGACATCGTGGCCGTCCTCCCCACGCAAGAGGTCGTCGCCGCCCCCGCCGATGAGGATGTCGTGGCCAATACCGCCCAACAACAATTCGTTTGCATCAGAGCCTGAATCGGATCGCCATTCCCGAAGAGGCCACTCGCAAGAAGGATCTCTTTCGGCCCATAGGCACCGTTCGAAGCCATCTCCTGGCCGACCACTTGAGCTGCATGAAAGTATTCAGGCTGTAAGACCGCGGTTTTCATGTTCTTTTACGAGCTTATTACGATCACCTGTGTAACTACCAGACTCAAAGTTCGTATTCAGAGTCCGCAACATGATGATTCCTCCTGAACATCCACTACATCGTCAGATAAGCGGTTTACCTCGGAAGTAACACACGTGTTCGAGCTCCTCGCCACGCAAATATTTTGCAATTACAATAAACTCTTGACGAAGGTCAGTCATGCTTACATAAATCGTCTGCCCGAATTTTAACGGTTCCAGAGTGATAATGGTATGGATGCCCGGAAATAGTGCCCCGGACTTGACACCCGGCATCTTCTTTAACTCATACGTCATCGCCCAAAGCCCGTCTGAAGTGGCCCCAAAGGCGTGAGGGGTAGCAGCCTTCAGCAGCTCGACTATGTTGCTGTTGAGTGGGAAAATGTAGAGGCTATCGGTCAATTGGCTCTGGTAGCAGGACCGTGTCCGGATCACCAACTCGTCGGTGCCATCATTATTGATATCAAAAGTCTGCTTCAGAGTCTGGGAACAATACTTGTCTATCTTGACCTCTCCAGTATCGACTGGCTCCCAGACGATGAACTCCTTGTGCTTCTCGTAGAGCAAGGCCCCATAATTTTTTAGGTCGCCGTTGAAAATCGCGAGCATGTGCTGACAGAACCTCTTGCCCTCACTCATCACCATCCGATACGCCTCTTTCCCCGCCCAGGCAACACCGACCGTCGCGAAAAGCACCAGTACACACAGTCTGGCCATTTTCCTCATGACGAGAGAACGGGAAACGAGATGTTGCATTCGCATGTTTTTCATGATTGCCCCTTTCTCGACTTACTCCTTCGGCTTCGATTGTCGAGCTGTACGCATGCCGACCAACATCTGCTGAATCTGCTGGTGCAGCCGCGCCAGAGCACCGACATCCATCGCCACGCGGGTGACGAGGTGCCCGTCCAAGCCTTTCGGAGCCACTTGGCCATCTTTCGTCGTCTTTGCGATTGTTGCCAGCAGCGCGGGCTCGATGAACCCGAAGTCGACATAGGCAATCCCTTGCGCCACGCCCACGTTCGTATAGTTCGCCGTGCGCGGATGGGCGGACGATTCGGAGGGTTTCAACCGGAGGTTCAATGCGATGGTGGTGTCGTTGGATTTACTCATCAGTCACATTCCTCCGTTATGAATACGCAATAGCCTTACGATGGGCCATTACGCGTATTTACCAACAATGCGTCTTTCAGAGCCAGTTTTTACAGACCTCGAGCAAGGATGCCAAACGCGAAAGGGGAGCCTCCGTGCAGGAGGACTCCCCTTTCTAGAAAGAGAACGACTCGCGCTCTATTGCCAACTGGCGACAAGTACGGCTTGCACGTCAGACGGCTGTTGATCGATCACTTGGCCGGGCAACTGGTAGCCTAGACGACATCCTTCATCGTCGTCTTCGCGAAAGAAATGAGTATTATTGCCAGCGTCGCCGAATGCAGTGAGACGCACAGAGTCTATCTGAGGTACCGGCCATAGAGAAACGCCACAAACTGTTTGGCTCCACGCAGACGGTTTTTGACGTTCTCATCGGCAACGCCGGACTGTCGCAGTTGTTGCTCAAACCTGATCAACGCATCTTTTAATTCTCTTCGTATTTCTCTCTCGATCACCTTATCCAGCACGCTCGGCATGATCATCCTCCTCAATTACAATTAATTAGAAACGGTCGTGTATGCATGGCTTTGGATACGAGTACTAGGATTCGGATTCTACAGAAATTGCCGAAGAAAGGCAGTCCTAAATTCGATCACAACACTCGCTAGAGATACACGATCACAGTCATGACGAGACGCGCCTGGCATAAAACACTGTGAGGCCTGGTTTCACTCTGGCCTTCGGCAGAATCGTCTTATGCATGAGGAAGGTCGGAAGTGATGCGACGGATTGATCCCAGCAGAGCTCCCATCGTTCCGCTACCAACGACTCGCCTAATTCGGCAGGTCCAACGACAAAGACATGACCGCCAGGTCGTATCCTATCCCTCAGCCTTGCCATCGTCGAGATCAAGCTTGCTGGAGAGCCAAACAAGTCATACGGTAACCAGCAATACCCCAGATCATACCCTTCCTCACTTGCTCTCGGTTCGTCAGCAGCCGCTACCATTCGAATTCGATGCAGCCAGTCCCATCTTTTCACCGCAGCACACTGCGTCCAGATCTGCTGAGCCTGACGTTGTGCATAGGCAACGTGTCGGACATGGACCATGTAGTCGCGTGGTCGATCAAAAAGGATGCAGGTCGCGATCACGGCATCTCCGTTGTCGATGAGCACACGCTCAGCCCGTGATCGCAGCCTTCCGATTTCACGGTCTTGCTCTCCCATATCGTCCAGATAGTCTGCAACAAAAGGCTGTGCGGCGAGTTCGCTGATCTGCGCGTCATTCTCCGGATACAAAGGCACCGCCTCGAACGCTTCGGCAGGGCGAATCTCTGGAATCCCCTGCACGAATACCGTACGCCAATCGGCTGGACTTAGTGAATGCTCGGGAGCCGATGAGGACGGCAGCTCAATACCGGCGGGTAATGAGACAGCGATCCGCTTTTCACGATCCCTTAGGATTAATCGACGCCCTTCCACACGAAGGCTCCGGTCCAACGCTAGAACATGGCGACCGCCCGAGTTCATGTATGAAAACCCTGCCGTATCATTCTCAAGCGTGGCCTTCCGAATGACTCCACCCTGCACAGTCACACATAACCCTTGGCCGTCGTCAACATACCGTACAGGAGGATCTAAGGCAGGCAGCCATGTCATCACATGGGATTTGGAAGGATTTATGAAATCTGCGAGTGGATTTATGCCAGCCAATCCCTGGGGAGTAAAAAAGTTGCTGAATAGACGAAATGCTGCCTCGGATGGATACGTAGGAATTCCGCGATACCGCAATGGCCTTGGGGCAGCCTGATCTTTGTTCTGGTCGTCATAGAGCCCCCGAATGAGTTCGAACACCGCAGAGCCCGTCCCGGGCAACAGCGACTTGAACAGCTCGACCACCGGAAGAAAATCGATCTGGTCCCAGTGCATGGCCCCCATGCAAGACATGAAACGCGCCTGTTGGAACCCTCCGTCGTCGAGAATATAGAGTGCGTCCTTTCGCTGCCGAATGGTCGTCGCCCCTTGAGGGTCGATAGTGAAGTCTTCATCCTGATAAAACCACCGCACTTCTTCCATGGGAACCCGTAGCGCTCCGGCTGCCATGGTGCGAAGATCATCAGGAGTGATCCGCTGCCAATTTGGCCTCGTGGCAAGATTCAACTTTGTCTCATGCACCAATCCGCAGGGTTTAATGCCGACCCACCGGCCCCAATCCAGTCGGACCCTCGCACGTATCAGTCTGGCAGACCCGGCCACCGTCGACTCCCATTCGCACTCATGCAAGGGATGCCCTATGGGATCGGTCGCAAGGAACCTTCGTCCATCAGGTCGATAAAAGACGAGATGCCCGGTCGGAAGAGTTGTGACACGGCCAGCGATCTTGTCGAAACGTTCAGCGAGTGCGCGGGTAGAAGGAAACTGAAGATGACCGGGAGTATTCAGAGCAACTACAAGAGCATTCGAAGGCATTTATTCACGGAGCTGGCCGCTTCCCAGGACAATGAATTTTGAGCACGTCAGCTCTTCCAATCCCATGGGGCCTCGCGCATGAATCCGCGAGGTGCTGATGCCGATCTCGGCTCCAAGGCCGAATTGATACCCATCGTTGAGTCGAGTAGAAGCATTCACCAGAACGGCGCCGGCATCGACTTCTTTGAGAAACCGCATCGCGCGTCCGTAATCCGTCGTGACAATCGCTTCCGTGTGTCGCGACCCATACTGCGCGATGTGTTCCATCGCTTCATCCATATTCTTCACGATTTTCACGGCAAGAATGAGATCGAGAAACTCTTTTCCGTAATCCTGTTCGCTTGCCGGCTTGGCTTCTGAGAGCACCTGACAGGTCTTTGGACAGCCCCGAATCTCGACGTTGGCAGCTTTGAGGCTTGTCGCGAGTTTGGGCAACAGAGTCCTCGCGATCGATTGGTGCAGCAACAAGGTTTCCATCGCGTTGCAGGTGGACGGTCGTTGGGCCTTTGCGTTGATACAAATGGCTTCGGCCATCGACGCATCCGCTGTGGCATCGACATACACATGGCACACACCGGCATCATGCTTGATGACTGGAATCGTCGAATGTTCCGCGATGAGTGTCATCAACGATTCCCCACCTCGCGGAATGATTACATCAATGAATCGGTCCTGCTTCAGGAGCACAGGAACCACCTCGCGATCTACACGGTCGACGAAGGTGATGGCACCGGACGGAACGCCGGCCTGCTCCGACGCCTCGGCTAAAATGCCGGCGATTGACGTATTGGAGTGAATCGCTTCACTCCCTCCTCGCAGCACACAGACGTTACCCGATTTCAGACAGAGGGCCGCTGAATCCGCCGTTACGTTTGGACGTGACTCATAAATGATCCCGATCACACCGATGGGCACACGGACCCGCCCGACTTGCATCCCATTGGGCCTCATCCACATGGTTGACATCATCCCTACGGGATCAGGCAACTTCTCCACTTCACGAATGCCGGCGGCCATCTCTCCAATTCGCTTCTCAGTCAGCCTCAACCGGTCTGCCATCGCTTTTTTCCCCGGCGCCGTGCCGAATGCCTTGAGATCTCGTTCATTCGCTGCGAGCAATTCGTCAGACTTTGCCAGGAGCGCTTCCGCCATCGTGAGCAGCGCTTGATTTTTGGTCGAGGTCGACAGCGAAGCCAATTTCCTCGTTGCCCGTTGGGCCTTGGAAACCAGCGCTAGAACATACTCGGAAATAGGGAGCGGCTCAGATTCGTCGCTCTTCTGGTCCGAGACGGTGCTACCCAGCGTTTCCATGCCTCCCCCAATGATTCGTGCGGTTGACAACAATGCTGACAATACCGTGTAGGTAAGAGACGGGTCAAGGGCCCGTACCGACACTGCTGGTTCAGGTGATGTCCTGTTTGGTGAACAGCTTCTTGGTCTAAGAAGCCGGTTCCGAGGGCATAACGGATGTGTCAGGAGATTCTGGAGGTATATCCACATTCGGCGTCGAGGGCGATTCGGTTGAATCTACAATGTCGTCTGGAGTATCCATTGATTCCTCTGCTGGTGAATAGTCAGAGAGGCCCGTCTCTCCTGGGCGCACCGGCTGATTCGATATGGCTGGCTGCTCAGGAACCGAGGTCACGATGGATCCAGGTACCGCTGCCATGGATGGATTGGGATATTGGAATACCCAATCAAAATGGGTGGGTTTCCCCTGAAAGTGGCGAATCGCAAGTGGAAAGTCCTCCTGTTTGAGCGGCCGATTCCGGCTTGTGCTCCGAACCCCCATAATGCCTCCGGCAGGTGCACGAAGAAGTTGCCATTCACCACGGCCTACCGGATCGAGATAGACCTTCCTCAGGAACGGTTTGGGCAACCTTGTGAGTTCGGCAAGCGTTTGAGGATACACTTCTCCGGGCATGACTCTTCCGGCTTTTGCGTGAGCTGAGTAGAGGGCCAATGCCGTTTGAATTTCAATCCCCTTGGCCAGCAAATCTGCTTCCAGCTCCCGTTGGACCATCGTCTTCCACTGCCGGGCCGCCATCGTCATGGTGAGTCCCATCACCGTGATGGCCATCATGACCATGAGGTAGGAGAATCCTGCTTCCGGCCATCTCCGTGATAATGAAGCCCTCTGCATCAGCCCTCACTCCTGCTTCACCGTTTCTTCTGACAACAACACAGTTTTATCCATCCGGGTATCGGTATCTCGAATGGTCACACTCTCAGCAGTAATGGCTCGGAGAATCAAATGGTTGTCAACGTGGTCCCCAACTTTGAGCATCATCACCTCGTCGTCTTTCCTCAGCACAGCCATGGCGTTGTTTTTCTGTCGACTCTCCCCCATGCGCAAAAATCCAAGATACCGGTATTGTGCCGACTCCTCCGCCTCCACTTGTTCCGCAACAATCTCATTCGAAACAGACTCTTGTGCGTTTTCCAATGCCAGGCTCTGACTGAGGGGAAGCGAGCCATCGGGACGAGGCACCGCAAAAATGTTTCGAGGTGCCGTGAAGCTAGCCTCACGCTGAATGCCCGCTGATGCGCTGAGTCCCAGATTTACACGCCAGCCGCTCCCCATTCCTTCGACCTGGTAGCCTGATGAGGCGGGTCCCGTGATATTCGTGAGCGGCAGGCGCGCCGGCTCCTCCATGAAACGCCATTGCCAGGCTGCCAATCCTACCCATAGAACAATCAGTGATGTTGCCAGAATCATCTTGTTTCTTGCTTCCATGGTTACTGCCCTGTTTCCGACAGGATGGGCTTCTTCGAATCGGTGCGAAGGTATGTTGCAATCTTGATGTTGAATGTCAACGCTTCATCTTGTACGTCCCCAGACCGGGTTAGCTCCAGGTCTTCTATAAATAACAACTCGTCCGCCGTCTCCAGATTATGAATGAAGCGGCGAAGATCCTCATACCGTCCGGTCAACGTCCCCTGGAGCAACCCTTTGCTCGTATTGGCGGCTACCGTAGGTTCGGTCTTGTACGACAAGGCCGGCATAGTGATTCGATCACGATTCGCTTCCTCTGTAATCCCCAGGGCCAAGGGAGCAAAATCTCTCTCGGCTGGTAGTAAAGCCCATACCTGGCTGAGATCTTTCTGGGATTTTCTAGCCTCTTTGTGCTGCATCAACGACTGCCGCATTGCGACCCATTCTTTCTCCAATCGCTCTCGTGTCAATTGTACTCCAGCTAACCCTACACCATGCACGAGGAATAGTACCGCGAGAAGACAGAGGGCAACGCTCGCCCATGGAAGCAACGGCGCAAAGGGATGCTGGAGCATGACGATCAGGCGCTCCTTCATCCGTCACGCTCCATCCCGACGGTATTGCACTGTGACATCAAATTCCACCAAACCATTTGCTCCAACACGATGTTGAGCTAACACTGGATCCTTAAACGTCGCATGATCCTGAAGTCCCACGGTGAATGCGGTAATATCCTCCAAGCTCATCGCAGTCCCGATAAGTCGAACCGTCGTCCCTGCTTGATCAAGGCGCACACTGCTCAGCGCCAGGCGAGAAGGGACGGTTTGCTCCAATTCAGTCAGAAACTTCGTCCATGAAAATACTCTCTTTTCAAGGAGCTGATTCGCCAATCCAACCTCGAAGGACAGCCGATTGAGCGCTTGGTCCGACAAATCAATCCCTTCACGACTTGCCTCTGCAATCAAGTTAAGATCCTGCTGTCGAACTCGCTCCAGTTCAGCCTCAATCGTGCGACACTCTTGATAGGTTGCCATCGCTTCTATGCCATTCCAGAATATGCCAGACACAAGCAGGACACAGCTCCCCATCAGTAATAGACGTAGAGGAGCCACCACTGCGCGATGCCTGCGGCACAGATTTATCTGAAATTGCTCGTCGGCGCCGCTTGTCAACCTGATGGACATCAGCGGTTTGAGGAATCTTCTCATTTGCACATTCGTCCTACCCGGCTACGGTAACCCGGCCAGTGCCGCCAAGGCTGTCATCTCTCGATCGTTACCTTTCGCGCCCCAACCAACAGCCTCGACCGTTTCCCAGTCAAACTGCTGGGCAGCGAGTTGAAGTTCGCCCTCAATCCTTTCCTGCAAGGCTAACGCCTCGCCTTCGGCGCAGATCACAGCGTCATTGATGGCCACGGAAGGATGCCGCTGATGACAGACCTCCAGCGATGCACCGCACTCTTCGAGAATCTTGTGTAGCATATCGGGATTGTTCAGAATGTTGGACACGTCCTCCCCTAAGAGCTTGCATCGATAAAATATCGGGCGCCCTCGTCGGCATACGATGGTTGTCAGAGCTCGATCAAACAAATTGACCCATAGAACATTCCGACCACACCACTCCGATCCACTCGACACCCGCCTCCAGAGATCAAGCAGCCTGAGGCTTGTGATGCCCACATCATATGGAATCAACGCGACAGATTCGCAAAGCGATTCATATTGTTTAAGCACGGATTCTTGGATCGATACCGTCAAAACTGTGTAGGCCAGGGATTCACCTGCTCCTTGATCGTGAAAAGCCTGGGACACGATCTTGGCTTCGTTGAGCGGAAAAAGCTGCTCTTGCCCCAACCGCCACCGAATGAGGTTTTCACGCTCCACGCGTCCAGTTGGGAGTTGCTCGAAGTGAAGCACCGTGGCTCTCACCGCCGTATCCGGAAGCAGTACGGTGATTCGTCGAGGAAGCGCTGAACGGACTGCCCTGTCTACCACGTGGTGAGCTCTTCCTGAACACGTGAGGGCTTGGACACGATCGGCAAGAGCTGTGAGGTCAGATAAATTGGGGGCCATCGGTGAAGGACTGACCATGCCGTTGGGGAGCGGCGACATGAGACACTTGCGCCGACGCTGTCCGCGCCAGCCTCGTTCACTTTCGGCCCACGCAATCGAGCCAGTCCCGAATTTCAAGCAATGCTGAGGGCGACTGCTCCACCATTCCCGCATCATGTCATCCTTCTTCACTGAAGGTTACCCGATTGACCTCGCGGAGCGACGTCTCTCCATTCAACATTTTTTTGAGTGCCGATTGCCGAAGCGTGATCATTCCATCCGTCACCGCTCGATACCGAATTTCCGAAAGCGGCCGCTCCGCATGGATCATCTCTTTGATCTCATCCGTTAAATCGAGGAATTCCGTGATGCACTTTCTTCCACGGTATCCAGTGCCATGGCATTGTGGACAACCCTTCCCTTCGTAGAACGGCGTATCCTTATACTGCTCATAGTCCAACCCCGATTCCTCAATGAGAACCTGCTGTGCCTTCATGGATGTCCGGCACGACGGACATAGGACTCGGACTAGCCGCTGCGCCAACACGCAGTTGAGGGCGGCCAGAAAATTATAGGCATCAATCCCCATAGACGCGAACCGCCCGATCACATCGAACACGTTGTTCGCATGAACTGTCGTCAGTACGAGGTGGCCTGTCAGAGCCGACTGGATCGCGATCTGTGCTGTCTCAGGATCTCGAATTTCTCCGACCATGATCTTGTCCGGGTCATGGCGAAGGATGGACCTAAGGCCTCGCGCAAACGTCAAACCTTTCTTTTCATTGACAGGAATCTGCACCACTCCTGGCAGCTGGTATTCGACCGGATCTTCGATCGTGATCAGTTTGTCTTCGAGTGTGTTCATCTCGGATATGGCGGCATACAATGTCGTTGTCTTGCCGCTTCCTGTTGGCCCTGTCACCAACACCATGCCGTAAGGTCGAGTGATCGCTTTTCGAAACCGCTTCAGATCTTCAGGATTAAAGCCGAGTCGCTCAAGCTTCAATGCCGACACCCCGGTTGCAATGGAGTCTCGATCGAGTATTCTGATGACGACCGACTCACCAAACACACTCGGTAAGATGGAGACACGAAAATCCACGGTCTTCCGATCCAGCCTCATGCGAAAACTTCCGTCTTGAGGCACTCGCCGCTCTGCAATATCAAGTTCTGACATGACCTTCAGGCGTGAGACTAAGGGAGCATGCAATCGGATATCTAGAGGTTCCATGGCCGGGATAAGGATACCGTCGACTCGAAGTTTCACGTTGGTCGAGCGATCTGCAGCTTCAATGTGAATGTCGCTGGCGCGACGTTGCATCGCACTCAGTAAAATTGAGTCCAGCAACTTCACAGCGGGGCTTTGATCTGCCCCAGCCTGGTCGAGGGAAAGGATTTCTTCTCCTCGATCATCTTCTTTCACCAAGATTGACCGATATTCTGATTCGAGTTCACGCAGGGCTTGACTCGATCCTTCGCTTCGCTCTAGTGCCGCCAGGATTGCACTTCTGGGGCTCACGACCCGATCCAGAGGCTTTCCAATCAGGAGCTCCAATTCATCAAGGCCTAACAGGTTGTGCGGATCTGCAATGGCAATCGTGAGTACTCCGGAACGCTCAGCGATCGGCACGAAGGGAAATCGCTGCATGAGCTTGACGGATGTGGTCTCGTAATATCGAGGGTCTACCCGAAACTCGGTGAGCGGGTCATACGGAAGGTCATACTGAGTAGCCAGCGCCTGAGCTAACTGGGCTTCCGAGAGTAACCCGTCAGTGACCAGCGTTTGCCCCAACGTCGCCGAGACGCCGTTCAATCGACGTAAGGCCTCGTCAACCGTTTGTTTGTCGAGTACGCCCTCGCCTACCAAGATTTGTGAAAGAGAAGGACGAACAAGGCTACGTGGCATAGGGAACCTCCTAGACCATCCTATCCCTTTGGCTTACGGTCTGACTCACCCACACCTAGCCACCAACTGCTCCTGCCATCTGAAAGACGGGCAGGTACATCACGATGACGATCCCGCCAACCATCACTCCCATAACGAGGAGTAAGGCTGGCTCAATCCACGTGGTGAGCTGGGCAAGCCTAGTATCGAGGTCGGCCTCATAAAACTCTGCGATATCCCGTAGCATCGTCTCGAGAGAACCTGTTTCCTCACCGACCGATAGCATCTCAATCGCAAGCCTCGGAAGGACCTTAGGGCCATCTAAAGCTTTCGCAAGCGTCGCCCCCTCACGAATCTCGTCGACAGCCCGAACCAGTCGCCGCGAAACAAAACGGTTAGAAACAGCTGCACACGCGCTATGTAAGGCATTTACAAGCGGAGTTCCGCCTCCAAGAATCGTTCCCAGCGTTCTCGTGAGTTGCACGGTATTGTGTTGGACGACAATCTGCCCCACGACTGGAAGTGTAAGAAATAGGCGGTCGATTGATAGGCGTCCGGCCGATGTCGTGTAGTAGGCCCGCGTCCCCAGCACAATGCCGATGACAACGACAATTGCTGTCAATGCCCAAGACTCAGATTGAGTGACCACATCGAGTAATAGTTGGGTTGCCCATGGCAAGGTCTTCGCCGATTCTCCATAAACTGATACGAAGGTCGGCATGACATAGGTCAACAGAAATCCGATCACAGCGACGCCGATAAGCACAAGAACGAGTGGATAGGAGATTGCCTTCGTCACTTTTTGACGAAGTGCGATCATCAGCTTCAGATACGTCACGTATCGTTGGAGCACATCCGGAAGATTGCCGGATTGCTCTCCCGCCTTCACCGTGGCAACATAGAGCTCAGAGAAATATAACGAGTGTTTCGCTAACGCATCCGAGGCGGATGCCCCACCTCGAATATCATCCTTCACCTCACGTAATGCCTGCTGAAATCCAGCATGTCCAGCTCGTTCGATGAGCAGGTCCCAGACTCGTAAGATCGGCAGTCCCGATTTGACGAGAGCTAACAGCTCTTGGTTGAAGATCAAGAACTGCCCCAGCGGAAGTTTTCCCCGAAGCCAAGGCTTCCCCAACTCCACCGTGGCTCTCCCACGTTTGTGGAGATGAAACACCAATAATCCTTGAGACTCTAGTTTGGCCCGAACAAGTGATTCCTCTTCGCCCTCTACATGGCCATAGATTGTGGAGCCATCAGGCCGTGCGACTGTGTAAGCAAATACTGCCATACCCTAGACCTTCAGACCTTGTGATTTAGTTCAGCGTACTCGACTGCATTCCTTCGTACCCGAGCGCGTCGGTAGTTAGTTCAGGAAGTCGGAGGGTTTGGCCCACCTGAATACGATCATTGGGAAGTTCATTGAGGGCCATGAGGTGCATCACCGACGTATGGTATCGCTTCGCGAGACTCCAAAGGGTATCTCCAGGCTTAATCGCGATACTCACAGGAGTGGCCACAAGTGACGGCCGCTTTACAACCGGCGCTACGCCGACAGAGGATATATTGTCCGCTGATTCATCCTTACTGTTTGACTGAGCTTCCTGTTCCAAAACCACACCCGTCACCTCCGGTCGTTCGGCACGTTGAGAAATAATGGCGGCCGGAGACGTCTCTCCTTTTGCCTGCTTCCCAATTTTTGACACCTGTTTTCGGAGCTGTCGCAGCTGACTCTGAAGAGCAGCTCCCGTTCTCCTCATCTGCTCTCGTTCAGATCGTGCCGCGGCCAACTCCTCTCGTTGGAGATTGATCACATGATGGGCTTCGTTGAGTCGGCGTTCCGCCTCTCGACTACCCCCCTCAAGTTGAGCTCGGGCAATCTGCACATCAGCATATTCTTGGCGCTGTTGGTCAATTTCTGCCTGGAGTTCGGCAATCGTTCGTTGCGCATCCATTAAGGAAGCTCGAAGGGTATCCACAGTTAGTTGGAAATCCGAAATCTCAGGGTCCAGGATTGGTTCAAGCGGACTACATGCCACTATCCCGAACAGGAGAGCCCCGCTCACCATACTCCATCCCACCCCATTCCTTTGGGATGCGTTGCTCATCGAACACGACCCCCACCAAAGTGCGCTCACGATTCTGTCACCATTTGTTATAGGGAGTACCGTTTGTCCCCACCAAGTCAGATCCCGAATACACATCAAAGATACCACCCTCCGTCGGCTCGCTAATTTCTTGCCAAGAGCTCGACGAATTCGTGAAGGGGTCCTTGGGAATAGCCCGGAGATATCCTGCCGTCACCAAACCATCTAAAGACGGAGGATACTTCCCTTGGTCTGCGCGGTGATGATCGAGCAACTCGCGCAGCGTAAATAGATCCTGCCGCAAGACCGTCTCTTTCGCTTTGACCAGCGATGATTGATAGGATGGAGCGGCTATCGTGGCTAAAATGCCCACAATGGACACCACAATCATCAGCTCAACGAGCGTGAACCCTTTTTCGCACTCCATGTGGTCACTCTACCAATCCTGATACGTGGTGCCATCCAATGCCATGGCTTCGCTTTGCGTCATCACATCATAGACATCCTCACCACACCAGCTAGATGGCTTTGGACGATCCTTATAACAACGTAAGAGCCAATCTGGTTTTCCTGTCATAGGATCCACCGGCATGACCCGCAAATAACGCCTGACCGTCGTGCCCCGAACGGTCGCTTCTTCTCCGGTGAGTTTCACCCCCAACAGCACATCCAGGGACTTCGGATATCCATAAGGACCCGAGACTTCCTTACAGACCAACTTATTTTTCAGGCAGACAGGCCCAAGCAGGACATTCCCATCACGATTCCACTCCAGCTTGAACAGATCAATCGCGCTGCGAATAATTCGAAGCTGTTGGCGCAACTCAATTTCATGGGTTCGTTTCGTCGATATTTTACTCAGGGGCATGGCAACGGAGGCCAAAACCACAATAATTGTCATGGTGACGAGGATCTCGATTAATGTCAGCCCATCCTCTCTCACCGCACTCTCACTACCCCTGACCCGATAGCTTCGGACGAAGCCCCATCAGCTGTGTCGGAATTACTCAGCTCAACTCGAACAGGCGATACACCAGGTGCCTTTGCCACAAAGGTGATGTTCATGGTCCGGGGCGCTCGTTGATCCGGATGAGCTAATTGAAACATGACAGTTTCCCCCCGGTTTCCATCTCCTTCCGGTTTAGTCGCGCCCATGGTGATCAGCTGCGCATCATCAAGACGTTTAAACTCCAGAATTTCGGGGTCGTATTCGAACCTAAATATATTCGCGCTAGAGGCTCGGATCCGACCATCCACAATGGCAATCGTGACTTCCTTGCCGGATTGGGCAACCGATTCATCAGGCTTGACTTGCAGTGCAGGGCCTGGCGTCGCCAATTTGGTCAATGACTGGGCCGGCTTCATCAGTACTGCACCTCGGGGTGGTACGCCAAGCCGAGCGGCAGACCTCCCGTAATCCCCTTTCAAAGACGTTGATATCGTTCCCGTAGAACCGAAAAACACGGGACTGGTTGAATAGTTGAACTCAGTCCCAGACCAAAACGCCTGATTGGTAGACCCCGGAGGAAGCGCCGGCTGTGCGATACGGGGAGTAATAGTCAAAATGACTTCTGTCGTGACCCGTTCGGTTTTGAAAGAACTCAACAAATTCCCGATGAGTGGCAAATCCCCAATCCATGGCATGGTAACGCGTGTTCGGCGATCCTCTTCCTGAAGAAGACCACCGAGGACGACTGTTTCACCATCCCTCATGTTCAAGGTTGTTTCAGCGGAGCGATTGCCAAATTTGAATTGCTGAATGAGGGGAGAAGCCTGCAGCGTGATTTGATCTCCGACTCGAATGACCTCCACCTTCATTTTCAGCGATAACTCATTGCCCAATCGAATGGAAGGTTCTACGGTCAGTTTGACACCCGTATCTCGAAACTCAATTGACGTGACGGTTGAGGTAGTCGGGACGGCTCCGGTGGTGGCTTGTCCTGGTAAAACATTGGTCGTGGAGAGAAGGATGGGCTGCTTGTCTCCGATGTTAATCTCTGCTTTTTTGTTGTTGATGACACGGATCTTCGGCGAAGCAAGAGTCTTGGCATCGGATTGCTGCTTAAAGAAATCCAGCAACACGGTGGTCGGTAGTTTGAAGAGATAACTGTCTGGCCCAAGATTCGTTAGTTGCCGGTAGGTCATCTGTACGGCCTCAGCGGCCAGTGTTCCCGTGAATCCAGAGGCAATCAATCCGACGCCGGCTTGTTTCGGATAGTTAAGCCCATATGTCTGATTCTTCGTACGGTTGACCTCCAGCACTTCGAGGTCAAAGAGAACCTCTGGCTCCTGTCGGTCATTAGCAAGGATGATCCTTTCGGCAAGCTCCAGTTTCTCCGGCTGGTCACGAATGACAATGGCATTCAGCTGTTCGTTCGCATGCATTCGCTTCGAATCCAACATGCTCTTGAGTAGGAGCACCATATCTTTAGCTTTCGCCGTCGATAGGTAGAATGTTCTGATCATCAGGTCCTGATACTGTTCCTGCTTCTGCTTGGTATCAGGACTGATAACTGTAACGGTTGGAGATATCTGGCGGGAGAATAAACTGTTACTATTGAGAATCAGCCGAAGTGCTTCTTCAAATGGCGTGTCCTGAATCGAAATTGAAACAGGATCATTCCGGACATCCTTATCGAACACGAGGGTCAGCCCACCAGCCTTTGCCACGCCTTCCAATATTTCCTTGATACCGGCATTCTTAAATTTCAAAGTTACAGGCTGCCTCAAGCCTTCAGCTCTTCTGAGTGCTTGTTGGTCTTCGGTAAGTCGCGTGATGCCCTCGAGTGGGTCTTGGTATGTGGGATCGAGCTCTACAGCGCGTGCGTAGCCACCTAAAGCCTCCACGATTCGCCCGAGTTGCGCCAGACGTTCGGCTTCACGATATTGAGATCGTGATTCCTTTAAACGCGTGGCTTCCTGAAAACCGGCTTGGTATTCGGCGCTGGAAGGTTCAATGGTGAGCGCGCGCTTGAATTCTTCAAGCGCGAGATCAGCGTGTTTTTCTCTAATAAAGGTACGGCCGCGTTCGGCGTACATCGCAGCAGTACGTTCACGAGACAACGCATACTTACCCTGGAGAGAGGAATTAAACGGATCATCCTTTAATGCCTGCTTGTAAGCGAGACTAGCCGCTTCCCATCGCTCCTCAGCCAAATGTTGATCTCCTCGCTTGACTTCGGGAGATACAAACAAGGAGCAACCAGTTAGCAAAAGGATGCTCAGGGAATATAGACACATCTTTCGAGCGCAAGCCACAATACCTGCCTCCTTTAGGCACACTAGCCGGCATGGACAGATCGCCAAGCCCAGCCATCAATTTTCTTATACTACGGATTAAGACAGGCTCAAAGAAAAAGGCTAGAAGATGAGGGAGGGTATGTGGGGCTTCCGGTCAGATTGGGTGGAAGAAGGCGTTTTCCGAGCATCCTCAGAGCTGGATTACCTTTCTGCGATTGAAATCAGATAGACCTTACAGCCGCCAGTATTTTATCTGGCCAGGAATGTCATTAGGATTCAGGATGCCTTTGACATCAATCACAACAGCCTGTTCCTGGCTTCGAAGAGGATTTAGAAGATCCATTAATTTCAGTTGGGAAAAGTTCTTATGCGCAACTGCAACGATTAATCCATCGAGATCCTTCATCTTGGTCCATTCGACGAGATGAATGCCATACTCTGCCAAGGCTTCTTCAGCTTCTGCAATCGGATCATGCACCAGCACTTCGATTCCATATTCACAAAGTTCATGAATAATATCAGGCACCTTGCTATTGCGGAGATCGGGCACATTTTCTTTGAACGTTAGACCAAGCACTCCAACTTTTAATCTATTGATGGGGCGGGACAACTGACTCAGTAATTTCACAGTATGCTCCGCCACAAACTTCCCCATGCCGTTGTTAATGCGACGGCCAGCAAGAATAACCTCTGGATGATAGCCCACGGATTCCGCCTTGGAGGTCAAATAATAAGGATCCACACCTATACAATGACCACCAACGAGGCCAGGAGAGAACTTGAGGAAGTTCCACTTGGTCCCAGCTGCCTCAAGAACGGACTTGGTATCTACTCCCAATCGATGGAAAATAAGGGATAATTCATTCATGAGAGCAATATTCAGGTCGCGCTGAGTGTTTTCAATGACCTTGGCTGCTTCAGCCACTTTGATACTGGAGGCTCGATGAATGCCAGCTTTCACAACCAACGAGTAGGTATCCGCTACGATATTGAGCGATTCAAGGTCCTGTGCTGATACAACCTTAGTAATTTTTTCAAGCGTATGCTCCTTGTCTCCAGGATTTATCCTCTCTGGCGAGTACCCTAATTTGAAATCAACTCCGGCTTTCATTCCAGAAGTTCTTTCTAAGATTGGTAAGCACACTTCCTCGGTCGCACCGGGATAGACGGTAGATTCATACACCACAATGGACCCCTGCGAAAGATTCCGTCCGATCAGTTCTGATGCCTTCTGCAACGCGGTAAGATCAGGCTGTAACGCCTCATTGATAGGCGTTGGAACTGCAACGATAATGAAATCTGCTCCTTTAAGGTCAGTTGGTTCCGACGTATACCGCACTTGTGCAGAGGCTAAATCGCTTTTCGACACTTCCCCTGTCCGGTCGATGCCTTTGAGCAATTCGTCAATTTTCTTTTTGTTGACATCAAATCCAATTACGGGGCCTCTCTTCCCAAATGCCACAGCGATGGGAAGACCCACGTAGCCCAACCCCACAACAGCGATGGAGCGCGATTGTTGCTCAGTCATGCATCCCCCAATTTAGCTTCGACTTTAGCTTCAACAAAGACCGGGTTAACAATGGCAGAAGAGACCATGATCGTCAAGAAATGGATGGCCTTAACCAGATTGGCTTTTGCCTTAGCTCTACCCGTACGTTGACTTCATCGACAAGCAGACCGTTCCGTACGGAGTACCCATACTGAAAAATGAGCTTCAATAATATCAATGTGATCCGATGGAAAACATGAAGAGGATCGCGCCACACTTAAGCCATATCAACCAATTCAATAACACAACATAATCCATTACTTCACCTGTACGTCTATGACAGTGCGGCGGGGCTTCTCTCCAATTGAGTGTTGTCCCGAGAAGCGCTCTTCTGACTGATAGCACCTTACATCAAAACGCAAAAACGTATAGAAAGCCCCTGTATCGGAGCCTCCATTCAGTCAACACTATTTGCTTCTCACAAGAGGCACTCAACTTGCTCGGAGCCCACCCTGGTCCTATATCGTGTACGTGACGAGATTTGTATTGGACGTTGTGGAGGATTCCGACAATGCACCAGCATACTCAGCGAGTGTTGCTCCTCTCGAGTAGCATTACCACCCTTATGTTAGTTCTCGAGCCAGTGACCCCTTGCCTACGGCTAGCCTTAGGGGCAACAGATGGGAATAGTGTCACAGCGGTGGCTGCACCAACGCCTAGCCCCAATCAGACTACGCGGCTTCCAGCACCCATGCTTCGGCTGATGTCTGAAATACCCATATTGCGGCAACTCGTGCCCCCGCCCGTCGTTGCTCCTCCTCCAAGTCCTGCCATAGGAGTAAGCTCCTCAAACTTTTCTTTCAGCACTCAGCAGAACGCCGGCAATCCACCAGCACAAACCCTGGCTGTTACAAACAGAGGCGGAGGAACGTTGATCTGGAATGCCACGGCAAGTGCAGCATGGTTAGCGCTGAGCCCAGCCGCCGGCACCGGCAATGGTACGATTGCATTGACTGCCACCACCAGCTCTCTCACCGCCGGAACCTACAATACGATAATCACGGTGAATGCTGTAGGTAGTCCAGCTCTCACCATTTCGGTCAACCTGACGGTAGCACCTGCACCCGTGCCCCCTGCAATTAGTGCAAGCCCAACCAGCTTCTCCTTCACAGTCCAGCGAGGAGACGGCAACCCGGCTGCCCAAAACGCTGAACATCAGCAACACCGGTGGAGGCACCCTGACCTGGGCCGCCAGCGACAACGCCGCCTGGATGACGCTCTCGCCGGCCTCCGGTATCAACAACGGTGCGATGAGTGTGAGCGCAGCAACGGGCTCGTTGGCTGTTGGCACATATAGCGGTACGATCACCATTAGTGCTCCCGGAGCGAGAAGCACTTCCGTGCCAGTGACCTTCACCGTAATCGCAGCACCTGTCCCCCCTAGCATGGGTGCGAGCCCCACAACCCTGTCTTTTACCGCACAGCAAGGCGGAGGCAACCCGGCTGCCCAAACGCTGAACATCAGCAACACCGGTGGGGGCACCCTAACCTGGACCGCCAGTGATAACGCTCCCTGGTTAACACTCTCACAGACCTCCGGCACTGGAAACGGTACAATCACAGTCACTGCAGCCACCGGTTCACTCGCTGCCGGCACTTACAATGCGATGATCGCGCTGGCCTCGACAGGAGCCGCCACGATTCCAATCCCGGTGACATTTGCAGTTGCTTCCGCACCGACCACGATCACACTGAGCCCATCGTCATTGACCTATACGGTCGTATCAGGTAGCTCTAATCCGACCAGCCAGTCTATGGCAGTCAACTCAAACGGAAGCTGGACTGCAAGCGACAACGCAGCCTGGCTCACACTGAGTCCAACCTCTGGGTCCGGAAACCGCACCATTTCTGCGAGCATCAATCTAGGAGGGGTCTCGGTCGGAACGCATACTGCCACCATCACATTAGCGGGAGGAGGCACCGTAAAAAATGTTAACGTGACCCTGACGGTCTCGGCTGCTTCATTCACCATATCGCCCGGTAGCCTCGCCTTTACAGCCACTCAAGGCGCAGCAAACCCACCAGCCCAAACCATCATTCTCAATTCAACCGGAACGTGGACCGCGAGTGACAATGCCTCTTGGCTGTCGCTCAGTCCAACCTCAGGCTCGAACAATGGGACAATCACGGCGAGCGTAAACACTGCTAACGCAAATCCAGGGAATAATCCCGCTACCATTACTGTGACTAGCGGAAGCGTAACAAAAACGGCGAACGTCACTCTGACACTAAATGTCCCATCGAGTTCGTCGGCAACCTTGACTTGGAGCGCAAATAAAGAGAAAGATCTGGCTGGGTACAAAGTGTATCGCGCAACGGCATCGGGAACCTATGGAGCGCCGATTGCCGCACTTCCAGGAAATGTGACCACCTATCAGGCGACGAGTCTTGAGTTTGGGAAAACGTATTTCTTTGTCGTGACAGCCTATGATATCGCCGGAAATGAAAGTGGATACTCGAATGAAGTTAGCAAGAGTATATTCTAGAACCTATCTCAAAATTATTTCAAGAGCTAGAGACCAAGAACCGTTCGACGAACCTACGATGTTCATACCGGTGTAAGTGGCGCCCATCCTGCGTCTTCGGTTTCCAGGTAGAACAATGGAGGGCCATTAAGCTGCCATGTCCTGCGCACGGTTCTCATCCAATCCATCATTATCGTAGACCCGAGCCAGAGTATCTCATTGAGGATCGGCCTCCCGCATAACCCTTGGCCACCAAAAACGTCGCATCAATGAAACTCTCCCGTTCATCAATCGCCCCTCGTCGCGCAGCATATGGCCAGCTCACCACACACAGAAAAGGCGTGAAACTCTTCACGACCGAACCCGGCAGCCCATGCTGATCCACAACCGTGGCGGCGATGCCGTTGGGTGGGGGAAGACTTCCCGCAAGATCTCTTGGTGACACTACAGTTGAACCAGCAATGGACGGTTTTGTCATTAGGAAAGCACTGGGGCCCAATAGCACGCACGGCCCCGTATCCAGAGTCCCGAGCACGGCCTCCATGACAGCCCTTGTCGACCGACGTGCGACCAGGGTGGGTGTCTGGGAAGAGTTCCTCCTGAAAATGGGCTTGGATCCCTTCCCGTGGTTGTGCGACCAGCAATGGGAACGCCCGTATACGTGCACCTATGCTATGAGTTCACTCTGTTAATGCTTTTAAGATGTCTATACAGCCACTTGACGTTCGCTGACAGAATAATCCAGCATGTAGCTAGGGAGTGAATTGGCTGCGACACCATTAAGAACCACATGAATGGGCCTGGCCGCACGCAGTGAACCCAGCGCCTGCGTGACGGCCTGCTTTGCCGTCAAGTTTGCTCGCACCACAAGAAGAAGGAGATCACAGTGGCTTTCCAAAACATTCATCGTGGCAACAGGAAGGATTGGCGGGGCATTCAGTAGAATATAATCAAACTCTTCTCGCAGTTGTGAAAGAACACGATTAAGTTGACCTGCTCTTAATAGCTCGTTGGAATCCCCCACAGCCTCTCCAGCTGGCATAATCCAACATGGAACATCGGCAAATGGGCTCATGGCCTGCTGGGGTGGAATATCACTTCTTAGGCAATCAACAAGCCCGTATCTGATGGGTGTTTCTATGAATGCCTTCAGTTCGGGAAAGACAAAGTCACAATCTACCAGAAGAACTCGCCTTCCAAAATCACGAGACAGGGTATAACCCAAATTAACCACGGTCGTTGTTTTTCCTTCTCCCTTGATGGCGCTCGTCACGGCCGCTACCATCGAAGCACCGGTTGAATTGAGGAGTTGCAACCTTGCGGCAGCGACGCGATACTGCTCAGCCGCCATGGACCGCGGAAACATTTTCGTCACGAATCTTCTGTCGAGTTCCCGGAAGCTCGGCCGATTATCCAATGGTGGATTGTTTGGCATAGCCTCGGTCTGAGACCTTAAAGCCATGCCCAACGGCCGTCTTAGGAGATAAGAGCCTTGCAAATTCTGAGAGTCATGCCCCGAACGCCACAGCGATGAAAAGTCCGGAATGGCTGCCAATAGCCGAGGGCCTGCGAGCAGAAGCTCTACATCTTCTGGACCTCGGAACTGAGGAGTAAGTCGTTCACGCAGTATAGAAAGCCCTGCTCCAGAAACACACCCGAACAGGAATCCTAACACCAAAACCCTTAGTTTGTTAGGAATGATCGGCTCGTTCGGAAGTTTGGCTCCGTCCAGTATGCGGAACTTTCCGCCTTTCTGCCGCTTTTCTATATTTTCCGCAATTCGCGAGTTCAACCGCTTATCCAGGATCATCGCATAGTTAGACTTCATGTTGTTGTAATCACGTTCCAGAACCAGTAGCTCTTGCTCCACCAGAGGCGACCTTTCTAGTCGCTTTTCATAATCTCGCCTGCTGATCTGCAACTGCTCAAGGCGGCGTTGGAGAAGCGCCATCTCAGCCCGCGCTTGACTTTGCTGCGTCATCAGATCCTGAAGGTAGGGATCAAGCAGCGCCGCCTTGTCCATTCTGATCGCATCCCGACCATACAAATTCGTCAATTCCTCTTCAACCTGCCGAATTTGTTCTTTGGTCAGGACAATCTCAGGATATCCATCCCAGAATTCCGCCCTAAGCTTGACCAGATTCTCTCGGAGCTCTCTCAAACGACGAAATAACGGGTCAGGCTCCAATATACGAGTAGATCCAATTGAAATATTTTGTTGCCCGGAAAGACGATACTGCTGAACGGCTTGATTCACCAGCGTCATCTTGTCCGACTGGCGTTGTAAGCTCTCCGTAGTGGCAACGATCTCACTCTGCACGCGATCCAACGTCCGGAGATTGCCATCTGCCTGTTGTGGAAGGTCGTCCAGATGCTTTTGCTTGAAACGACTGATATTGGCCTCTTTCTTTTCCAGTTCCAGTTTCATGAATCTTAGCTCGTCGTCAAGAAACTCCCCTGTTCCCTCAACCTCCCTCTCCCGCTCCTTATTATTCTCCTCAATGAATTTGTCTGCGATTCGCGCTGCCACCTGCATGGCAATCTTGGGATTCTCATGTATAAAGGAGACCACGAATCCATCAACCAAGTTCTGCAAACCTTTGCCTCCAGCTGGGTCGATCACGGCCCGCTCGATCGTCGTCATCCTCGCTAACTCGGCTCCCCCAGCATCTGCTCCTTGCCCGTCGAGTCCAGCCTGGCTTAGCCCCAATTCCCTTGCGACTCCACCCATAAAAGCCCCATTGATGATTTGCTTCTGGATAAAAAAGAGACGCTGCTCGAAACGTTTATCGGCGTCTTCTACATTCTTGATAACATTGTCAAATCCTGTAGGCCTTTCCTCCACAATCAACGTATGCGACTGATAGTATTGAGTAGCGATCAGGCAGTAACCCCAGGCCAATGTCAAACTAATAGCTATAGCACCCGCGATGAGCCATTTGTTGCGCGATGCAATGAGGGCATACTCGCGGACTGTGTCCACTCCTGCTTGTTCCACCGGGATGGCTGATTCAGGACTTTGCATTCTTACGTTCCGAACTAGCTGATAAGATACAACTAGGTTTAGACTTAGACATTGTAAAGACTCACCAACACATCCATTATCATCTTATGATACGATCAACAGCGACCGGCTCCGTCGAAGCCTCCGTATCTGGCGCGCAGGCTCGGAACATCGGTACAATATCCTTGAGCCGTTCGAGCAACACGCTGGTTTCGTCGCAGTAGCTTGCTGCCTCCAATGCAGAGAGCCTTTCACGAAACTCTTCAAAATTGAGCTGGTTTGTCGTCTGAATCTGCAAAATTTTCTCCAAGGATGATCGCACCGCGAACTCTCCCTCACCAACTAACTCCTCATAAAGCTTTTCCCCAGGACGGAGGCCGATGAATCGGATGGCAATTTCCTTTCCAGGAATGAAACCGGACAACCTAATGAGGCTCCTCGCGAGGTCGAGAACCTTGATCTGTTCTCCCATGTCAAGAATGTAGACATGCCCTTGCTTTCCGATTGTCGCTGCTTGAAGCACCAACTGAACTGCTTCCGGGATTAGCATAAAGTATCGACGGATCTCCGGGTGTGTAACAGTTACAGGACCACCAGCCATGATTTGCTCCTGGAAGCGCAGCAACATACTGCCACTGCTGCCAAGAACATTACCAAACCGCACAAGTAGAAAGCGAGTACGACTCGTCCTTGCGATATCCTGAACAATGAGTTCTGCCACACGCTTGGTAGCGCCCATGACACTCGATGGGTTCACCGCCTTGTCGGTCGAAATATGGACGAATTGTTCGACTCCATAGAGACTCGCGGTTTCAGCGGTGATCCGTGTGCCGATGCAGTTGTTCTTTACGGCCTCTAAGGGGTTTAGCTCTACGAGAGGGACATGCTTATGCGCGGCTGCATGGAACAAGATCTGAGGTTTATACTGCTCCAGCACGGCACAGAGACGCTGGGCATCAGTGACATCCCCAATCAGAGGGACGATGGGAAACGCAAACCCGCGATCATCTAATTCCTTATGGATATTGTAAAGACTGTTTTCATGGCGTTCATAGAGGAGGAGTACCTTTGGATCAAACAGGGTGATTTGTCGAGCCAACTCCGAGCCAATCGATCCACCAGCTCCAGTGATTAAGACGCTCTTCCCTTTCACCATCTGTCTTGTCACTTCATCGTCTAGATCTATGGGCGCACGCGACAAAAGGTCTGGAACAGATACATTGCGCATCTGGCTAACTGCGCTTCGGTCCGCGAGGAGTTCCTCTTTTGCGGGTAATGTCTTTATTGAAATTTCATATGGTTCCAATTTGATGACAAGGTCCCGAAGGAACTCAGATGTGGCAGTGGGCACTGCAACAACAACCACCTCAGGCCTGAGCGCTTCCACAAGTTTGGGGATGTCTCCCACCGTACCCAGCACTCGAACTCCGTGGATCCGTTGATTAAGAAGTGCGGTGTTATCGTCGACGAGCCCAATGGGCTGGCAGTTAAACACACTGCGAGTCTTCATCTCTCGTACAACTCGCTCACCTGAGTCGCCGGCACCAACTACCAGTACTTTCCGTTTCTTCTGAAAAACCCCCTTATCCCGAAAGACTCTAGAGCACAGTCTCACTCCGGTAAGAAACCCAATCAACAGGATAGCATCTATGGCAAATACGGAACGGGGGTAACTAGAGATCTCCATCACCCAACTAACCCAGCCATAAAATACAACGGTACTTAATAAGACCCCCTTCAGAATATTTTGAAGATCCCAAATACTCGTATACTTCCACAAACCTTCGTTCAAGCCAAACAGGGCAAACGCCACACCTCTGATGCCAACCAAAGCGAGTACAGTTTGTTCGAAGGTATGGAGTTCGCTCTCGGGGATGCCCCCATCATATCTCAGGGTAAATGCAAAATAGTTTGCCAAGATGATAAGGGCTAGGTCAAGCACGACAATGATGGGTTTTCGCCACTTCATTATGAAGGGCGACGGGTTCATCCAAAAGGAGGTCAATGGTGGCTCGACGGCTGCTTTTAGGTCAGGAAGTGTAAACACCACAACTGAAACCCTGCTGATATGCAACAGCGTTTGTATGATAATGGCAAAATCAAGCCGTAAAGACATATGACGGATATACAATTTCGCTAATCGGAGCTTTTCCGGAAGAACTTTGATCTGGTATTCTTCTTCAGGGTTTGAGGAACAGGAGAGGAGCGCTGCCTCATCGATATACCTCAGGGAGGCCAGGTCTGTAATCCCAGGACGAACCGTAAGGACCTCGGAAAATTGAGCGCGTAGTCGTTCAACATAACGGGGGACTTCCGGCCTTGGACCGACAAAGCTCATATCGCCTACGAGAACATTCACCAGCTGAGGCAGTTCATCGAGCTTGAGTTTTCGTAGAATTCGACCAACTCTTGTTATGCGAGGATCTTGTCCGACCGTGAGAGGCACGCAGGTACTTGGAGCATCTACTGCCATAGTCCTGAATTTTAAGATTGTGAACGGACGAAATCCTTGTCCTACACGGACTTGACGAAAGATCGCCGGCCCCCGCGAGTCCAGCTTGATCAAGACGGCGATGATTGCGAGTAGCGGCGCTGTGAGAGCCAGCCCTAGCGCGGCCATGCAGACATCAAATGAACGCTTCATCACCGTCGGTTCCTTCTGACAAGATCACGAACCGTCTCAATCACACGATTGACCTCATCTTCGGTCATCTTCGAGTACAACGGCAACGAAACAATTCGTTGGAACGCTGTGCTAGCAACAGGAAAATCGTCAGGTCGATAACCTCCCCTGTCTCGATGATAGGGATGCAAATGGAGGGGAATAAAATGTACGCTGCATCCCACGCCGGCTTGCTGCAGTTGATGGATGAATTCATCCCGACCGATCCGTAAACGATCTATGTCTAACTGGATGACGTACAGATGCCATGCATGCTGGACATGGGACGCTGTTGTAGGACACATGATCTCGGGGAGATCTTGGAAACCTTCATGATAGAGAGCAGTAATCCGTTCACGCCCTTTCCAAAACCGTTCACACTTCTTCAATTGGGCCAACCCAAGCGCCGCAGCAATATCAGTCAGATTGTACTTAAACCCTGGTGAGAGTATTTCGTAATACCAAGAGCCCTGAGCAGAGTACCGATTCCAAGCATCCCGACTGAGACCATGCAAGCTCATCATCCGCATGCGAGCAGCCCACTCCGCGTTGTTCGTGGTAACCATTCCGCCTTCGCCAGTCGTGATATTCTTCGTCGCATAGAACGAAAAGCAAGTGGCGTCCGAGATCCCTCCGATCATCTTGCCGTGATATCGTGCGGGTAAGGCGTGCGCCGCATCCTCTATCACATGTAGGTTATGCTCTTTTGCTATCGCGTGAATCGGCCTGAGATCGCACGGGTGACCGGCAAAATGGACGGGGATAATTGCTCTCGTTTTATCTGTGATGGCCTGTTGGATACGATCGGTGTTCAGATTCAGTGTATCTTGTACGCAATCAATCAGAACTGGTCGGGCCTTGAAGTAGGTGACGACCTCGGCTGTTGCGGCAAAGGTCATCGTCGGAACCAGTACTTCATCCCCCTCGCTCACACCGGCAGCTTCAAGGGCAAGATGAAGGGCGGCCGTACAGGAATTCACTGCAACGGCATGTTCCGCACCCACCATTGCGGCAAATTCCCGCTCAAATTCCCGTACCTTGGGCCCCGTAGTCAACCAACCTGAGCGGAGAACCTCTACCACTTCGGTTACCTCTTCTTCCCCGACATCAGACCTATGAAACGGTAAAAAGTCGCTCATTCACAGATCTCCTCGATGGTTGAAGACCCTGACCGCATACGAGCTACACTTTCCCATAATCACAGAAAAGTACAACCCTTCTTTCGGGGAGGAGCGATAGGAAAACCATGGCCCGTCCTGAGTAAGGGGCTTGTGCAAATAATGCGATAACCAATCATCATAATATATACAACATTGGAAACATTTAAGGCTATTACAGAATATTAAAATTAGAATTTTATAATTTCATCAACACCTTAGGAGAGGATTCTTCAATGAGTAGGCTCAAAGGAGAATCCTCGCTTCTGACGTTCTGCTCCGGGCATCGGGGTTTGATATAGCGGAGTCGCATCCCCGCCTGCTCGCCGTACCGACAGAAGACGGTCGAATCCAGATCGAGCGTGTGGCCCAGTAGAATCGGGCGCATCGCACCAGTGAGATCCGCATCAGGACCTCGGACACCTCGGTGATTCATCGATCCGCCGCAGCGTATCCGGCGAAGGAAATCGGTGAAGCCCCAGCAATCGCGGCCACAGCCGATCACGCCGGTAGCGGGTGGAGTGCTCGAAGTGTTCGGCGCCCAGCGTCAGCCCATACCACCAGGCCAGCAGCACGTCCACAGCCAGAATCTGATTGTTGGAGGTCTTCGTGAAGGGCGTGACTCGCAGACCCATCAGTTCAACAAATAGTCGCGGCAAAATGGCCCCGCCCAGACCGTGATGGGATGGTCGTGAAGGCGAAGAAGATCTTGGAATCGGGCGGTGACGCAGGGGACTAACGAACGCGCATGCCAAACCTCCTCGCCATATAAGGAGAATTTGGCTACCGATTCTACATCAAACCCGCTCAACTGCGGAATCCGGGTTTAATTGAACGTTCCTTAGAGCGGCAAGTACAGGTACGTCGCACTGAGTTTCCTAGAGAAAGGCGAGCCAGGCGAGAGTTTGATCTATCATAGAGGGATGGTGCGTGTTTATCTTGGCCACTCACTTCTCAATCAGAAATCGCGGGCAGCTACGAAGAGAAGCGCCCACCTGAGGCTGGCATGTATACGGCGCTCGTTCACGCTTAAAACACCCGAACTGCGACCTGACGAATGGTTCCCATTTAGGGAAGGTCTGATTTATTCTTCGCTCGGGATGTGCTAGAGGGAACGCCACACTCGCTGATGAGGAGGCACGCCCATGGCGCAACAGACATTTGCCGAGGTGACGTTCGCACAGTATCGCAAATCCACCCGCCGAGAG
>JBGTNJ010000054.1:0-11020 GCA_041743145.1 Nitrospira sp. | reverse complement strand
GATACCCCCTGCGCGTGAGTTCCTCGCAGGATGGCCAATGTTCGCGGCGGAGTTCAAATCGAGACCAGAAGAAAGTATGAGTTATCGATTCCGTTTCAATCAGTTACGGGCGATCAATCGCTCAACGTTGGGACGCTACTGGGGTCAGAGAACAATTTCAAGGCTCTGCTTTCGGCGGAGGAGCAGCTCATGCCGTCGAGGCGATGCTTGAAGCCTATCATTCTGGTCGATATCCATATGCGGTATACCCTTTCATTCCCACAGTGAAACCCGTACCCGCTGTACCACGGTGATACGCCGTTACTCCTCAGAAGTCGGTTCAAACGACAACTCCAACGAGATCTTCTCATTTGGAGCTACCGTGAATTCCTGCTCTTGGGTGCCGAGAATGGGATGCCAGGCCTTGAGGCGATACGTCCCCGACGGGAGGTCCTGGATGGAGAAGGAGCCAGTCGCATCTGTCACGGCATAATAGGGATTATCGACAGCATAGCCCCAGTTCTGCATGTAGGGGTGCATGCTGCACTGCATGGTAAATACGTGGTGCCCTTTAGCTAGCCGCACGAGATCGGTGGTCCCCCTAGCCCGTAAAGACGGTCGAGAGAAGACTTTCTCGTTGCCCGATTGATCCGGCGCGAGTCCTTGGATATCATGGGGGACTGGGTCGTGATTGAACACCGTGACTCGACGTGTGTTGCTGATCACGGTGACAAACGGCAGAAACTGACAGAGCTTCGCTTCCACTTTGGCATTGGTGACGGTGAAGGGCTTACCGCGCTCTACTCCCTCCACGACCACTACGACATCTTTAAGACCCCCATCCGGTCGGACTGTAACTTCCCGCAGGAGCCGATAGCCATAGCCATCAGAGAGTTTGCTGCAATACTCGTGGTCTGGGAAGCGACGCAACTCGAATTCTTGAGGAGCCGGGGTGGTTTCGGTGAAGGTTACTGTTACTGTCCCTTGTACGGTGGCCCCCTCCTTCACGGGTGTCGATTTATAGGCACAAGCCTCGGTTCCCAACCAGGGTGTCAGCACGGCAAGTACCCCCGCTGTCAGCTGGATTTCGGTTCGGATGTGTCGCTTCATCGGTGGTCTTCCTGCCGTCACTGATCGTTCAGCGTCGGTTACAAAATGCCTCAAGAAGTGGCCCGGTTCAATCGCTGCAAAAGTTTACACAAGACGGCAACTTTTGGGTGGACATGACCTGCCGCCACGCTTGAGCTTGCTTCTTCTGCTTGCGAACCCTCCTCGGAAGGAACCCGTTCAATGGTGGTTATCCTCTAGAGAGTATCGCTAAGTCCACCCACCCTCTGCAACTGGGGAATTTATGAGAACGATGCTAGTAACCCAGGCGTTGTGTTAGCGAGGCGAGGGTTCACGGGTTAGGGCGAGTATTAAGGAGTCGGATACCTTTTCAGGCCTCCAGATTCTGAGTTTTTAACTTTGCGGAGTTAGGGTCAAACGACAGCTCCAGTGAGGTCGTCTCGTTGGGAATCACCGTGAGGGCCTGCTTCTGCGTTCCAAGAATGGGATGCCAAGCCTGGAGAAGATATGTCGCCAGCGTGAGATCTTCGATAGAGAAGGAACCGGCAGCATCCATGACGGGGAAAAATTTAGGGGGAAGACCCCTGGTTTCTTATCGGCTTCGCCTTTGCGAGACTGGGTAGACAGTGGGCTTGAATGATTCGACGGCTAGTTATATCGTGGCGTAACAGTTAACGCAGGAAGCAAGGTCTGACGCCAATATTGACGTAAGATATTATCAACCCAGTCAGAGAAAGAACCCTCCTAATGAAAGTTTTGATGCTCAGCAACGAATACCCACCCTATACCTATGGTGGGGCGGGTGTTCACGTGGAATACCTGAGTAAGGAATTGGCCAAGCTTCTTCCAGTGGAAGTTCGGTGTTTTGGTGATCAGTATATGGCTCACCATAACCTTCACGTCAGAGGGTTTAAACTCGATAAGATCGATTACGGGTGTCCGAAATATTTGGAGTCTGTGTTTGGGGCTATTCAAAGAGGGCTGAACTTTAACTCGATTGGCATTGAGGCCGATCTCGTCCACTGTCATACGTGGTATACGCATCTCGGTGGAATCTTAGCTAAATTGAATTATGGGGTCCCGCTCATCATTACGACGCACTCCCTAGAGCCGCTCCGCCCTTGGAAACGGGAACAGCTGAGGGGTGGATACGATTTCTCCTTGTGGGTCGAACGGACGGCTCTGGAAATGGCCGATGCCGTGATCGCTGTCTCTTATGGAACCAAACAAGATATCCTCCATCATTTTCGCATTGCTGAGGAGAAGATCAAAGTCATCCATAATGGAATTGATCCAACGGAATATAAAAAACAACCATCGACCAACGCACTGCTACGTTACGGGGTGGATCCGTCCAAGCCTTTTGTTTTGTTTGTCGGGCGAATTACCCGTCAGAAAGGAATAATACACCTGGTTCGAGCCATACAGTATTTCGATTCTGACTTCCAGGTGGTTCTTTGCGCCGGGGCCCCCGATACCAGTGAAATCGCCGCAGAAATGGAGGCTGCTGTCAAAGAAGCCTCCGCCAACAGACCAGGTGTGATCTGGATTCCTGAGATGCTGGACAAACAGAGTGTGATCGAATTCTATTCACACGCTGCAGTCTTTTGTTGTCCCTCTATCTATGAACCATTTGGAATTATCAATCTTGAAGCAATGGCGTGCGAAACCGCTGTGGTTGCATCAGCCGTTGGGGGGATTCCAGAGGTGGTTGAGGATGGAGAAACCGGCATCCTGGTCCCTGTCCAGCAAATGCTTGAATCTCCCTTTACTCCATTAAGCCCAAGAAAATTTGAGCGGGATTTAGCTGTGGCCGTCAATCGCTTGATGGCTGACAGGGGAATGCGTGAACGGTTTGCCAAAGCCGGTCGCCAACGAGCAGAACAACTCTTTAGCTGGGCTGCCATTGCCAAGGAAACAAAAACTTTGTATCAGCAACTGGTATCCTTGCATTAACTACCAATAGTTTTCATTGGTAAGAGCCAGAGAATTTGACCTGTTCGTTTCCTGTATTGGTTAGAACTCATTTTGCACATGAGCGGGCCCGGATCTGGTGGACACCAGGTTAAGCTCCCCAGAGCCGTCGTTCTAACTCTAGAGGGCTCAAATAGCCGAGACCTGATGCTGTTCGCTGGCGGGTGTCTGAAAGAAGTTAAGGGGTCGAATTAAGAGCTCGGCATGGGGTAAGGAGGTAGATACCGTTCCTGGACTCTCGGTTATACGAGTGATTCCCTGTCAGAAGTTGGCTTCAAACGACAGCTCCAGTGAGGCCGTTTCATTGGGGGATACTGTGAGTTCCCGCTCCTGCGTGCCGAGAATAGGATGCCAAGCCGTGAGGCGATATGTCCCTGACGGGAGATCCTCGATTGAGAAGGCGCCTCTCGCATCTGTTACAGCATAATAGGGATTGTCGACAGCATAGCCCCAGTTCTGCATGTAGGGGTGCAGGCTGCAGTGCATGGTAAACACGTCTTGCCCTTTGGCCAGCTGCACGTGATCAGTGGTTCCGCTGGCCTCTATGGATGGCCGATAGAAGACCATACCGCTTCCCGTTTGATCGGGCACAAGACCTTGGATGTCATGGGGCACTGGATCCCGATTAAACACCGTGACTCGCCGTGTGTCACTGATCACGCTGACGAAGGGCAGAAACTGACAGAGCGTCGCTTCCACTTCGGCATCGGTAAAGGTGAAGGGCTTACCGTGTTTCACACCTTCCACCACCACGACGACATCTTTGAGGCCGCCGTCCGGTCTGAACGTGACTTCCCTCAGGCGCCGATACCCACGATCATCGGACAGTGTGCCGCAAAACTCGTAGTCTGGAAAACGACGCAACTCGAATTCTTTGGGCGCCGGTACGGTTCCGGTGACGGTCACGGTCCCTCGCACCGTGGCCCCCCCATTTACTGGTCCCGATTCATAAGCCCAAGCCTCGGTTCCCAGCCAGGTTGTCAGCACTACGAGTGCCCCTGCCATCGGCCAGAATCCCGTTCTAATGAGTCGCTTCACTGCCGTCTCTCCTACCAGCACCAGTCGTTCGCTATCGGTTGCGGGATGCCTGTGTTCTTCAACCAGTTCACCAGCCGCGCACCGCCTTGAGTGGAAATGGCTCAACCGTGGTTACCCACAGATAGTATCGCCGAGTTTGCCGCCTTCTGCAACGGTGACTTTACGAGGGCGACGCCTTTAACTTAGCATCGAGGTGACAGGGCGAGGGTTCATGGGTGAGTGGGGCTAGTTCTGTGTATTTCGACGAGATAGAATAAGCACCATGGTTCGATCACAAGGCATTGAATTTCCTAGATCCTTAACCTCATTACGGCGAACAGAAGTCACAAGGGTACACGTCCCCGTTCAACAAAGGAGTATACCCCATGTCAGACGTCAAAGAGCAGATGACGAAAGCGCTGGAGCATATCAAACAACAGCGCGATGAACTTCAGGTCCAGCTTCACCTGGCGAAGGCCGACGCTAAAGACGAATGGGCTCGACTGGAGAGTCAGTGGGAAGAGATAAAGCCCAAGCTAGAGGCAACGCGCGAGGAAGTTGGGAGGACAGCGGAGTCTGTCGGCGCCGCACTAGGCATGGCGATCGACGAATTGAAGAAGGGTTATGAGCGGCTGAGGAGTCGAGTATGAGGAAAGACCTCACAGAAGCAGAGACGAGTCGCCTGAGAGTTATCGGAAAGATCGATCAGAAACAGAGGTAACAGAGCGACGTAACGGAGCATGCTAGTTGAATAGGTAAGAAATAAGGGGCTCGGACCCTGTTTTCTTGGACCGCTTCACCACATGATCCTGCATAATGCATTGGTATTGCCGCACATCTCTATACCTGTGGCGACACCGGAGTCAAAATGAGTTTTTCCACAGCATGATAGCGTGGCATGAGTATCCGCGAAGCCTCACGAGACGATTTTCCGAGGGTGTGGCCGATCTTCCATGAGGTCGTGGCAGCAGGCGAAACCTACGGATATCCCCAAGACATCACTCAAGAACAGGCTCTCAATCTCTGGATAGAAGCTCCAAGGAAAACGTATGTATTCGAGGAGAACGGGCACGTTTTCGGAACCTACTACATCAGGACAAACCAGTTAGGTCCCGGAGATCATGTCTGCAATTGCGGCTACATGGTTTCATCAGCCGCCAGAGGGCGAGGGATAGCCACGGCGATGTGTGAGCACTCTCAAGAGATCGCACGGGAACTCGGGTACAAGGCCATGCAGTTCAATTTGGTAGTGTCCAGCAACGAAGGTGCGGTAAGGCTGTGGAAGAAGCTTGGTTTCACGACCGTGGGGTGTCTACCAAAGGCGTTCCACCATCCGTGCATAGGCTATGTGGATGCCTTGGTCATGTATAAGTGGCTCGAACCATAACTTCACGTTCAGGCTGGCAGCGTCGCTTCGTAACCGGTTCTTCTCCGGCGCTAGGTGTGACCGGAGAAGTCGATACGGTTCGGTTTATGGTTCCTCTTTGGGGGACTCCTCACTTTGTTTTAACCAGAGCTCGAGAAGTCTTGTCTCGCGTTCAGACTGGGAGATGCGCTCCAACGCGAACGCTCCCGTCAAGCGATCTTCATAGAAAGCACGTTGCTTGGCGTAAGTTTTCTTAAAGGCCTTTGTCTTGAGGGCTTTCCAATCAGCATCGGATATTCCAACATGTGACCGCAAGAGGTCGATCTCGATGGCTTGGAAAGCAAAAACTTTAGCTAACACCTTAATGACGGTCGCATTGGTCATGAATCTTGGAATTTTATCAGCCATGACTCATCGTTTCGGTTATGCCAAGGCATAACATAGCTGTGCCGCCTGCGTTCTCAGCATCCTATAGTCGCACGGAACCTCGAAGTGGAACAGATCAGTTCCGCACGCCACTCCAAACTTTTGCCGGATCGATAGCCTTGTCCGGATTGAGTTTCTTCGCCTTTTCCAGCAGGATGTCGGTCCCCTCCGGATAAGCTGGGTCAGAAATACAACAATTATCGACCGGACAGACTGCGGCACATTGAGGTTCGTCAAAATGGCCGACACACTCAGTGCACCGCTCATGGGTAATCACGTAAATATTGTCTCCCACTCCCTGGCCGTCGCCCACCTGATTTCCCTTCGTCTCTGCATCGCTGCGAGTTTCGAAGATGGCCTCGTTCGGACATTCTGGCAGGCAGGCGCCACAGTTGATACATTCGTCGGTAATTAGCAGTGCCATGATTCTTGTCTCCTTATCCTATAAGATTTAACAAAGCGTCGTATGGTCGCTTGATGGTATTCCCCGCAAAGGATCCTCATTAAGGAATCCGTTCTCATCTTTCACAATGTCTAGGGCGACCACTCAAGTTTCTAGTTTGACACGATCTGTCACAAGATTCCACTGGGTTTTGAGGGAATCCCATCGTGAAGGTGCAGTCATGACCCTAGGCGCAATGAATGTGGCGGTCAAGCTGTTTAACGTGCCCCCCATATTAATATTGCGCAGCACTCTGCGTCTCACCGGTCACCACCCCATTGGCTCTTGATCTCGATAGCCGCCGTCCGTATCATCGCGTGCACTCTAGGCCGTTGTGGGCCTGTTCTCTTTGATAAATGCGAGGTTGCCGATGAAACGATTCCTCGTCGGACTCTTACCTTTGGTTCTGGCTGGATGTCCGACCACGACGGCGATGTTGGTTGGAGCCCCAGCGCTCCTGTCCAAATCCGAGTTCGATGAGCGGCGGGCGGAAACCAAGCAGCAGATCGAAAAGGGACTGATCTCGAAAGAGGCCGGTGAAACCAATTGTCGCCAGATGCTGCACACTGTCGATCGGAATCACTCGGCTCCACCACCAGTAGATCCTGCAATCTGTGACTTTGGATCGTTTGCCGACAACCTCTATGAGCTGACCAAGTCAGTCGAGAGCGGCGCGCTAACACCGGAACTCTGGGTAACCAAGTGCCAACAACTGACTGGGCTACCATCAGGCAAAGACCTGTGCCGGTACGATCCGTTTATGGACCGTCTCGCCCAATGGCGGCGTTTGGTTAAAGAGGGCCAGGCGAATAAGGAAGGGGCCGAGATGGACTGTCGGAACCATGTGAAGCAGGTTCGCCAACATCCGATCCCAGGTCCAGAAATCAGCGAGGATGCCTGCAAGCTCTAGGAACTCGCGCCAGACAGGCTGCTGGCAAGGCCGGTTCCAACCGCTTTCACCTGCCGGCCGGTGTGGTGCAATCCTTCGATCGCGGTTTCCGCGAACATTTGCTCCCCAATTGGTTGATCAATCGTCAAAACCGAGAAGAATGGCCCTCTGAAATTCACCACGACGGAACGAAATAGAGTGTTGATCAACGGTGAGCGCCGAGCATCTTGTATAAGATCTACGTACGCTTTATTGTATATTTGCGTTGCTAACATAGTCTCCGCTCAGGGCTGGATTTGGACGAGACATGTTCGGTAAATTTTTACGCCCTTTTCCCACCGATGCTGATTTGGGTTTTTCTGAGTGACAGCGAAAGTGGGTCAGAGCGGTTGAGTAATCCGAGAACGTGACATCCATAGAACAGAACACGAAAACACGTGCAGCCTGAAGAGACGGTTCCGTTGCCATGGTTCAGACAGGAGGAGCCCAACAATGACTTCCAACAGATGTTTCCTGGCATGTTGTTTTGGTTTGGCGGCATGGCTGTGGTGCGTGGCAAGCGCATCTGCGCATGAGAGTCAGGCAAAGTCCCGATCCGACGGCACGGGAGGGCGCCTGGAGTTATCGAACGAGATTCCCTGGGATACGATCGAGTGGAACGAGCGGCGGTACAAGATCGAGGCGATCGGGTTCAAAGCGCGAAATGAAACTGGCTGGGACTGGTGGGGGAGTGACGAGGTGATGGTTGGAACCGAAGATGGCAAAGGGTGGACCACCTCCAGCGAAATCGGCAATGTGGATTCCGGTGAGTTTCACCCGTTCGATCCGATTAGGAGTTGTATGGTGGCGGTGCGTCCCGGAATAGTTGTGCTTGGTAAAACATCAGTGTGTGAGGACGACGGCGAACCGGCGCCACTAGGATTTGGGGTAGAGTTCTGGGAGAAAGACTTGTTCGGATGGCGTACCAGCTTCTGCAAGGCTATGCCTCCCGGAAAGGGGCGCCATGCCGGCCCTCACTGTGCGGACGATGGAGTCGGTGACGATTTTATCGGCCGCGCTCGAATTGATCTGTCTATGCTGGACCTCGAGGCCGTGCTATTCAACGTCGGTGACGAGCATTTCGAGACCGTGGTGCTGAACCCCTGTCCAGTTGATGAGGTGTGCGGCGGTGGGGATCTCCCTGACTATGCGTTTACGTTTCGTATTACACGGATGCGTGACGCACATGTCACCCTCCGCTCGCTGCTCGACGAGGCTATGGAGAAAACAGGGGCACGTTCCGAACTCGAAGCCATTGTGGCTGGTCTGCGGTCCTTGCGGGCTCCGAGCCCTCGTCAAGTTGAGCCGGACATCGCGAGGTAGGTCGAGTAAAAGTCACGACTTGATCAGCCTCGTTGAACGATAAGGGGTGGGGATACATACATCACCTCATCCCTCACGGTTCCGCACACCGTCATGACGTGCTGACGCGTCCCCCGAATTTCTAGCGCGGGTCTCCCTTCCCAGTGGCCATGAGATCGGGGGTGAGTCAGGGGCTGTCCCCTAGCCAGCGAAAAACAGGGCCCATATAATAACTGCGAAGGCAAACCCCCCCAAAATGATGTAAGAGAGCGCATCGTTCATGCCAGGCATTTGATTCACCTCCTTGGTCAAAATACATTTACTCTTGAGTGTCGGCGAAGGCACTCTCGCTCTTGGGAGTTGCTCTTCGCATTGATTTGAACTCGTCTTCCCCTGAGGATAAAGAACATTTCACTCACATGGGCAAACAGTACCTCGGGATCCGATGACGTAATCAGAACGGCAGTGATACGTCAGGAGGATGGAAAACAGAGATCGCAAGGATTGGAAGATGTTGCAAGGAGTCGATGTTCTCGTAGAGATGAGCCTGGATGGCGAGGTCTGGTTCAGGTGTTACTGGAGGAACCGAGAAGTCCTCAGAGAAAGATTCTCCTGGCAGCTCCGACGTGAGGACATCAATGAGCGTGACCGGTGTTCCGAGCATCTGCGATGCCACGCAGATACAGACGAATAGGACTAGAATGACCACGCCTGTCTCGCAGGATGAAGAAGCCAATATTCTGGGGCTGAACCGACTCATGGCGATCACTATACTCTCCCACGGAATGGTGGGCAAGTGAGCTCAGTTGCAGTCCTGGTCTTGCCGATGACCGGCGAAAGTTGTTGTGAGTAATTGCTCTTCGGAATCATGCGAGATGCGCTGCAAACCGTTACGACCTGTGGTACCTTGCTGGCGTCTCTGGAGGAACTAGCATGATATTTAGACGGCCTGAGCTCGAAAAAGATAATCCGATCGCTCCCGAACCCTATGTGGGGCCACGTCGACGATTGGCGATGGCTCGCGCAGCCGCAGTGGAAAACTCAATTGAGATGGGAGACATGAGAAAGACGCTGCAGGTATTGGTGGCTGCGGCCTCTGGGTTTCTAAGAGACCTGCCGAGAGTCGGGCGGCCAGGTAAGAGCTTTAAGGCATTGCAGGATGCGATTGCTAACGCCGAACAGGTGCTTGCCGCTGAAAATCGCCCATGCATATGAAAGAGGGCCAAGACCTGTTAAGACGATCAGTCAACAATTTCTACCTTTTTCCCTAACGACTTTGCGCGTTTCAGACAGTCTCCATCGGACACAGAGCAACGGAGAGTGTCCAGGTCTGCTTCGTCCACGATCTCGACCTTCTTGCCCTGTGCTTTGGCGTGTTTGAGACAGCCAGTGTCCGTCACAACACATTTCACGGAGTCGGAGGTCGAAGGAGTGGTGACGATGGATATTTGTTTCCCTTCTTCTTTGGCTCTCTTGAAGCACTCCTGGTCTGTTGCCACGCACTGCATGGTTTCTTCCGTCTTGTTGATGCCTTTATCGATCGTTTGATCGATCCGTTGGTTGATCCGATTCTGTGTTTTTCTCTCGGCGCTGTCGATCGCTCGATCCAGCATCTTGTCGAATAGGCCCTCGGCCTGTGCCAATGATGCGCTGAAAGCAAGCCCGCATAGCGCCAACCAAAAGGCGAAACTTTTCATTCCCCCACCCCCGGGTTCGTTCATGACTGATTACCAGCACATGACGTACAACCGGCTGCCACTCTAGCACAATGTCCGATTCAGCGCACACCAGCCGATTGGAACAGGTCAAGACCGACTCTGAAAAGTGACTCGCCGTTTGTCAGGTTTCTATCGCTGAACCGGACGGCACAGAACTGAGCTGTGTCGGTTTGGCATTTTCCTTCAGAAACCGGGCCCTCCAAGATAGAGTATCACTGGTATCAGCTTTAGGGGAGGAATAGCCGGGCATGAGCATTATTTTTTGGTCTGTTCTCCTTATCGCATTCATCTGGGCACTCACTTCACGAAGCACGATTGTCCGCTATATTGCGCGAGGCCTCGCCGTGATCATTGCCCTGGCCGCTGCTGCGGCAGCCATTGGGCTCATCGCTGTCGGTCAGAAAGCGCATTGGACCAGTGACGGACCAGGGATGTTGTTAATCATGTTGGGCATTCCCATATGCGGCATCATAGCCTGGTTCTTCGGACTGATGGCATTTACCACGACGGCGAGAGTGGAGGAAACCAATCTCGAAACCCCCTCTCGCACCTTTTCCTTAGCGCAAGTCTGGGAATTGTACAGAGACCTCACCAAGAAACCTCATTAGGAGAATCCGAGTAGGGTCGGCCCGTTCCTACCGAGTGCACTAGGGCCGTGGTCTCCTAAGGAAGGTCTGATTTATTCTTCGCTCGGGATGTGCTAGAGGGAACGCCACACTCGCTGATGAGGAGGCACGCCCATGGCGCAACAGACATTTGCCGAGGTGACGTTCGCACAGTATCGCAAATCCACCCGCCGA
>JBGTNJ010000053.1:0-28579 GCA_041743145.1 Nitrospira sp. | reverse complement strand
ACCCCATTCGAGTCTGGACCGGCAAACACCGGATGAGGCCTATGCCGTGATGCTGCCGACGGGTAAACTGGCAGCGTGAGAGTCAGCAGAGACTCCACTTCAGAAACGCTGGCTACTGTTCAAACGAATGGGGACACTTCTGTGACGTGATCCGGCAACACGCGCCCAAGGCCAAGAGTTTCATTCAGGCGAAAGCGCATCGGCATCGGCCACTGAGTGAGGAGGCGCGGATCCGGAATCGTACGAAGTCGAAGGTCCGGGCGAAGGTCGAACATGCGTTCTTGGTGACCAAGCGGATCTTCGGTTGGGCCAAAGTCCGCTATCGCGGACTGGCGAAGAATACCCACTGGTTGCATATCAGCTGCGGGTTGGCAAATCTGTACGTCGCGCGACGGCGGCTCATGGCGGGGACGTAGAAGAGGTGGTTTTGGTGGCGGACAGCGGGCCATCGGACGGTGGATGCGCCCGATAAAAAGGCTTCCGAGCCAGCAGATGCCCACCGAACTCGCACTGGTGACCAGCTCAGGAATAGATTTCCGAGTAGAACGTGAATTGATCAGACCTTCCCTAATTCTTACCTCATTCGATACCCCATCTCGGGAAAATGCAGCCATGTTTGGCATTTGTTTTAGGGTAGAGGTTAAGGGGATGAGTCGGCAGCGGTGATGCAATCTTTTCCGTGCGCAGACTCAACTCCCCAGTGCATAATGTTCAGCCACGTTTGATTAGCGCCTGAAAGACCAGGTTGGGCGTTTTAAATCCGAGTGATTTTCTAGGTCTCCGGTTGAGCAGGCGTTCGACCCTCGCCACCATTGCCGGGTGGATTGTAGCGACGTCCGTGCATTTGGGGAAGACGTCTCGAATGAGGCCGTTGGTGTGCTCGTTCACGCCGCGCTCCCACACATGAGAGGGCGTGGCAAAAAAGACCTGCGCGCACAGGCTATCGGTGGTGTCCCGGTGTCTAGCGAACGCCTTCCCGTTGTCGGAGGTGATGGTGTGGACGTGGTCGCGCAACGGGTTTAGCCGATGCACCGTGGCACGGTGCATGGCCGTGACTGGTGGACGGGGCAATTTAAAGAGGGTTGTGAACAGGCTTTTGCGCTCAACCTGGGTGAGCAGGGCACCGTTGCGTTGCGCCCCGGCGAGGGTGTCGCCCTCCCAGTCGCTGAGCCGTGTCTTGGCGGCAACAATCGCGGGGCGCTCAGCGATGTCGAGGCAATGAGGGATCACGCCTCGCCCGGCGTGCTGGGCCCCACGCCGTCGCAAGAACTGCCAGCGGTCGCCGCCCGCCCGCTGTTGAGGAGAAGACACTATTTGGATTTTAAAGGGTTTTTTCGCCAATGGCGGAATGATGAAAACTCCTATGAGTTTTCATCCCGTCCGAGATGAGAACATCTTAGTAAATGGGCTCCCTTAGGGCTCCACTGCATGTGTTGCCGCTTGGTGAAGTGCTTGGCGACGACGTAGTTGGCTATTTTTGCCCAACGCTCCAAAACGGTCAAATGCGCGTTCTCCCTCTATCGGTTGCACATGCGCTCTGCGCAATGGATTGATTAGGTACCGAGGAGCACGCCTCTCGGTTGACTATGCGACGCTGCTCCTCCTCATCTCCCTAGTCTCCCTCCCGCATAATCCTGGCCCAGCATTCAGGTTTCGCAAACACCTGCACCAGTTCGTCCAAGTTGACGGTGCCAGTCGTATTGAAGTCGAATCGACCAAACAGGTTCACGTGCTGCCACGCGACCGGCAACATGCCGGAGATCATATCTCCATGGCCTTCTGATCCCCATAGGCCTGCATCTGTTCCAACATTTGAGACGTGATGGTCGCATTATAGTAGATCACCGCGTTGGCGATCAGGCGTGAGCACTCATTCCAAATCTGCTGGTCGGCTTTGGTTCGGACACGCAGCTTCCCGGCGTTGACGTACGCAATGGCGCGGTGAAAGCGGTGGTAGGCCCCACCCCGGTTGAGCGCATTCTGCACACTCTGGCGCAACGTGACGTCATCAATGAAGTTGAGGATGTAGAGTGTGCGGCAGATGCTGTCCAACTCCCACAGCGCTTTCTTCGTGTGGTTCTGGCGGGCATAGGCACTCAGCTTGCGCACGATCGTCGTTTGCGTCACATCCTTCTGCGCCAGTGATGCCATAATCCGCTGCACATTTGGCCACTCCTGGCAGATGAGCGCCTCGTTGATCTTGCGACAATGTCTTCGTCGAGCGGTTGTGGCGAAGTCTCAAAAATATGAGGAGGTCTATCTCCATGCCTATGAGACTGTCCACGACGCCCAGGTCGGGGTGGCCCGCTACATGACCTTTTATAATCAGATCAGGCCGCATCGCGCGCTTGACGGACGCACGCCCGATCGCGTGTACTGTGACAACCTACCTGCACGGTCCACCGCCGCGTAGGCCTCATCCGCCAGGTACCACTTATGAACTAGCAGAAGCTGTCCAAACAACCGGAGCCACCTCTGATCCCAGGAAAAGGAATCTGGCTTTCGTGGATGGCTAGAATTCGTTGATGGCTCGACCGTCTCATATCGTGTAAGGCACAGGAGGCCTCCTGACGACGAACAGCTGCCATTCTCGCCTTATCCTAAGACCTGGATTGGCCCCAACTTCTCTGGCCAAATTTTGGCTAAATTGAACTCCGACGGAACAGTTCATTCTTGTCAAGCCTAACTGATGATCTGCTTTATTTCGTCAAGTTCCATTTCAGATCGAGCAGTTGCGTTTGAAATCAACAGAGGCATGGAATCTGCTCACCTGATTTGAAAAACCGAGACCGAGCTCCTCATTACCTCTCAACGGTTCTTGATGCACCATCGCGACGAAAAAACAAAGGAAAGCACCTCAGATTGGACGATTCTTTTCAAGTTCTTGTCTTTGGTGTTTCTCGTTTCAGCAATCTCAGGATGCCTCGGAGTACAAGAGCGCTACGTTGAACAACATGTCATCAAAAACCTCACACTCGTGTTTCTTGATGAGTACAGTCTCCATGAACAATGGAAACGGACCATGGGCTCAGAGGCAGTACGCTTTCAACCGCAAATGAACAGCACGGTTCCTCTGGTACATACCGTCAAAGGGTTCTATGATTTCAGCTCGAACACCCTGTACTGCCCGAAATGGAATTTCGAGGTGTGTGGACACGAATTACATCACGCTGCGCTCGGGCACTTTCATACCTCGGACTAGCTGTCTTGTCTCTCATGTGGACGAGCCATCCGAAGTTCGACCGAGTTATAACCACAAACCGATTCGGGGTCTAACCCTCGTCTAGCCGTTTTTCACGCCAGCCACTTTAATCCTCAGTCGGACTTACGATATAAAGAACCTATGTTAGGGAGACTTAGGACCTGTTTGGGGTCTTTGGATTGTGTACTGCTTGCTGCACTGTCCATTTCCTGCACACAGCCAGATGCGATCGCTGAACCCGTCAACCCTCCCGCGCCGATAACCGCTGTCACTGGCAAGCCGCCTCAAGCTCCGATCATCCGCATCGAAACGGAAATGCATACCGCACGGATCTCCAGCATCAGCGCGGATGATGCCGGACGCTATCTTGTCACTGCATCTGACGATAAGACGCTACGAGTCTGGGAGCGTGTGACAGGTCGACTCCTTCGCGTCCTGCGGCCGCCGATTGGACAAGACAATGAAGGGAAAATGTACGCAGCGGCGATTTCTCCGGATGGCGACACCGTTGCGGGAGCAGGCTGGTCAGGGCTCGAATGGGACGGAACACATTCCATTTATCTGTTCGACCGATCGAGTGGCCGAATGCTTACGCGCATCACGGGGCTTCCAGAGTCGATTCCCCATTTAGCTTTCTCGCCTGACGGCCGAATCCTGCTTGTGACATTCCATGGCAAATACGGCATTCGTTTCTACAGCACGGTCGACAGTAGACTGCTGGCAGAAGATCGAGACTACCAAGCCGAGACGTATGGTGCTGCGTTTGACAAGAGCGGCCGTGTGGTCACCGCATCATATGACGGTTTTATACGGCTCTATGGCCGAGACTTTCAGCTGCTTGCACAGGCGCAGGTAACCGAGGGCAAACGCCCATTCACCGTGAGTCTGACAACCAGCGGTTCCAAAATCGCGGTCGGCTACGAGAATGCGGCACAAGTCGACGTCTTTTCGGGCCAAGATCTGCGTTATCTCTATTCACCAGACACCGGCGACTCGAATAAGGGTTCTTTTAACGCTGTCTCCTGGTCGAGTGACGAAGAAATGCTGTATGCAGGTGGACAGTACCGTGTCCGCGACACACATTTAATACGGAAATGGGCGAAGCAAGGCCAGGGACGTTGGACGGATCTCCCGGCGTCATCCAATACCATCCTCCGTATCATTCCGCTCAGGACCGGCGGCATTGCGTACGGTGCCTCGGACCCTGCCTTTGGAGTCTTCGATGGACGGGATGCCCAAAGTCTTTTCAAAGATTCCGATGTGCTGGACTATCGAGACAACCAGGACAACTTTCTCCTTTCACCCGATGGTACAACCGTTCAATTCAGCTATCACAAAGGTCGACGGTCCACATCGCGATTCTCCATTGGAGATCGCCTTCTGCAGCAAAACCCCGCTCCCCTGCCGACACTCCATCCCCCACGAACGACGGCCCCAGGGCTGGCAGTAGAAGGCTGGAGAAACGCTCAAAGGCCCACGCTCAACGGTCGAGCCCTACGTCTCATGCCGTACGAAGTGTCTCGCTGTCTTGCGATCGCGCCAGATAACCACGCCGCGTTGCTCGGAAGCGTATGGCATCTTCGCTTGTTTGACAGCCATGGTCGAGAACTCTGGAAAGCAGCCGTCCCGGCCAATGTGTGGAACGTCAATATTGCAAGCAACGGGCTGGTGGCGGCGGCAGCCCTGGCAGATGGCACGATCCGGTGGTATCGCATGGCAGACGGTCAGGAACTTCTGGTGCTGTTCGTTCATCCCGATGCAAATAGATGGGTAACCTGGACCCCTTCGGGTTATTACGATGCTGGCCCAGGTGCTGAGACATTATTAGGCTGGCATAAGAATTACGGGAGTGATACAGCGGCAGACTTTTTTCCAGCGGCTCAGTTTCGGGCAATCTCGTATCGTCCCGGAGTCGTGAAGACCATCATGGAGACCTTCGATGAGCAACAAGCAGTGCTCCGCAATTCAACGGGCGTGACACCGGCGCTCTCGATCCAGCCTGATCTTCAACTGACCGATAGGCAACCGTTGGTCATCATCTCACCTCATGATGGAGCCTCGGTATCGTCGACGACCGTCCGAGTTCGCTATCGAGTGCACCCTGCAGCTGAAACGGGTGAGGCGAAAGTCATTGTCCTTGTGGACGGAAAGATCGTTCCCGATGCTCGAGGAGTCAAGGCGATGCCATCACAGGCTACGGCCAAGATCCAGGAATTGGACGTACAGATCCCGGAACGAGACTGCGAAGTGTCCCTGGCCCTCGCACACCAGCCCGGGGGTAGAAGTTCACCAGCCGTCGTACGCCTGAAATGGAGCCCCGCGTTCACTGTCAAGCCGATGTTGTACGTGCTGGCCATCGGAGTGAGCAACGCCCCAAACGAACAAGCCCCGGCAAATCTTGCCGCGAAAGATGCCGAAGACTTTGTGGCCGCCCTGCAACTTCAGTCAGGAGGCCTGTATCGAGGAGTGGAGGCCAAGGTCTTAACCGATGCCACGAAGGATTCCATCCTGGATGGACTCGACTGGCTTGACCGTGAGACCACCAGCAAAGATGTCGCCGTGATCTTCGTCAAAGGACAGGCCGTGCCTGATAGGAATGGCATCCCCTATTTCTTGTCCGCGCAGGCCACAACAAGTCACTTACGATCCACGGCGCTCCCCTTTTCTGATATCAAGAACGTGGTGGGCGGATTGGCCGGCCGCTCGGTCATCTTCATGGATGTGTGTCAAGCCAATGACCCTCGCACGACAGAAGCCTGCACCGCAGCAGTCACGAGTTTCGGGAATGACCTTGCGGGCTCGGAACGAGGCGTCGTGGTCTTCTCCGCGTCCACAGCCCAACACTATGCAGAAGAGAATCCTGTCTGGGCCAACAGCGCGTTTGCGACGGCCCTCATCGAGGGCCTGAGAGGGAAAGCGGCTTACGACGGAGTCCGCCATATTACTGTCAGCATGCTTGACCTTTATCTCACTCAGCGGATCAAAGACCTGACACAACAACAGCAGATCCCGGTTACGACAAGATCTTACGACCTCCCCGATTTTGTGTTGGCCGTGGCGCAAGGCGACTCACAAGAGATCGCGCCATTGGCTATTTCCGACGATCAGCCAAAGAAACCACGTTCCCAACAGCGAGAGGTTTTGCGAAGATTGCCGCCGGTCGTCACTATTTTGTCACCGCAAGATGGCGAGATGGTCTCCTCCAACCAGATTACATTACGGTATTCAGTCCGTGTTCCAACGAGAGAGCCCATCACAGAAATCATTGGGCTCTTGGACGGCCGTCCTTTCCCCATTCCCAGTGCTCGCGAGGTCCATCTTGGCGAGCCCAAGTCGGATGCGATGGAGATGCGAGAAGTCCAGCTGGAGATCCCCGAACGAGCCTCGGAAATTTCCATACTGGCCAGAAATCGATGGGCCTCCAGCCAGCCGTCCACGGTCCGAATCCGATGGCACCGGCAGGACCACCCAGCAACTTCTCCGCCCAAACCGACCCTCTACGCCCTGGTAATCGGCGTCAGCCGGTATGAACAGGCCAATTTGAAGCTAGAATTCGCAGCCAAGGACGCGATCGACTTTGCTTCCGCTCTCAAGAAACAACAAGGCGGCCTCTACAAGGATGTGGTCACCAAGGTCCTCAGTGATGCGGAAGCCACCAAGATCAACATCCTCGAAGGGCTCGATTGGTTGGAGCGAGGGACAACCCGGAACGATGTGGCCGTGGTTTTCTTGGCGGGACACGGTGTGAACGACAAGAACGGCGTATACTATTTCCTTCCGGTCAATGGCACAGTCGATCGGTTGCGGCGTACAGGCCTCGCCTTCTCGGATATCAAGAATGCCGTATCCTCCTTCGCAGGGAAGACATTGCTGTTCGCGGACACGTGCCACGCTGGCAATATCTTCGGTGGTCGCAGGGGTTCGGTGGACATCAATGCAGTCGTCAATGAACTCACGAGCGCGGAAAACGGTGCTGTCGTGTTCGCATCTTCAACGGGAAAACAAGATTCATTGGAAAACCCGGCGTGGGGCAACGGCGCCTTTACAAAAGCACTGGTTGAAGCCCTTAAGGGAAAAGCTGCCTACGGCGGGAGCAAAACAATCACGATCAATATGCTGGATCTCTACCTGTCAGAACGCGTCAAGGAGCTCACCAAAGGGCAGCAGACGCCCACAACCACGAAGCCGCTGACCATTCAAGATTTCCCCATAGCACTCCAGCTCGAACCGGTGTAGCTCAGTCTCGTCTATCGGCGGTTCCTAGAGCAAGCCTGCCACACCGGATTCGCTTGTTGCAGGGTTCAAACCAGAATGCCTATGGGCCGGACCCAGCTCTGCCTTCTGTGACGCGCCGCATTTAATAAGTCCAGGTTGTGACCAGATAGAAAATGTTTTGCGTGTAGTCGTAGACGGCTAAGTTCGAATCATTCTGGATTCGTTGATATTGGAAGCTCACGACGAAATTGTAAGGAAGCGGTTGTTCCAGCCGCACGAAATGGAGCTGCTCCGTATCGTCACGGCGGATCGTATTGGGAGCGAATTGTGGAAACGTCACGTTCGCGCTGCGATAGCCACGCCAATGAACCTGATAATCGTACCGTAAACGCGTGGCTCCCCACGGCATGGGCTGCCACGGGAGAGAGAAGACGCCTCCGACCAAGAGGCGATGACCTGCGTACGAGAAATCGCTCCCCGCTGCATCCTCGATATCATATTGATAGCCGATCGACAGAAAGTGACGATCCTCCTGAAAGCGGAAGGTATGGGTGAGTCCCCCCATCCAATTCATCGCATCACGTTGCAGGGCAGAGAACCGTCCGCTCGGATCCGGCTCACGAAAAAACGTCTTGTCTTGGAACCGAAAGAGACCCGTCGTCATGTGGTGAGCGGATTCGAGCACCGTGCCGGACAGGGTCGGCGTATGACGAGACAAGAAACCGTCCTGGCCAAGAAAGAGATAATCGTAGGCGTAGGTGAGCCCCACCTGATAGGGCATGGCGCGAAGCGTGCCCCGATAATATCCGGCCAGCGCTCCTTGGTGGTTCTGAATATTGAAGCGCGACAGGCCATCATTGAGATTGACCGTCTGGAAGAAGTTATAGCTCACGATGGATTCCAGGGGCCCACGCCGTAACCAGGAGTACTCGCCGTGCGCCGTCATCAACAACCCTGGCGAGGTGGTCGAGCGCGTCCGCAGCGATTCCGCAAACGGATCATTGCTACGATTGGGGTTCAGCGCCACGTTGTCACTGTAAAATCCCCCGAAGCCGAGTGCGGCCCGGAAGCGCCGCTCCGTGCTCTTGACAGCCGTCAACGTATCCCGCATCCGTTGGACCGGCGCACTGAACGGTTCTGACGTCTGGACCTTCAACGCGTCATCCAGTTCGGTCACGGCCTGTTCGGACATACCGAGCGTCCCAAGCGTCAGTCCCTTGTAGAACCCGATCAACTGCCGCATATCGGGGTCCATGGTCTCAACCTGTGAAAAGGCCGCGAGTGCCTCGGGGTAGGATTTGTCTCGGTACCGCAGGAACCCCACATAGAAGCCGACAACCTCGAGTTTCGGTTGCTCGGCATACACGCCGGAAAGGAGCGGCTGAGCTTTGTTGTACTCCTTCAGAAGAAAATACGTGGCACCCAATTGATAGCGAATGAAAAGATCTCGGGGTTGAATCGTGTGGGCCTTCTCGAAGGCCTGGACGGCGAGCTCCGGCTTCTTCTGCCCGAGAAGCCCGAGGCCCTTGTAGTAGTGGGCTCGCGCATTGTTCGGCTCCAATGTAATGACACCGTCAAGCAGCTGCAACGCCTGGTCGTACTGGAGGTCGTCATAGGCCAGAGCCGCCTGCGTCAGCAGCACGTCGACCTCGGCTTGCTGAGCGAAGGCAAGCGTGTTGCAAAGAGATGCCACGCACATGAAGAACACGCTTAGGACGAACCGTTGTAGTACTAGAATGTTCAACATGTTGTGTCTCTATTGAATCAAGTCATCCTGGCGGATCAAAAAAACATTGGATTTCAAGTGAGAGTTGCTTCTCACCAATAACGTTATTGTTATCCTGGACACGATAGGTTGCCGAAAATGTTTCGAACCGCAAGTTGGAATTCGGGCTGCACCGCGGAGTGCCAGAGATCACTCCTGCGGAACTAAAGCTAAGGAGAGGCGGTAGTTGACCCTCAACAATTGACCAGGTGTATGGGCTTACTCCTCCTGATGCTTCCAATTGGAATCCTGATCCGCCCTCGGTCACATTGTATTCCGAACCCACGAAGCCACGTGGCAGTTGGGCGGTTGTGATAGTTGGTGACGGGTTAATCGTGATCGACAAATTTTGATCATCGGTTCGTCCAGCAGTATCGGTAGCTCGTACCGTGAAAGTAGAGGTACCGGCAGTGGTGGGTATACCTGAAATCACACCTGCTTGCGATATGTTCAAACCCAGAGGAATCGAACCTGTGGCCAGGCGCCAATTCACAACGCCGATCGCCCCGGCAGTCTGTAGCGGCTCGCTATAGCCGGCACCCACAGTCCCGCTGCGGAGCCCCGTGGTTGTAATCGTCAGCTGCGCAGCGATTACAATTGACAATTCTTGGTCATCAAACAAGGCTGAGGAATCGGTGGCGCGTACCGTGAAGTTGAAGGTACCGACCGTGGCAGGTGTACCGGCAATCACACCCGTTGAACCATTCAAGGTCAGGCCGGATGGAAGCTGTCCTTGGATAATAGCCCAACCCACCGCTCCATTCACCCTCTCAGCCTGCCCTGTTGCACTGTAAGCGATACCTACCGTCCCACCGGGAAGCGAGGTGGTGGTGATTCTGATGGCGATATCTGCTATCTGGATGTCTGCCGTGGCGCCCTCTCCGGGACTCAGTGTAATGCGAGTACTCTGTCCTTGAAAAATCCTCACGTTTGCAGCATTGAGGGCAGACACAGTGAATACCCGATCCTGCCCGACCGGCACATCGAGAACGATCGGAATGGACTGCCCGCCAGTCGCTCCGGTGATTGGCTCCGTGACTTTAATCGGTGACGGAATACCGGGGCCGGTGACCTCAACTACCAGCGCAACAATATCAGAGAGGTTCGCTGCCCAGGCTTCTGTGGGAGACAGCCACCGCTGGAACGTTGCCCAGAAACTATTTCGGGGTGTCGACGACGCGGTAACACTTTGAGGCGTGGTAATGTTGAGGCTCACCGGCACGCTGTTCACCTGCACAAGGTCGGACTGCTCCCCAGGCCCACAGCCTGATATTGCTGTGAGAAACAGAGCTATCGCCAAGAAGAGACTCGGGGTACGTTGCCAATCGGTCGTTCTTCGGTTCACTGACATTCGACCCTGTCCTCCAAATAACTGAGTTAAGCAGCCGCTGTGAATCATCCCTAAGGCTCTTGTGGAAGCGTCACTCGAATGGTTGTTCGAATGGTCGGGCCCAGGATGTCGGTAATAGGAAGATAGACTCCAGTCGGTATGCTTCCACTCGATGACCCAGCCCCTACCACTTGCGACATGGCGCCGACCCCCCTTTCGGGTGCAGGCTCAGTGGCGGCAATCTGCATTTGCTGTTGAACCATCAGGCGTTGCGCGGGTGCGGGTGTATTCGTGTGTACGGGAATGATTTGAATATCCTGCGCCCGGCACTTGACCGGCGGCGACACGAACGGTTGCCCCCTCACTCCGCCCGTTACGCGCAGACTTTGTCCGCTGCGGAGAGAGATTGGAGAGGGGCCCGGAGCCAGAGAAACAATATCAACGCTCCCCTCTACAACGTGGTACGTTTCAACGACCGACGCCATCCCTTCCGTCACCTCCGGTGTCGGCATGGCGACAAGGGTACCAACTCCGCTCACCCCCTGCTGTAAGTGACTCTTTTGCGGTGCCGTCTCCACGTCGACGCTCAGTAACGTCCCAGGTGCGGCAGTGATGGTCGATGTCGGAGTTCTCACGGTGAAGGGCCCTGTGCCGGCATCAACCGGACGACTAACCGCAAGGCATACTTTTCCCTTCGCCACTTCTAGGATCTGCCGATTTCTCACCGTCTCCGCGATGCTCACCTCTGACAATTCATGCATCGTCAGCAGCGAGTTCTGATCTACAAGCAACCCGAGCGTTGAGTCTTTCCCCGTGGAGAGATGGTCACCGTAGATGATCGGCCCGCGGAATTTAGGTTGATCCGGTTGTTGTGTCCCTATGGGATGTGTTAGACGCGCTTCACCGTTCACGCTTGACACAATTCCCACCGATCCTTGTTCCTCGTTCACAGCGGCAGCTTCGCCTTCAGCACTGAAGGACAAAACCAGCGGAACTGCCACGGACAACACACAGCCAACTATATTCATGGGCCTGGAACGAGAGAAAGGCATCGTCATTAGTATTCCTCCTATTGCGCGGCGCAACAGTATCGGACCAGCAAGAATCCGCCAATCCCCCTTAAGGCTGAGGATGATTGGACCTGCTCGAACAGACCTAATGGCCCTATGGCCCTATAGCAATGCATCAGCTGACCCTAGCGGCATGCGCCCCTGCTGAAACGCGATGACATATCCTGAGTGTTCCAACACTCAGTACGTAGGCAAATTCGATGCGAGGAATCAGCCATCGAGTTCGCTCTCTGATCACTCCATTTCCAGGGAATTGAGCGGTGCATAGTGTGTCAAACATGAGCCCATGATGAGGTGCCGAGACAAAACGATACAGAGAGTATCCAAACGGATTCAGGAGATCCTTCCTTCACTCCACCGGACCTTAGCCTAGCAAAGCCTCGAATTTCGGCAACCTCGGTCGTGACACAACAATACTGTCAGTTCTTCTACGGATTAGGGTGGATTCGGTAAACCAGATCACGCTTATCCCACACAGCGTATGACGTTGGGTCATCTAACGGTGTAGGGTGCTGGTGAATCGCGAAACCCACCTGCACCCAACCGAAGGGAACCCATTGTGAACGCATCATGCAGCCTGTTCAGTCAGATACTCAAGCTCATCCTGCGCACCGACTTCGAGCGCATCAGGGGCCGAATATCGCAGCAAGGGTGTGTCGAGCTGGAGCCAGTTCGTGGGCATGCTGTTCTGTCAGTTGGGCCGCGCCCATTCGCGGCGGGAAATCGAAGGCGGACTGAAGAGCTGCGAGGGCAAGTTGGTGCACTTGGGCATCGAAGCCCCGGCCCACTCCTCGCTGTCCTACGCCAACGGCCACCGTCAGTGGCAGTTGTTTGAGAAGGTCTTCTACGGCCTGTTCGAGATCGTGGCGGCCAACGGCGTGGGCAGGAAGAAGTTCCGCTTCAAGAACAAGCTGGTCAGTCTGGATTCGACCGTGATCGACCTATGCCTGTCGCTGTACGACTGGGCGAAGTTCCGTCACACCATCCGTCACACCAAGGGAGTCCATCTCAAACCGGGGGCAGAGGAGGAATGTCCCGAATTCAGACGTCGATCAGAGAGGCGGGGGCCTGCGCCATCACGTCCATGACCTCGGGAGTCGAGCACGGGACGGGTTCCATTGAGACCGGCGACCGCGCACCGAGGAGCCTGAGATGAGGTTCGGTTGCCCCCGTTTTGAGGTGGACTCGTACTGGTGGTTGTATGTCTATGGCAAGGGGCATCTGATGGCGGATGAGTGGGTGAAGGTGTTGCCGGAAGTGTACGACAAGATTCAGGTGTATCTGCAGTGCCGTGGTGGGGCACTCCCAGCAAGTGCGCCGCTCTTTGCAACCACGGCCCCGGTGGAAACGGATGGGACGCCACGGAGGAGTGCGGGACGGCTGCTGGGGACGCGGTCCATTCAACGGATCATCACCGAGGCGCTGCTGTTAGCCGAGGCCAAGCACCTGGAGATTGTGGTGCATAGTTTGCGGCATTCGGCGGTCACGAATACGACGTTCAATGGCGCGCCGCCCTCTCAGGTGCAGCGGATGATGCGGCACAAACATTACGGCACGACGGAGCACTATGTGCGGGAGGCGCAGCACATGATGGAAGGGGCGGAGGAGAACATTATGCAGATTTGAGGGACGCTGCTCTCGTTTACCACAGGACACAATCTGCATGTGCTCGCAGCCCGTGCATCCCCACCATCGGCGAACGCTATCGGCAAGGGGAGACGATCAGCACGGCGTTCGTGGAGTCGACTATCAATCAAGTCGTCAGCAGGTGCTTCGTGAGAAAGCAACAGATGCAGTGGGCGCCGGAGGGGGCGCACTTCCTCCTTCAGACTCGAACTCGCGTACTCAATGACGACCTCGATGCTGCATTCCGTGATTGGTATCCGCAGTTCCGACAGGCAGCCGCCTGACCACCGGGTTTGTGATGCTCTCCCGATTGTTGAGCGTCTCCGGGCTGATGGGGAAGAGATTCTGGACAGCGACCTGGCTCAGGTCGCTCCCCTTGTCCGGAGGCATATTATCCCCACCGGGACCTATTCCTTCGATCCGGAGATGTCGGGAGTTACCAGTGCGCACAATACGCTACCGTAAATTTTCACACACTTGCTGCCGGTGGGCCAAATACCATAGGTTTACTAGACGGTGTCAGGTGGTCGCTATGGCTGAAGCCACGGCGTATACGACCTGCTTGTTGTGCACGTCTCCGTGATCCTTGATAAATCGATCCGTCGAGAGATTGTGTACCCGTCCATTCGTCAGCTGATAGGGACCCTGAACATCAAGGAGCGACATGTCGGTGGCCTCCGGCGTTTTCTGAGCGCCGTTGCGACCGATCCCGCCATATTTGTCATTCTTGTCCCCAATGCCGGCTGCCACTTGGCCGGTCAACAGGGAGGCGATGGGATAGGCGAGGCCGACCGCCTTGTCGTTGGCTGTGCATGTGATGATGGTAGGGCCGGAGACAGCACGTCCGGCAACCACTCGGCGAAAGAATCCATTCTGGGTATCGTCCCATTTCTCGGAGAACCCATAGTGAGAGAAAGCCGCTTGAAGCAGCGAGAGAGTATGGACCTGTAGGAGCGTCGCGTTACCAGCTCCGGCCACCGTGGCCGTGACAAGGCGTCCGCCAAAACTGTGTCCGACCAGATGCAGTTTCAGCCCTGAATGCCCTGCTTTAAGCGCGCGGAGAATCGGGTTGAGCCCGTTTGCTCCGACCAGCCCCGCTCGCTCCTTCATTTGATAGTAGGTGGTGTAGTTAAGGAGATTCCGGATACCCGACCATGTCCCACTGAAGAATTGTCCTAACCCTGCCGCGCCGCCGGCTCCGATTCCTGCGGCTCCTCCTGAACCTGGAGCCCGGACCTGCTCAAACGAAATGGGCTTTCTCAGTTTCTCGATCATCTCTCCCGAAGGAACCTTGAAAAACGATTCGGAGCCATCCTCATCATCGAGCGCTTTCTTGCGTACCAACGAACGGACTTTCTCGACAAATTCCTTCTGGGCCGCCGTACTGTCCTCAAGTTTCGGGAGAAGTTGCTGAAGGTCTTCCAGTGTCTGGTCTGCTTGCTGCGCATCGAACACACCTTTGAGGCCCTCGAGATTCTCCTTCAAGGCTGCCATCTCTGCAACTGAACCGACTCCTGCTGCCCCGCTTGGGATCAGTTCTTTTTCTTCGAATTTCTTGGACGGCCATAGGACGCCGAAGACTGCCCACTTCCGGTTCGACAGGCTTGGGAGCGCTCCGGAACCGAGCAGCAGGCGCAGGTTGGTTAGAAACCGGGTGTACAATTCTTTGGCTTCCTCCATGTTATTGTTCCACCCATGAGAGATCACGACTAAATCGGTCGTGTTCTCCCGCCGGAGGAACTCTTGAAGTGCAGTGACTTCAGCTTGATTATGGATGCTGGCGTCTTTCGTGAACTGCAGAGGAAAGTAGGGAAACTCCGATAGTTTTTCCATTTCGCCCTCCACGTAGCTAGACGGATTGAATAGCCCGCATCAAATCGACCAATCCCGCTCCCTGAAAATACCGCTCACGCCTGAGGTCGGTTGTGGTTGAAACAAAGATTTGCTTGGTTCGTTCTGGCTGACCAATGAATTCACGACGGATGGAGAGAAACGCCGCGATGACTCCTGAAACATGAGGGGCCGCCATACTGGTCCCTGAGTGCTCCAAATAGGTGACGTCTTTCCCGATCTTCTGCTCGACTTCTTTCTCCATGGTCCCGGCGGCACAGGAAAGAATCTTCTCTCCCGGCGCCACGAGATCCGGCTTCAGGCGCCCGTCACCCGTGGGGCCCTTGGATGAAAAGTATGACACGCCATAAATGTGCGGCATGTTGCGATGCGTCGAGCCAACGGTGATCGCCAGTTCCGCATTGCCGGGGTCGTTGATGGTCAGACTCATTCCCGCCGGACGGGGCCCAGTGAATTCGGTGGAGAGAACACCATATCCGGAATTACCGGCTGCCACCACCACGGTCACCCCGGACCGGACGAGGCGGTCAACCTCTACGCACAGCTGACTTTGGCCACAGGCAAACCATTCTGGTTCGAACTGGTATCCCACGCTCAGGTTGACACCATGAATTCGAATGTACCGCCCGAAGCTGTTAATGTTTTGGATGTGCCCGATGGCTGCGATGATGTTGCTCACGCTTCCCTGACCCGCTGCATCCAGCACTTTCAGGCTTACCAGTTTGCAGTGAGCTGCCATTCCGGAGATAGAGGCGGCCTTGATCTGGTTATAGACGACTTCGCGCTGTGTCGGATCCGCATCGGGTTTCAGTTCTCGGGAATACGCCAGTATATCGGGATGTGTGTCTCCTGACTTTAACCCAGGTTTGGGGGGGATTTCTCCCGCTATGATGCCGGCCACATGAGTGCCATGACCAAAGCCGTCGGCAAGCGCACTCTTCTTAGGGTCCGACCCATCCGTGAAATCATAGTGCCATTCTTCAACGTGCCCACTCAGTGTTTTGTGTGGCGTGAAATGCGGGTGATCTCCCTGGATACCGGAATCGATCACGGCCCACACGATGTCTTTCCCCAACGCCGAAAAGGCCGCTTTCGCTGCATCGGCTTTGACCGTGCAGATGGAGCTCGTGATCAAAGCTTTCAGCGGGAAGTCATCCCAAATCTGGTAGATCTTCCGGTCTGGTCCTTCCCTGCTGTCGTGTTCGACAAGTTTGCGAATGACGTCCCCTTCGAGTCTGGCAAAGACATATTGTTCATTGAATCCGCTTTTCTTCTCGTCGACCTGCTGTCCCCTTGCTTGCTCACCTCGTGCTGATAGGAGACGCTTTGTATCCTCTAGCACCCGAGTGCGTGCGACCTCTCGGCCTCCCGAGTAATTGAGGTTCAGGTCAATGATCACGGGATATAGGGTTGGGGGGCGCGAGGGAGTTTCACGTCGACGTCGTGCGTCCTCGTTTATTTTATCGAGCAGAGGAAGTGCGATGACGGTTCTGACGAGGTTTTGTTTAAGCCTTTCCTCATAATCGGTTGCGCGTGTCTGTTCGGAGAACTGACTTGGTTGGTTCGGTGAAACGGATCCGGCGGACTGGTCCGGCGAGCCGTCGGTTGTTTTCTCGGCCCGTTCACGCGAGAGTTGTTTTTTTCTTTGCAGCCTTGCCGGTGCTTTCGATTTCTTCTTTGCCATACCCTCCCTCACATCACCGATAGCTACCATCTGACGGTCCACATTGAGCTCGAACCAGAGGAAGATGTCAATACTGAAGTGTCGTACTCACCCCTGACGCTCACGGAACACGAACGTATCTCACATTTGAAACACGACCTACCGAAGGATAAGCAACGGGCCAGCGAAGTCCAGGAGCGGTATCCGACGTTTGCGGCAGAGAAGTGTGGGCACCACTGGCCCTAAGAGCAGCTACGGCAGATCACTCCTGGATGGTGTCCTTTCAACGGATATCCTAAAATCACAAAAAAGTCTGCGGTAGCGTAAAGCGCCTATTAGCCACATCCAACCGAACAACCACATGAAGCGTCCTGAGCTATGAAGTGTCCCTCGCCGATTTGCGTAAAGCTGCACGCCATCGCAGCTTCCTTCCCGTTACCCCTAATGCCGAATCCATGATGACTGATCTGGCGTTATGGCTGTCACCTACGAGCGTGCCTCATCAAAACGGTTCATCCCCAGTCGGTTCATAGTGCGGCTCAGCGTTCATGTCGTGTCGCAACTTCGATAATTCGAAATACATGCGGCGCCGTGCCCGGCTTTGATTGCCGAGCGGGCGGTGCTCGGCAATGCAGTGCCACGGGTTGTAGGATAGGCGTCGCGCGAACGCGATCTGCGTCGGTGAGTCAAACTTCTGCTTTGGGATGCGCAAGGTGGCCACCGAGACACGGGGCGACAGCCGCTCCGGCCACATCACCGCATTGTTTTCGAGCGGCATCAGATGAGGATCGGTCTGCAACTGCAGGCGAATGTCCAACTCGACATCGCCCTGATCGAGCGCGGCGACCATGGCCTTGCGCAGGTAGTCATCAGGCGGCCGCAGCGGCAGGCGTGGGATTGGGGTTTTCTTGTTTGATTTTGGCCACACCGAATATTGCATCGCCTGCCCTTCTCCCAGCAGATAGGGCACACAACTGAAGTACGGCGCCTCGAAAGGACTGCTCTGCGTCTTGATCCACAGTCCTTGCATAATGAAGTCCAACAGGTGGGGTCGGCGAAGATTGAAAAAGTAGAACATCTGCGCATTTTTCAGGCTCTCAATTTGCAGCTGAGCGTTCGCGCGCGTATCCGGTGTGACAAAGGTTGGCGTGGACACGCCGAACATGTCCTGCGTAAAGTTTTCTTCGTCCATTAATTTTGGACCAAGAACTCCCATCAGCTTGATGCTGATGCTCATGAACCCCACGTCGTCGATGTCCGGCGTCACGTAGGGCCCGGGTCCGGAAAAGCGGACCCATGCGGGATAGATTTTGGGTTGCGCGTAGATGCCGTGCTGGAACTGCGGCGGCAGGTTGTCGTGGACGATGAACTCCGCGCGCACGATGCCGTGGGTCTTGGTATTCCCACCACGTTCGAATCCGCCCGGCTTCCACAGCCCGCGCATCTGCTGCTGGAAGGTATCGATGATTGATTGGAGCGAGGCCTCTTCGTCCGGTTGCACCCGTTCCTCGGCAATCTTTAGCCCTTCGTCCCGACGCTGCCAGTTAATCAGGGTGGTGGTCAGACTCGTGATTGGGTCGCGCAGCACCGCGTCGAAGGCTGGACGCATCCAGGGATCGATGCGCCGCTGCAGTTGCACCAGTCGCAGGGACGTATCGCTGATCCAATTGAGGACTGCCGAGCCGGTATTGGCAGGCGGCACCGGGCGGCTCGTGTTTGAGCCCAACACATTCCTATGCATCACGCCCCCTTTGAGTTCGTCGTCGTGAGGTACCGCAAGGCGCGAATACCGGGCAGGAAAAAGTAGGCGCCGCCTTGCACGGTAACGAACTGTGGCAGGCCGGTCAGCCGTCGATCCGGACCATCGGCTTGCGGAATCGAGAATCCGTCGGTGGACGAATCCCCCGGGTCCGGCAATCGATGGCCGAGCAGTGGATCGCTCTCGCCGGTGAGCCCAGCAAATTTGGTCCCGATCACCCATGCGCTTTGCACGAACTCGAACTGGCGCTTGATATTGGCCACCAGGCAGATGAAATAAAGCCCGGTTTCCGTGCCCGGCGACGCTTGTGTCGCGGACGGCTCAGTCGCCATGTCTGAACCGAATGGTCGTCCACGGCGAAGCAGGCGATGAAAGCGTGTCGATGCGACCAAATCCTGCTCCCGCGCCGCTGCGTTGAAGCCCAACATACGCCATAGGCGCGAGAGGATTCCCGGCGGACCGGGTGGCAAATCCGCATTGCGAGGATTCATACGTCGAATGTGCGCGCCTAACGGGCAGTGCAGACCTCGGGGATCTTTTTCGTACGTGAAGTCGTTCAGTTTCGATCGCTGCCAGGGAGCGTTGCCGGCGGCTGAGCCCTCGCCTGGCGCGACCAGAGGTTCGCCATTTTTCTTCCGGCCCACCATCGCGGCGGCCAGCCGCTCGTGCAAGTCCGTATTGCCTTCCGCTTGCCGGTCCAGTTCGCGCCAGAAGCCGTGCACGTCCTGGTGAAGTTGGCGCAACACGAGATAGCAGCCGTTGCGTCCGAGGTCGGCTTGATCCGGTGCGTCTTCAGCCCTCGGCAGGAGACCAACTGGGTCATCCTGTGGAGCAAGCAGCGGACGTGGTGTGTAGAGCCCGTATTCGTTGGGATAACCGAGAAGAAACTCCCCGAGGCAACTCACGTTGCTGTACTCGAGCTGATCCTGATCGTGTACTGGACGCTTGCGCTCCCAATCGACTTGCGGTTGTGAAATGCCGTCGACAAATCCAAACGGCTCCACGCCATGTAAATCAGATGTCGACAGGCGTTCGATGCGCACGAATCCGGCCCCACATTGTGCGTCGATCTCCTGTTCCCATGCCGCCAGTCGTCCGGAACAGGCATACAGAAGCACGGCGACGTGCGGCACCCGCTGGCTCGCGCCCCATCTCCAACCGCGTGGATCATTGGCGCCGATATCTCCCAGGCGGCGCGCGCGCGCGGCGTCACTGGCCATGCCGGCGACAAATTCGTCTGAAAACTTTGCGAGCAGGTCGGGGGCAACCTCCAATGCACGCAGTCCCTCGTTTGTGAGGGCAACGTGGAGCGCAGTCTCAGGCAGTGGATCGGCCTTCCTTGCGCTCGTGATCGGCGCATGCGTCAGCCACGCACGTGCCGCGACCGGATCCTTGACGCGCAGCAAGAGAAAACAAGCTTCCGTCAGGTGCTTGTACCCGAACCGCACCAGGCCCTGAACGTCGTCCAGTTCCACAGACCTGTCCTGACTCGAGTGTGTGCTCATAGCAGCCTCAACCAGGCCTGAGCCTGCGCATCAGTGACGCTCGCACGCTCCAGCCCTTCCCTGATGCGCTGGTTCCGTTTGAGGTCGACTAGGGCCAGGCCCGGATAGGCCTGGTGCCAGACCTGTGTTGGCAACTGATGGCGCCTCTGGTAGTGCTTAAACTTGTTTTCAATACGTGCACCGCGCGCGACCAGCCAACGTGTGTGTGGCCAGCCCACGCCATGGCTGAACGCGAGATTTAGACCCCACGCCACCTTGTTGATGAAGTCGTCCATGTAGGCCTCGTGGCCGCCGTCATAGTTGCTGGTGAAGACGAGCCGACGCTTGTCATCGAGAAACGCCCAAAACGCGAAATGAATGGTCTGCACGCGCGCGAGAAAACCGCACGTGAAGACATGGCGGCAGGTGTAGTTGATCAGTACCAACAGTGCAGTCACAAGCCAGCGGCGAAACAGCCCAGGCTTGACCGAGCCGAACGCCGTGTACTGGTTGGTCACGTCGTAGTCTTCCAGACGTTGCAATTCCAGCAGGACCTCGCGATCCGGGGGCGGGAAGATTTCGGCGTCGCTCTTCTCATTCGTGCGCAAGATGAAGAGGAAGAGCGGCGACAGTACAATCAGAAACGGCAGCAGGATCAGGCCCGCCAGCGGAATCGCAACGAGATGGAGGAGCTTCGCGATCTTCCAGCGCAGTGGTGTCGGCTCTGGTGCCGTCAGGCCAAGCCTCCCGGCGCTGACTTCAGCATCGACGAAGTCGATCAGCTCGCGCCGGAGCTGCTGAGCGTGCGCGCCCGATGCGAGCGGTGCGCGCGGCACCTTTACGGCGAGTGCACGTTGCAGTGCGTGTTCCTCCTTGACTTGCCGTACCGTGCGACCGACCCAGTTGATGTAGTTGGCAGCGAGTCGATGTTGATGCGCTTGCATCCAGGCTAGCAGGTCGCCATCTGCGTTGAATCCGTCGCAATGCATGAAGATTCGGCGCAGGCCCGTAGCTGCGCGCTGTACCAGATCCGCGAGGCGCTCGCCTGTGGATCCGTCACAGCTGCCGATAAACGCAAGATAGACGGGCAGGCTCGGGCGCGGGACACCGTGCGCTTCAATGTCGCCGAGTGTGGGATCGTCCAGCACCACCAGCCGCGCAAAATGGAGGTATTCAAATTGTCCGAACGGCAACACCTCGTTCGCTGGGTCGGCCATACCTGGCTTCGAATTCATCATCTTCAGCAGGTCCCGCAGGCCACGCTCGCGGCCCGGCGCGACTTGTGCCACCAGCATGAATTGGGACTGCGGAGTCACGGCATCGCCCATTTCAGAAAAGTTTTATTCATCGACCTATCCATGCTGTGCCCCCATTGCTTCTGTCGGCTCATGACTCGGTGCCAGGCAAGCCGGTAAGGTGTCGTAGTCCTGTTGAAGCAAGTGATCTGGTGAGAATGTTGCGCCCCGTTTTCGCTGAATGGCAGCCAGTGCTTTCTCACGTAGCGCCTGCAAATCGGGGTGATGTGTCCACTCGTCCAGACTGATTCCGTGATGGAGCAGGCGCATAGCCGGCGGCATCGGCGCCTCAATCTGCTCTTGGCTTGAAACGTCCCACATACTTAAGCGCACGAAAATCCGATCGGCACATCGCGTCAAATTGGCTTTGACTTCAGCGGGAGATCCATGGAGAAAGTTTGGGGGAAAGCTCTCTGCTCCATGGTGGCAAGCCCCGCAATACTGATGGAAAGTGTTGTGCTCGCTGCTCAGTGCAGTTTCGTGACTCTCATTTGTCGCGGGATGAGAGGCTATGACATCATCAATGGGTGGTGGTAGGTCGCGATCGTCGAGACAGCAGCGCGAGACGACCGGAGCTCCCAACTGCTGATCGAGTGCAGCTAGGACTGTCACACGGCGGAACGGCTGGTTCGCGAATACATCGGTCCGCCCCAGCGCGGTGTTGTGTGCTAACGCATTCACAGCTTGTTGGAACTGTTCCGGTTGTCGATGGATCAACTGTTCCAGCCGGTTGAGATCTGTCTTCGTAAAAAACTGTATAAACGTAGCCAAGACTCGCTCAAGCGTCTGCGGAGTATCCGGGATGGTCCAGATCTCAAGCGGCTCGCGAGGCTGCGTCGGTTCGTAGGGGCCGCGGAATAAGGATCGTGGTTCTCGTCCCTCAAGCGCAGTCGCCTGTACTTCACTGAGCCCTGGAAATTCACTCACCGCCACATATCGAAAGGGGTTTCGATTGGGGATATCCGGATTGGGAATGGCCAATCCTTGTGGCCATTGTGCGCGCCAGGCGGCAAGGAAGGACGGTGGTTTCTCATCCGTTGTGTGCCAATCCGGTATCGACCCCCTTGACAGTCCATATTGGAGGACCCACGTGAGCAGATTGGCACGACAGGTCATGGCCTGTTCCGGATGGGCTGTCTGCTCGCATCCCTCCCGCCAGAGCAGCTGGGCCAGCGATATGTCATTGGCTCGATCGGTCGCATCATCGAAGGCCTGCAATGTTCCAGTACCTTGTCGAATGGGGAAACCGTGATACTGACGGCGTTGATGCGCCAGCAAGGCGGCGATTTTTGGATTGACGTTCGTTTCGTCCCACATGGGACGGGCAAAGATGGGGCTCTGATTTTGATGGCAGGCCATACAGAGGGCACGATTGGCGTATCGAACCGTTGGTGTTCCACCGGCTCGATAGTCGCTCACAATCTGAAACTCAAACCGGCCGGCCGCTTCGTTATAACTGACGATTTCCAAGACCCCGGTTTTTTCATGATAGCCGATGAACAGTCGGTCTTTGAGGTGCATGCCAGAGAGGCCCAAGGTTGAATCGGTTTCCGTATCGACAGCCAGAACGGCTCGTGGATAGGTAAAGTAGTCGCCATTACTTGCACGTCGTTGCAACGAGCGATTGACCGGAATCAGCAATCGCTTGAGGGCCGATTGTGTTTGTTTGGGGTAGAGATGTGATTCGATACGAGCGAGCAGAGTAGGAAAGGGAAACGGAATATCATAGACCTTCTTGCCGTTCACCTCTTTGGTAATCAGGAAGTCAAACAGAGACCGCCCGACAGGTGGGAGGTTTGTCCCTGGTTCAGTCGGATCAATCACCCACGGAGAGGTGACAGAGGCGGCAGGCGCCGGGGTAGAGGATTGGGTATGCGAGGTAGAGGTGCTGCTGTCAGAAGTTCCCCTGTTTTGTTCATCGCATCCTGAAACTAATACCGTCATCATGACCAGGCATCCCACTTGTGTCGCCCACCGTTTCGCCACTGTCCGTTGCATGGTTTGGCCGACTCATACCTGCATTCAATGAGTTTCCGCTACCCGAGCCTGTTGGGTGCCAGGCTTGTTGGCCATAGTCGCCAGGCGCTGACTACCGACCCAGCAGTCTTCCTTGACTGATCCGGAACTGACAAAGGCGGGGGTGTCTTTTTCGGAGACGGCCTTGTTCTCCAGCACAAAATTCAAGCCAAAGACCTTCTTGATGTACGCGCGACCGAGATAGAGCCCAGGGCGAACCATGCGAATCTCATCGCGTATTTCCAACCCTTCCCGTCCTGCCAAGATATCCGGCATCTCTCGGTAGCCTGGTAGGTCATCGGTAAAGGCATAATCTATAATGACGGATTCTCGTCGCCCATCCAGCAAGCTCTGTCCACAATAGAGCTTCGCGGGGAACAGCAACCACGCGTCCTTGCCGTCGAAGTCGAGTTTTTCGATCTTATCGGTGTCTGGACCGACAACCGGCTTGAGTACGGCCAAATCCTGGATGCGATTTCTCAGGACGCCTTCGTTGCGGTAGAAGACTTTCCCTTTCCAGATGAATTCGCCGATGCGTTCGAGCTTTGCTGTCTTGAGGTTGACGAGGAACCCTCTGAGGCCACCTCCGACGATTTCTGCCATCCTGGATCGTTCGCTCGACCCCTTCGGGAAAAACATGTGCCCATCGTAGACACCGTCTGGGATCGGACCAGCCGTTAAGCGAGCGTAGATCTGGTCGACTTGTTCTTGAGTCGCGCCCTTGAGATTCTCCGAAGTGATTTTCATGAGATCGACCGGTGTGAGGGGTAACTCATGTTCCAGCCGGGCCAAGTCTATCTTATCGGAATAGTGCTCGCCGCTTTGGGCATAGGGAATTTCCGGGGGATCTGGGTTACAGCCAAGGAGCACCGCTTGGCTCATCGCGAAACTGACCGACATCAACCAGCGTGAGCGTCTCATCGTGATCACCTCTTTCCAGTTCATGACATCAGAGTGTCGCAAGGAATGCCGTCAGCGCATCCTTATCTTTGTCGGAGAGATCCTCGCCGAATCTGTGTCCATCATTTTCAATGAGGGCCAAACTGTTGCTGTAGACTTCTCGTAGTTCCGCTCCGGCTTCGAGGATCGATCCCGGATTTGCCAGCAACTCCGTGCCCTTTTTTTGGATCGTCTTGGCGATTTGTTCGCCGTTCTTCGCTTTATACCGGCTGACGTACTTGGTCTTCAGCTTGTCGAAGTCCACCCGTGCCATGACGAGATCTCCTACCAGTTCCTTGTGGCGGAAGTTCCCGATGCGTGCAGCCTCAGTGCCTTCTGGAAAGACAATGGTCGTATCGATGAAGCGTTCGATTTTGCCATCACCCAATTTCGGGAACAGCCGAATGATCACCTCAGATTTGAATTTGGTCACTTTTGGAATTCGTTGAGAGGGATTGAGCAACTCTTTCATCGACGCTTTGTAGAGCTTGAAGCGCCCTTCTACACTTGGATCGAATACCCAACAGGGTGGAGAACTGACCAGCGGTTTCCCGTCTTTATCGATATACGGTGAGTAATAGTGCTCGTCCAACGGACCGCCGCAGACTTCAGGGCCCACGGCGTTGTTATGCATGAAGGGGGCGTAGGCCCACAGGCTAAGCAGCGAGATATTACGGTAATAGCCCCGTCCGCCGTCCGAGGGTTCCTTGAGTTGCGGATCGCCGGGCTTGGCTCGCAAGGACTCGGAACCGTACTCTTCCCAGACGCGCCCCTTCATGTGATTCGAATGCAGTGCGCGAGAGCGATTCGTCGCAACTTCACTGACGGGGATGAGCTTGTCGTTTCCGAGCCAATCGATGCGAATGTCTTTGTCCTTCGGGTCCGTGGAAACTGTTCGAAAATCCTTATTCTCGAACGGCGCGTTTTGACTGGAATGGCACGAGGCACACTTGCTCGCAAACACGGCGCGGCCCCGTTCGACTGCGCCCTTCCCAAATTCCTTATTGAGTTGCTCGATGAGTGCGGCGTTGTTCTTCAACCCACGGGCTTGGTACAGGTCGGCCGGGGCTCCGGTCAGCAAGAACTTGAGGACTTCGTCTAAGCGATCTTCGATCGCACGGAACTGCGGACAGTCGCGGCGGACTTGTCCGATGTCGAAGGGCGTCTGGCCGAACCCGCGCATGGTGGGATCGAGTTGCCGCATATCCGTGAGATGATTCACCCATCCTTCCTCGGAGCAGCTTCCAATGTTGAAGTAGACGCGCTGAATCGCTTCGAGTGCGCCTATGCTGTCCTCGCCACCCTTCAAGATGTGATGGACCAGGTCCTTTTTTCGGCTCCGTTCCCAACACTTCCCGTCCTTCCCCGGTTCGCACCAACAGGTCCGCTCATTTCCTCCAGCCGGGCATTGGTTTGTTTTGCGCCATTTCATGACGTCTTCTTCGAACAGTGGGCGCTTGGCGAGATTGATCAGCGCGTTCATCGTGCCGGCATTGTTCACCTGATCGTTGGGGATAGCCGACGTGTCGACGGCACCTGGGCGCGAATGTCCATAGATCTGGTATTCAATGGTGTTGGGAGCCATGCCGGACCCTAAGATCTGTGCAAAGCGGCCGTACTGATTGCCGACTGTGCCGGAGAGGTTTTCCCACTTCGGATGAATCGGGTCTTTGGGTGGATTCAGCGGGTCGAAGGCAATGTGGCATGCGCCGCACGACATGCCGATACGATACGGAGGTTCGATCGAGCCGTCGATCAGATGACTCTTGGCAGGGGCTTCGCGATCCTTGCGCGGCGTGACTTTGGCCCTATAGCCGTCCCATGAGTCCAGATGCCCGCCGTTGATCTGCAGCCATTTCACCTTGTCGAACTTGGGATTGGGGAATTTTCGGAGTCCCAGCGCGCCGGTCGACGTCCCAAATTCAAGGTCGCAAGCCGACTGGCGCTGATCTTTCGGACCATGAGGATCTCCCTGCGCGAGCGGCACGTCCTTCAGATCGCAGGCCGGATCTCGATATCCGGTCTTCCCGACGTATTTGAGCAATTCATCGTCGCCTGGACAATAATCGAAGCCATAGGTCTCGCTGTAACTTGTGGCCGGGCAGTTAGGGTCACCGGGCTGGCAGCAGTCCGGATCGTTGATCAGCCCCCACCGATGAAAGCGCTCATCGCGCGTGTTACTTTGTAGGACTCGATACCAATCGATCATGACGCCGAGCCGTTGTTGATAGACGTAGGTGAAGAAGCGGGCATTGCCGGCTGTGGCGTTGAACCAAATGTCCGCTCCAACCTGTTCGGCGTCCGTCAGATCTTTGGCATAGTGAAATGTTGGGGAGGTGTGCGTGCCGTTTGCGGCGAATGCGGATCCTTCCGTTAAGGCGGCGTACCCTGAAAAGAAAGTCAGACCAAGCATGAGTATGAGCAGTGGCTGTATCCGTCGCATGACCATATCCTCCTCTGTCCGTATGAGTCTATGTGCGAACATGGTTCTTGGTTCGTACATGTACTCGATCACTGTGCAAGCTGCTTGCCGAACTGCGTGCCGCCGAAACCCAGCACATTTTCAGCTCGAGTAGAAGAAGCCCCGCATGAAGCGATGAAGGTGGTATCCAATCAGATACGTAAGAGAATCAAGAAAGATACAGTAGATGGACTCTTCATCGCGATGATCGTGAGGTGAAATCGGTGCCGACAGTGGAGATGTGTCTTCCGACCACCTGAGTACCAGTGGTGCACCTTCCGAAACGATCAACCTAAATGCAGCCAGCCACCAGGCCACAAATCTGTGCGCCATCCTTTTTGGTATCCGATTGGATTCACCTCCTGAATCTCATTCGGGCTATTATGCTCTACTTGACACCACACGATGAACTGTGTAGAATGGCCTCAACATCACGGAGGCCAGACAATGAAATCCCCAACGCTTACCCAACTGATGAATCGCTTTAAAGACGAAGACGCCTGCAAGGCGTTCCTGCAAGCGCGTCGTTGGCCGAATGGTGTGAGGTGCCCTCGCTGCAACAATGCCAAGGTGTTTGCCGTCAAGAGCCGTCCGTTTCATTGGGTGTGCAAGGGCAAGGGATGCGGCGGACGCAACGGCTACCGCTTTTCGGTGATCACCAAGACTATCTTTGAGAACACGAACTACCCCTTGCGAACATGGTTTCAGGTGATCTACCTGATTATGACCAGCAAGAAGGGCATTAGCGCCTTGCAGGTTCAACGGATCATCGGAAGCGGGGCGTACCGGACGGCCTGGTATATGTGCCATCGTATCCGCGCTGCCATGAAGGATGGGGGCTTTGGGAAGCTGATGGGCGAGGTTGAGGTAGACGAGACCTACATCGGTGGCAAGTGGAAGAATAAGCACGTCTCGGTGAGACGCCAAGGGAACGGATCGAACGGCCCACATGGGAAGATCGCTGTCATTGGGGCGATTGCTCGCAAGGGTAATGTGGTCGCGCAGATCATTGAGCAAGTGAACGCCAGTACGCTGCAAGGCTTCGTACGGCAAGCGGTAGGAGAGAACGTGTCCTTGGTGGCAACCGATGAGCATACCGGCTACAAGGGCCTGCGTAAGATCGGGTACCCTCATAAGTCTGTGAGCCATCAACGCGGAGAGTATGTGCGCGGGAACGTCCATACCGCGAACCTGGATAGCTTCTGGAGCTTGCTCAAGCGTGGCGTCATTGGCACGTATCACAAGGTAAGCAAAGACTATTTGCCGTTGTACCTGGCGGAGTTCAGCTACCGGCACAATAACCGCCAGAATCCCAATATCTTCGCCGATGTGATAGCAGAATGCTGAGCACGCCCCCGGTGAAGCGTGCCAGCATGAAGTATCAACCGAAGAATGTACAGTTACGGCTGCCATTGACTTAAGCAACGATTACGGCGAAACGTATGTCCAGAAGGCTAAAGAGCCCCATACTATTACCAGCCCAATTAAGACACCGCCTACCAGCATCGCAAGATCCAAGGCTATCTCGTCGTAACCCCTGGTCCTACATTCGAAAAGGGATCGTGATTGTAATAACAGTTTTCGGAACATATGTAGCGTACCTCGAATTTGCCCCTGCATTCGCAACTTCTGCATTAGATCCTATGGATAGCCCATTTCTTGTAGCCTCAGCACCATTCGCAATTACCAACTCATCTCTTGTTGACATAAGAGATGTTAAATTCATTTGTGACTCTAATAAAGTGAACTATGCCAATGGCACTCTCCTAAGGAAGGTCTGATTTATTCTTCGCTCGGGATGTGCTAGAGGGAACGCCACACTCGCTGATGAGGAGGCACGCCCATGGCGCAACAGACATTTGCCGAGGTGACGTTCGCACAGTATCGCAAATCCACCCGCCGA
>JBGTNJ010000052.1:0-12827 GCA_041743145.1 Nitrospira sp. | reverse complement strand
CCCGTTGCTCCGGCGAGATATACGAAAATAACCGCCCTTGATCGTCCAATGTTCCGCGCATGATTGCCCCTCCGTTCTTCCTAAAACAGAGAATCATATTACGCACCGCTTAGCGAGGGGTTTTTCAGCAGACTGCTAGAGGAAGGGGACTCCAAACCTGGAGCCAACGGCCTACGTCCGGCTTCGAGAAGCCGTCAGAGCCGTTTCTGTGGGCTCAATGATGTCGGGTTCGTGTAGATGCTGAAGCATGGCTGTGCGTGCGGCGCTTCGCAATGTCAGGGCCGCCTTGAAGTCCGTACCAGCCGGGGCGATTGGCGGGCAGATGGCAATGGAGATCCGGCCCGGGTGCGGCAGCCAGTCTCCTTCGGGAAGCACCGCGCGGGTGCCCAGCACGGCAATCGGCACGACCGGTGTCTGCGAGCGAACGGCCGCGGAGAACGCGCCGAGCCGAAACGGGAGCAGTCCTGGCGGGCGGCGAAAGGTGCCCTCCGGAAAGAATACAATACTTTCCCTCGCCTCCAGCCGTTCCGTGAGCCTCTGCGCGACGGCGACGCTCTTCTCGACGGCGAAGCGCTCAACAAATTGCGCGCCGAGTTTCTTCAGAAACACACGCATCACCCATGCCTGCTCCAGTTCGCCTTTGACCGTGAACTTTGGCCATCCGGGCAGGAGAGCACACAAGAGAATTCCGTCGAGATAGCTGGAGTGATTGGACACGATAATCGTGGGCAAATCGGCACGTACATGCGATAAACCGGTCACGCATGGCGAAAGGGCACAGCATCGAAAGAGACTGCGCGCCATGAATCGGGCGACCCGGTACGCCATCCGTCCCGAGGGTACGAGCGCCACGAGGAGCCAGGTGACCACTGCGAGCAGGCCTCCGAGTGTGACGGCATAGAGGCCGTACCACCGCTCCCCTAATGAACGTAGCTTGCGCCTTGATCGCGCCGCCACACCAGAAATTCCGAAGCCAGCAAGGGTACGCCAGGATTGTGGATGCTCGGTGCCAATCGTGCCTTTCTCAAAACGCTCGCGCATAGCAGTCCGGCGAATCTTGCCGCTGGACGTCTTGAGGACCGAATGCGGCGGAGCCAGCACGATGTCATCCGGTGGCGACCCGATAATATCAGTTGCCAGCGCCATGATCTGCCGACGCAGGTCGTCCCGCTTGGCGGGTTGACGCTGCTTCGTTTCCGCGATCACGACCAGACGCTCCGTCGCCGTCTCCGGAGCGCGGCTGCCGAACACGGCCACGCACCCTTTGCGCATGCCGGGCAAATTTCCGATCGTCAGCTCCAATTCGTATGGGTACAGGTTGCGGCCGGCACGGATGATAAGGTCTTTCGTACGGCCGGTAATATAGACCTCGCCGTTCGCCAGGTACGCGAGATCGAACGAATCCCGCCACTCGCCCTGCTTCATGCGCTTGGTCTCCTCGGGGTTGCGGAGGTACTCGCTCGTGGCGGAGGGGCCTTTGAATTGCAGATGCCCTTCAACACGTTCCGATAACGCACGACCCTGCTCGTCGGCAATCCGGATGTGGTGTCCGGGAAGCGCGGCGCCGCAGCAGACGAAGCGCAACACGTCCGTATCATCCAGTGCCGCAGGGATGGCCGTGCCCTTCGAGGCGAACGGTTCGCGCTGGATGCGATCGATCACTGGCCCGCGCCCGGGCGGCGGAAACGCCACGCCGACGGTCGATTCGGCCAGCCCGTACACCGGCAGCAGCGCCTCTTTGTGAAAGCCGTAACAGGCAAACCGCGAGGCGAATCGCTCGAGCGTGTCGGGGCTTACCGGCTCAGCGCCATTCAAGGCCAGCCGCCACGAACTCAAGTCGACCCCTTCGAGGTCCTGGTCGGTGATCTGTGAAGCACACAACTCGTAGGCAAAATTCGGCGCGGCCGAGATCGTCCCGCGATGCATGTGAATGGCCTTGAGCCAGCGCGACGGTTTGGTGAGAAAGCTCAGCGGAGACATGATGGCCAATGGGTAGCCGCAGACCAGCGCTCCAAGCCAGGCGCCGATCAGTCCCATGTCGTGGTAAAGCGGCAACCAGCTCACGAAGACGTCGTCCGGGGTGACCTGGGTGACGGCTCGCATCGCGCGGATGTTGGCCAACAGATTGGCGTGGGTGAGGACAACCCCCTTGGGGTTCCCGGTGCTGCCGGATGTGTATTGAAGGAACGCGGTATCCTGGGCCGCCACAAGCGGTACTCTGAAGTCCCCTGGATCACCCGCCACCTCTGCGACGGTGGTGACGTGCTTGATCGTGGGGACCTGAGCCTTCAGCAACCGAGCGACCCTCGTGCCTTCCGGGACCGTAATCAGTCCGACGACCTCGGCATTGTTGAGAATGCTCGTCTGGCGAAGCAGATGTTCTTCAAGTTGGCTCAGTCGAGTCGGTGGGTAAATCGGAACCGAGATGCCGCCGGCCAGTAGAATCCCGGAGAATGCGCAAAAAAAGTCACGTCCGGTGGGGAGCATGAGCGCCACGGGCTGCCCCGGCTTGCAGCCGGACCGACGCAAGCCTGCCGCGATGGCCATCGCTTCACGATAGAGCATCTGGAACGAAATCGGTTCAATTACCCCGCCCTCCCCATGCACGTGAATATGAGTGCCCTCGCCATGCTGTCCGGCCTGCCACGCGAGAGCTTCCACGAGTGTGTGGATGTTGTTGTGGATGCCGGCTGCTTTTTCGTGCGCAGGGAGGATCGTCGGAGCAGTCGGCTCCACGCGAGCGATGCCCGCATGTTTCAGGATAGCGTCCAGAAAGTCACCGGGAGTTCGGGCCTCGCCGACCACACTCTCGGGCAGATCGACGTCGAATTCGCGCTCCAGCCTTGAGAAGAGCTCGACTCGGGACAGGCTGTCGAGGCCCAGTTCGCGATCGAGGACGCTGTCGAGATCGGCCGAAACGGCAGCAGCACTGCCGGGGTGCACCTCTTTCACGAGTGTGCGAACCACCTTAAGGAGTCGGTGCGTAGGGTCAGGATGGGTGCGGGTGGCTGTGTCCGCTACGCTAGACATGCTGGAGCCGTCAAAGATTGTGCCAAACCGCCAAGGGCGTACTCAAAGAGACTGGGATTTTTCTGCGGATCGAGAATGCTAGTGACGTTTCCATTAGCGTCGTGGGTGAACTTGATGAGACCCCAATTGGCACCGAACAGGAAGGCGCGCAGATTGGACAAATAGCTGGCCTCCTGGAAACCAGAGGTCACGGTCCATGTCGAGCAGCTCGTCAACCAACCGCCCTGCCGAATCGATCCTAGCCTTGGCCTTGGTCGTACGAGCTTTCGGTCCACGCCGGAGCCATTCCACCTGCCTCTGCACAGACCGGGTGCTGCTACCGGCTCCTCGAGGCCGGCTAGAATTTTGAGCAACGTGGATTTCCCGCTGCCATTGGGGCCGATCAGTCCGACATGATCCCCGTCGCACCGTCCGATCGGCAGGTCGGTGAACAAGGGTTTCACCCCGTAGCTCTTTCCAATGGACTCACATCTGAGCAACATAATCGGTGGCATAATCGGCGAGGGATAGTGTATCCGATCTTGGGGAGCGAGCGGCACTCTTTCTTCTGCGACAGGTGAGCAACTCCTGTTTTCGGTGCGCGGCACGTCTGGGAGCTGCTTGATTTCTTCGTGGTCGGGGCATATGGTCGGATTAGAGCCTCCATGAGTATTGATTCACAGACATATCTCGGTACGATAGCCCCCTGAGCGAAAACGCTGAAACTGACTGGACGACGGTGGAGATCGACCAGAGCGATTGATGTTCACCAAACACGAGGAGGACCCCATGAAACATACGATTGGGTTTCTTGCCTGCTCATTCCTGATGTTCGGACTCAGCGGCTGCATGGCGTTGCACGCTCCTCACGCCAAGGAATTTACCGCGAAGGCCAAAGGGACGACCCAGCTGGAGACGCTGGAGAATCTCGCGAGCATGATGGAAGCGAGTGCAACCACGGCAAAAGGGGGGGAGGGGAACGATCAGGCCCTCGAAAACTTGCACGATCAGTCCCATGCTTTTCGTAATGTGCTCTGCTGCCTCGATAAAGCCACGCGGGAGACGCCGGCCTATGCTCTGACAGTGACGCACACCAAAGAGCTGAAGGCCATATTCAAACGGATTAGGGAATTTAAAGACGTTCAACCGCAGCGAGATCAGCACCTAGATTTGTTTCTGACCGAACTCCTCGAGACTCGCGATTCGTTGCAGGCCCTGAAATAGGGCTCTGTCAGCGCTGACGGGCTCACATGACTCGCCTCCTTCTCAACTGGAGCTGATGTGGGGGAGGCAGCAGTCGTGATCAGCGTTGGAGTCCGCATCACACGGAAACAACAGAAAGGGAACCCCGCCATGAAATCGTTTTGGAGCATCCTAAGCCTGTGTCTGCTCATCGCCGCCGCAGGCTGCGGCGGGAAGGCCGAGATCAAAGAAGACCGCCTCACCGTCGGCAAGGTGCAGGGCGAAATTAAGGTCGGGATGCCTGGTTCACAGGTGGCCGAACTCCTGGGGAGTCCCAATATTGTGACCACGGACGAGAAACGGCGCGAGGTCTGGATTTACGACAAGGTCTCCACCGATCGCGTGGATACGGCCAGCTCAACCTTTGCCAGCATCATCATTCTCGGCGCCACCTCGCGCGACAGTTCGAGCTCGCAGCGCCAACGGACCCTCACCATCATCATCAAGTACGACGAAGAGAAGAAGGTCCGGGACTTTGCCTACAACTCTACCCAGTTCTGATCCGCCGGTGAACTGGATCAGCGCTATGGTTGGAAAGGGCGGCGCTTTCGTTACAGCCCTTGCGTTTTTGAGCGGCTGCGTTGTCCATACCGAGCCGGCCGAGCTCTTCGCACTCACGCCGGACATCCCGAAGAACCGGGCGATGCAGACCCGGATGTTCGAAACGCCGAATGAACGGGAACTCCTCTCGGCCTCGGCCGCCGTACTCCAAGACTTGGGTTTTCAGGTGGAAGAAAGCCAGCGGCAAATCGGCTTCCTGCGCGCGACAAAGGAACGCAGCGCTCGCGAGTATGGCCAATATGTCAGACAAGTGCTGGTGCTGATTCTCTCCCTCGGAAAGCTCATGCAGCCGGTTGACCTCCATCAAAAGATCGCCGCCTCCCTCATCGCCCGTCCGCTCAATGCCGAAGCCACCCGCCAGGAAGTCCGCATCATGTTCTATCGAGTTGTCTGGCAAGGGGACGGGCAAGTCGATAATCAATACATCCCGCCCGGTGAGCAATATATGGAAATGATCCGCGATCCAGAAATTTATCAGCAATTTTTCGCCAAGCTCTCAAAGGCGGTGTTCCTGGAGGCCCATCGAATCTGAGGACATGGTATGAATAAATCGAGGTTGCACATCACTCTGCTCGGCCCAGGCCTTTTGCTGACCGGAAGCCTCCTCCTACAGAGCTGTGCGGCACCGCAGCCCGCACCGGACTTGCTGGCCCCGACCGAGGCACAGATGAAGATCCGAAGCCTTCAGACGAGAACCTTCGACCTGACGGACCGGAACGCCGCCATCCGGGCCGTCATCGCCTCCCTGCAGGACCTGGGTTTCATCATCGAGCGAGCCAACGAAGGACTTGGTCTGGTGACCGCGGCGCGATTCGCCGAACCCAACTACTACGACGTCGTCACAATCACCGTGACGGTGCGGCAAGAGACGGCGGACAAGATGAGCTTCCGTGCCAACGCTATCTACAACAATAAGCCTATCGAAGACCCGAAGGTGTATCAGAACTTCTTCGCCGCGCTGCAACGGGCCCTCTTTCTCTCTCAGGAGTCGACAGCCTCGCCATGATCGCCGACCGATCGCCGAATTCGCGAAGGCCTTCGCGAATGCTGCTGCCGACAGTGTTCGCCGGAGCGGCGCTGCTCACCGCCTGCTCGCCCTACGAAATGCGGCACGATAATCAATCGGACGCACGGACGCAGATCTGGTTGTCCGAGGAGAGTCAGGTCAAGATCCGGGCTGCGCAGACGCGCGTGTTCGATACCAAGGACAGGCGGAAGCTGCTCCAGGCGATCGTCATGACCTTGCAGGACCTGAACTGCAAGATCGACGTGCTCGACGAGGAACTGGGGATCGTATCCGCCAAGAAATACGTCGACCTCGAGCAACCGACTTTCTTTGATCCCTCCTATGTCCTCTACCGTCCGGACACGCTCCTGTTTCTCACCAGAACCTACCGAGCCTGGGGACCCTTCTATCACCGCAGCGACCTCGTGCGACTGACCATCACCGTTCGGGACCGTAACGAGTCCCAGCTCCTCGTCCGCGCCAGCGCACAGTTCTATCTTCGCGCCGTCGAAGACCCAGTCCCCTACCAGCAATTCTTCCGCACCCTGGAACAAGCGGTTTTCCTGGAAGGGCACACCGTCGAATAGTCAGCATCGTGTTCTCTCTATCTATTAGCCATCACGGCTGATCCGAATATCTGGTTCATGTGACATCGGCCTGCCATCGGATGCAATTGAGAGCAGGTGATCCTAGACAAAGACTCTCGACCTCATTTTCATGATCCCACGCCACTGCCATGGCCAGGACCCGTTGGGTCAAAACCAGTTGTACTGCGCAACAGGGACGCCTTCTCTCGATTTTTTAACAGGCTCCTCTTCCATATGGATTTCATCCCTGAAAGGACAGAATGTATTGACTGACTCATACGCAAGGGATACTGTTAGCAAAAATTATCGGCCTATCATGATGACTCGCAGAGCTCCTACAAAGAAATACCATGGCGTGGCCATCGGGCGAGAACCGGATCATCCCATCGTGGCTGGTTTTGCACGATTATCAATCCTTGCGGGTATCCTCGTTTTCCTAGGGTCGTTGTTGGGCATGGAGGCACCCTTGCTTGCACAGGATGTGACAGCAACCCTGCCACATGTAACTCAATATGACCGATCAAACGAATCATCACATGCGGGTGTTATCCCACTTATCGAATCTCCCTACCTGCCTGAAGATGAAATCTACGAAACAACAGAGAACAACACACTCAACACAACACACCTATCAGAACATCCCACTGAACAACTGAATGACCTCGACTGGCAAGAAATACAGGTCACCAAGGGAGACAGTCTTGCCCGTATTTTCAAGCGACTCCGTCTGAGCCAGCAGGATCTGCACACGATCATGACCCTGGGGAAAGAGACATCAGTGTTAAAACACCTGAAACCGGGTCAGATAGTTTGGCTTCAGGTGGTTGAAAATCAGTTCGTAGCACTGAAGTACCCGGTGGACCTGCTCACGACCCTGCAGGTTGTAAAAAATGATGATGGTATTCATGCCACGACAATCACCGAAGAACTTGAGACCCGCGTCAAACATGCAACTGTCACGATCAAGGGTTCCCTGTTCCTGTCTGGTGTTGCGGCAGGCCTCTCAGAGAATCTGGTTATGCAGCTTGTCGCCATTTACGGTTGGGATATTGATTTTGCCTTGGATATCAGAAGCGGCGATCGTTTTTCCATGATTTATGAGGAATATTTCAAGAATGGTGTGAAAGTGCGCGAAGGACCGATAACTGCCGCAGAATTTGTCAACCGGGGAACCCTCTATCGTGCCATACGATTTACACATGAAGACGGCCACTCGGAATATTATTCTGATACAGGCCGCAGCATGCGCAAAGCATTTCTGCGTACACCCGTTAAGTTCACCCGTATCAGCTCCAGATTCAGCCTGAAGCGTAAACACCCTATTCTCAACACACTCCATGCTCATCGTGGGGTGGATTATGCTGCGCCCAGCAGAACTCCAGTGAAGGCAACAGGAGCTGGTACGGTTACATATCTAGGGAGAAAAGGCGGCTTGGGGAACGCCATCATTCTTAAACATGGTGGTCGATATGATACTGTTTATGCACACCTGTCCAGTTACAAAAAAGGACTTAGAACTGGACAACGTGTCAAACAAGGTCAAATTATTGGCTATGTAGGCATGACTGGTCTCGCGACTGGTCCACATCTTCATTATGAATTTCGCGTCAATGGAGTTCATCGTAATCCGCTTACCGTGGAGGTACCCAAGGCTAATGGCATCCCGGCGCAAACGACGAAAGAGTTCATGGCGCAGATTGAGCCTCTCTTGGCTGAACTTGATAGTATCCAGGCCTCAACAGGCACGACCACCCGCAGTCCGCATACTAATTCGAATGACTCCGTCGCAACGATACAAGACAATACCGATGTTACAACGCTGGAATAATTCGCCGCTTGGAGGAGTGTAATTCCTATACCCTACCGACGCATTCCCTCCATTTTTTCCCTCTTTACCGTCACAGGAATCATGTGGCTCACCGCCTGCGCCACAATTCCCCCAAGCAATATCACGAACTCCTGCGCCATCTTCTACGACAAAGGCGATTGGTATGGCAACGCCAAGTCTAGCTATAAGAAATGGGGCGTTCCCATCCACGTGCAGTTGGCTATCATTCATCAGGAATCGCGCTTTAGGCACAACGCGAAAGCCCCCAAGGATTATCTTCTTCGGTTTATCCCATGGGGGCGTAAGTCGTCAGCCTATGGCTATGCGCAGGTCATGAAGGGCACCTGGAACTGGTACAAGAAGAAGACCGGCAACTGGACCGCGAACCGTGGTGACTTTGCCGATGCAGTGGATTTTATTGGCTGGTACGGCAGTATGAGCTACACAACTCTGGGTATCAGCAAGTGGGATGCCCGCAACCAGTATCTGGCCTACCACGAAGGTCACGGCGGATATAAGCGTAAAACCTACAAGAGAAAACGTTGGCTGGTGACGGTGGCCAAAAAGGTCGAGCGTAACGCTGCTCGCTACCGCGCACAGTTGGCGAAATGTGAGAAAAACCTCAATAGCAGGGGATGGTTTTCACGATTTTAGGCCCCCCTCCTATTACCGCAGCGCTTTGGTTCGACTGACCATCACCGTCCGTGATCGCAACGACGAGGAGTTCTCCATCCACGCCGTCGACGCCTCCGTCCTCTGCTAGCAGTTCTTGCACACCCTGGAACAATCTGACCCCAATTATCGACTTCTCGTTCAAAACCCTTGTTTAAGATAACGGAAGCCTGCTATGACCAGTAAAAGCCTGCCGGGCTCGGTGTGAGAAGGTGCACCAAGGCGCATTCAATAATCGACCATTTATGAGACAGACTCTTTGGCCATCATGTAGGGAGGGATCAGCATGACACACCTATTCATTTCGCGTCGACCAGTGGTTCTTCTTTTGTTACTCACCGTGCTCATCGTGACGCCTACCGGGCTGGTGTCCGCCCAGGACCCCACAGCTGGTGGGACGGGACGGTGGTCTGGTGGGACTGGGGTCGGCTTCTTGGGGGGCACGCCTGACGGGGTGGAATTCGCCCTCAATGGGCACCTGGACTATTTCATATCGGAGGAGATCTCCGTTGGTCCCTTAGCCCAATATGCTGGCGCAGGCGACGATTTTCTCTTTGGGCTCACGGTCCAGGGCAAGTATTGGTGGCCCATTCCGGGCATGAACAACCAGACCAAGCTCGTCATGCAAGGCGGGATTGGCTTCGTACGTGCCGGTATTAGGGAACCTGAAATCGGCTTTGGTGATACCTTCAGTTCGTTCTTGATTCCAATCGGCTTCGGAATCGATCATGCGGTGAATGAACATGTGTCCGTTACGGCTGACTTTATGCTCAACATCACCGCGCTCGGAAGGGATGTCCGTGTCGCAGGTCGAGAAGTCGATTTTCATACGAACGTGATGCCTGGCTTGTATTTTGGCGTAAGGTTTTGAGTCGGTCTACGGGGTCGCCCGTCTCGGAGACTCCGGGCAGGGTACACACGAGGTTTTCCGCAGGCCGCGGTTGACCATTACACGGCGTGCGTCTTGGCATCGTGAGCTCTCCGTGCGTGGGTTCGGAGGCACGTCCCCGTTTTCGTTCTTCTGGTGTCGACTCGGTGACCGGAGTCGCACCGGTCACCCATCAGGATCAAGGCGAGACAGAGATGCCAGCGGGTCTCTCTCGCCACCCCTGGCACAGCGTGAGAACGGTCGGTACCCGGCCACTTCAATGGTGTGTGTCCAGCGTACAGAATCCGCGCCATCCTTCGCATGGCTCGTGGCCGAGGGCCTACGTCGCGTTCGACCGGTGGCGGCACCCAGGATCGCGTCCATCCCCCAATGTGTGATTTCAGGACAAAACCCTCATTATTGTCCGGCTGCACCTCCTGGTTGAGGGTTGTACCCTCCCGTCTCTTGGAGTGAGCACCGGTGGAGCGTCCGCTTCGTGGTCCATCGAGACCGTATTCTACCTCGGCGCCGATGGTGCAGCTATTTTCATTTAATCAAATCTTTACTTTTGACGCTCATCCGACGCTCATCCCATGGTTACCACGAAGCACACTGTCGATATTTACGAAAGTAACATCATGGAAACTAGGGTTTGTCCCAGTTACCCTGCCGTAAAATAGGAGTTAGCGAATAGAGGATCTGTCCCACCCGGAAGACCGGTCGAGACAGTGTGGACTCTTAGACAAATTGGCGGTCAAGGGATCGGAAGTCATCGTTGACACACGTTGCGTTCGGAAAGACGTTCGATGGTATACGTGAACCACAGTATCGGCCTCATCCATTATGTCCGGCCAAGGCGACGTGCTCGGCACATTCGCCATGTATTACCCGGTTGCCCGCGAGCCAAACAGAGACGATCTGAAAGGGGTCGAAATGGCGACACGCACCGTGGCGATCGCGATCGAACGCACGCGCTTGCGGCAGTCATTGCGCGACAGCGAACGCCGTTTCCGCAAGATGTTTGACGCGCTCCCGCCGGCAGTCTATATTACCGGCGCCGCAGGGCGCCTCACGTACTACAACCCCCCGCAGTCGAATTTTCCGGGCGTGTGCCGGAGTTGGAAAATGACCAGTGATGCGTCAGCTGGAAGCTCCATCATCCACACCGCACGCGCATGCCTCTGAATGGGTGCCCGATGGCCGTCTCCTTGAAAGAAGGTCGCACGATTCACGGTGCTGAAGCAGTCGCGGAGCGTCCTGACGGCAGCCGCATCTGGTTCACTCCCTACGCGTTGCAGTGGAGCGCGAGCTGCGCATCATTGAAAAGAAGGAGGTGAATGAGTTCTGTCGTGAGCAAGGACGCGCCAGGCGATATCCCCCTGGCATTCGAGGACACGCATGCCACCGCGCAAAGCATGTATGCACAAGAGGAGATCGGACACGGCGTCAGACAAGGAAACGCCTCGGCAATCTCCAATCGTTTCAACACACTCTAGAGAAAGGATGTGATCATGAATACTGCCTCGGAAACCCCCATCCGCCTAGCTGGCCGCACACTCAAAAAGAATCGCCACATTTGCGCCTTTTTCAATTCTCGCGAAGAACAGAATAAGGTGCTCATGCCATTTTTTAAAGACGGGATGGATCGTGGAGAAAAGGCCTTTCACATCATCGATGCCCGTCTTCGTGACGCGCACCTGTCCGCCTGCCGCGCGGGCGGCATCGACGTCGGGACAGCCGAACGGAGCGGCCAGCTTGAAGTGCGTCATTGGGAAGATGCCTATCTGAAGGATGGCTGTTTTGACGGCGAGCGCATGATCCGTACCCTCACGGAAGTGCTTGAAAACAATCGCACACAATACACCTTGACCCGGCTTATGGGAAACATGGAATGGGCATTGGAAACGGTTCCCGGCGTGACGGACATCATTGAATACGAGACCAAGCTGAATTCCGTCCTGCCGAATTACCCCGATCCGGTCGTCTGTGTGTACGATCTCAACAAGCATAGCGGGAGCGTCGTTATGGATATTTTGCGCACGCATCCCATGGTCATTATCGGCGGGGTGCTGCAGGAAAACCCGCTGTTCATTCCGCCGGCCGATTTCTTTAGTGAGCTGAGGGAGCGCGAATCTCTGAAGCAGGCAGAGCATTCGACTCAGATGCCATCGGCGCTGAGTCATTAGCCTCCCACGCATGTACCACGAGGGGCTGTACAGCATGTTCTCCGAGCCGGCGAAGATTGGCGGACCCACAAGCAACAACGATTTGCGCGACATTGTCGCCCTTTCCACCCTACCAGCCATGTGGTGGGGCGCCGACCCCTTGCGCATTTCAGAAAGCTTGGCCGCCTCCTTGTTCGCGACCCTGAATCCACAATTCGTGTGGGTGTCGTTTTGTGACGGTCCGGGCAGACCGAACATTACGGTCGCGCAGACCAACCGCTATCAGACGAGTGGCGATCTCGCGGACAGGGTCGGCCCTGCCATTGTGGATTGGGTGCGAGCCCATGATCCGGACGAGATTCTCGAGCTTCCCGATCCAAGAGGGCCCCGCATGTTGCGCGTGACGGTGCGGCCTGTCGGGAACCAGGCAGAACTGGGGGTAGTCGCCGCCGCATTTTGGAATGATCATGAGCCTACCCCGATGCAGCATCTCCTCCTCAATATCGCGGCTAACCAGGCTGCGACCGCGATTCACCACGTGCACCTGCTCCGTTCGTTACGAGACAGCGAAGAACATGGCCGACGCATCAATGCGGAACTTGAACAGCGTGTGATGGAGCTGCAGAAGGCCAATGTTGAGATACAGAATGCGCGCCGCGCTGCGCTCAATGTAATGGAAGATGCGGTGCAGTCTCGCCAACTCGTCGAAACGCTCAATAAACAATTGCGCATCGAGATTAGCGAACGCGAACTAGTGTAGTGATTCATGCTGTTCTTGTCTTATCTAGGGCGATCCTGGCCCGATTCACTTTCGCCAAGATCTCCTGTGCCGTCTTGGTCCACACAAACGGTTTAGGCTTGGCATTGCGCTGGGTCATGTACGCGTCAA
>JBGTNJ010000051.1:0-38268 GCA_041743145.1 Nitrospira sp. | reverse complement strand
CATCGCTCCACCCGGAAACTCAAGACCCAAGATGGTCGCCATCTCCGACGGTACGAACGCCGCTGGCTCGTCGAACGCTTCTTTGCCTGGCTCCAGTGGAAGCGGCGCTTACTCATTCGCTGGGAGTACTACGCCACCAATTTTCTTGGGTTTGTCCAGCTCGCCTGCATCACGATGCTCCTCAAGCAATTTTGAGATAGGTTCAAGTGAAGTCGGTTCGGACCAAGCCTGCAATCGGTCACAGACCACCTGTACCTGCTCATCAGTCAAATCCGGATGACAGGGGATCGTGAGGAGCCGCTCGTACAAACCCTCCGTAACCGGCAGTCGGTCTGCCCCGGCAATCCGCCCCACATAGGCCGGTTGCCGATGCACCGGTACCGGGTAGTGCAGCGCTGTGGCAATCCCTGTTTCGGAGAGATGCCCTGCCAAACTATCGCGCATCTTGCTTTCCAAGACGAACAAATGCATCGCGTGAGTGGTGTCGGGAATGTTGCGCGGCGCTATGGCGCCCGTCGATGCGAGAGCCGCACGATATCGCTCTGCAATGGTTCGCCGCTTTTGGTTGCGACGGTCGAGATGACGGAGCTTCACTCGAAGAATCGCCGCCTGCAGCTCATCAAGACGAGAATTGGTTCCAACCTCGGCACTGATATACCGTTCGTGCCACCCATACTGGCGCAAGGAGCGGAGCCGCGCATCGATGCTCGCATCGTTGCTGACCACTGCTCCAGCATCTCCGATCGCACCCAAGTTTTTTGTCGGATAGAAGCTGAATGCAGCAGCATCGCCGAATGTTCCTACTTTCCGATCGCCGATGGCTGCCCCGTGCGCTTGGGCACAATCTTCGATCACGAAGCATCGATTTTGTCGAGCCACGCAAAGAATCTGTTCCATCGCTGCCGGTTGGCCATAGATATGCACCGGAACAATCGCACGGGTACGTGGAGTGATTGCTACCCTGAGCAGGTTTGGATCCATACATCTTGATCTCTGATCGACATCAACAAATACGGGGATGGCTCCGATTGCCTCGATGGCGACGATAGTGGCGACCGCGGTGTGGGAGACTGTCATGACTTCATCACCGGGTTGGACGCCTGTTGCCTTCAGCGCTAAGGCGAGCGCATCCGTTCCACTCGCCACACCGACGCAATAGGATGCACCAAGATACTGCGCCCACTCGTTTTCGAAGGCTTCCACTTCCTGGCCAAGAATGTAATGCCCCCCGCACAACACGCGATCCATAGCGGCAAGAATGGCCTCGCGATCACCCCGTACATCCGCGCCAGGATCAGCGACTGCGATCGCGTTAAGCTGCGACTGCTGAAGGCAGCCAATATCGGTAGCCATGTCGTCCATAGTAGTTCAGAGTCCGTTGTAGACCGTCGGCCAGCGAGACGGATGGTTTCCAGCTCAATTGGCTGCTGATCTTCCGAAAGTCTCCGTAGTAATCTCCGATGTCGATGGACTTCCGTTCAGAAGGGAACGGAACTAACTGATAGCTCCCATGCCCGTAGCATCGCAGTAACAACTCAGCGGTCTCCTTAAGACTGAGGGGATGTTCGTCTCCAAGATTGTAGGTTTCCCCGTCAGCCTCGTTGGAGAGGGCTGCCACCAGCAACGCATCCACGACGTCGTCGACATAATTAAAATCCCTCACCTGCGCTCCGCTTCCAAAAATAGTGATTGGGCGACCTTCTAGAACATTCCGAATCCAGATACCGAGGAATGTTTGCCGCGCATCGACCACGCGCATCCGAGGCCCATAGGTATTCGTCAAACGAAGGACCACCGCCCGAATTCCGTACACGCGATGGTAGAGCTGATGGTACAACTCACCTGCCAATTTATTAATGCCATTCACATCAACGGGATCGAGTGGATGCTGTTCATCGACTGGTAAATAACGAGGTTTCCCATAAATTTGGCGCGTCCCCGCAAACACAATCTTGATGTCTCGATTGTGCTGCCGACAGCATTCGAGGAGCGACAATTGGGCCTTTGCATTGATGTCCAGATCTTGGTAAGGATGATCCATCGAGTCCAGATGGCTCGTTTGGCCGGCGAGATTGAACAGATAGTCGCGGTTTTGCAGCAGATACTTCATCGCGTGCTCATCACGGACATCGGCGATATTGACATGCACCTGGTCCCGCACCGGTTCGATATTCCAGAGATGCCCTCCATACTCAGGAATCATACTGTCGATCAGCGTCACCTCGGCACCCTCATGCACGAGCCTGATGGCCAGATTCGAACCGATGAACCCAAGTCCCCCAGTAATCAGTACGCGCGCACCTCGAAGACTGTTTGGTATGTTATTTAGAAGCGCGAAAGACATAGGTGACTTCTAGTTCGTCTCGTCCAGGTTCGAGACCGATGCTGTGCATGGCGATGAACTCCAGTCCGACACTCCGGCACAGCTTAAGAAATTCTGCTTCATTGAAACGAATCTCAAAGGTTTCGACACCGTACGCGAATTTTGTGAAGTGTTTGGTCTTCGCACGTCTTGCAATTGGGGTGCGGTGGAAGACCACGATTTCTGATGCCACTCTCGCCGCCTCGGCAATGTGTAATGCGTACTCACGCACATGCAGCAGAACGCAGGACGAAATGACAATGGGAATGGAGCGTTCTTGGAAGCGCAGGGCGCTGCCATCTCCGATCTCGAATCGGACCCCTGGGTAGTAGGCACGGGCTAACCGGATCATGGCATCGGAAAAGTCGATACCCAGATAGGCAAGACGGATACTGAGGAGATATTCCAGAACCTCATAGTAGTACCCGCTTGCACAGCCAATCTCCAGCAACTCGATGTTCGCCCTGACATATGGACGGAGCGACTCAGCCAGAGTCCTAAACACATCCGGAGGATTGCCCCGGTACATGTCGAGCAATTCGCGTTGAACCAACGATCGTTGCTTGAGCGGGATCTGATCCGACTGCCAGGATTGCGCGAGCTCAACTGTTACCTGGTTAGGTTCAATTTCTTGGCGACCATAAGAGATTCGACCTAGGTCAGGATCCGGCAGACGATTGGCTCCTATTTTCATATCTAGGTGGCGGTTCAGAAGCTCCGCCGTATGACGCATCCGCGCTTCGTAGGTATGGTCCCGAAGCGTTCTTGCCTGTCCTCGCTTGGCGATTGCTGCCGCCTCATCGTGATGGTTCAGGTAATACGCAATAAGATCCGCACATTCCGTGATGGACCGATAGGCGACGACTTCGCCACCGATTTCGAAAAGGTCGTTGAGGTTGTCTTTATAGTCCGTAACGAGCAGGGCCCCGCATCCGGTGGCCTCGAACAATCGCATATTGTTTGTGCTGGATTGCGCCACATCAATGTGATGATTGAGGGTGATCGTGGACTCGGCAAGCACCGTGAACATATCTAACCCCCAGACATCACCATGAAGCCGGCTTGCCTCGACCCCTTGTTGACCTAAGGCCTGCGTGCCATACCCCCAGAAGTGAATCGGTAACGATTTGGCCAAGGCAGTCAGAAGCTCGTATCGTCCTTTATGATCAGGAGAAACCCCGCCGACAAACGTCAGTGCATGATCTCGCCGATGATTGCCCAAGCGCTCGAGCACCTTCGGATCGAATGCCAACGGCTGATAGTAGGCCATGCGTCCTTGTCGCCGGAATGTCTCAACAAAATGTGGAAAGGAGGAGATGAGAAGGTCAAATCCATCGAGATGTGCGTGCGATGGGATGGGCGAAGCGATCTGACCGACGATGAGGTCGACATGTGGACGAGCGGCGGCGATGAACTCTTGAGTTCCGATTCCTAGATCCTGGAGATAGAGGACCTGAGGCTTCAACTCTCGAATCTGCTCAATCGCAACGGCGATCAAATGCGCCCCATTAACGATTCCTCGCACCTTCGCCCATGAGTCCTGTAGTGGCTGACAATTCACAATGAGATCAACTGCCTCCCACCCAGCCTTCCTGAGTCCGCAGGAATAAAAATCGCTATCCCCGAAACATGTCGTCTGAAGGGATCCCTGCTGTTTCTGATATGGCAACCTGGCCAGTTGAGGATGGGAGGTATAGTGCTGTGTGAGGAAGGCCTCATAGTACGTATTGATGAACACACAGACTTTCTTTGTCGTATTAGGTCCTGTCGCTTCTTCTACTTTACCGAAGGAAGTTGCAGTCTTCAGGCTAGGTTGAGATGGATCCTTCGCCAAGTGGATGCCGTCAATTCGCTTTCGCCTCCTAGTATCGTCATGTAGGTCGCCAGCATGTCCATCATTGCTATGAGCGCATCCCCCATCGCTGCCTCGATGCACCTCATATGCAAAGGTATCTTGCCAGACCAGCATAGTGTTAATAAGATCGGCTTTCAGGTACATAAGGGCCGTCAATGCCTTTTCCCGGCGAGACTCGGGGGCCACATGCATCCTAAGCAATAGATCGCATTGGAAACCCTGTATTTCATATTCAGTATATTCAGAGAAAACGAGGCAATCCTGGACAATCTCGACGGCCCACCGGTGATTGCTTACAGCCGCTGTCCCGAGCCACAGATCTTTCCCTCTAGTGGGGGTTTCGATGAATCCACGTTTGCCAATCCTCATCAATTCGGCGCAGGCTTTCGCCGGATCGTGAACATGTTCCAGCACATGGGAGCAGTAGACAAAGTCGAACTCTTTATCGTGAAAACCACTCATGTCTTCTAGATTACACGTGCAAATTGGCTTGTCACCAAGCCGTTTGAGCGGAGCACCCGCCCTTCCATAGGTATTGTCCTCTAGAGTAACGTCGGCCAGTTGGGTAGCCAAAGGGAACGGATCGTTTCCACTTCCAATATCGAGCACGCGATCCCCGGGCTTAAGTTGGAAGTCAAATAGGCGTGCCTGGTAGAGTTCGTACCGACTCAGACCTTTGGGAAGAGACTGATAGAGATCATACAACTCGGCAAGCAACTCGACTGCCTGATCGGGAAAGCGCATGTAGAGAACTTCGTAAAGATCACAGGCGTCCAGATACTGGTCATCGTGAAACAAGAGCTGCGCCTTGCGACGGGATTCCTGAAGAGTCGAGACCTCAAGGCAGGTCTTAGGCCTTCTACGGTTTAGGGGGACACGCACGTTCGAGCAGGGAGCCAATATCTTCGGTGGCATTTCTACACAAGGAACAATGCATTGCATTTGGTCACTCCGAAGGTCTGAGGTGACCTATGCATGGCCATGACATCAAGATGTGTGCCAACTCGTAGAGAGCGATTCGCGGCAAGATCAGAGAGGACTTATCTGGTGGTTGCATCTAGGCCGGAAATAATTGCCCGGTGCAGAGGAAAGAACGATCTGTTGCAGACAATATTGCAGGGCGTTACTACGGGGTGAGGAATGAAGCACTGACTTTCTGGAAAACACATTGTACGATGGCGTTGCGGACAGATCCGCCCCACCCCCGATATTCGATGTACTCCAGCTCATTGAAGCGAAACTCGATGCCGACTATCTCGCCACCATGCCACACATCTGAGTTCTTCACGACTCCGGTCAGGTTGGTGATGTGTCCTAACCCAGGCAGCTCGAACTCCAAGCGGACCGTACTGCCGGGGCGCAGCCAGGCCGGTCGTTGGACCAACGCGATGCTGCACCCCTCTTCACTGAGATCTTTCAACAAGCCGCCAAAGTAGTCGCTGGTGGGCAGACTCGATTGGGATGAATGATCTGGGTCGGTTCGCATCAACAGAATCGGCTCGTTCGATGACACACGCACATGCTTGCGCAGATGCATCTCTTCGACAGTTTTGGGGTAGGCGATAAAAAGAAGCGGTACCGGTGAGCTGGTGAGATCGCGTATCTCGCTCCGATAGCCGACAAGCTTTCCATCATGAAGGTAACTGACGGTGCACGGCGTGCCACCACCAACTTGTTGGTCATGACCGAGTTGTAGCGGCCATTCACAGATCAGCCAGGCGTGATCCTTCCATCCGAGGAGTGTCGAACCATACATCATTTTCTGCTGATCATGAGTTAAGGATATCTTCAGAGGGAGCCCGACCGATAAAAATGATGCTGCAGGGGGGACAGACACGACCATTTCATTCATAGCCACCACTCCTGATGTCTATCAATTGATACGAACCGTCGCTGATGAACCTTATCGGAAGCTCATCGCCTAGTCTTGAGGATGAACAGACAGAATCGAGCATGCCGACTAAGAATCAGTCCTAACACGGCATGACTGGATGGCAATCATCAAGTTCGACGCCTATTTCGCCGATAACATCCCCAGATCCTATCTTCTGTCGGCAAATCCGACCGGCGATCCTTCTGACTTGGAGTCTATAACCCATGGCGACAAAACGCATCCCAATTGAGCAGCTCATTCCCGGCATGTTCGTCGTCGAGATGGATGTTCCCTGGTACCGGACACCGTTTCTCTTCCATAAACGACTGATCAACGATCTGCAGACTATTGAGCTCATGAAGCAACATGGGATTCGGATGTTGACAATCGATACCAGCAAAGGATCCGATCTCCCATCAGCGACGACTCAACCATCTGTAAACGCTGAGTCGGCCGACTCGAACGTTCCTTTTCCAAAAGAGCCAAAAACTGAGCAGGCGATCATTTATGCGCAGGCCCAAGAAGCGGTTGAACGCATTTTCGATGACCTTGAGCGTGGAGTGCCTCCATCTCCCGAGGCAACTAAAGCCATCGTATCGAATGTGCTAGACCAAGTCCTCAATGACCGAGCTGCAATAGCGACTCAGGTTGCCATTCAGAAAATCAAACAGTTCGATCGGTCTCTGACAACCCACGCGTTGGACACCTGCATCTTATCCCTCATCGTAGCCATTGAAAGTGAACTTGACCAACCGCTGCAGGAACTGGTCGGAATGGGAGCCTTGCTCCATGACGCAGGCTATGTCCGTCTCCCACGCAATCTGGTTCGGAAACGGGAGGAATGTACCGGGCAAGATAAGACACTGCTCGAACAGCATTGCAAGCTCGGCGTGACACTCCTTTCGGAACATCCTGGTATGCACGAGGAGGTCCTTCGAATGGTGCGGGAGCATCATGAACGATCAGACAAAAGTGGCTTTCCGGCCGGCCTTGGGCACGACCAGATCTCACGTCTTGCTCAAATCGTCGGTATCGTCGATTTCTACGACGGCATGGTCAGCTGGCGCGGAGCCCGACCAGGGATGATTCCCCACGATGCCGTTCGGCAACTCTTCCTCGCTGGAGAAGGAGGGCAGTTTGAAAAGACCTTAGTGGAGGTTATGATTCGGAGCATCGGCGTCTACCCAGTTGGAAGCCTGGTCAGGCTCAACACGGGCGAACAGGCAGTGGTCGTCGGAGCCAATCCGCAGCAACGGCTCAAACCACTCGTCAAAATCACGACCGATCCACAAGGCGGCTCCTATGCGACACCGATCGAAATCGACCTGGCTGCGCCGTCATCCGACCACACTGTACGGAGCGTCCTACGTGTCCTCGACCCAGTTCGTGAGCGCGTCAACATCGGCATACATCTGGACACGACTCTGCCACGAGCCGCATGATGAAACCGCCTGAACGGAAACGAGGGCGATATCGGCGTCGAAAAGCGGTCTCTCAACCTGCTGCTTCCATTGCGCTGAAGCTCCTTGAAGGGCTTCCTTTTGCCGCTCTCATTATCAACCCCGATCTGACGGTCCAGGCTATCAACCGAGAGGGCATTCGGTTACTCGGATCACGATGTCGGTCTAGCCATGGATCGTCGTTCCCGGTGCTATGGGCAAAACTGACCCAGTCTAGTGAATCACGCATTTCTGCGCAGCTGAATAGGACATTCAAAACTAATCGTCCTATTTCAGCGACTCAACAGCTTTTTGTAATAAGTAAGACGACGAACACCCCCATAGAGTTGACGTGTCTTCCAAGCGAGCTCAATGGAACGACGGTTCTGGTCATCAGCATTCGAGACCTATCCCATGAAGTGGAGTTGGAGCAGGACCGTGATCGCTTGGCAGCAATCGCCGAGGAAAGCCCTTCACCCCTTATCGAACTGAATCGGGATTCCAGTCTGTCGTATGCGAATCCTGCCATGATTGCGCTACTCTCTCGATTTGGGTACGGCCTCGACGCATTCCCAAACGTGGCGCCAAGCCGACTTCCGAACATTGTGGAGCACTGCCTCAACACCGGTCAGACACTCCATCACGAAGAAGTCCTCCTACCTGAAGCCAGTTTTTCATGGACTTTTTGTCCAGTGCCTCATCATGGAGTGGTTCGCGGCTATGCGATTGACATCACAAACGTTCACAAGACGCAGCAGTCGCTCCGGCTATCAGCCGACCAACTTCGTCAAAGTAACCACCGTCTCGACCTCGCGCTTGATGAAGCAAGGGAGTCCGCGCGCGTCAAAACGGCGTTCCTTGCGACAGTCAGCCATGAACTGCGAACTCCCATGAACGGTGTGATCGGCATGACAAGCCTACTCATGGAAACAGCTTTGACGCCTGAACAGCAGTCCTACGCCGAGACCATCCGCCAATGCGGCGAAGCGCTGCTGCAACTGATCAATGATGTGCTCGAATGCAGCAAGATCGAGGCAGGAAAACTGGAGCTGGAGTGCCTCGATTTCAATCTGCGCACCATGGTGGAGCAGGTCCTCGCACAGTTCGCCGAACGCGCCGAGACGAAAGGTCTTGAGTTGACCGGGCTTGTCCATGCAGCGGTGCCTACTGGACTCAAGGGCGACCCTGGGCGATTACGCCAGATCCTGACCAATCTTGTGGCGAATGCCCTGAAGTTTACCGACAAAGGAGGAGTGACGCTACAGGCCTATCTTCAGGAAGACCTATCGGATTCTGCGGTCATCCGGTTCGAAGTTACCGATAGCGGCATCGGCATCAGTCCGAATACCCAAGCCAAGCTCTTTCGTCCCTTCATGCAGGCTGACAGTTCAACGACGAGAAAATACGGCGGTACCGGCCTTGGCCTATCAATTTCGAAGCAACTCGTGGAGTTGATGGGAGGGAGTGTCGGCGTACGGAGCTCGGAAGGACAAGGGAGCACCTTCTGGTGTACGGCGCGCCTTCTCAAACAAGCCGGCTCGCCACGGGCCATTCTTCCAATGGGAGATCTCGCAGGGAAACATGTCTTGATCGTCGATGACAACGAATCGAATCGTCTGATTCTCCATCATTTGGTGTCCGGCTGGGGAATGGTTGACGATCTGGCAGAGGACGCCGAATCAGCTTTGCACCGGATATCCGAGGCGACACGACGAGGAACTCCGTACGACCTCGCCATCTTGGATGTCATCATGCCGGGAAAGGACGGGCTTCAGCTCGCCCGAGAAATTCAGCATCATCCAGAGGGATCTGGGATTCGCCTTGTCGTGATGACCTCGATGCTCCAACGAGGCCACGCGGAACAGGCACGGCAGGCCGGCGCCATGGGTTATCTACCGAAACCTGTGCGCCACGACGAATTACGAGACTGTTTGCGAACCGTTCTTGGTCTTGCCGAGAGTCCAAGGCCAAAGGAGCCTCAAACGCTTTCAGTCGTTCCTCAACTTGTCACTAGACATACGGTCGCAGAGAACGTCCAACACCGACGCGTGCTCGTGGTGGAAGACAATTTGGTTAACCAAAAGCTTGCCGTCCGCATGGTTGAGAAACTGGGTTATCAGCCTGATGTTGTCGACAATGGCCAAGAAGCACTGAGAGCATTGAAGAAGAGTGACTATGCCGCTATTTTAATGGATTGTCAGATGCCCATCATGGATGGCTTTGAGACGACCAAGAATATTCGCGAGCGTGAAGCAATAGCCACATCTGGTGGGCCACAGGCTGAAGCAGATTCCCAATTAGGCATAGTTTCGACATTGCTACCGCATATTCCAATCATTGCGGTGACCGCCAATGCCATGCAGGGAGATCGAGAGCGTTGTTTGGCAGCGGGAATGGATGATTATCTTTCAAAGCCGATCAAACTGGACGAACTCCGCACTGCCCTTGCACGTTGGGCCACCTCAACGCCCACCAACGCCGTTTCTGCAAAACAGCAGCCGGTGCACACCACGACCGACCCGACTCGAGGGATCTTTGACCCTGCCAGGATGTACCAGAATCTCGGTAGCGACAACGCATTGTTCGCTCAACTCATCTGTCTGTTCCTCGATCGTCACCAGACAATGTTGGCTGAGATCAGAACGGCGCTCGCCGATGCCGATCCGTCCTCGGTGGAGCGAACCGCACACACATTCAAGGGAACGGCGGGAAATCTTTGCGCTGCTGAAGTAGGACTCACCGCGAGTCGTCTAGAGGCTGTCGGTCGTCTCAACGCGCTTCACGATGCCCCTCCCGTCTATGCGCAACTCGAGCTTGAGGTCGCACGACTCGTCCGCGTGTTAGAATCCTACCGGCAGGGGTATCAGCCCAGCACTGAGGCGGCCGCCTAGGCCGATCTTCCTCTTGCATCTGCTCTATCGAGGCGACTTACGCAGGACACTCTGTAGCGGGGTGCACGTCTGTAGGCGCTTCTGTGGAGGCGGGCGCTGCAGGAAACAGCGGATGCCTGGTGGGGAACTCTTCAGAGAGGACCAACTGTTTCCCAAGCTTGGTTGTGTGGCTTATGAGCAGCGGCCCCCGAAGATTGGCAGTGATTCGACCTGGATCATCCGAAGGAATGGTCAAGATCACAACTAAGGCGAGATCATCCCTCTGTCCCCCTTTGATCTCTGCCAGGGCATCGGCAGGAACATCGATATGGTAATCAGGATGGAATGTAGTCGGATCCATGAGGACAAAGGCCAGACCAGGCTCATCAACCGATTGAAGCCACTTGAAAGGGGCCTCAGTGTCATGATCAAGTATCACATACCGCTGTTGCTCAGGGAACCCAAGTAGCCCGGAAGGAAACCTGACGATACTTTCGTCCGAAACTTCGAATGATCCGAAGCGAGTCGATGTGCACTTCACGAATCTATCCTCACGAGGCCAAGCCGCGTTTTACAGGAATTAGGCGACGAAATGCCTCGAGGGGCACAGCCTGCGTTTTCGCAGCCAACCGGTTCTCTTCTTGAATCCTCGTGTACACCTCTTCCCGATGAACCGCGACAGCCGGTGGCGCCTCGATTCCGAGGCGGACTTGCCCACTTTTCAAACCCAGCACGACGACACGGATGTCTGGGCCGATCGTGACACTCTCTCCTCGTCGACGTGTAAGTACCAGCATACCCGCCTTCCATGGCTACACAGCGTTCCATAGAATTATCGGCCATCCATTATGCAAACTTGAGAGATGACTTAACGCAGGTGCTTCAGGAGAGAGTTATCGAAGATCCGACCGAGCGTTTCGCCTGCAGCTTGAATGGCATACTCTTGTAGGGTGAGATCGGAGATGGTTCGTGCCAAATCGATGTCTTCGAATGAGGACAGCGTATTGGTTGCCAGCACTTTAGCGTCTTCCAATGCCGATGAAGTGGCTTCCAGACGATTAGCACGTGCACCGACTTCAGCCTGAGCCGCCGATACCTGCCCAAGTGCACGGTCCAAGTCACCCAGGCTCTCCACGATTCCGGCCTTGAAGTTTCCCCGCAACGCCGCGAGAAGATGTTGCACAGCCTCAAATAGATTCACATTAGGACCGCTGAAGGCTTGATGGCCAGGGACGTTCGTAGGGATCACCTCTCCGTCAGCGACTTCAATTTCGTGATTCGAAGAGTCTCCGGCATATCTGCTGTGACTCACGACATGAAAGAGATCACCAGCAGCTGGAGACCCCGTGTCGTTCGTGATCGAGAGCTGAATGCCCTCAAACGTAATCGGGGCACCTGAAGTGTACGTCTGTCCCCCAAGCACCGTCTTCGGCGTTAGAGCGACGGTAAATCGATCTCCAGTCACTGGTGATCCTGGTTGTCCGTTTGAAAGCACCACACGCAAGCCATCAAATTCGATCGCTCCTCCGGACACATAGGTGTTCCCAGTTGAAAGGGTTGACCCGGTCGTTGTATTCACGACCGCATACTGTGTGGAAGACGTGAATTGGATCTCGTAGGAATCGACGGTAACCCGCTGTGGGTCAATCACCCCGGTATCAATAGCACCGACTCGTCCTACATTGGCCAAGCTCGCAGTCACCGTTACCGGTGCCGAGGTATTGAGAACCTCAAAGGCGGTGGGGCTAGTAAATCGGACGACATAATTGTCGAACGATGCGACGCTCGCAGTACGCACTTGCCCCTGAGAGATGGTTGCTCCTCCGGTGTTGGCCGAAGCTGCCTGCGTGACCACGGTGGGTGCGAACGTCACGGCACCATCGGCGGCACTGCCCCCGTTGAATCCGAGCAGCGTACGTGCAGATCCACCAATCACCTCCGCTTTCGCGTTTGATCCCTCTGAATTGGAGGCAATCACGAGCCGAGCATTTTCATACGTCACCGAAACACTTTTCCCTGCCGCAAGTAATGCTGAATCGGTATTGATCCGACTCTGTACCCGTGCAGCGACTTCGGAACCGCTGAGCGTCTCGGTGCCGCTGGTTAAATCGATCAAGCCGGAGGTCACCCCGTCAATTCTCACGGTCAGTGTGTCCGCGACGGCATTCGTTAGGGTAACGGGAATAGACACCGCCAGCCCTTCAGCAAACCCGTGGCGGCTTGTGCCTCCAAACACCGGCTGGTTTTCGTCAAACTCGGTATTACCCAGTTGGAGCAGATGTTGCAGCAATGCACGCACTTCATGCGCGCCAGCAGCTCGTTCTGCCGCACCATTGGTATCAGAGGCAAACTGAACCGCCAGCTGCCTGATACGAGACAGGGCCGAAGTGGTGCCCTGCAGCGATGTATCGGCCAATTCAACTCGTGTCGTGGCAGTTGAAATATTGCGGAGCCGTTGCTCTAACTTTGCCAATGTCGTCCGTTCACCGACGATCCGATGGAAACGACCAGGGTCGTCGGAAGGTTGCAAAACCTGTTTGCCGGTTGCCAGATGTTCCTGCAAACGTAATGATTTGGATCGAGCCCGTTGATAGTGGTTTACCAGGAATCCAAACACCTGCTGTTCGGTGACACGCATGGCAGGCTCCTCCGTCTATCGTTTGAGCGAAATCAATGTGGACATCATTTCATCGGCAGCGATGATCATGCGTGAAGCTGCTTCAAACGCCCGTTGAAACTTGAGAAGATTGACGAGTTCCTCATCAAGCGAGACGCCGGACACCTGGGCGCGGAAATTCTGGAGTTGTTCGTGGCGGATCTCTTCCGTCTCAAGACGCTGCCTCGCGACTTGAGAGGCCACGCCCAGGTCGATCGCAGTTTTACGATAGGCGTCGAACAGCGTCGCATTGTCGAGACCGGTGACGGCTTTTGACTGGAGCGCGACGAGATCCAGACCGTTCTGATTGTTTCCCGGAACACCCGCCCGTGTCGAGGAAAGCGCGACTTTCGATGGATCCGAGAACGCAACAGACAGGTCCCTCGCCGCGTTGTCGCGAGAGTTTACGTTCAAGACATCGTTGGCCGCCGGTGCCCCGGAGACGGTCACTGCAATCCCGTCCAAATGAAACGTTTGAGGCCCACTATACGTGCCGGACGCCGCTGTACTGACCCCGCCAGATAACCCGAGGGTCCCTCGTGCCGTTCCGCCGGTCACGTCTACAGAACTCGCCCCGCCAGCAGAATTTGACCGCAGGACAAGTCGATGTGTTGTTCGATCAAACAACACAGTGACCTGCCGGCCCGCTGCGGCCAGCGTGCTGTCCGCGTTGATTTTGTTTTGAACTTCATCGGCCAGAGCGGCACCCGACGTATACGAGAGGCCTGGCGACCCGGCACCGCTCAGCGTAATAGTACCCGATGTCGTACCGTCTACCGATACCACCAGTGTATCGTTCCCTCCCGTCACAATATTGACAGGCACGTCCACCGTCGGAGACATAAGCGCCGTTCCAGTATAGTTCCCTCTGATGCCAGCACCCGTTGTTGCATCGATTATTGCGTACCCGCTAGGTCCAGTAAATCGAATCTCATAGTCATGGAAAGTCAGGAGACTCGGCGCAGTGACCACCCCGTTCGCAATCGAGGCAGTACCAACATTTGTAATAGGTGCTTTAGTTGTAACCGATAACCCAGAAAAGAGATCTTCTCCGGTGGAGCCATCGAGACCATATCCTACTCGGTGAATTTGGTTAACCTCGGTCAAGAGTGACCCCGCCAGAGCGTCGATTCCTCGTTGGACAGAAGGAATCGTGCGATCTCGGACATCCAGAAATCCGCGCAACTTCCCAGTGCTTATCAGATCGTTAATGACAGACGGTTGGGGTCCTCCAATATCGTACCCAATATCTATCAAACCTTGGTTGTCCGGGGATTCAACTCCAACAAGCTTGCGGGTCGTTTCCTGATCCACTAAGACCAGTCCACGGGCGGTAAATATTGAGACCGTACCGTCCGGACGTTCAAAGGTGAGCACCTCAACTCGCGTGGCCAGCTCATTGACGGCCAAGTCCCGCTGATCGCGAAGGTCATTGGCATTCTGGCCGCTCACTTCGGCAGATTTAATCTGGCTGTTGAACTCGGCAATCTTTCCCGTCAAGCTGTTGATCTCGCGGATCGTTGCACCGATTTGCGCGTCAACGGCGCGACGAGTCTCGACCAAGTCCGTATTGAGCTGATGGAAAGCACTCGACAAAGTCGAGGCTCGTGAGAGGACCACAGAACGCGGAGCGAGCTGAGAAGGTGTCGTGGTCGCATCCTGCAGTGCTTTGAAGAACTCGTTCAACTTCCCCGACAAACCCTGCCCACGAGCATCCCCCAGAAGACTCTCAAGCCTGCTCAGTTCGTCACGCGCCACGGTAAACTGGCCAAGATCTTCATGAGACTTCGCCAACTCCCGGTTCAAGAATACGTCCACAGCCCGTCGGATCTCAGCAATTTTCACTCCAGTGCCGACTTGCCCTGGACTCCCATCCACAGGCCGCTCTTCCGTGAGTATGACTTGTTGCCTGGAGAAGCCCGGAGTGTTCACATTGCTGATATTATGGCCGGTGACCGTCAAGGCCTGTTGCGCCGTAAAGAGGGCGGTCTTTGCAACGTCAAGCAGTGCGTTCAGCCCCATCGATCTTCACCCCTTCCGCCTGATTAACGTAGCCGGCATGCCGCTAGTGTTTCGACCGCCTAGCATCGAATAGACGTCGCTTTCTGGAGCGGGCTGACGATGAGCTTCCAATGCCCGGGCGAGAAACGACTGAATATTTTTCACAAGTACCTGGTTGACCCCAATATCCTGCTGCACTGTTCGAACTCGCGCTGCGAGTCGTTCGTACTGTTGCAAGATTGATTGAGTCTGTGGGCTCTTCATCCGTTGCAGAATATTGGTTAATGTTCGACCCGTTTCTGGTACGCCATGGGTAGCAGCTAAATCGCGCACGAATGCGTCAAACTCTTCCTTCAGGCCGCTGAGACACTCAAGGATTGAAACTCTGGCTTGATTGATCGAGATAAACTCATGGAGCGCCATGCGCTTGATGGCATCGCGTTCTTGGCGGATGTTTTGTGCGAGAAGTTCGCATTGCGCGGATTCACGCGCAAGGAGATCGATTAACTGATCGAGAGAGCCTGAGACATTCACGATCGACAACCTGCCCATCCATAGGCCAGAACGGAAGTCCGTCCGTTGCTGTCGCACCTGCAGGAAACTGATGTAGCTTACAGTATGGCGTCTGTCAGAACCTGTCTAACAAGGGCATCACCTACCGCACGGCCACTGACATCGTACGTACCACTCTCCAGGGAGCGCCTGATACTCTCCACTCGTTCAGCCCGCTCAAGATCCGGTTGATTTGCCAACTCGCGAATCCGTTGCAGTTCCTTCGCCTGGGTAGAAATCTGAACTTCATCCTTACCCGCTTGGGTGCGAGCAGTGGCTTGTCGAGCCCCGGCACTTTCAGCTTCGTGAACGCCAAGCAACACCTTTGCAAGATGATCGACTTTCCCATGACCTGAAATTTGCATATCCTCACTCCTTCCGCACTCTTCTTGTCCGAGCTACAAGGCTACACGTGTGATGGCCTTTACCCCGGTCGTAATCATTATCGGCTCCTACTCAACAGAACTTGAGCTCTTCCCCGGGGACAGAGAAGAATGTTTGTTCGCATATTCTTGCACCATGTTGGCAATACCTATCCCCCCGGATTCTGCTGCCCGAACCCCGATTTCTTCATCATAAAATGAGTAGAAATAGGCACCCTGCTTGCTTGCGATGGTTCCCTCGGGAACCGTTTCCCTCATAACCTTCAATAAATATGAGATAAAATAGGCTTCGAACTGTCGTCCAGCCTGAATCAACTGTTCGTGATCATCAGCAATATCTAGTGATTTCAATGAGTTAAGATGATTGTCGACTTGACCGGTTCGAATATTCCAAGCAGGATCTACATATGCTGGTGAAAACACCAGATTTGAATTATCACTGTGTGCATATTTAACATTATTTATCATATATTTGCCTAAATTATCTCAAGATTAGCCTGGAGTGAACCTGCCGCCCGCAATGCCGATAGAATTGCCACAAGATCCCGTGGAGTTACTCCAACCGCATTGAGTGCTCGTACGACCTCTCCCAATGTCACCGTTTCATCCACAACAAGGAGACGCGATTCTTGTTCTTTTATTTCGGTCTGAACATCCGGAGTGACGGTTGTTTGCCCAGCTGCAGAACCAATCAGCGGGGCTGACGGCTGAGATACGTTTAACGTATTCTTTACCGAGATTGTCAGGTTGCCATGCGAAATTGCGCACGTCGAAATCCGCACGTGCTCACCCAACACCACCGTTCCAGTCCGTTCATTCACGACGACCTTGGCCACAGCGTCGACAGCAACATCGAGCCCCTCAATCGATGCGATGTACTCGACGACACGACCCTGAAACGCCTGCGGAATTGTCGCCTTGACATATCCGGCATTGACAGCAGACGCGCTTCCTTTCCCAAATGCACCCTCGATGGCTTCGGCCGTCCTGATGGATGTTGTAAAATCGGGTTGTCGTAGGAGCACAGAAACCGTTTCCCATGATTCAATGTTGACGAGCAGCTCTTTTTCAATGATCGCGCCACCTGGGACCACTCCGGCCGCTTGGTGATTCTTGACCACTGTAGCCCCCCCTGCTCCTCCACTGCCTCCTAGAAACCCACCGATGGAGACCGGCCCCTGCGCAACAGCAAAGACTTGTTGGTTAGCTGCCTTCAACGGCGTCAGTAAGAGCGTACCGCCTTGTAGGCTCTTGGCGTTCGCCATAGACGACACGACTGCGTCCAGCGTCATCCCAGGCTTCGAGAACGGAGGAAGCTTGGCCGTAACCATGACCGACGCGATGTTTCTGGTCAGCAATTGAATGGGGTCAATAACAAGATTCACCCCCATCTTGTTCAACATGGACATCATTGCCTGAATTGTGAACTGTCCGCCTATGACTCGGTCTCCGGTACTATCCAGGCCCACCACTAGTCCATAGCCAAGCAGCTGGTTTTCACGCACACCCTCAATCACGCCTATGTCCTTGATTCTCACTGCGTCGGCAGTTGGAGGAGAGACGAAAATAGATCCCAGCACCAACACACCCAACAAAGCGGAAAGTCGTAAGATCATGAGGTGTGACACCTATCGTATCTGCGAACGTTTCGAGACTTGCGATTTCTGTTTTCGACCAAGTATGACGCGCGCCAGCTATCCTTCCTCCGTAACTGTGTCATTCGTAGAGTCGCGGTCAACATCATCCACCATGTGAAATCGTGCGTTGTTCACCCCGGGAGGATTGCAATCGGCCCGTCGCACCACTCCGCTTTGTAGCATCATCTGCAGCGTATGAAGATTAAGGGGCCATTTTTTTGGAGTACTCCTCCTCACTGGCTGACGTCTCAATGGAGTCGGTATAGGACATCCTTCATCAAAATGGATAGATCCAATCAAGAATCCGAACAAACCATCCAGGCCGTTGGACATCATCGAGAACCCCGAGGCCAGAATATTCGATCTTGGCATCAGCAATGGCGGAGGACAGGACTGTATTCTTGGTATCGACATCTACTCGACGCACGATTCCGCCGATACTCATCAGCTGCTTTTCACTGTTCACGCTGACCTCTCGTCGCCCTTCGATACGAAGATCCCCGTTCGGTAGCACCTCGGTAACAATCGCGGAGATGGTCCCGGTCAGAGTCCCGGTTCGGCTGGTGGCACCTTTCCCACCGAATTTACTGTTGGCGCTCGCGTCGATCCCCATTCCGCGTCGAGTTTCATCGCTGAATCGTATTCCTGGTATTCCGATATAACCCATCGCACTACCAACGAGACTGTTCTTAATTGTTGATTCGCGTTGCGCCTCTGTATCAGCAGATTTTGACCCCTTGTGATTTTCAACGATCTTGACGGTAAGAATGTCGCCGATCCGCATGGCACGGAGATCTTCATAGAGATAGGCTCGTCCGTTTTCTTCCTGCCAGAGAGAACCCACGGTCTTCGGGGGAGGGAGAGGAGCTACAACGATCTTGCTTGAGACATCCGGAGGACTCGAACATCCTTGAAGCAGGAGGACCACGATTGCACAGAGATAACTCACAGACAATCGTCGAGAGAGCCAGGTTCTGTTGCAAAGGCTACGCGAATCATTGCCGCCAGTCCTCGCTTCTTGAAACGTCACGCACGTCTTGGGTATGAGGATCTCCATCAACATCCCGTTAGAACTCCACCTGAACAAGGCTAGGACCAACCACCTTAGCCGTCAGTTCCCTACCAGAATCTAGATTGGACACCGTAATGGTCTGTCCAACCTGTCCGCTCGATTTCGTAATGCCGTAGGTCCGAATCGAGAGACCTCCACGTTGCGCTTCGATGAGGACCCGATCGCCTTTCTTCACCACCAAGGGGAGCCTCACGAATGCTTGCCGTAGCGGAACGTCTGGCGGAAGCGGTCGTGCTGCGCTCATCCCTATAACTTCGCTCTCATCCGTCATAAACGGATGATTCACCTGATGTACCCGCATCTGTACAGTCTTGATATCAGCGACATCGATAATTTCATCGACCTTGAGGAACCGGTTGGGAACGACGACGTCGATCATCGCCGTCACATCTGCTACCACTTGGATAGTCTTTCTGGATTTTCCGCTCGTCGCAGCCACCCGAAACATGCGCCGCCCTGGACCGTCTTCAGTCGGGCTCGGAATGACTTGTAGTTCGATCGGGCCTCCAGTGACGGCAACCGGATCAGCAGGCTCCAAGATCGTCACATGTACAGTCTTCACCTTCTGTCCCCACTCGCCCTTTAGATATTTCTGTATGGTCTTCCTCAATGAATCGGAAGTCACTTCACCAGCTCTCGTGCGTTCCATCCTGTCTGCAGATGTCCCCTGCATCGGCGGCCCACTTTTCACGGAAGTTGGATGAGCCTCTGCGCTGGTTCCAACAGTCGCCATCGTCACAGCCAAGATGATTCCGATGATGAGGATAATCGAGATCCTAGGCACGAAGTACTCCTTATCGTCTCAGATTATTGGCAATGGCCATCATTTCATCGGAGGCCTGAATCGTCTTCGAATTGATCTCATAACTGCGCTGGGCAATGATCATATTGACCATTTCTTCGGCAAGATTGACGTTGGAACTTTCCAAAAACCCTTGCTGGATCGTGCCAAACCCAGTGGTAAACCCGCCCGTCCCCTGCGTAGGCGGCCCAGATGCAAAGCTGTCGATAAAAAGGTTATTCCCCATGGCGACTAAACCGGAAGGGTTGTCAAACCGTGTGAGCTGGATTTGTCCCACCTGTGAGGCTTGCGTGACTCCGGGGAGTAGGACTGAGACAGTCCCATCCTGACCAATATCCACCTTGAGCGCACCTGAAGGAATGGTAATGACAGGGTTGAGCAGGTCTCCGTCACCGGTCACGACATTACCCACATTGTCGCGCTTAAATGACCCATTTCGCGTGTACATGATCGTCCCGTCCGGACGTGACACTTGAAAGAATCCCGCGCCATCAATGGCGAGATCCAGTTCATTGTTTGTTTGCCGCATATTCCCCTGAATCCATTCCTTGGCCACAGTCGTCGGCCGCACGCCAGCTCCGACCTGGATACCGACAGGAAACACCCCGACGTTAGAAGCATTCGTGCCGGGAAGCCGCTGAATCTGATACAGGAGATCCGCGAATTCTGCGCGACTCCTCTTAAAGGAATTGGTGTTGACGTTCGCGAGGTTATGGGCAACCGTATCGACGTTGATCTGTTGAGCCGTCATTCCAGTTGCCGCTGTCCACATGGCTCTGATCATCTGATGTCCTCCTCGGTCTCTAGTCGCTCGCCGGCTTTTACGTATGAGCTACAGCCACGCGTATTCCTCGCACTTGAACGTGCAACACAATACTCGCGACACATGCTACGTCACTCGACCTACATCTTGAATCGCGACCTCAGCCATTCGATCAAGCGTCTGAATCAGTTTTTGCGTGGATTCATAGTTACGCATGCCCTGGATCATCTTGACCATCTCGCCGATCGAGTTCACGTTTGACTCTTCGATGTGTCCGACCTGTATCTGGGGATTCTTGCTCACGGTGCCTTTTTCTGAAACAAACAGTCCATCCGACGACTTCTGCGGCATGTCATCATCGGGAAATTCCATGACCTTGATCGTCGCGACGGGCTTTCCGTCGACCTTGATGTCCCCCTGTTCAGAAATCTCTAGCTTCCCCGGAGGAATGGTAATTTCACCTTTGGTCCCCATCACGGGATGCCCCAATCCAGTTACTAACCGACGGTCATGGTCGAGAGACAACATGCCATTTCTTGTGTAGCGAGGTCCTTGGGGCGTCTCCACCTCCAAAAACCCCCGGCCCTGAACGGCAATATCCAATGGATTGCCGGTCAGTCGGACCCGCCCGGCTTCAAACGTCGTCTTGATCTGGTGGGGAGCCACAAACGCACGTTCGGTTGGACCGAACGGCCTGGCAATGATCTGTTGCGCCAATCCGACAGTTCGACCACCCGTCGGCATCACTGCGTGGTACCTCGGGAAGATCGCCTTAAAGGCCTGCTCGTCTTGTTTGAAACCGGCGGTATTCACATTCGCCATGTTATTGGCAAATACTTGCATCCGACGCTCATGAGCCAGAGCGCCAGACAAAATCGGATAGATGCCTCGATTCATGCTGTCAACTCCTTTTAATTTCTCACGACAAACAGCAACCCTTATGCCAGTTCAAGGAGTGCGGCCCCCATGAGATCGCCACCCGCGTCAGTCTGAAAATGTCTCGTGTTACTCAGCAGATAGAAGCGCTTGAAAATCTGGGGGCGAGAGATGACATCAGCTGTCATCGGCAGGCAGATTAGCCCTAGGCCATTCCTACCAGGTCTAGTGAAAAATATTCCTAGCCCGATGATTGTTCGCCATCGCTCAGAGCCCTCTCATGGTTACAGAAGCGGGATTGGCCAAGTACAGTGCGGCAATACGAACGGAAGAGGCCTTCAGCCACCACAACATTTCACGAGTAGTCTGCTGTCGGTTCAATCAACTCGTCGCTTGCAAGTGCGCTTTGAGGCGAATGATGGCCTTCGTGTGAACTTGACAGACGCGCGATTCAGTCACCTTCATGAGCTCTCCGATTTCCTTCATGGTGAGCTCTTCATAGTAATAGAGTGTCAGCACCAGCCGTTCTTTTTCCGGTAGCAGCCGAATGGCCGTAGCGATCACTTCACGTTCGCGTTCGTTGACCAAAGATGAGAGTGGATCAGGAGTATGCGTGTCCGCCAACATCTTGACCACTTTATGACCGTCCGGCTCCTGAAGACTCAAATCGTCGACACTGATCAACACGGCACCTCGGGCGCGGGTGATGAAATCGTCCAGCTCCTCCATCGACATCTTCAGCTCCGCCGCTACCTCCTCATCATGCGGAGGGCGACCCAGCCGGTTCATGAGTGTCACATGCGTTTTTTGGAGCAGCCCGATGCGCTCGTGAACAGATCGTGGGATCCAATCCATCGAGCGAATTTCATCCAGCATGGCGCCGCGAATACGGAACTCGGCATAGGTCTTAAATTTCGCCTCTCGGGTGGGATCATACTTATCCATGGCATCCATCAACCCAATAGTGCCGACCGAGATCAGATCCTCGGCATCCAAGTAGGCCGGGAGTCGAAAGGCCAGTCGATGAGCCATCGCGCGAATCACGTGAGCGAACTCTTTGATGAGTTCCTCTCGCCTGGCTCCCTGCGCGATGAAGGATTTGCGCACATGTGGTACGGCGGTCTTTCTCATGTTTGTTCCATTCGAGCCTGTTTTCAGCTGCCAGCATGCGTGGCTGATCGTTGCCAAACCAGCTGCACAGAGCTTTTGGGGAGGCCAGGCTTCGGCCACTGAGTCACCTGTTGCGCAAGCCGCTTGAATGCTTGAGCAGCCGGCGCTTCAGGAAACATGTCGGAGACTGCCTTCTGCTGCATCACCGCCATATGAACGTAGTCGTCGTACGGAATGGATCCAACCAACTCGACGGACACATGAAGGAAACGGTCGACCGCCACATCAAGCTTCCCAAACACCTCTGCCGCTTCTCGAGGGCTCTTAGCCTGATTCACGAGAACCTTGAATCGGCGTTCACGATATTGGCGAGCCAATACCTTGATCAAGGCATACGCGTCCGTCAGCGAGGTGGGCTCCGGCGAGATGATCACCATCGTCTCATCTGCCGACGAGGCAAAAAAGGTGACGTTCGACGAGATCCCCGCACCGGTGTCGATCAGAAGCACATCCATCTCTGCAGCGAGATCTGCCAGCTGTTCTTGAATCATCAACTGTTGCGATTCCGTCAATGACGTCAGGCGTGAGACACCTGAGCTGGCCGGGAGAACATTGATACCTGCCGGACCTTTCAGCATGATCTCCGCTAGGGTATGTGTGCCGACCAACACATCTTCGATGGTATGTCGTGGAACAAGTCCTAGGAGTACATCAAGATTGCCGAGGCCAAGATCTGCATCTAGGAGAAGTACTCGCTTGCCTGCCCTCGACAGCGACACAGCAAGATTCGCCACCACGTTGGTTTTTCCAACCCCACCTTTCCCGCTGGCGACAGCAATGACTTGAGTGACTACCTCACCTCCTACATCCACATCCTCCGACCTAAGGACAGACCTTCTCTTTCTGAGTTGCATAGCGTGACCTCCAACCAATTATCCGCGGTGAGTTCCAACTCCTGTCATGGCAGGAGTTGCGACCGATGCTCGAACCGATTGACGACTGAGGACCTGAACACCAGCAGCCCCTTGCGTTGTGAGGAGAGCTGCCAGACGTTCCGATGAGGCGACCTCGATATCCCCAGGAACTCGCCGCCCCACACTCCAATAGGAAAGAGGAATACTGGCTTGGTGCGCCACTTCAAAGATCGTCCCCAAAGATTCCGCCTCATCGAGTTTGGTGAAAAGCAGTCGCAGTCGTGGGAGATCGTCAAGGCGTCTGATGATCCGACGAGCTTCATGCGTTCCAGTAAAAGCCGAGAGGACCAGGTGTGTTGCTACCGCCCCTTCCGGTAGCAAACGGCACAACTCTTTGGCCACTGTAAGATCGTCCGGTCCGATCCCAGGCATGTCGATGAGCACAAGATCGACTCGAGTATGGCGACGGAGTCCTTCAGATACTTGTCGAGCCGACAGCGCACAAGCGAATGGCACTCCCACGATCCTGGCATACCGCCGTAACTGCTCCACAGCAGTTTCACGATACGTATCGAGACTGATTAGCGCGACCGATTTCCGTTGCTCTAGACGATAATAGGCCGCCAGCTTGGCCACAGCGGAGGTTTTTCCAGCGCCACTTGGTCCAAGGAGAACGCCGATGGTGGGATGCGTCTGGTCATCAAGGAAAGATCCGCTCGTTGCGACACGCCGTGCAATCGCTCGCTGTAGCGCGTATTTAGCCGACGCATCGTCGCACGCTCCCTCATGCTGGATGGTCGAGTGGGCCTCATTCACGAGTAATTTAGCCGTTGCAGGATTGACCCCACCTGCAATGAGGGTGCGGCGCAGGGTCATAAGGAAGGGTGATATGACAGGACTCCCCGCCTGAGTTTTCTCGTGAGAGAGGTCCTGTATCAAACTACTCAGTTCGGCCATTGCACTGCGTAGATGATGGAGCCCCTGCTGCTTTGCCTGACGGCGGCTTGACCTCAGTGGAGCAGACTGCCGATCTACAGGGGGAGACATATCTTCGTGATTCGGCTGCAGCATGGTTTGCAGCGTTTGCTGAAACGTCCGCAAGGCCACTGGCGAAGGCGGTTGAGCAGCGGGAGGAGATACGGATCGATCGCTGCTTTGACGGCTGTCCTTTGGCTCGACGGACTGCTGTGCCTCCTGTTCAGCCGCCGCCATAATCTCCAACACTGGGCGATTGAATACCCGCAGCAATCGTCCTCCTTCACGCACCTCTTTCGACGACAGGATGATGGCATCCGGCCCAAGTTCCTCCTTAATGGCCCGCATGGCATCCTGCATCGTCACTGCATGAAATATCTTAACCTTCATTATTTACCCTAGGATGGCTGTGCCAATTCTAAGTCGATTCGAACAGTATCGAGGGATTGCAAGCGAACGAAAGAATCAACTTCGTTTAGTCCCATCACAGGCACGGAATGCAGCAGACGATCACTGTGCCGCCGGAGGTGACGGCGTACCGCTTGAGAACAAAGGACAATCGGTTGCTGCCCTCGCGCCGCAACCCGTTCAGCCGCTTGTTTCAAGTTGCTCAGAAGCTTATGCGAGACCGTCGGATCGAGGTTCAATGCGGCGCCAGGCGGCAATGCTGCCACTTGGTCCGCTAAAGACCGATCAAGTCGTGGGTCCAAGGTAATGACCTGGAGCGTACCGTCCGGCGCCTGATATTGTTTGGTGATAGTCCTGGCAAGCGATTGCCGCGCGTATTCCGTCAAGATGTCCGCATCTTTAGTATTCGTGGCCTGATCTGAGATAGCCTCCAGGATGGATCGGCTGTCTCGAATTGGAATCCCTTCTTTGAGCAGATTTCCGAGGACACGCACGACTGTCCCAAGCGGCAGCAGTGTTGGGATGAGTTCTTCTACCAACTTGGGGTGCGATTTCCCAACTTCGTCCAATAACGCTTGAACCTCTTGCCTTCCCAGTAATTCATGGCCATGACGCTTGATCAACTCGGAAAGATGGGTGGCGATGGCGGAACTAGCATCGACCACCGTATAACCAGCCATCTGAGCTTGCTCTCGAGCATCATCAGGGACCCAGAGAGCTGGTAAGCCAAACGCAGGTTCTTTGGTCTCAATCCCTTGCACCAACCCTCGCTGACCGGTGCCTGGATCAATCGCCAAGAGATGGCCGGGCACGACGTCGGCTTTCGCAACCTCCACACCCTTCAAAATAATGGCATATTCGTTCGGGCGTAGCTGCAGGTTGTCACGGATATGAATCGGCGGCACAACAAAGCCCATCGATTCGGCAAATTGTCGACGTAACGCCTTAATCCTATCGAGAAGCGCAGTCCCTTGCGTTCCCTCAACGAGTCCGATCAGTCCATACCCTACCTGGACCTCCATGAGATCAAGCGGCGTCACACGAGTCACCCCCTCTTCTACCTTAGCGGTGACAGGAGTTGGGGGGGGGGCTGCCTGAACCTGTTCCTGCTGATAAAGGTGGTAGGCAATCCATGCGACACCGCTTCCCAACAGCAGGAATGCCACATGAGGAAGACCCGGCACGAGTCCAAGCGCCAGAAGAATGCCTGCTGCGATCCCCACTGCCTTGGAGGACATCAACAGCTGGCGAGCCATCTGGTCTCCCAGGTCTGTTTCCGAAGCAGCCCGGGTCACAACGATACCGGCCGCAGTCGACACAATCAGCGCGGGAATCTGTGCGACTAACCCTTCACCAACGGTGAGAACCGTATAGGTCTGTGCCGCCAGCCCCGGACTCATCCCTTGCTGCAGAATGCCGATCGCCAATCCACCGAGAATGTTGACCAAAATGATAATCACAGCCGCGATCGCGTCGCCTCGAACGAATTTGCTGGCACCATCCATCGCACCGTAAAAGTCCGCCTCTTCCGTGATCTCCCGCCTTCGGCGCCGCGCCTCAGTTTCGTTGATCAGACCGGAGTTAAGATCCGCATCAATGCTCATCTGTTTCCCGGGCATCGCATCCAACGTGAACCGAGCAGCCACCTCGGCCACGCGCCCTGCCCCTTTCGTCACCACGACAAAATTGATGATGACGAGTATGGTGAAGACCACCAAGCCGACTGTGTAATTCCCCCCTACAATGAAATTTCCGAATGCCCGGATGACTTCCCCTGCAGCCCCAGCCCCTTCATTGCCATGCAGCAAGATCAGTCTGGTCGACGCGACATTGAGGGACAAGCGGAACAGCGTGATCATGAGAAGAATCGAAGGAAACACGGAAAACTCGATCGGTCGCCGCACTTGAAGTCCGACGAGCAGAATGAGGACCGAGAGGGTAATATCAAAACTTAATAGCAAATCAAGTATGAACCGTGGCAACGGCAGCAACATCACCATGATAACGGCCACAACCCCAACGGACATCATGATGTCCGGGTGTTTAAAGAACTGCGCCGGCCCTACTGGTTCTGTTGCTGTTGCCATAACTGTACGTGCCTACACAATGCTCATGGTGTTACGCCTCTAGCGCGGTACACGAACGCCAGGATTTCGGCCACCGCACGATAAAGATCATTGGGAATCTCCCTCCCAATATCGACAAGTTTAAAGATCGTTCTTGCAACAAACTTGTTTTCGACGACCGGCACTCCATGATGCCGCGCCAGCTCGCGGATTCGCTCAGCGATCAGACCGGCGCCCTTCGCCACGACAACCGGTGCCGACATCTTGACCGTGTCATATTTCAGAGCAACTGCTAAATGTGTCGGGTTCGTGATCACTACATCCGCCGTCTTGACCGCAGCCATCATGCGCTTCTTCGTGAGTTCTCGCTGGACAGTTCGTACCCGACTCTTAATCAAGGGATCGCCTTCTGTGGATTTGTGTTCTTCCTTGATTTCCTCCTTCGACATGCGAAGCCCACGTTCCCATTCATAGCGCTGATAGAAATAGTCAAGGACTGCAAGCACAGCGATCGCACCAGACACAGCCAATCCGACTTTTAACGAGAGTCGACCGGTCACCTGCAAGACGGACCCCATATCGAACTCCATCAGTTCAGGAATCCGTAGGATGTCGTAGCGTGCGACCCAGATGCCAACACCCGTCACGATTGCGATCTTGAGGAGGCCTTTGATCAATTCCATCACGGATCGGAAGGAGGCCAGCCGGGATAACCCTTTGATCGGATTGATACGCGCAAACTCTAGTTGCAATCCATTCGCACGCCATAACAGGCCCGTTTGTAGCAGCGAGGCTGCGCTTCCCACCACTAACACCCCAACAACGATCGGCAGGCTCAACGCAAAGACCGTGAGCCCAGCCTGAATCACGACCGTATAGACCTGTTCAATCGACATCCCTTCGTAAAATTCGGCTGGAAAGGACAGCATCAGACCTTGTCGCGTCATCTCCGTCATTCTTTGAAGACCGACGGGCAACATAGCGGCCAACAACCCAATGCCGCCTAAGAGGATAGCCGCCGTTGACACGTCGCGGCTCATGGCGACCTGCCCTTTTCGGCGTGCCTCCTCCTTTCGCTTCGGAGTCGCGGGCTCTGTCTTGTTCGACTTGTCGCCTTCAGCCATGTCCTAACGCTTTCAGAAGTGCCTGGATCGTCAGTTGGAGACGCTCCATCTCGCGAGCCAAGAGGTCCACCGCAAACGGCATCGAGAGAGCCAGCACGGCCAATCCACCGGCAATCGTAACGGGAAAGCTTAAAACGAACACATTGATTTGACTGACCGCTCGTCCCAGCATAGCCAAAAGAATATTAATCATGAAAATCATGACGAGCACGGGTGCTGCCAACTTCAAGCCAAGCACGAACATGTTCTGAGAAAGACGCAGGACATCATCTCCTACTTCTCTCGGAAGGGAGGCCCCAAACGCTGGAATCGCCTCGTAGCTTGAGAGAATGGTGGCAACTAGAAACATGTGACCATTAAGAGAGAGAAACACGAGCGACGCCAGCAAGGTAAAGTATCGACCGATGATCGGAGTTTGGTGCGCGGTAACCGGATCGAAAAGCTGGACGACACCAAACCCCATTTGGATACCGATCAATTCACCCGCAACCTCCAGCGCGCTAAAAAACAGCCGTACGGCCAGCCCGATCGCCAATCCGATCGTCATTTCACTCACGAGTCCTGCAGCGAGAGCGAGAGGGTCATAGGGCACGACCGGAAGATGGACCATCGGAGCTAACAGCAACCCCAATGTCAGAATAAGAGCGACTTTGACTTTCAGCGGAACCGCCCTGCCGCTCAAGACAGGGAACGCAGCCAGTAGCCCCCCAATCCGGGAAATGAGGACCAAGAATGCCTGGAATTCAGGAAGCAGAATGTGGATCGGCTGGGTGAAAGCCATCGTAAGTTACTAGTGCACGTAGTTAGGAATATTCATGAGCAGATTCGACATATATGTCGTCATCACGTTGAGCATCCACGGAAGAAACACGAGTAGGGCCCCGAAGAGAGCCAACACTTTAGGGACAAAGGTCAGCGTGGCTTCGTTCAGCTGCGTCATGGCCTGCAGAGCGCTGATGGTCAGCCCGATGAACAGACTCAGCCCGAGAATCGGGGATGACACCAGCAACGTCGTTTCCAATGCTTGCCTGCCCAATTCGGTCACCATCTCCGGCGTCATGTGCTTCCCCCTCGTGATAGTTTGTCACCACACGCTGCGCTGCCGCCGATTGCTCCCCCAGGATCTCTCGCAGACAACCCTAATCGAAGATGTGACTCACTCACTGAAAGCTTCGCACCATCGACCCCACCACGAGATACCACCCATCGGCCAAGACGAACAGAATCAACTTGAATGGAAGAGAGATCACCACAGGAGGCAACAGCATCATGCCCATCGACATAAGAATACTCGCAACGACCATATCGACGATCAGGAAGGGAATGTAGATCAAAAATCCAATTTGGAATGCAATGCGCAGCTCGCTGAGAATAAACGCAGGGATGATGGCGTGGGTCGGGACCTCCTCGACTCGTTTAGGCTTCGGGATTTTGCTCAATGTGATGAATAGTTCCAGATCCTTGTCTCGCACCTGCCGCAGCATAAACCCTCGCACCGGCTCGCTCCCCTTTTTCCAGGCCTCTTCGTATGAGATCTGCTCGGCTATGAGCGGTTGTACCGCGTTGTTGTATACAGTCTGACCAACTGGAGCCATGATAAACATCGTCAAGAACAACGCCAAAGACAGCAGCACTTGATTCGGAGGGACCGCCTGAGTTCCGAGAGCCTGACGCAGGAATGACAACACGATGACAATCCTCGTGAACGACGTGACCATAATGAAAAGGGCCGGTGCCAGGGACAGGACCGTGAGGAGGATTAAGATTTGTATGACAACGGCAGTCTGTTTGGGACCGTCTGGTCCGAAATCGAAACTTACGGACGGACCACTCGCCACCGCATCCGAGAGCGGTATCAGGAGGAATGACGTTGCACAGAGGCCACTCACCCACATGATGGTATTCCGCCATTTTCGCCTATTGTCCATGAACATCCTTATCGTAACGGACCGGGACGACTGGCCAACGCTGAAGCCAAGACGAAAAGATTGAACCCGGCATGGTTGAAGTCGGCGTAGCTGTTGCCTCCGTGGTTCGCGTCAATAACTCATGTAATTGAGTTGAATCGTTGAGACGCCCCAGAGGAACGAGGTCAGTTGCCGTCGTCCCAACGATCAGATATTCGCCGGCGACCGACACGAGCGACACGGTCTTGCGCGGAGCGATATATCCCGTCGCCAGTACTTGAACGAGTGGACGCCCTCTCACCACGCCCAAGCGATGCCCCATCATGCGGCGGAAGATGACCGTCGCAATCCCCATCAACACCAGCACGATGGCCAAGGCGGAGACGGTACGGAACAGGCTTTCCCACAGATCGATCACAACCGCTCCCTCTGACCGTTTAACGAAGCTGCTGCACGCGCTCCGCGGCACTAACCACATCTGTCAGTCGAATGCCGAATTTTTCATTCACGACCACAACTTCACCACGGGCAACTAGTTTGTTATTGACCATCACTTCCATCGGTTCCCCCGCCAATTTATCTAGTTCGATAACTGAGCCTTGGGCTAACTGCAACAGATCGCGGATCGCCATCTTGGTGGACCCGACGTACACGGCTACGCTCATGGGAATGTCTAGAAGGAAATCCATATTCTTCGAGGCTCCTCCTGTTTCCGCCCCTTGAACTAAGGGAAACGAGGCAGGCTGAGGAGAAGCCTTCCCTTCCGATTGAGGATCTGTGCGCATCGCAGATTCTGGTTCAGCCATAATCGCTCTCTTCGTTCTGTGAGGACTAGTTCATCGTTTTGGTCACACGGCAGGCATGATTGCCCTTATAGATACCGGGACTGCCCTGAAACTTGTGATAGCCTTCAATGTAGCAATCGAGTGCGTCACCTGGGCGCTGGTCAAGTAGGATGACGTCTCCAGCTGAGAAGTTCATCACATCCTTCACCGTCACAGTGGCGGTTCCAAGTCGTACCGTGATCGGAAGAGGGCATTCTTGCAATCGCTGACGGAATCGCTGGCTCCAGTCACCGTTCTGATCGACTTGATCAGACACTAACCCGGAATAGAGCTTTTCTTTGATGGGCTCGAGCATGGTATAGGGATAGACGATGTGCAGCTCCCGTGCAGTTTCTCCCAACACGACTTGCAACGTAACAACCACAACGATCTCGGAGGAGGTGACCACCATTGCGAACTGAGGATTACTTTCAGAACGCAAATACTCCACTTTCACCGGCACAACGGCATGCCACGCCTTCTCAAGGTCGACAAGAGCCTGTAGCAGCAACTTCTTGATGATCCTCAATTGGACAGGCGTAAAGTCTCGTCCTTCGGGCTTCACATGGGTCTGACCTTTCCCACCGAAAAAATAATCCACGATCAGATACACCAGGAACGCATCCATCACGAAGAGAGCGCTACCCCGCAACGGTGGCATATGAAACACGTTCAAGGACGACGGCATCGGCACCTTTTTTAAAAACTCGCCGAACTTAATCACCTGCGTTCCGACGACGACGAATTCGACTGCTTCGCGAAACAGGTTGGTCCAGACTACGCATTGGCGGCGAATGAACCGATCGTTGATCATCTCCATGGTCGGCATTCGGCCACGAATGATCCGCTCTTGGTTGAACAAATCGTATTGTTTGACTCCTTTGGCAACTGCCTCGTTTTCCTTGGGAACCGTATCGACTTCTCCTGACACCACTCCTTTTAAGAGCGCATCGATCTCGTCCTGAGAGAGAATTTTTTCCATGGCAAAGGCTTTTACTGCACAACAAAATCTGTGAAATAGGCGGAACGGACACCGGCGTTAGGGATAAGACCATTGACCCGTTGAGTGATTTCGTCGCGCAACTGAAATTTCCCTTGTGTCGTTCGAATAGCATTGACATCCTTGCTGCTGAGCAAGACAAGCACGGCATCTCGGACTTGGGGAACTCGCGCGGATAATTCGGTGGAGACCGCTTCATTGTCTACTTCGAGTTTGACTGTAAGCTTCAGGTAACGAACGTCCGGCGTATCGGCAAGGTTCACGATAAAGGGATCGAGGTCGAACATGACTCCTGGTGCGGCGACCTTGCCCTGTTTTCCTCCGCCTCCGCCGTGAGATTCTGACTTCGCCGGAGCCTCGCTCTTATGTTCTTCTGAAGTTTCTGAAGCTTTCTCCGACCCACCCAGGAATTTGACGGCAACCACCGCTCCTCCCACGCCGAAAAGGAGGGCTGCAACTGACACAATAATGAGTAACTTGATCGGGAACGGTGGAGCGGGGGCCGCTACTGAAGCTTTTTCATCTGCTGCGGCTGCATCTGCCATAACTCCTCCTCTAGTGACTCGTCGGCCAGCTGTGGGAGATTGCAATGCATATGCCATTGCTTTCGTCCGAGCTACAACTGCAATGACTACAAATCTATGCACCCGACGCGTAGTTACAAAGGAATCGCACCGACCGTAAGCCAGTCCCTCTGTTCCTCGTCAAGCAATTCGTTGACGCCGTCAACAAACTGACGCTGTGGTGACCGGAGAAGTAGGTAGTGGGATGTCGTGCAGAATACCAAGCGGCCGTGGCCTGAGACATGCACTCATCTCAGACCACAACCTCAATGGTTATCGTTTCAGATTGACCAGTTCTTGAAGAACTTCGTCAGAAGTCGTGATCACTCTTGAGTTCGCTTGGAACCCTCGCTGTGCCGCAATCATGTCGATAAAACTTTCTCCAAGATCCACATTAGAGAGCTCAAGCGTATTGGCCAGAACCCGGCCGAGTCCGGCTGACGTTGCCGCTCCAACCAACGGTTGTCCTGACGTACCTGATTCCGCGAAGGTGTTTTTCCCTGTTCGCACAAGACCCAACGGATCAGGGAATCGTGCCAGTGCCAACTGCGCTAATGGACGAACCTGCCCGTTAGAGAATCTCCCATTGATCAACCCGTTGGTCTCAACGCTAAACGTCTGAAGCGCTCCGGCACCAAACCCATTTTGAGATTGCTGGACCAACCCTGACGCTGCGCCGAATTGTGTCGAGAGGTCGATACCGGTCCCTCCATCGGTTGTCACGCTCGTGCCGAAGTTGAAGGCGATGGCCTGGTTCGGCGTGGCGCTGAGAAAATCGATCTGAGCTTGCCCCACGGTCCCTCCGGCAGTTCCACCGGCAGTTCCATCATCATAGCTCGTCACTACACTCTCAGTATCAAGGGCACCGGATGTCGTGAAGGTTAAGGTACCCGATGCCAACCGCACGAGCCCCAACGAGGCATTGATATTTGCCGCATTATAGTTAGTGGTGACGATCTCGTTCGTACTCCCCACAACGTTATAGGTCCAAGTGTTCCCCGCCGTTTTCGTGAAGTAGCTGGTGAGAAGATGACTGTTGCCCACAGAATCATAGACGGTAAGCGACGTCGAAAATTGGGCGGTACCGGCTGGATCAGCGAGCGAAAACGTCCCCGTCGTCGATTGTGAATTGAGGTTCGCACCAATATCGACGGTCGTCGTCGGATTCGGCGGCGCAGTGGTTGTCGGAAGTGTGACCCCGCTGATGCTTGCAGTGATCAGACCGCTGGTGTTGACTTGGTATCCCTGAAGCAAGAATCCGCTTGGGTCAACGATGCGATTTTGGGCATCCAGATGAAACTGTCCTGCCCGAGAATAAAAGGACCCGCCGCTCGTATCGCGGAGGATGAAGAAGCCGTTGCCGTCGATTGCCAAATCAAGTGCGTTACTCGTGGTACTCAGTGAGCCTTGACTAAAGTTCCCCTGGACTCCGTTGAGTGCGACACCCAAGCCCGTCTGAATCGCTCCACCTGCACCTCCGAGTGAGGAACTGATGAGGTCGGCAAACACGGAGCGACTGGATTTGAAGCCGACGGTACTCAGGTTCGCGATGTTGTTCCCCACGACCGATAATGCGTTCCCGTTCGCATTGAGCCCGCTGACGCCCGTAAACAGCGACGACAGAATTCCCATCGGTGCAGTCCTCCTCTTGTTTATCGCAACTCGACGATCGAAGTTGGTTCAATGGCCAAATCACCCACAAGCAGTTTGGCTTGTCCCTCTTCCATACGGACCCCGGACACAGTGAGCGATGCACGCCCTTCCACTGGCACAGCCTTACCTTCAGCATCCGCCGCCGAAATAAGATACCGATAGAGCCCTTTCGGCATCGCGATTCCATCTTGGTTCTTTCCATCCCATTCGGCTGCGTGGACACCTGCGAGTTGGTCACGATACTCCAGGCTCCGTACGACCTGGCCTTGGTGATCCTGAATGCTGACAAGAACTTTCGTGGCATTCTTGTCCAGCGTATAGCCGAAGGTCGCGGGCCCATCTCCGAGTTGAACCAGTGGCTGCCCGATCGTGACCGTCCGACCAATCATGGGAAGCAGCGTGAACTGCAGAGACGCCGTTTGGGCATCGAGGCTCTGCTGAAGCAGCTGAGCCTGCTTCGCGCTCTGCTCGAGCTGGCTGAACTGTGCGAGTTGCGAAACGAACTCGGTGTTGTCGGTAGGATTCAATGGATCCTGGTTTTTTAGCTGTGTGATGAGCAGTTTCAGAAAATCATCTTGCCCCAACGCGCGGGGCCCCGTTCGTTCAGGAGCGGGTGTCGCCCCTGCAGAAGTAAGTTCTGATACATCAAGCATTTCCAGTATCCCCCTTCCCGCCTAGGCCACGACATTCAACAGGCCATGTAGTGCGCCGCGCGTTTGGTCCTGCTGATCTGAAGTGGACTCCCGTCCCATCCCATGCGAACCCTGATTCCAGGGCTGTCCGTGCTCCTGAGACGAACTCTGCTGAAACGAACGACCTCCGCTTTGGCGATCGATGTCGACACGGAACTGCCCCATGTCCAATCCGCTCGCTTGCAACGCCGCCTGAAGTCGATCCTGACCGTTGATGAAGAACTGTCCGACTTCGAGTCTATCGGATGAGAAATGGGTATGGACAAGATCATTGGTCATCGCAACGCGAATATTCACATGCCCGAGGTCCGGTTGATTCACATTCACGACTACGGATCGCATCGCCGGATTCCCGGCTGATTGGGCCATATCCTCTGCACGGAGACCCGGTTGCACGTGAGCGTTTAAGGAAGCTTGGGTGGGGGCGACCGAAGCGGAAATGGACTGGCTAGGCACTCCACCTGATACCGACTCTCCCACTGAACCATTGCTGACCTGGTGATTGACAACGAACGTGTGAGAGATCTTCGTTTCTCTATTGTCCGACTGTCCCTCGTCATGACCCGACCATTGTTCGCTAAACGGTTTGGATCCATCACTGCCTGGCTGTTGACCATGAGAAAAAGACTGCTCCGTACTCGCACCGAGCGCCTCATGATCGTCAAGAGCGGGCATATGCTGGGTGGCCGGGAGGGGCGCAGGATGATCAGCTGGCCTTCTATCATGTTTCAGTGGCTCGTCCTGAGCTACTAAACCTTCTCCCTCCAATGATGTCGTCCCGACGTGGGGTTGAACCACGTGGGGAATGCCCGGACCTCCCGGGGAAAGAGCTGAGCCAAGAAACGAATCCCTGGAGGCAGGTGTAGAATCACCATGATCAGCCGCTACCTTCCTACTATCTTTCACAACCTCATCTGCCGCTCCCTCGGCACCCTGAACTCCTGGCCCATCCTTATTCGTCTGAAGTTCCAACAGATTCGATTGCCGGGTTGCGGAAAGATCCGATGCAGCAACCCTACTATTCTTCAAAGAGCGATCTACGACACCTCCGGGCGTTGTCTCGAATGATTCGGTGGACTCGTACGAGATCAGCGGATGCCGTGAGTCCGTGTCCAGGTCAGTTGCCTCACCAAATGGGTGAAGTTCGGTCTCGGTCTGGACTTCTGTCTGGTCAACTACCTGAGGCTGGGCTGGAACAGGTAGATGGGATATCGGAGCAGTCCCTTGCTCCTGAGAAGCAGACCCAACATCATTCTGTCTCGGTGAAGATTCAAAGCCTGCCCTTGTATCACCAGCAATCTGGTCTTCATCATTAGCGTTTCGAGTTCTATCCGCTGCCTGGGAGGAGGAGGCATGAGGCCGCGCTGGCTGAGTCGAATCATTAAGCCCTTTGGGCTCCTTCGCACGAGAGCCATCATCGGCCTTGTTCACTGGTCGAGCACCCTCCGCCTCGCGAATAGTGGCCTCCCCTACCTCACCACGAACTGACCGAAGCACCGACGAAAAACCCTTGCGACTACTGACAGCCTTGGGAGAAGTTTCGTGTCGTACAGTTCGAACACCACCATCTCTGGGAGCCCCAGAGAGAGTGGGGAATATGTCTGCTGGTATGAAAGCCACGTACGTCAGCCTCGTGTTGATCCGGCTGAGGGAAATACAAGCCCCATGCCACACCATTGTCCAAAGAGGTCACTGATTATCGGGCAGTTGTGATAAGGGTTTAACGAGATCTGTGGAGGAAACGGAAAACTTTACTGGGTGGTAGGCAAAAGTGACCGGAAGAAAATGGTTGGTTTCTAGCCAGTTATAGCGGAGCTTCGAACGATGGCTGTGGCTGACGCTGTTTGGAACGCTCTTCAGGTAACTTGAACCTGAAATGCCAATCCAGCTGTCCGGATTCCGGGGTAGAACGAAGCCATCCTTCCGCGCTGAGGTGCTGCCGAGACTTCGACTTACCTTCTGGATAGAATTTGAAGCCTAGATGCCTGGACCGATCGGTTTTCGTATCGCCCGAGCTGAGGCTGCTGGAAATTTCCACATGGTCCTCAAGACGATCGAACGCCTCGTTCAACAGCGAGCGAAAGAGACTCGTGGATAGGGCCTGCTCAAAGGGTTGATCTGGATCGAACGAGTCCGCTTGTGTTGCCCAAACTGGAGTGACCACACACATAAGACTGAACGCCGCGATCAAGATAGGCATCATAAAATAACTCTATCGACTAACTTGCGCTTAGTCAATGTCTAGCAGGCTGCGGACAAACGCCTGCACAACGTAGTCTTTCTCGCCTTCAGGACAACACAAGAGTTTTTTCGCAGCCTGCTAAGGGCGCACGACAGCTGGAAAGGCAATCACGTACATATTTGATAGGTAGGAGACGTATGAGGACAATCGGTGGGCACTTCGTACCGAAACAGCATTCGAAACTCCGCGGGAATTAATGAATACCCCGAGAAGTCCGCGAGGCATTGCTTTTGCTGTTACTAGCTCACGCAACGTTAGGGGTAGCGACCGACGAGATCTTCGGAAACCTAGCATGGCGTAAGAACTAAGACGCTGATGAGGTACGCTATGGAACATACCCACCCACGAGCAGGTTCTCGTTGTAAGAACAGCGATTCAGGCAGCCCTGGGCACTGGCAGGTTCTTGCAGTCACTGCCTTGATTTGCCTTGGGCTCGCCTCTGAATGCTTGGCGTTGACTGCTAGCCCCACAACACTGACGTTTGATGCTATTCAAGGTGAGACAAACCCACCCGACCAAACGTTATCGGTCTACAGGGACCGTACTAACCAGGTTACCATCACTGCCTCGGATAATGTCTCTTGGCTGACACTGTCTCCAGTGACAACTTCCATGACGAACGCTGCACAGCTCGCCGTGGCTATCAACACAAGCGGACTCACACCTGGTACCTACAATGCCAGTATCACGATCAAGGTTGGGAAACGGGCGCCTACGAAAGTCCCTGTAACTCTGACCGTATCACCCCCCTCTCAGCCACCACCATCAGCCACGACAGCCACACTCGCGTGGAACCCCGTCACCGACCCATACTTGGGCGGCTATAATGTTCACGTAGGGACGGCCTCAGGCCTCGATACAAGAACAATTACTGTCGGCAACGTCACATCCTATACGGTTGACAGTTTGACCATGGGGACGACGTACTATTTCGCCGTCACGGCGTATAACAATGCCGGCGAGGGCCCTCCCTCCAACGAGATCAGTAAGAGCATTTATTGATCACCAGAGTGATATCACGAGGACGAGTCCACATCAAGGTCATGGTTAAATCCTCGCCTCTACAGAAGCAATTTACACAATCCTGTTGATCCTCATCTCGGTGAATGGGCAGGGAGTAAATCAGGATGAGCATTGGCTATGTTCTTGTTCCATCCTGATCCTTTTGAACCTGATCCTTTTGAAGGCAGAACCCTTCACACGCTACACTTATACTCCTCGACGAACCACTCAACGCACTTAAAAATCAACCACATTGATGAATTTTCTCCCGGCATCGTTTTTGCTGACCCATGTTTCGCTTAGCAAAACGAACCTCATGGTGATTTTCTCTACCATACATCTGATCACCAGTGACCACCAAATTAATTTCATAACAGTTCCATGCTAATTCATCTATGGAGGAGTATCTCTATGATGACGCGCGAGACTTTGCCCAGCTTGGTCACTTGGAAATCATACATCTCGATGATCCATCTGGCACTTTTCATTCTCTTCCTTATGCTATTGCCTAGCAGTCTGCTGAAAAACCCCTCGCTAAGCGGTGCGTAATATGATTCTCTGTTTTAGGAAGAACGGAGGGGCAATCATGCGCGGAACATTGGACGATCAAGGGCGGTTATTTTCGTATATCTCGCCGGAGCAACGGG
>JBGTNJ010000050.1:0-76752 GCA_041743145.1 Nitrospira sp. | reverse complement strand
CGCGGAGCGAATAGCCGTGGGCCAGCCCCAGACTCAAGGTCTCACGTTCGTCGGCACTCAGATGGCAATACGATTTTGTATGCATGGCAACACCGTAGCCCATCTGGGCTTGCAGTGTTGCACTTGGAGTTAGAACTCAAGCCCCCATAGAAGCCGCAAATACACTCTTCGAAAGGATACCGCAACCGATCACAGTTGCCCAGCTTGAGAAATAGGGTGTTGAGGCATCGGAATCCTTCACCCAACAAATCGCCCGTGATATTTTGTCACTAAATCTGTACCGGGTCCTGGCTGCGGTGGATGCGCATATACCCACCAAGCACCGGGCGACGATCAAGGAGCGGCTGTACGAGTCGATCCAGAAAGCCTGGTGGGAATCGGGACAGATAGGACACCTGGAGCGAGTATCAACTTGAACTGAACGAACGACAAGAACACTATGCCGCCCGCCTCGCGGATCATAAAGAAATCAGTCGTATGGGTATTTGCGCTGAAACCGCAGCGTTAATCGAGGATCAAGACCTCGTCTCCTCAGAAGACCGACCAAAGCTCCTGGTGTTGTTGATCGACTATGTTCCAGCTTCGGAGTATGACAGGTTACTTTATGAGGCTCTGTAGCGACCACGCTACGTGAAGATAGACTTCCGATTCACAGGTATCGGTGCGCCAGGACCTTGCCGCTGTCGTCAAGTTCGTAGAGGAGCGGAGCACCCGTCGGAATATTCAGCTCCAAAACCTCTTCCTTCGATAATTGGTTCAACTCCATCACCAACGCCCGCAGGCTATTGCCATGCGCGGCAATGATGATCGTTTCTCCCTTTAACAGGCAGGGCTTGATCATCTTCTCATAATAGGGTAAGGCGCGCTCGGCTGTGTCTTTAAGGCTTTCCCCGCCGGGCGGTTTTACATCATAGCTTCTCCGCCAGATCTTCACTTGAGCATCCCCATACTTTTTAGCGGTTTCGGCCTTATTCAACCCCTGGAGATCTCCATACATCCGTTCGTTCAGCGCTTTGTCCTTCTCAATGGGGATCGTTGGTTGCCCAATCGTCTCCAATACGATTCGCAACGTCTCATTTGCCCGACTGAGCACCGATGTGAAGGCTCGGTCGAACGTAAACCCACGGAGCTTTTCACCAGCTTGCCTCGCTTCCTCGATGCCCTTCGGAGAGAGTGGGACATCAACCCACCCCGTGAAACGATTTTCCAAGTTCCACTGCGATTCACCGTGACGAAGCAAGACAAACCGTGCCATCCGCTATTTTCCTCACTCGGACAGAAAGGACCCGACCCAAGAATACCGATTGATGATTCACGTCAAGCTGGTGCCGTGGTTACGACCGGTTTCGCCGGCTGGCCGATCGAGACCTGGTGGGCCTTCTTGAACCATCTTTGTCAGCGTAGCCAGAAAGATGATGTAGAAGAGGACCCCGACCCAAATAACATAAGGTTGTACCCCACCCGATTCTTTGAGTGCCATCACTTGTCCAGCTTGGTCCACTCCCCCTGCCTTCTTGATTTCAGTGATGTGCTCGCGACAATGCCAATAGTAGAGATAGTTGGCTGTGGCCCCCGCCATGAGGCTCCAGACGATGCCGGCAGAAAAATCTCCCGTGAGGTATGTTGAAGCCATCGGACCGACGGCATAGACGAAGGCGTGTAGATACATCTTGCGATAGAGAAACCAAAGAAACGAAATATAAAGAAACGCCGGCCAGTTCCATGAGAGGGCGAACCGTGGTTGGCCGTTCGATGAGAATTTTTTGAAGACGGTCACATAGTGGTCGGCATTGGGGCCGATGAATTGGCGCCACAGCATCTCTTCATCTGTGATCGGTCGAGCAACGGACGCCTCAGTCGCCACCTCGACGGCGGCTGGTGCTTCAGCCAACTTGGTGCCACACTGATAGCAGAAATTGGCGTCGTCAGGATTCTGTTGGCTACATTGGCTACAGGCCGTCATGGAACGTCACCTTACCATACTTGAAAGTGGACTATCTGGTCTATCTCCAGTTTCCCGGCCCATTCACAAACTTAGATCAAGAGGCTTCTCCAAGACAACCTCTCTCGAGACTCCACTTATTGCTCTTGGGCTTGACCCTGTGCTAGTTTTCCTGTCTTTCCAAGAGGATTCGTCATTATGCCAACCGAAGAACTGAAAGACGATGCCGCCAAATACCTGATGCAGACTTACAGTCGGCAGCCGATCTCTATCGTCCGGGGACGGGGTGCCAAGGTCTACGATCTAGAGGGACGAGAGTACCTCGATTTCGTCGGGGGGATAGCCGTCAACGTCTTAGGGCATGGTCATCCAGACCTTGTTCGGGCGATTCAACGCCAAGCGGCGCAACTGATCCACACGTCAAACCTGTACTACACAGAACCTCAGGTGAAACTGGCGCGTCTCCTCGTCGACCACTCGTTTGCCGACCGTGTGTTCTTCTGCAACAGCGGCGCTGAAGCCAATGAAGCGGCGATTAAACTGGCACGACGCTACGGGCATGAGCGATATGGAGCGAAGCGGTTCGAAGTCATCACGATGAAGAATTCGTTCCATGGGCGAACATTGGGCATGCTCACCGCGACAGGCCAGGACAAGGTTCAGAAGGGCTTCGAGCCATTGATGCCTGGTTTTGCCTATGCGCCGTTCAATGATTTCAGCGCGCTTGAGTCTATGGTCACAGAGCAAACCGCCGCCATTATGCTGGAGCCCATTCAGGCAGAAGGTGGCGTGTATGTAGCCACTCGTGATTACCTGAAAAGCCTGCGGGAACTCTGTACGCAGAAAGACATCCTCCTGATTTTCGATGAAATCCAGACAGGCATCGGTAGAACCGGCACCTTCTTCGCCTACGAACAACTTGGGGTGAAGCCTGACATCATGACCCTCGCAAAGGGCCTGGCCGGTGGAGTCCCAATTGGGGCCTGCCTGGCGACAGAGTCAGCCGCTGCAGCCTTTTCACCAGGAGCTCATGCATCGACATTCGGTGGCAATCCCCTCGCCTGTGCCGCGGCGCTGGCTGTCTGCCGGTTGCTACTTGATGGTCGAGTCCTGGATCACGGAAAGTCGATGGGCGAGTACTTGGCGAAGGGGCTCACCGACTGTAAGGATCGCTACCGCATCGTGAAGGACGTACGCGGCCTTGGTCTCTTGCAAGGTATGGAGCTAGAGGCCGACGCCAGAGCAGTGGTCGCGGATGCCCTGGCTCGTGGGGTGCTCATCAATGCCGCAACCGAGCGAGTACTGCGCTTCGTCCCGCCCTTGATCATTACACAGCGAGAGATCGATAAACTCCTTGACCTACTCAGTATGCTGCTGAACCAACGCATGACAGCCGGAAAAGATTCACACCGTTGATGGCTAGATCAGCCCGATACAGCAGCCCCGCGCACTACGCGAAGGATCTGGTAGACGTCGCCACGATGCCGCGAAAACAGATCCTGGACTTACTGCTATTAGCGGCCTCGCTCAAGAAAAAGCAACGCCAGGGCACACCACATCGTTTGCTGATTGGTAAAACTCTAGGGCTTCTATTTGAAAAACCATCGACGAGGACCCGCGTATCGTTTGAGGCAGGCATCAATCAATTGGGTGGCCACGCGCTGGGGCTTCCCATGGGCGATATCCAGCTTTCGCGCGGTGAAACGGTCTCGGACACCGCGCGGGTCCTGTCCCGTTATCTGGATGGGATCGTCATTCGAACCTATGATCATTCGATCGTCGAAGAGTGGGCCGCAGAGGCCACCATGCCGGTCATTAACGGGTTGACCGACCACAGCCATCCCTGTCAGGCCTTATCGGATTTACTGACGATTCAAGAAATCAAAGGCCGTCTCAAAGGCGTCAGTCTCGCCTATATCGGGGATGGGAATAACGTCGCCAATTCGCTTGTCGAAGCGGGGGCAAAGATGGGCATGCGCGTGGTGATCGGATGTCCGTCAGGCTATCAGCCCGATCAACGGGTGATTGATCGCGCCAGAATGGAGGGTCAGACCACCGGCGCCGCCATCGAGGTGGTCGAGAACCCCCTTGTGGCTGTGAAGGAAGCGGATGTGGTGTACACCGACGTTTGGATTAGTATGGGGCGTGAGCGAGAACAAGCCAGGCGGCTGCGGACCCTGACGCCCTACCAGTTGAACAAGCGGTTACTGCAGCGAGCCAAACCCGATGCCATCGTCATGCATTGCTTACCTGCCCATCGTGGGGAAGAAATTACGGCAGACGTGCTGGACGGGCCGCAGTCGGTGACCATTGATCAAGCTGAAAATCGACTGCACATGCAAAAGGCCATCCTAAGCCAGTTGCTCAGCAGGAAGAAAGGCGCACGGTAGGAATTCTCGCATGAGACCAAAAACCATCAAGAAAATCGTTCTCGCGTATTCTGGAGGACTGGATACCTCCGTCATCCTTAAGTGGTTGCAAGAAACTTATCAAGCCGAAATCATCGCATTTTGCGCCGATCTTGGGCAGGGAGAAGATCTCAAGGCTATCAAGGCCAAGGCTCAGGCGCTCGGCGTCAAGAAGGTCTATGTCGAGGACTTACGTGAGACGTTCGTCAAGGATTATGTCTTTCCGATGCTCCGTGGGAATGCGATGTATGAAGGTTGCTACCTATTGGGCACCTCGATCGCTCGTCCGTTGATTGCTCGTCGGCAAGCTGAGATCGCCCTAAAGGAAGGGGCTGAGGCAGTCGCGCATGGAGCGACGGGAAAAGGCAATGATCAGATTCGTTTCGAGCTCACCTACATGGCGCTTGCGCCAGGCCTGAAGATCATTGCGCCTTGGCGAGAATGGACTATGCGCTCCCGGCGTGAACTAATCGAGTATGCCGAACGCCACGGGATTCCCGTGACGGCGACTAAAGCTAAACCCTATAGCACGGACCCGAATCTGTTTCACATCAGCTACGAGGGCGGCATTCTTGAAGATCCTTGGGAATCGCCACCCGATGAAATCTTCCAGATGACCATCTCGCCGGAGAAGGCACCGAATACGCCGCAGGCAGTTGAGATCGAGTACCAAAGGGGCAATCCCATCGCGGTCGATGGCAAGAAGATGAGCCCTGCGACGCTGCTCGCGCATCTCAATAAACTTGGCGGTGCACACGGTATCGGTCGAGTCGACCTGGTCGAAAACCGTTATGTTGGAATGAAATCGCGAGGGGTGTACGAAACACCGGGAGGGACGATTCTGCACGTTGCACATCGCGGGCTGGAATCCTTGACGATGGATCGTGAAGTCCTCCACTTCCGAGACAGCCTAATCCCTCGATTTGCCAATCTGATCTATAACGGCTATTGGTTCAGCCCTGAGCGCGCAATGGTACAGACGGCAATCGATGAAGCGCAGAAAGACGTAAGCGGTACGGCACGAGTGAAGCTGTATAAGGGAAACTGTACCCTGGCAGGACGGAAATCGAAACAGTCACTCTATCGACTCGACGTCGCCACGTTCGAAGAGGACGAGGTGTACAACCAAAAAGATGCGGAGGGTTTCATCCGCCTGAATGCCTTGCGGCTCAAGATCCGGGCCCAAAGAAAGAAGGCTTCCTCCTGATGGCTAAAAATAGTAGCCGTCCAAACGCTACGATCGGCAGAGGAAAGGCATGGGACGGTCGGTTTCGCGAACAGACTAATCAATTAGTGGAAGCGTTTACCCGGTCGGTGACGGTCGACAGCAGACTCTATGCTGAAGACATCGCCGGGAGTATTGCCCACTGTAAAACGCTGGAGAAGGCGCGTGTCCTGACGCCGTCGGAAACGCGCACGATCGTCCGCGGCTTGGAATCAGTGAAACGAGAGTTGGATCGTGGACGGTTTGTTTTCTCCCCTCAAGATGAAGATATTCACATGGCAATCGAACGGCGCTTGACTGAAGTGATCGGCCCCTTAGGTGGCAAGCTGCACACGGGACGCAGTCGAAATGATCAAGTCGCATTGGATATTCGGCTATACTTGCGCACACAGTTGGATCAACTGCATGAGCAATTGATCGGACTGCAACGCGTGCTAGTAATGAAAGCCCGCGCGAACCGTGAAATCATTATGCCAGGGTATACACACCTGCAACGAGCCCAGCCGGTCCTATTCGCGCATCACTTATTGGCTTACGTAGAAATGTTTGAACGGGACAAGGGTCGGGTACATGACGCAAGAGGGCGACTTAATGTCATGCCGCTGGGTTCCGGAGCCTTGGCCGGTACGAATTACCCGGTGAATCGTCGATACACCGCTGAATTGTTGAGGTTTCCTGCCATCACCGCAAACAGCATGGACGCGGTCTCTGATCGAGACTTCATGATCGAATCGGCCTCTGCTCTTTCCATCGTGATGATGCATCTCTCACGGCTCAGTGAAGAGTTGATCGTCTGGGCATCGCAGGAATTTCAGTTCGTCGATCTGCCTGATGCCTTCTGTACCGGTAGCAGCATGATGCCGCAGAAGAAAAATCCGGATGTCCCCGAACTGGTCCGAGGGAAAACGGGTCGGGTATACGGCCACTTAGTCAGTTTGCTGACTATGATGAAGGCTCTGCCGTTAAGTTATAATCGAGACTTGCAGGAGGACAAGCCGGCGCTGTTTGATGCTCTCGATACGGTGCAATCCTCTATCCGAGTCATGACCGAGCTGATGCGCCGCCTGAAAGTCAATCGAGCGACACTGCAGCGAGCATCGCAGGGAGGCGGTCTGCTCGCGACAGAACTCGCCGACTACTTAGTCCTGCGGGGCGTCCCTTTTCGAGAAGCCCATGGAATCACCGGGCGAATCGTGCGCGCCGCCCTCGATCAGCACCGTGAGATAACTGATTTGTCGTTGGAGGAGATGCGGGGATATTGTGAGCGAATAGAAAAGGGCGTGTTCGCCCGCCTGACCGCTGTAGCGGCGATCGATCACAAGGGACAAATCGGCGGGACGGCCAAGGTTCGAGTTGAACAGCGCATCAAGGAGCTTGAACAACTTTTGTCATGAAAATTCTCGTGACTATCGCATCGGCAGGACTGCTGATCTCTTGCGGCGTAGTAGGGTCCCCGGTTGCCCCAGAATATGTGGGTGTCGCGGTAACAGTCGAGAAACAAAAGCGACAGCATGCAATTGAGGCAGAGCGTGAAACGGCGGGATCAGCGGTAGCCGACCCGTCTCTTGAAGATTACGACATTAATCTTCCTCCGTCCCATCCGGTTGGAACACGATGAACCTATAACGCTTGATGTACCTACATTCTCACAAGGATCGGCGCGATGCATAGTTTTGAATACCATCATGGAGAGTTGTACTGCGAACAGGTGCCGGTCAGCAGGATCGCGAAAGAACTCGGTACCCCTTGCTACATCTATAGCCACGCCACGCTTGTCCGTCATTTCCACGCTTACGACAGCGCCTTCAAAAGCATTCCTCATGTCATCGCGTTCGCCATGAAGGCGAACTCTAATCTCGCGATCCTCCGGCTGATGGCCAAAGAAGGCAGCGGAGTGGATATTGTGTCAGGAGGAGAGTTGTTCCGAGCTTTGAAAGCCGGTGTCCCCGCCTCCAAGATTGTGTTTGCTGGTGTCGGCAAGGCTCCCGAAGAAATTCGTGATGCGCTTAAAGCCGATATCTTGATGTTTAACGTCGAATCGCCGGCTGAGCTCCATGCCATCAATCAAGTCGCCGCTGAAGTGGGTAGGAAAGCTCGCATCGCGCTTCGGATTAATCCTGACATCGATCCGAAAACTCATCCATATATTTCCACCGGCCTCAAGAAGAGCAAGTTTGGAATTGCGGCAGAGCGAGCCGTAGAAGACTTTGTCCTCGCCGCTTCGATGAGTCATATTGAGGTCGTGGGTGTTCATGCCCATATCGGCTCTCAGCTAACCGATGTTACGCCTTTTACCGAAGCCTTGAAGAAGATTGTGTCACTCATCGAGACCTTAAAAGGCAGGGGCCTGAACATCAGTTATCTCAATATCGGAGGCGGACTTGGCATCACCTATTCGGATGAAAAGCCGCCGTTGCCGCAAGACCTGTCCAACGCGATCTTACCGCTGATGCAAGACTTAAAGGTCACACTCGTCATGGAGCCAGGGCGCGTGATCGTCGGGAATGCCGGCATTCTTGTTACGAAAGCCATGTACCTTAAAGAGGGAGAAACAAAGAGTTTTGTCATCGTTGACGCTGCGATGAACGATCTCATTCGGCCAAGTCTGTACGATGCCTACCACGAGGTCCGCCCTGTGAACGAGGAAGCAGGTCGACGTGCAAAACAGACCGTGGATATTGTTGGCCCGGTGTGCGAGTCGGGAGATTTCCTGGCCAAAGATCGATCCCTACCGGTCGTGAAGCCCGGCGAGTTGCTGGCCGTTATGAGCGCCGGAGCCTACGGCTTCGTCATGGCCTCGAATTACAACTCTCGGCCTCGGGTTCCAGAAGTGCTTGTAAGAAATGGAGAGTTCCACGTTATTCGTGAGCGAGAACGGTATGAGGATCTTGTAAAGGGCGAGCAAATTCCATCGTTCCTGAACACCACGGAGTGAACATGTTCACTGGATCTCTTGTTGCCATTGTCACGCCCTTTAGACAAGGAAAAGTTGACGAACGTGCCTTAGCCGACCTGATCGAATGGCAAATTGCTAGAGGCACTAACGGCATTGTCCCCTGCGGGACAACGGGTGAATCTGCCACTCTTTCTCATGACGAGCACAATCGGGTCATTGAGCTGACGGTCGACGTCGTCCATCGGCGCGTGCCGGTCATTGCAGGAACTGGTTCAAATAGCACAGAAGAAGCCATCGCACTCACTCGACATGCAAAACTCGCCGGTGTCGATGGAGCCTTGCTGATTACTCCCTACTACAACAAGCCCACGCAAGAAGGTCTCTATCGTCATTATAAAACGGTCGCAGAAGCAGTTGACTTACCTCTAGTCCTCTACAACATCCCTGGCCGCACCGGAGTCAATATGCTTCCGGCAACGATTGCTCGGCTTTCTGCGATTCAGACGATCATTGGAGTCAAGGAGGGAAGCGGATCCGTCCAACAAGCTTCGGATATTGTGCAGATGTGCGGCGACCGTCTTACCGTGCTGGCGGGTGACGACTCTCTTGCCCTCCCGATGATGGCGGTGGGGGGAAAGGGTGTCATTACTGTCACTGCGAACATTATGCCTGCAGAAATGGCGAGTCTCGTAAAAGCCTTTGCTGAGGGTAAGGTTGAGGAAGCCCGACGCCTTCATTTCAAACTTTCCCCCCTCTTTGCAGCGCTGTTCTATGAAACCAATCCCATCCCCGTAAAGGAAGCCTTGGGGCTCATGGGCAAGATTGATCCAGAATTGCGCTTACCGCTCTGCTCAATGGCGCAGGACACACGCGAGAAATTGATTCGTGTCTTAAAGGAAGCAACGTTAATCTAAACATATCAAGGTGTACGACACGATGATCAAGACCATTGTAGCGGGAGCGGCCGGGCGAATGGGATGCCGCCTGGTATCACTGATCAAGGACTCTACTGGGTTGATGCTGGCTGGAGCCTTGGAGGGGAAAGGCCATCCGTCGTTGGGTGAGGATGCCGGCGAAACAGCCGGATCAGGACACGCCGACGTTTCAATCACGGACAATCTCTCATCGTTGCTGGATCAAGGGGAGGTTCTAATTGATTTTTCCGCACCAGAGGCGACACTCGAACATATGCGAACGGTTGTTCGCCATCGACGCGCTGTCGTGATCGGCACAACCGGATTTTCTGCCGTTCAGCTGGAAGAACTTAAATCATTGGCCCAGCAGATTCCATGTGTGTTTTCTCCGAACATGAGCGTAGGGATCAATCTGATTTGTAAAGTCATTGGAGAAATGGCTCGCACGCTGGGCGAGGATTACGACATTGAGGTGATCGAAGCTCACCACCGGTTAAAAAAGGACGCACCGAGTGGCACAGCCCTCAAGATTGCCGAAGTTCTAGCCTGCTCTGTCAACCGTGATTTAAACCAGGTCGGGGTCTTCGCTCGCAAGGGGATGATCGGGGAACGAGCCAAAGGAGAGATTGGTGTCCAAACCGTTCGTGCTGGCGATATCGTCGGTGATCACACCATCCTATTTGGTGGCATGGGAGAGCGAATTGAAGTTACCCACCGTGCGAGTAGCCGTGACACCTTTGCACAAGGTGCCCTCCGCGCTGCAAAATGGATCGTCCGTCAGCCTCCCGGTTTGTACGATATGATGGATGTCCTCAGTCTTCGCTAAATAGGGGGGCATGATTTGACCTCCTTCCATATCATCTGATTGTCCGTTTTTATGATTACGTAGCGGCTGCAGGCATTCTGGTCTGCGTGACGTGGGCGAATGTCCTGATCGGTCTTGTAGACCACTACTGCTTAGACAGCTGTAGCAGTCTGGAGCTGAGAAATGGTGAGAATGCATCAACCACCAGGGCACAGTGAAGCCCCCTGGTGCCTACCTACACCATTCGTCGTTAGTCAAGGGCAGAGCTTTGGAATCCCGCAGGAGGACTAGTGTCGAGCTGTAATCGGCCGTGGTTCCTGATCCGCTGCTTTACGACGGCCACAGTTCAAACAGGCAAACACAGTGATTGCTAATCCCGCGTCCAAATCCACCGCTCGCTCCGGCAGCATTGCCCCATGGCATTTATCACAAGTCTTCATGGGCGGCACTCTAACACCCTAAAAATTGGAAGCCAATCCTCCTGAAGTACTGGATGGCACTAGCATCAGTACCAATCGTCTCCATACTCATGGGTCATTTGTACACGTCCCTCATCAACAACTCAAGATAGAATGTTGATGTTCGTCTTGACAGGCTTACACCTCTCTCATAGGATTGTGGCCTTCTTTCGGAGAGCCACTATGTATAGATTGTTTCTCATCATTTTTCTTCTGATCATCCTGTATTTTCTGTTTAGACAAATGTTTCGTGGGTTTCGTAGTCCCAATAGGGATATTCGGGGTAAGTCGGCTAAGGGTGCGGACCGGCAGGAAGAACTGGATGAAATGATTGAGGACCCGGTCTGTCATACATTCGTGCCGAAACGGATTGCCGTGATCGAAGAAATGGGGGGGCGGGAGTATTGGTTCTGCAGCAAAGAGTGTGCGGTGACGTTTCGGATCCAACATCCGGTGTAAAAGATCGTTAAGGAGCCTGAGGCAAGTTACTGAGTGGGTAAGGATCTACTGGATTCCGTCATGCAGCTCGGCTAGCAGCCTGAGTAGGAGTAATCGGAGAGTTTATCATCTTTGTCAAACTTCAATGTGATCTGACATTGGTTGGGGGTGAAGTTAAAAAATGGTGGGCCTGATTTTCCACCTGCAATGCGATAGTACGTCCAGGTTTCACCCCCAAAAAAACGAGAAGCTTTGCCGTCTGGAGCACCCCAGTTCTTCTCGAACCAGGCTTTATCCTTCCCTTGGAGCTCAGCTGGCTTAAGCGAAGCTTCCAGGTACGGATTATTCCCGGCGCAGGCTGTGATCGAAAGACAGAGGAACAGCGCCCAGACAAATCGTTGCATCGTGAGGTCTCCTGACAATTGTTGAACACGTCCTTACCGACCGGAAAATTCTAGCTTCCGTTCCGAATCCTGTCAAACTTTCACTTCGAGATGTTGCAGCAAAGTTGCGTTCCCCATAGAATGGCCGATAATACTTCTATGAACCGACAAACTTCTCCTAAGGAAAGGGACGACCATGAAAATTTACCTTGATACAGCGAACGTGAAGGAAATCCATGAAGCGGCGAGTCTTGGATTACTCGACGGTGTGACGACGAATCCTTCCTTGGTCGTCAAGGAAGGGCGCAGCTTCAAGGAAATGCTGGAAGAGGTCTGCAAGATCGTGGACGGTCCGATCAGCGCCGAAGTGGTAAGCGTAGAGGCGGACGCCATGGTGAAGGAAGGCAAAGAACTCGCCAAAATTCATAAGAACATCGTGGTCAAGTGCCCGCTGATTCCGGAAGGGCTGAAAGCCACGAAGCGGTTGGCGGCTGAGGGAATCAAGGTGAACGTAACCCTCTGTTTCTCACCCACACAGGCGCTGCTGGCGGCCAAAGCCGGTGCTTGGTGCGTCTCCCCCTTCATAGGACGGCTCGACGACATCAGCTCAAGCGGGATGGAACTTATTCGACAGATTCTGACGATCTACAAAAACTATGACTATAAGACCCTTGTGTTAGTAGCAAGCGTTCGCCACCCACAGCACGTGGTTGAAGCGGCGTTAGCCGGCGGACACATCTGCACAATGCCTTATAGCGTCTTCCAGGCCCTGTTTAAACATCCGCTCACCGATTCGGGCCTGAAAAAGTTTCTCGACGACTGGAAGACGAAAGGGCACCAGTAGCGATAGTAGAGACGGGCAACTTTTCAATGACTCATCAGGAAAGTTGCCCGTCCTGTATTGCTCAAAGTCACCCTTCCCCCTGCAGCTGAAAGTCCGAAACCTTCCGAAAAATAGATCCTGGATGAACTTTACCAACATTCGATAGTCCCAGGCCTCTATACAACATAGTCATTGATCATCGATCAATCTACTTGCCTCCTGAAACACCGCGTGAAACATAGGGCGAGTCAGCTTTCCTGTAAACGTGTTTTGCTGACTCGGGTGATAGGAGCCGAGTAGGGTCACTCCCCAAGGCAGGCGATAGGCAACCCCATGTCCGAACTTGAGGGCTGGCGAAGGGATGGTATGCCCATGTGTCCTGCAAGATTTAAGATAATGATCAAACGCGATCTTGCCCAGCGCAATCACCACGCAGTGATTCTTTAGGAGACGAACCTCTTCCTGTACGAATCGGCTACACCGTTCGAATTCATCCGGCAAAGGTTTATTGTTCGGTGGGGCACAACGTACTGTTGCCCCGATATAGCAGTCCGTCAACGCTAAGCCATCATCTCGGTGGATTGATGAAGCTTGGTTGGCAAATCCATACCGATGCAACGCTTCATACAGCCAATCTCCACTCCGATCACCGGTGAACACGCGTCCCGTCCTATTCCCTCCATGTGCAGCAGGTGCAAGCCCGAGCACGTAGAGCCGCGCTTTAGGATCTCCGAAGCCGGGCACCGGCCGGCCCCAGTAAGTCCAATCACGATATTGCTTCCGTTTCTCTCGAGCAATCGCCTGCCGATAGTTGACCAATCGAGGACAGGCCGCACAGTCACAGATAGTGCCGTTCAAAATCCTTAACGCACTCATACGGGTCGCAGTCTAGCATGAACGAGAACCCTATTCTGCTTGCTGGCATTTGGGTCAGCTGATAGCATAACCACGCATTTATTGTAGTGCTTGATCATGTCGGTAATAGAGGAGCTTACGAATGCTGACGCGTGGAACCCAATCCATATTTTGTGCGATCGGAATCGTCTTGACCCTCCTGATAGTACATGTGTCTGCACAGGCGACCTCGAGCCCTGAGGATAAGAATTCCCAGAAATCAGAGACCGAGAAGGAGCTTCTCTTGCTAGATCAGCTGGACTCCCAGTCCGATCCGGAAGACCGTTTGGTCATTCTTCCGGAAATCAAGCGAGAGGGAGAACGGTTCTTCCTGAGTTCTTTTAAGCTCCCTGACAAGATTACATTCGCAGGACTCCCGGTTCCGTTGGACAACTGGCAAGTACGGGAGCGGATTGAATACGAATTCTATCAATTCTTGGAAGACCAAGGCGAAAGCATCATCCTCGCCAAACGTACCGGACGCTGCTTCCCCCCCGCAGAAAAACAATTGGCCGATACCGGTTTGCCCGATGATCTGAAGTACATGTTGCTGGTCGAGAGCAAATGTATCTCGGCGGCCTATTCCAAAGCCAAAGCCTCAGGTCCCTGGCAATTCATTCCATCCACTGGACGCCGCTATCGACTCAAGAGCGACGCCGTCCGCGATGAGCGTCGTAATCTTGAAATGTCAACCGAGGCGGCAGTGAAATACCTCAAGTATCTCAAGGGATACCAGGACAACGATTGGTTCTTAGCTATGGCCTCGTACAACGCCGGCGAAGAGCGGATTCGCAAGTTGCTTAAAGCGCAGAATATTACTGACTATTGGAAAATGCACGGGCCGCGCGAGACCATGCGCTATGTCCCGCGGATCATTGCCGCCAAAGAAATCTACTCTCAGCCAGAGAAATATCTTGGGCTGACCAAGAACGATCTCTATATGCCGCTTGAGACCGAAACCATCACGGTAAGCGTGAAAGAGTCTCAGCGTGCCCTGACCTCCATTGCAGAAGAATTCGGCACCTACCTTCTCGAACTCAAAATGTTGAATCCTGAATTCAAGAAGGATATGCTGCCTCGCGGTAACTATCAGATTCGCGTACCTCGTCAAACCTGTCCGAGTCGTTGTTTTAAACAAGGGAAGACGCCGTAATATTCACGCCCATGAAGCTTCGGTTGCCCCCCTCCTCTGCCCAATCACTTGTTCGCAAGCTGATCACCGCAGGGCTGGATGCGGCTGATCCCTATCGTGCCCTGCTCGATAGGGTCTCGCTTAATGGCCACGCTCTGCAAGTGGGACGGCGAATTTACAGCCTTTCACAGGTTGATCGAGTGATCGCAGTCGGTGCCGGCAAGGCATCGGCCAGAATGGGGCAGGCATTAGAAAGGGCCCTTGGCCCAAGGTTGGAAGATGGACTGGTTATCGTCAAGACAGGGCATACCCTCCCTACAAAACGGATTACCGTTCTTGAAGCTGGCCATCCGATTCCTGATCGTGCCGGTCTTCACGCGACTCAGCAGCTCCTGAGTTTGGTCAAAAGCCTGAACTCTCGCGACCTCCTATTGGTTCTATTGTCTGGAGGCGCGTCAAGCTTATTACCGGCTCCAGTACCCGGCGTGACGTTGACTGATAAACAACGGACCACACGACTGCTTCTCCGAAGCGGTGCGACGATCAAGGAGATCAATATCGTCAGGAAACATCTTTCGCTGATCAAAGGGGGCGGGCTAGCGTCTTCTACCCACGCGAAGATTGTTGCCCTGATTCTCTCAGACGTCATCGGGGATGACCTTGGCTCGATCGGCTCCGGACCCACAATTGGAGACCCCTCCACCTTTGCCGACGCAGTGGGAGTGTTGAAGCGTTATAGGATCTGGCGCTCCGTGCCTGCCGCAGTGCGCCACTATTTGGGCCGCGGTCAAAAGGGGATCGTGCCTGAGACCCTGAAACCGGATTCACGACGTGTACGTTCCGTGCACCATCAGATCATCGGCAACAATCGAATCATGGTGGAGGCGGTCTCGCACAGCGCCGACATGATGGGCCTTCGCACCATACAATTTTCCGCCTCCATCATGGGCGAGGCTGGTTTAGCCGCAAAGCGCTTGACTGCCCTTGCCAAAACAATTGCCACTGGGCACCGAATTATGAAGCGCCCATGCTGCGTGGTGGCAGGGGGTGAAACGACGGTCACGGTCACGGGAAAGGGGAAAGGTGGACGTGCCCAGGAATTCGCTGCCGTTGCCGCATGTGAGATTGCTGGTCTTCCAAGTACCTGGGTCGTGGCTCTCGGCAGCGATGGAACCGACGGGCCGACGGATGCGGCGGGAGCAATTGTCAGCGGAGAAACGCTCGCACGCGCAAACAAACTCGGCGTCGATCTCCCTTCTGCCGTGAATCGACATGATACCTATCCTGCCTTGAAGGCGCTTGGATGTCATATCCATACCGGTCCCACCGGGACGAACGTCAACGACCTTTACCTCCTTCTCCTTCTCTAGCTACTATTCCACCCCATGACACGTCCGTTCATCCTTGCACTGTCTCAGTGTACAGATCCTGATCTGGCCGGTGGGAAAGCTGTTGGATTGGCTCAGCTCATCGCAGCTGGTTTCTCTGTGCCTCACGGCGTTTGTCTCACAACAGAAGCCTACAGGCAGAGCCTTCATGCATCAGGCTTTATAGATCACGAAATGTGGCTTACGGTCTGCCGGCTACCCGACAATGAGCGAAGATCTGCCTTGGCCAGGTGCCGGGATCGGATCAAAGGGATTAGGTTTTCTCAACTTGCCAGTCAATGTCAGATGGCGCTTGAAACGCTTCGTCGACCTGCAAGTGGGCGCTGGGCCGTCCGATCATCCGCTACAAACGAGGATACGACTCAAACCAGCTTCGCCGGGCTCTATCGCACCCACCTCGGCATACCCCTATCGGACATCGAAGCGGCTATCAAAGACCTCTGGGTCTCGCTGTGGGAAGAACGTGTGATCAACTACATGGCTCAGCAGAACCGCCACACGCCTCCTAGAATGGCCGTGCTGATCCAACCGATGGTCGCTGCGCAGACAGCTGGAGTGACGTATTCCATCCATCCTGTGACGGGTCGACGCAATCAGGTGATGATTAACGCCATACCTGGGCTGGCTGCACGATTGGTTGACGGCACGATCACTCCAGACCAGTACGTCGTGGACGTGGCAAGCGATGGAGAACCAACACGGATTCGCACACGAGTGCTGGTTGAGAAGTCTCAACGGCTTTCGGTCTCGCATGAAGGGCTACGGACAGATCCGCTCGAAGAAGGGACTCAACGCCAATCGTCGCTGACAGATAGTCAGCTTTTTTCTCTCGCAAGGACTGCCAAACAGGTCGAACAGGCCCTGAGAAGGCCTATGGATATCGAGTGGGCATTCGACTCTCAACAGCTCTGGCTCGTGCAGGCCCGGCCAGTTACGAACGTCCGCACTCCGTACGGCCTCACCAACGATGACTGTGAGTGGTCACGGACAAATTTCAAGGAGACGCTGCCCGAACTACCGAGCCCACTGAGTCTCTCGTTTCTTGAACAGTTTATGGACCGTTACATCCTTGCGCACTATCGTAGGCTAGGATGCCGGATCCCCGATGGCCTCACATCGGTCCGCATATTGAGAGGTCGTCCCTACTTGAACGTCACCCTCTTCCACATGTTAGTCGCTCAACTTGGTGGAGATCCGTCCATGAACGCCGAACAGATGGGGGGTGAACCGCTGCAAATCGTCCCCTCAGTAATTCCGCTCGATAGGGCGGCTTTTGTGCGGGCCGGATGGTTGATGTGGGTGGAGATGCGGAGGGTTGAACGTTCCGGCCCACGACTATTTCAGGAAATGAAGGAGCTGGCTGCAACCTATGCGCGTGATCGCATCCTCCCCCTTGCAGTAGATGAACTTGTCCCTAAGCTGAACGCACTCGGCCCTTGGCTGGAGGGCCGCGAAGTCACGTTTGGTATCGCTGGAGGCGTCAGTCGATGTTTGCAAATATTCAGCCACGTCCTGCCTCGCTGGCTCGGCCCCGAGTGGAGAGAGTTGTTGAACGCTGCCCTCCAAGGACAAGGCACCGTCATTAGCGCTCAGCAGATTCTCCGTCTCGCAGAGCTCACGGATATCGCTCGAGATGAACCGAAAGCGGGTGCATTCCTCATATCGGAAGAATGGGAGGCTTCGACATTTCGCTCCGGGCTTGCCGACACAAGGTTTCTCCGTGTATTCACGAGCTACTTGGAAGACTATGGTCATCGCGGGGTGGGCGAATCGGATGTTATGTCGCCACGTCTGGCGGAGAATCCGGAAGCGATCTTGACGATTCTCCGCACCCAACTTATCTCGGCTTCCCCTTCTCGTGAGGCGATTCTTTCGCGCCAGGAGAAGACGAGAGTCGCCGCGCTGGCCCAGATTAAAGAGCGACTCGGTTGGCGTTTCGACAAACAGGTGATGTTTTCATGGTGCTACCGAAGACTCTGTCACTTCTTCGCTCTGCGAGAGGCGAATCGACATCATTTGATGTATTACTCAACCGCAATCCGTACTCTTCTGTTACGACTCGGAGAACTCCTGGTTACGCAAGGTCGCCTTGATCAGCGAGATGATATCTTCTTCCTCTCGATCGATGATCGCACCGATCTCTTGGCCGGAAGCACCCAAGACTGGAAAGCCATCGTCCGGGAGCGACGTACTGAACGCGAGCGCCATGCAGCAGTCACGGTCCCAGATACCATTCGAGATTGGGATTCCATCAGCGAACAGACTCTGATATCAACCCAATCCGCCAAGCCCGGTCAGTTGACCGGCATGCCAATCAGCTTCGGATCCGTGATCGGTCCGGTACGAATGATTCGTTCGGTTTTGGATTGGGGCCAAGTGAGACCAGGCGAAATCCTAGTCGTCTCGGTTATCGATCCAGGCCTGGCGCCTCTCTTTGGAATTGCTGGCGGACTGATTGCAGAAATGGGCGGGACCTTGTCTCATGGAGCCATCATTGCTCGCGAATATGGGCTACCGACCGTCGTCAACGTGGATGGAGCGATGGCTCAGCTTTCTGATGGCCTACGGGTCAGGCTTGACGCCAGATCGGGGACCATTTGTATCGAGTCCCCTCCATACTCAGAGGGTGGCTAGAGCTATTTGATCCGGGTCTTCTGCTTCTTGACCTTTCTCAATACCTTGGGTACTGTGCCTCAAATTATCGTGTTGAGACCCTATATATGGGAGTTCCTTGCTCGATCACTTTTTTGGGCTTGTCATACGAATGACCGATGCAAACCCCCTTTTCATAGGCATTGGGGTCGGATTGCTGCTCGGTGGTTTATTAGTAGGGCTTTGGATCAATGGACGCTTGCGCCCTCAAACCCAACGCGCTGAGGCCACCGCCCACGAATTGAGAAAGCAACTGGAACAAGAGCGGACTGCGGTCTCGTCCCTTCGTCAGGAACTGTCCCAGACTCAACAAGCCCGCGTGATGGCAGAAACTCGGATGGAAGATACGACACGGCAACTCATCGAACAGAAAGCCTTGCTCGAACAGACACGTCAAGAACTCGTGGGGTCGTTCCAAGTCCTCTCCGGCGAAGCGTTGAAGCAAAATAACGAGGCATTTTTGAAGCTCGCCGCTGTTACATTCGAAACCCTTCATGTCAAATCAGATGGAGTCCTGGTGCAGCGCCAGCAGGCTATTGATGCATTGGTGCGTCCGCTCCACGACACATTGCAACGTTACGACGAGCAACTGCGTCTCCTGGAGCAGTCACGCCAGTCGGCTTACGGTGGGCTGGATCAACATCTCAAATCATTGGCTGCGTCCCAGCAGAGGTTACAGCAAGAAACCGGAAACCTGGTCAAAGCCCTGAGAGCTCCGACCGTACGAGGCCAATGGGGTGAGTTGACCTTAAGACGAGTCGCCGAGCTTGCCGGAATGGTCCAACAATGTGATTTCATTGAGCAACATTCCGTGGCCAGCGAGGATGCACGATTTCGACCTGACATGGTGGTCCAGCTCCCAGGTGGTCGCCAGATTGTCGTTGATGCGAAAACCGTCCTCTCGGCTTATCTGGATGCCCACGAAGCACAGAATGATGTCCAACAAGCGGAAGCATTACGGCGCCATGCTGCTCAGGTTAAGAGCCGCATGGATGAATTATCTTTGAAGGCCTATTGGACACAGTTCGAACATTCCCCGGAGTTCGTCGTCCTGTTTCTTCCCGGCGAGCAATACCTCGGCGCCGCCTTGGACCAGAATCCGCAGCTCATTGAAGAGGGGTTCGCTAACGGAATCGTGCTGGCGACCCCAGCAACATTGATCGCATTACTACGTGCAGTTGCCTACGGGTGGCGGCAGGAGAGAATGACGGCTCATGCAGAAGAAGCAGGCCGGCTGGGCAAAGAACTCTACGAGCGAATGGCTGTGTTGGCAGGACATATGAACGATGTGGGTCAGTCCCTGGGCAAAAGCGTGTCGGCATATAACCGTGCCGTGGGCTCCCTTGAGACGCGTATTCTCCCGACAGCGCGGCGTTTCAAAGAATTGGGAGTGTCCTCTGACCGCGAGATCCTCGCGCTTGAGCCGACGGAGGTCGTTCCCCGCAAAACCTTATCGTTTGATACCGAATGAAGGAGCGCGCATGACTAACGAACAGACCATGGTAGAAGCATTTCATAGCAGGTTTGATATTCTGGTCCAGACAGTTCCGACAGAACTCAACGAAGAGACAAAGCGGCTTCGTGTCCGTCTCATTCAGGAAGAGTTCGATGAGCTGAAAGAAGCCATGGCTGCTGGGAATCTTGCTGCGGTGGCAAAGGAAATGGCGGACCTCCTCTACGTCACCTATGGGACGGCTGTGTCCTATGGAATTGACATGGAACCAGTGTTTCAGGAGGTTCACCGGTCGAATCTGAGCAAGGTTGGTGGCTACAAACGGGCAGATGGAAAATGGATGAAGCCCCCAACGTATTCGCCCGCTCATATCGACCCAATCTTGGAGGTACAACGAGAGCATCTGCTGGCATCGTCACTATCTACCCATGATACGGTTGTAGGTACGTCCGAGAGCTCATGAGAGACCCACACTGTCCAAGTTGCGGCACACCCTTCGTTCGAATACTCCATGATGAAGGAATTATGGAGCGGATTCTCAATCGCTTCAGGGTCTTTCCGTTCCGCTGTCAGCTCTGTACCACACGCTTCCGGGTCTTTCGGAGCCAGGCTCCAGCCTCCCCATCAGCGACTGACCGCCGGGAATATAAGCGACTACCGGTGTCGTTCCGCGCCAACCTCCTCGCAGATAACGCCGTACAAACGACCAATCGAGTGACCGACATTTCCATGGGTGGGTGCACGCTTGAGACAGCGGCAACCCTGCCTCAAGGAACGTTTGTCGAGCTGGTCATCAAACCGGCTTCCGATGAAGAACCGATTAAGATTGAAACAGCCATGGTGTGCTCGTCGAGGCCAGGATCAATGGGTATCCGATTCCTTGAAATGGTCACGACCGATAAGAACCGCCTCAGCCAGGTCATTCTGAGCTTGCTGGTGGAACAAAGCTTCCACCAGAATTTCTTTTCTTAGTACCGGTTCGTGCACTAGGAACGGTCACCAGAAGATTATCGATCAGCCGGACAGGCCCAAGGCGTACCGCTCCGAGCAGGACTACTCGAGAAGTCACAGTAGAAAGTGGCTCTAGCGTGTATGGATCGCAGACCGCCAGATACTCAATGGTCAGGGCTGGTTCGGCCTTGATGATCTGACGCATCACCGCCTGCACGGACTTCGCGTCAGTGACACCTTTTTGAATTACCTCAGTTCCTGCCCGAAGGCTTCTGTACAACGTCACGGCTCGAATTCGATCGTCGGGCGACAGATAGAGGTTACGCGAACTCATCGCCAGTCCGTCGCTTTCCCGGACCGTAGGTCTCACGATAATTTTGACACCCAGATTGAGATCCTTGACCAGCTGATGGACAAGTACCGATTGTTGGAAATCTTTCTGTCCAAAGAGGGCGATCTGAGGACGCACCATTCCGAAGAGTTTGCTCACCACGGTCGCAACACCTGAAAAATGATGAGGGCGCACTTCCCCTTCCCATCGACGTGCCATCGCAGGAAGATTCACGGTTGTTTGAAATCCTTCTGGGTACATGGCCTTTGCGCTTGGTTCAAAACAGACATCAACGCCTTCCTTTTTGCAGAGGGCTCGATCGCGAGAAATGGGACGCGGATATTTGGTGAGGTCTTCGCGAGGACCGAATTGCGTAGGATTGACGAATATGCTGACTGCGAGCGCATCACACCGTAACCGGGCAGCTCGAATCAGCGCCCGATGCCCATCGTGCAACGCTCCCATCGTCGGCACCAGCCCGATCCGCACACTTTCCCGTCGGAGCCCCTCACTCCAGGCTGTCATGGCACTCTGTGAGCGAATGATCTTCATGAGCCAGTTGGCGAACTGCAAGACGGACGCGAGCCGTATCTCGTCGAAGGCTGAGGAAAGAGGAGCTGCACTTGCGCTTGGTCCTTAACCTGCTCCAATAATCGTGCGACCGACTGCTTGAGCACCGGATGGACCCAGAGCGGATCCAATTCGTTCAATGGCATGAGAACAAACCGGCGGCCATGGAGGCGAGGGTGCGGGATGGTCAGCTCAGGTTCCTTGATGACGCGCTCACCGTAGAAGAGAATGTCTAGGTCGATCGTTCGAGGGCCAGAGCGGTTGTCCTCATCCCGTCCGAGTGATCGCTCAATCTCTTGGAGTAGCGCGAGGAGGCTCTGGGGTGTAATGTCGGTTTCAATCTGTATCACCCCGTTGAGAAACCACCCTTCCCCTGGATCGGTCTCGCCGCGAACCGGTTCCGTTTCATACAAGAGGGAAACTCCCATAAGGCGTGAATGGGGGAGCAGACTGAGCAACGTCACAGCTCGATCGCAAAAATCGACTCGATCACCGACATTCGACCCGAACCCAATGAAGACGGTTTCCATAAGAAGTCACGCTAAGCGTAAGAAGTACAACGTGAGAGGAGTAACGAGATTGCCTGACCTCTCACTTCCACCTTCACCTTTCACTTTTCTAGAATCCTGTCTTCTTGATTCGCTCTACAGCATCCGCAAGCCGCTCTTTGCTTGTGCACACCGTCATGCGAATATAGCCTTCGCCTGGTGCGCCGAAACCGTTGCCGGGTGTTGTCACAATGCCGGCCTTTTCCAACAGGTGAGCAGTGAAGGACGTGGAGGTGTACCCCTTCGGTACTGTCACCCAGATGTAGAACGCAGCAGGCGGCATATCTACGTCTAACCCCAACTTCTTGAGCCCCGGAACGATCGTGTCGCGACGTTCCTGGTAAATCTTCCGGATGCCGTCGGTCACGGAATCGTCCAATCCCAGGGCGGTGATACCAGCCTCTTGCACCGCTTCAAACACACCGGAGTCTAATTGGCTTTTCACCTTGCCTAGCGCCGCCAAGACTGTCTTGTTCCCGACCACAAACCCGATTCGCCAACCGGTCATGTTGTAGGTCTTGGAAAGCGAGTGAAATTCCACGCCGACGTCCTTGGCACCCTCCACCTCCATAAAACTCACCGGTCGCTTGCCGTCGTAGTAGATTTCCGAGTAGGCCGCGTCGTGGCAGATGATAATATGATTGTCCTGCGCAAATTCGATGGCCCGCTTGAAATAGTCCTTCGTCATAATCACTGACGTGGGATTATTCGGCGAATTGAGCCACATGAGCTTAGCCTTCTTGGCCACATCTTTTGGAATCGCACCCAAATCCGGCAGAAAGCCGTTGGCTTTGGTCAAAGGCATGAAGTGAGACGTGCCGCCACAAAAACTGGTTCCGACGGGATAGACCGGATAGCCTGGACTTGGAACCAGTACCACATCTCCTGGATCGACAAACGCAAGATGAATGTGCCCGATTCCTTCTTTCGACCCAATCAGCGTGAGGACCTCATCGGTTGGATCGAGCGTCACATTGAAGCGGCGCTTGTACCAACCGGCCACGGCCTTCCTAAACGACAACATGCCTTCATAGGAGGGATATTGGTGGTGCCTAGGATCTTTAGCTGCTTGCGCTAAACTGTCGCTGATCGGTGAGGGTGTCGGTAAATCAGGATCGCCAATACCAAGGTTGATGATATCCACCCCGCGCCCGATGGCTTCTTGCTTCATTTTATCGATGGCGGCAAACAAATAGGGAGGCAGTGTTTTAATACGTGTAGCCACTTCGATCGGAAAACCACTCATGGTCGATCAAACTCCTTTCGTGAATCGGTCGGTCAACTTGATGACGGGTAGACTTCCCAACCGTGGGAGAAGACTACTTCAGGTTTGAGCCTGTAATCAACGTGCAGGTGTAAGAAGATGATGGACCAAACGATCCGCTACCGCATGAAGTTGAGGAAGACGAGGAAGTGCCATCGACTTCACTTGAGGAACCGTGAGACGAGCTTTCATCAAGTCCGGCGCACACTCCCGGCATAGCGAGTCGATTCCACCCTCCTCCATCTCTAAATGGAACAGCAGGCCATAGGCACGACTGCCATAGCGAAAGGCCTGCAGCGGCGCGATCTGGGAACTCGCCAACGGGACACAATCGTGGGGCAAGTCGAAGATTTCTCCGTGCCATTCGAAGACGTCAAACGCGTCTGGCCCAGCGCCAAACACTGAATCTTTTTTTCCATCGTCACTGAGTCGAACAGGTGTCATGCCGATTTCCAATGCCATGCCCGATCGTACGGTGGCCCCCAAGGCCTTCGCCATGAACTGACTCCCTAAACACACACCGATCACAGGCTTACTGGCCTGCAACGCTGATCTGATGAAAGCGGTCTCCTCGGCAATCCACTTGTCTGAGTCATTCACTGACATCGGCCCACCCATCACGATCAATAGATCACCGGCATCTTTCGGCAATCCATCTTTCGGGACAAGATAGCGCTCGAGACTCACCATACGAGTCGAAAGAGATGAGGCGAAAGCGCCAGGACCCTCAAAAGAAACATGTTGGAGACAGATGGCTCTCTGCATGTTTTTGAGTCCACTTCAGCGAGGATCAGTAAAGGTCATGACCTGTACGTTTACTGGAAGGATACATACACTGTCTCCAGCAGGCCCCGCAAGCGGAGTTTCGTATAGAAGATGCTAGAATGATATCAAGGTTCTAGCCTTCCCGGCATCAGCACCGGCATCTATGGCTACCCGATCGAACTTTATGACCGACCTTCCCTCCGTCAGGGAAGTGACTTTCCGTTGCATCTCTCCAGGTGACTTGGCACTGTATCAGTAGTACCTCTTCAGGGTTTAAGATGCGGCGCGCCCAGCTTGACGCTAATGCCCCAATCCCTCGTGAATCACCTCATGAGCGACCACGCAGTAGGCAAAACTTTCCGCCAAGCTCCCATGTCCCCAGTCATTCTCGTCATCACGCTCGTACTTCTGATTCTGCCGCTCGGCTTCCTTCTTGCGGCAATGGTAGGGGCTCGGCTTTATCTTATTCCATGCTCGGTCGTGATGACCTTCTATATCTGGATTTGGCTTCGTTTTCGACCGAGCTGTTTCATCCTAAGTTCTCAATCTCTCAACGTCATCTGACCATTAAAGCGCTACGAAATCCCCCGTGAGAGCATCTCCGGCGTTCGGCTTCTAGACCGAGATGCGTTGAAACGGGAAATCGGCTGGGGAATGAGAATCGGCGCCTGAGGACTTGGTGGCGGTTTCGGTTGGCTATGGACGAAGCGGCATGGCCTCGTGCAGTTATATGTTTCTCGCACCGACGGATTCGTCTGGATCGAGCGCATCAACGAACGCCCTTGGCCCATTACTCCGGAACAGCCGGAATCGTTCGTGCGTGCCTTGTCCACCTGATTAACTCCACTTCTCCGATCGACTCCCCTTCAGGCCCTCGACCCATTTACCGAAGAAGAATGGTCATGCCCGTCACACTCGTTGAACCAGATGTAGCCGTTCGAGACCCTGCCCCAGCCTTATCGGCGCATGGTGTGGACCTACGCCCACAATATACTCTCCGGCAATTACTCCGCTCCCGTTATCATGCCTTCTGGTATCGTCTCGGTGAACGGCTGGCCTGGTCACGTGGGACCTATCGAGAACGCTCCCTCGGACAACTGGATCAACTCAATGGAATCGCTCGTGAACGGATTGAGCGGCTTCAACAGTGTTTTGATGTACGATTTGAGGAACAGGCTCGACAGCTGACCGCGCTGAAGCAATACGACTACCTCGACATCCTGGAACAGGCCTGGTCGGCGCTGAGACTCCCGCGTTCGAGAGGTGGAGTCGTACAGGATATCGGTTCCAGCAATTTTTGGTACGCTCCCGTCTTGCATACTTTCTTCCAACCGACGGCGCTACTGGGCATCGAGGTCGAGGGCCACCGGATCTACATCAATGGGTATAGTCGCCTCGACTATGCGCAAGGATATATCCAACATCTGCCGAACACGCAGTTCATCGTCGAAGACTACGTTCGATACGAGCGCCCGGCTGACATCGTGACCGCTTGGTATCCATTCGTCACACCCGATCCTGTGTTGGCCTGGCGGATGCCGCTCTCCATGTTAGCACCCCATGCCTTGTTCGCACGGGTCGCTTGCAACCTACAGCCCCATGGCCGGTTTCTCATGATCAACCAGGGTCGAGACGAAGCGACAATCGCAGCCTCCGTGTGCAAAGAGATCGGTCTCATTCGGCAAGGTTCCTGTGAGATCAAGACTCCACTTCGTCCTCGCCTTGCTCCAGTGCTCTCGGTTTGGGGACATTCGCGGAGGTAGCAGTGTGTCCAGCCCTACGCTACAATCGCCCTTATGACCCATTTCATCCAGAACGCTGACGATCTGCGATGGTTGATCGGCCATACAGGCGGTTTCCGCTCGGGCTATATCACCGACATACAGATCTCCAAGCGCCGCCTGTTTGACGAGGGGTCCGGGCGGGATATCCCTGCAGGGACAGCGATCTCCGTGACCATTCGCTACGAGGTTCGTGGATTAGTCCGAGTCGCCAAACTCACAATGACGGGCGTGACGGATTTTTCTGTTTTTGAGCAAGATGGGGCCGATTGTTCTTCTCTCGGCATCATCCAGACGGAATTAAACGCGGGGAAACTGCGGTTTTGGTTCGATCCGCAGGGCGAGCTATACGTCGTGTGTGATGAGGCTCATCTGGAGGAAGTCGCTGCTCCATTCGTGCCCACACGGAAGGCGGTAGAACTCGCTCGGTGGATTTTCCAAGGTCGGACTGCCCAAGGCCCCACCGTTGACTGGCTGTTACACAAACTAGATCAGGCTGGCCTACCCTGCATCTGGCGTGAGACGAATCGAGACGTCGCGACACATCCAGTGGTGCAGTGGGAGGGTGATCTGATTCCAGTCGGCGATTCCAAGACCGGCGCAGACGACCTGATGCATGTCATGGCCTACGGCCCACTAGAGAGGGAGGGCTTTGGGTTAATGCTGCGGGTGATAGGGGATCAAGACCGACGCATGAGCCGTATGCTCGAAGTCCTTGCCGATCATATCACCCGAAAATTTTCAGGTGACTGCCTGGTTGGTACGACGATCATTCCAGGCCGCGAATGGGAGAACTGGCTCGCACGGGAACAGGACTCGCGACGAGATCGGTGAGGAGCGAAGATCTGCCAGTCAGTGCACGTGTTCCGGGGAATACTGTTCCTTACCATTCCCCGCTGAGATACCGGCGACGCCATTGCCGTTCACATAGCCTGGGATATTGTGCACGGCGCCGTTTCCGTTCGTCTGCTTAGCTTTTCCATTCACACATTCAACCAACGCCCAAAACCGTAACGGATTCACACTCTGTTTTCGCGCAATATGCAGCGACGTCCCTTCCAACACCGTATTGAGTGAGAGATCGGTGCGCCAGCCCAGATGTTTGGTCAACGGAGAAATCACTTTCTCCACGGCCGCAATGACCTTGTTTCCATTGCTAAAGTGGTTCAGCATGACAATCCGGCCGCCCGGGCGACAGACCCGAATCATCTCATTGACCAACTTTCGATAGTCTGGAACTGCTGTGACGACATAGGCGGCCACCACCGTATCGAAGCTGTCATCGTCGAATTCCATCGCGCCTGCATCCATGCGATGAAGTTCGACATGATCGAGGCAGAGGGTCTTTGCCTTCTCTTTTGCTTTGGCCAACATGCCTTCGGACAAGTCGATCCCGACAATGCGGCAATGGCGAGGATACATCGGAAGGGCCAATCCAGTCCCCACGCCCACTTCCAGGATGTGTTCGTTCGGCTGTACGTTCAGATTCCGAATGGCTGATTCGCGCCCTTCATGGAACACTTTTCCAAAAACCTTGTCGTAAAACCCCGCGTACGTGGTGTAGACACGCTCAATTTTGTCGGGATCCATGCTCTCCTCCAAACCTCAGACGCCTCACTCCCTGCAGGCTCTACGCTGCGGAGTGCAGGCAACAATAGCGATTTGCCGACGCGGGATAAAATTCTGGCGGGAAAGCGACATGATCAAAACCCGCCCGGAACGTAGCCCGTCGTACTGTAGCCAAACTTATCTTGATGAGTCAACAGATTCCTTAGAGGAGCTTGAAGTTGCTCTATTCCTATGATTCTTCAGTATGAGCCACGAACAATTGAGGACTTTCGGTGCCTTGATTCGCCCTCCGCTCCTATGGGATAGCTACATCCATGATCTTAGCCGGCCTTTTCGCAACCGTGTTGTTTCTCGGATTAATCGTCGGTGATTGGTTGTATTTTATTCGGCTGACCCCTGATGCCGTCCGGTATGGCTGCCGGGTTGCAGATCGTCCGGATCAATGGTCAGGTGCCGCGATCAGCGCGGTGCGTCAGCGGTTCACGCCCAATGGCGTGTTGATGCTCCCCAATGGAGTCGCCTGGTTCTACCCGGAGTTATCCCAGATCGCGATTCGCCCTCAGTATCGATTCTTTTCAAAACGGTTCCGCACCGCCTGGCCGATGAAGGGTCTGATTCAGCTTTCTTTCCACGACCAAGCGCTCGGTGCGCTGTGCGTAAAGCGTATCCCTTGGTCATCGGCGCTGATCACCTTCATGTGGTTTGCGCTCGTATCGATCGGGTCATTGACCTTCGTCATTCAATACGCCATGGGAGGAGGATTCGCGTCATTGGGGGGCGTGCTGGTTGGAGTCGGTATTATCGCGCTTGCAGGCCTTGTCGTGGCCTTCGGGCTGGTCACGCTCGCTCTTTCGTATCGGCTCGAAGACGCTCGACTGATGAAGGTCTATGACGAACTGCGCGACGTTCTCGCGAAACCGATCTGTTCCTAACAATTGACCTGGTCAAACTGCTAGATTCGAAATAAATCCAAGAAGTGGTCGTATTCAGCGGGGAGAGCCAGCGCAGACCGGTTGCGCAACAGACCAGCAATGATCCCTCGATGTCTCTTCGCGAGACCTGAGGCAGCAAAGGCACGTTTGAATTCCTGCCAGCGCAAGATAGGATCGGCCATGATTCGGCTCCGTTCTTCGATCGGAAGTTCATGTATCATGGTCGTCAATGTGCGGACAGCTTTCTCCACGCTTTCATACGGTGGAGCCAGTTTGAGCCCGGCATAGAACGTTTCGAGGTGACCGCGAAACTCCTCTTTGAGCGCCCGGAATGCATCAGGTGTCGTCGGCAATGCTTCTGGCATAGTATTCCAGACGATGATACGGTAAGAAGTAACCAAGTCACAACTCTTTCATGGAGGGACGTATGAATCGGATGGTCAATGGGCTGCTCGTGGCGATGGGAATGGTCGTACTGGTCGGCTGCTCCTCGCACCACCATCAGCACGGCATGGGAGCGGGCAAAAGCGACGCGTACTGGCAGAAGGGCCAGCAAGATATGGAAGGGTTGGTCAATCGCACCGTACAGGATCCCAACAAGGCAAAAGAGGTCAATGCGCTCGTCGGTGAAATCATCAACGAACTCAAGGCAGGACGCGAGCAGAACCGTGCCTATCACCGGCAACTCTATACGCTGAACACCAGCTATACGGCTGCGCCGGACGAATTTTCAAAAATCCTCAACGAAGCGAACATTCAACGGACGCAGAGTTCGGCGAAGGTTCTGAGCCTCCGGTTCAAGATGAAGGAGCTGATGACGGCTGATGAATGGAAAGCCATGACCGATAAAATGCTGTCCTACAGCAGCCGGTACCAGCACGGAAGTGCGGGAGCCAAAACCGGTTATTGATGCACAACCGGCGCGGCTTTAAGCGGCACAGCCGTCCACGTCGCGCCGGCATCGGTCGAACGATAGAGCCCGCTGCCGTTGGTTCCGGCAAAGAGTATCTGCGGATTCTTGGCATTCATGGCCAGGGCACGAATGTTCAGCGTCCCAATCCCCTGGTTTACCGCCTTCCATGTTTTCCCCCTGTCTGAACTTTTCCATATCCCGGCTGGGCCACCGACATAGAGCACTGAGGGTTCCGTAGGATGGAGGAGCACGCTGCTGATAAAGGGATCAGACAGGGATTGCCCGATCCGGTCCCATACCTCACCCTTATTCTCTGTCCGAAAGAGCCCTTTGGTTGTCCCCCCATACACGATATCGGGATTGGTCCGATCGATTTCAATAGCATTGACACCCAACGCCATGGATGCCATCAGTTCGCTCTCGGGGATCAGCCCGTTGTTGATCTTCTTCCACGACATCGCCCCATCGTCTGAACGATACATTCCGCCCGTTGTTCCGCCATACAAGATAGTAGGGTCTTTGGGATTGATGGCAATGGAGGTCACGATGTGGACTTCCTTCATTCCATTCATCCGTTCTTCCCATTCCCGGCCCGCGTCCTTCGTGTAAAACGCCCCCACTGTCGTCGCGATATAAATCCTCTCGCTCAGCGCGGGATGAAACACGAACTGGTTCACGAAGGACACATGCTCTTTCAACCCAACATTATGCGGAAGCCAACGTTGCCCGCCATCCGGGCTCTTGTACACCGCATCCCCCATCGTGCCGGCATAAATGGTAGCTGGCAGCACAGGATCGATCGCAAGTGTCGTCACTCGGCGGGCGCTGATACTCGGAAATCGCTCCCAGGTTCCACCGCCGTCACGGGACTTGTAGACTGCATCATTCGTGGCCACGTAGAGGATATTCGCATTCGTTGGATGAAGCGCGATCGAGACGATCGCCTCGCTCTCCTTTTGGCAGCCGAGAGAGAAGATCGAAAGGGCAAATAAGGCTAATGTAGCAACGGTACGAAGCGGCATCATTATGGTGGTGGGACCTAATGTAGTGATACATAAATAGCTTTACATATTATACAGTACGTGTATACTCCTCTCCAGAGGAGGACCGGACCATGCGTATCGCCCCTTCCATTCAGCTGACTGAACCCGAACGCCAGCAACTGGAGCAGTGGGCCCGCGGCCGGCGGACACCCGCGCGACTTGTGCTTCGCGCCAAGATTGCCTTATTGGCCGCCGAGGGTCACACCAACCAACACATTGCCGCCGCCCTGGACACGAGTCGGCAAACCGTGGGCCTGTGGCGGCACCGTGTCGCGACCCAACGCCTGCCCGGCCTCGCCCAGGATGCGCCCCGCGGCGGGCGGCCCCCCAAACCACGCCAGGCGCTCATCGCCCGCATTCTGCAGACGACGACCCAGATGACACCGCCCGGCGCCACCCACTGGTCGACCCGCACCTTGGCCCGGTATTTGGGGACGAATTCCGCCTTCGTGCAGCGGGTCTGGACCGCCCATGGCTTGCAGCCCCACCGGGTCCGGACCTTCAAGCTCAGCCAGGATCCGCACTTCCAGGACAAGCTGGAGGATGTGGTGGGCCTGTATCTGCACCCGCCCGAGCATGCCGTGGTCCTCAGCGTGGATGAGAAAAGCCAGATCCAAGCGCTCGATCGCACCCAGCCCGGCTTACCGATGAAGAAGGGACGGTGTGGCACGATGACGCACGACTACAAACGCCATGGCACCACCACGCTCTTTGCCGCGCTCAATGTCGCCGAGGGCTCGCTCATCTCCACCTGCTTGCCGCGCCATCGACACCAGGAATGGCTGAGGTTCCTTCGCCTGATTGATCGCCAGGTCCCCCAGGACAAGGCCCTGCATCTGATCGCCGACAATTACGCCACGCACAAACACCCCGCGGTTCAGCGGTGGCTGACGCGCCACCCGCGTGTGCACATGCACTTCACCCCGACCAGTAGTTCGTGGCTCAATCTGGTCGAACGCGTGTTTGGCGACCTGACGGCCAAACAGATTCGCCGCGGGGTCTTTCGCAGCGTCCCGGAGCTGATTGCGGCAATTGACGCGTACATGACCCAGCGCAATGCCAAGCCTAAACCGTTTGTGTGGACCAAGACGGCACAGGAGATCTTGGCGAAAGTGAATCGGGCCAGGATCGCCCTAGATAAGACAAGAACAGCATGAATCACTACACTAATCACAGGGATCTGACGGGCGTCAAGCAGGGAGGGTTGAAGGCTAATTTCTACTCCACTCCTGCCGGTTGCTGTCGGAAGTTGAAGGAACGCTAGGCCACAGTGCCAATGAAACTTTCCAGGGGGATGTGCAACTTTCGGCGGAGTCGACCGCGTCTTCTAGCTGCACCTCACTCAATTCGTAAAGGTAGCTCGCTCAGCGACTTGCTGGATCGGGAAGCCATCGAATGCTTGGTTCACAATATCACCCTCGTGCATCCTGATTTTGAAGGGAAGGGATTTCGACGCCCGGCGATAACGGGCTCGGAACCGCTGGGCATTCTGCAGCGCGGACATCATCTGGCGAGAACCCTCCGTGAAGGGCAGGGTCAGACCCCTTTGTTTCTCAGGAACGGTGGAGATTGACACGGTCGTGGATTTTACGGAGAATCCGCCCGATTGTTCGCCTTTCGAGATGAGAAGCCATAGAAGATAGACCGCCAGCAGGCGCAGCGCCTTGGGGGCTCACTTAGTAGTTAGGCGCACGAACCGCATGCGGATACCGTCCTTCAATGAGGCAAACCTGGAGCAGCTTTGCAACGTGCTTGGAGTTGCCAGCAGCGGTCGGGGACGGGTTCCTCTGAGGTCGACACCACCCCGCAGAGGCGCCGACTATGAAAACCGTGTTCACGCTCGCCAGTGGGCGCTCGAGAACGAGCTTTCTTTGCGGTCTCCTGCAAAAAAACGCTCAGGGGTGCGTCGTTGTCCACGAGCCTTACGCCGATTGGGGGAACCCGACGATGTTCGGCCTGCCCATCTACGACCACTCGGTGGGCAACACAGCGCCCGTCCGAGACCTGCTAGAGAAGAAGGCCAGCCGCGTCGGACAATACGCGCCGCGGGTCTACATCGAGACAAGTCACGCCTTTCTCAAGTCGTACTGGGACTTCGCGCCCGAGTTCTTTCCCGACTTGTCTGTGGTACACCTCGTGCGCGATCCGCTCCAAGTCGCCAGGAGCGAGGCAAATCGGGAGTTCCTGATCGAGCGCTGGCGCCTGCCGTTCCGCCACTATCGAGGCCGGGACGGCCGGAAGTACTTCCGCTGGTCTCTCACCGGCCTTGAGCCGATCTTCGGCTTCTTCGAACCGGAGAGCCTGACGCGCTTTCAGTGGTACCTCGTTCAGTGGATCGAGATCGAGAACCGGGCGATCGAGTTTCTCAAGCGCTTCGGCAAGAGGTCCACGTGCTTCACTTTGCACTCGCCGAAGGCTCTGAACGACCGGACGCAGGTCGCGGCGCTTCTCCGGTTCCTGGAACTCGAACCACAAACGACCACGCCGGTCATCGCCGGATACCGCAACCGCACACCGGCACGCAGGACAGTGGTCGGGACGGTGGAGGAGAACGAGTGCCGCGAGGTGATCGAGCGAATCCCGGAGCGGTTTCTACGCATCTTCCGGGACGTTCCATACTCGAGCTTCGAGTGGACGCGGTGGCTGAGGAAGTAGGAGGGGCTAGAAGAGAGATGAAGAGCAAGTGAAACAATTTGAGGCATGCGTACTGACTGACTGCCAGAAGTAGGGTCCGGCAATAATTTCGTTGCAAGACGAACTTGACAGCCACGTTGAGAGGCGACTGATTGGGGACACGCGGGGGCGCCGAAACGAGCCGATCGCCCTTCTAAAATTGCACCCCAATCGGACCTCTCGTACAGACTACAAGGTGCCCTGCGCTTGACAGTCCCACAGTATGGTTAGTTACCTTGACAACTGACCGGGGCTTAAAAAGATTCGTCTCACGGCCCAGACGTTGAGTCACTTGAATAGACTGGTCAGTAGTCATTGATGGTTAGCGCCCAGGATATGTTTTTCGTACGGGCGCAGACTCTGAGGCGCACGCGACGGCTTGTGCCAAAGGCTCTGCCAGGCCGTGCATACGTTCCGCAAACCAACCAAATGGAGGAACGAAAATGACATTACAGCAGATTCTGGTGAGCGTTTCCTGTGCACTTGCATTCACTGCCTGCACCGTCCAGGCCCAGACCACGCAGATCTCGACCGAGTTCCTCATGACACTCTACGCGCCTCTTGAAGCTCCTCAACAGATCGACAGTACGTTTTTCATCTATACGATCCCACCCGGTCGTGAAGGATGGGTCAAGGGTCCCAAGATTAAGGGCCGCATCATCCCTCCTGCAGCGGACTGGCTTCGGGTCATGCCCGCAGGCAATGCTCGAATTGACGTACGGCAAACCGTCAAGACAGACGATGGCGCGCTTATCTATATCAGTTCTAATGGTATCGTCAGCTATACCAAAGAGAGCTGGGATCGTCTGATGAAAGGGGAAGTGATCACTGGGGATGACCATTACTTCATACTCGCGCCGACGATGCAGACCTCGGCGGAAAAGTATGCGTGGCTAAACCACGTGCAGTGCATAGGTAAAGTGGTCGAAGTGAAGCTGGGGGAAAACGCCTTCGTGAAGTACGACATTTACATAGTTCGGTAAGCCTGCATCGCCGCACGTGAGCAAACAAAGATCTCGTGCGTGTGGGGACTCTTTCATTTCGTGTCACCCCCATTGGGCAATTTGTAGACCGCGTCATTCGTAGCGACGTAGAGGATAGTCGCATTGGTCGGATGAAGCACGATCGAGACGATGGACTCGCTCTCTTTCTGGCAACCGAAAGAGGGAATCAGGAGTGTAAAAAAGGGCAGCACGAAGCAGCCACATGTTGGTGGGACCTATTCACAGGGAACTGACGAGCGTCAAGCAGGGAGGGTTGAAGGCTAATTCCCACTCCACTCCTGCCGGTTGCTGTCGGAAGTGGAAGGAACGCTAGGCCGCAGTGCCAATGAGGCTTTCCAGGGGGATGTGCAACTTTCGGTGGAGTCGACGAATCATCTCGAGAGAGAGATTTCGCTTCTTCGTCAGAATTTCCGACACACGTCCGCGCCCACCCAGCACCATCTCTAAATCTTTCCTGGTCATGCCGAGTTGATCCATCCGAAATTTGATGGCTTCGATCGGGTCGGGAGGATAAATCGCGTGATGCTTTGCTTCATACGCCTCGACAAGCGTCGTGAGTACGTCCAGCTCGTCACCGGCCTTCGTGCCTGGCTTCGCCTCCATCAGTTGTTCAATCCGAGCTAATGCCCGGTCATAATCTCGGGCCGTCTTGATGGCAACAATGGTCATGGCATCTCCTCGCCTGCTAGAGGCTTGTCACATCGATCGCATCGTACTCGGCGTGTGTACCGATGAATCGGATGTACACCACTCGGTACGGATAATTGATCTTCACAACCAACCGGTACTGATTCCCCGCCACGTTGAAGATGACCCGATTACCCTGCAGGACACTGGCTGAACGAAAGTGAGCTTTGACGGCCGATGGAGAGAGGCCCAATCGGCGTGCGCGACTTCCTGATGCCAGGCTTCTAAAGGACCCTTGGCTTTTGGAGCTGGCTGATGGCGAACTGGTCGAGGCGAGTCCGACACAACGACCAAACCTTTTCTTCGGCTGCATAGGCGGCTATGGCGGCCTCGGCGTAATCGTCGAAGCAACGTTGGACCTAACCGACAATGGGAAGGTTGAGCGGGTCGTCGAGCGCATGCCGGTTACTGCCTACCCGAAATATTTTACCGCCAAGATTAAGCCTTCGAAGAAGGCGATCCTTCACAACGGTGACCTGTATCCTCCAGACTACAGCCACCTGGTCGCTATCACTTGGGACACAACCGACAAGTCAGTAACGATCGCCGACCGCTTGAGGCCGATCAGGGACCATAAGCGGTTCAACCAGCTCGCCTATTATTCGATCACTGAGATGCCGTTTGGTAAGCACCTCCGCCAGTATCTCGTCGATCCAGTCGGTTTTCACGGAGAAGTCGTGGTTTGGCGGAACTACGAAGCGAGTTACGACGTGGGCTTACTCGAACCGAGCACCCGTGCTCGCTCGACATATGCGCTGCAGGAATACTTTGTACCGGTACAGCAGTTCGACGAGTTTGTTACCAAGATGCGGAAAATATTCAAACAATATGGTGTCGACGTTGCGAATGTCTCAATCCGTCATACCATGCCTGATCATGGTTCGTTCCTGACTTGGGCACCCGAAGAGGTCTTTGCATTCGTGATCTATTACAAACAAGGCACAGCCGAACAGGAGAAAACGATGGTGGGCACTTGGACCCGAGAGTTGATCGATGCTGTACTCTCAGTTGGTGGACGTTACTACCTACCCTACCAGCTTCACGCGACTCAGGAGCAGTTCCATCGGGCCTACCGCGGGCTAATGAATTGTTTGCCGTGAAACAACAGGTCGATCCTACGAATCGGTTCCGCAATAAGCTTTGGGACAAGTACTACCAACAACCTTAGACAACCACCCGACTCACCGTAAATTGGATGGCTGACGACTAGCCCGGTCTTCCCCTACAGTTTGATGGGCTCGAGATAACCGGCGAGCTCGACGTAGCCTTGGCCCTTCACAGACTGGCCTTGCTTGGTCCCGGTCACCGCCACCGCCCCTTCCCAATAACTAACCAGGGTGCTACGCGACGTCCGCAATTCTTGATCCGCGAGTAACGGGGTAATATCCAGCACAAGGTCGAGGGAGGGGAGCCTCATCCGCCATCGGCTGGGATACGTGGCCTTACTCTCGGGGCTGGTCCACGTTGCAGTAGACTCGATCTGAAAGTCTGTCACCTCCAGATGTCGAGTGCGTCCATCCGTCCATACAATCGTGCCGCTTGATGCAAGATCGGACGATCCATCTTTCCGACGCATCCGATACAGCATGAGCTCGGTGTTGTCCTCCAATTGGATACTGAACCAGTCCCATCCGACTTGATCGGTCCCGAGCTCGGATGACCCGAACTCATGGTCCATCCAGCTTATTCCGGAGACCTCGAACTGTTCACCGTCGATCGTGAGGCTCCCCGTCGTTTTGAGTCTCGTGAAGGAATAGTAGTGAGAGGCCTGGCCTTTGTCTCCCCCTTTTCGGCTGATGCCATCCAAACCATGTGCAACTGGAGGCTTGGCCGGTTCCAGTGTGAGAGCGAGCGCATGGGTCTGGTCGCGTGCCACCAAAGTATGGTTGCCGGACGGATCCGCCGACGCCTCGGCACGCCAATCATCGATCCAGACGTGAAGGCGTGACTCGTCGGCTCCCGCCTTACCTAGTGCTTCCCGGCTAAGTTTTTCCGAAAAATGAAATCGCTTTCCGGTGATGTCCGTCACGGCGAAGTGAGCCAGATAGATGTGGTTGATCGACCATTTCGACGGCAGGGTTTTAATGTCCTCCGGCGAAACGCCTCGACGAAAAAATGTCAGCTCAAAGCCGAACGATCGGCCGGTTTTCGACTGTAGATGACCTGTGTAGTACCACCACTCGGTTCGATAGCTCGGGTGCGAGCCGTGGTCTTCGGGAAAGTTGTACCGATAACCAGCGGTTGCCGATTGAAACGTTGGTGAAGAGGGGGCGGCTCCTGCTGCGACGGCGAAGCCAAACGCGAGTAAGGTCGTGAGTACGATTGCTAGGCGAATACCGTAGATCATTCGTTTAGCTCATACTTCATCTCAACGCACCCAATTAACAGACTACTGAAAAACTCGATTTGCGTGCTTCGACAGGCTCAGCACGAACGGAAATTTTCAGTATATTCAAATCGTCCTGAGGCCATCGAAGGATGAACGGATAGTTTTTCCGCAACCTGCTAGAGCCTGATGTCTTGAGCTGTTTATAGCACGTGCATCCGCATGCGAACAAATCGCTCGTCTATGAGCGGCGTTTCATAGTTCTTGGTGATTCACCGGTCAGCAGCCAGCGTTGACAATTTTCACACGCCTCAGCTATCGTGAGTTATGCAGATCGATCGAGAGCGTGGACCATCGGATCCAGGTCCTTCCAAGCATGAGGAACCCTTCGTCATTCCTGACCGCCTTCCGGTGTTCCCATTACCGAACGTCGTCTTTTTTCCGAGGACCTATTTACCTCTCCATGTGTTTGAACCACGCTACCGCCGGATGGTGGCCGACGTAACCATGGGCGGTCAATGTATCGCCATGGCCCTCCTGAAAGAAGGATGGGAGGCGGACTACTATGGGAACCCAGCCATCTATCCGGCACTCTGCATCGGACGGATCGTAAGCGTTCAACCCTTGCCCGACGGCCGTTCTAACATCTTGCTCCAAGGGCTTGAACGCTGTGAGATCTTGGAAGAACATTTCGACAGGCCATACCGCGAGGCGACCATTCGCGTGACGCCCCTGCGATCGAACGAGGGACTGACAACCGCGACCAGGCACGCCCTGATCGATGTGCTCGGGCGGTATCTCCAATCAAGAGAGGATAGCGCGGCCTGGCAGGGGTTTTTCCGTGAAGAAGTCAGCGATGAAGTCCTCGTCAACACTCTGTCCACATATTTGGACTGCACACCTCTGGAGAAACAATTTTTGCTGGAAGCCGACGGACTCCACCAACGTGCTCGTCGGTTGAACGATCTGGTGCAGTTCATGCTGCACGAGCATCGCGGCGCAAAGGACTGGGAATAACGAAATGGATCGTACCGTCGCGATCGACGTGAGCCGTTTGTGCAAAACGTACGACAGCCATAAGGCTGTCGATGACTTGTCGTTTCAGGTCTACGCAGGGGAGATTTTCGGTTTGCTGGGGCCGAACGGCGCCGGCAAGAGCACCACACTCCGCACCCTCATCACCCTTTTACACCCAACCTCGGGCACGGCGACCATTATGGGCTATGACTCGGTGCGTGAGGCAGACAAGGTACGAACCGTGATCGGGTACGTGCCGCAAGAGCGGGCGATCGATCGGTTCCTCACCGGGCGCGAACACCTTCAATTGCTGGGTGCTCTCTACCATCTGACGAAAGAAGAGGCAACTAAGCGCATCGGCGAGCTGCTCAAACTCGTTGAACTAGAGACCCATGCAGACCGACCGGCGAAAACCTATTCTGGCGGGATGAAGCGCAAGCTCGACATCGCCTGCGGGTTGTTGCCCGATCCAAAAATCTTATTTCTCGACGAACCCACATTAGGCCTCGACGTCCAGAGTCGCCTCCGGATTTGGGAGTACGTCCGGATGCTCAAAGCTCGGGGCATCACGGTGGTGATGACGACGAATTATCTGGATGAAGCCGATCGACTGTGCGATCGGCTGGCCATTATCGACGGCGGCAAGATCAAGACGCTGGGGACACCGGCGGAGCTTAAGATCGCTCTTGGCGGAGACATCGTGTCTCTAACGCTCAAGGAGATCGACCGGATTCCCACGCTCGAGACCGACTTGAGAGGTCGCCCGGCCATCACGTCCGTTCGAGCAACCACAAAGGGGTTGGACATTCGAGTGGAATCACCCGAAAAGGCGCTGCCCACCATTCTCGAATCGGCCAATCGATTGGGTTGCCAAATCGAGTTTATTCAGTACAACCGACCGCGCTTGGACGATGTGTTCATCGCACATACGGGCCGGGCCATCACCGAATCGATCCCCGAGACCGAGTCGGCATAAAGGAGTCACGTGGAGCATTACTGGCAGGAAATCAGCGCATTGACGATGCGGTGGGTCCGACGGTTGAGTCGCGAAAAATTCAGCATGCTGTTCACGCTGGTACAGCCCATGCTGTTTTGGCTCATTTTCTTCGGAAACCTGTTTCAACGGGCTGCGGACACAGATATCATGCAGGCGCCGAACTACATCAGCTTTCTCGCGGCCGGGGTCGTGGTGATGACGGTCCTGAACAATGGCTTAGCGGGCGGCGTCGATCTCCTGTTCGACAAAGAAAATGGGTTCCTCGAGCGTTTGATGTCCACACCTATTCATCGCTCCTCGGTCATTTTAAGCCGGTTTATTTTCGTCATGGCGATTACGTCACTGCAGGTCCTCGTAATTCTTGGCGTGTCCTATCTTTTTGGCGTGCATCCGGCGACCGGCATCCTCGGCATAGCGACGATTTTGTTGATTGGGATGATGTTCGGCGTCGGCCTGACGGCCATCTCCATGGCGATGGCGTTCTCCGTAAAAAGCCACGGTGACTTCTTTTCGGTACTAGGATTTCTGTCACTGCCGATGATTTTCCTCAGCTCCGCGTTGGTACCGCTGACCGCCATGCCAGGGTGGATGAGTTTCTTAGCGCAGTTCAATCCGATGACCTGGGCGATCGATGCCGTGCGCCCTCTTATCCTGTCCGGATGGAGCGAGGCCTTACCTCATGTGGGGATGGTGATCGTCGTCATGCTGGTGTTTGATGCACTCTGTCTGTACGGAGGCGCCAAGGCATTCCGCCGGGCGATGGGGTAATCGCGTGACGAAACATCGATCGCTTGACTGACCGTGGAATCCGTCGGATCATTGAGTCACGGCGGTGCTTGGTCAGGCCGAGCGTGGCAACGGACGACTGAGAACCTCTAAGAATGTTGATTCCTGAGAACCAAATTCGAGCCCTCATTCGCCTCCTGTCTGATGAGGACGACAGAATCGTTCAGACCATCAGCGGGCGACTCATCGACATCGGCCCCTCGGCAGTCCCACTTCTCCAGGAAGCAGAAATTGAACAGCCGGAAATGGGTGATCGCATCGCGTCCGTCCTCGAAGAGATCCGCGGAGGAAAACTGGAAGATGAACTGACGAATCTGGCAACCCTCGCGGGCGAGGCAATGTGTCTGGAAACCGGCGCCTTCCTCATCGCTCGATACGCGCACCCAACACTGGATGTGACACGCTATCGTGAACGGTTGGATGCGATGGCAGACGAAGTTCGGGCACGAATCGGCTGTCGAGCGTCCGGAGAAGAGGCCGTCAATGCGCTCAATCGGTACCTCTTTACCGAACAAGGGTTTAAGGGAAATACCAAGAATTACTATGAGGTTGAGAACAGCTACCTCAATTGTGTCATGGATCGGCGCGTCGGCATCCCGATCAGCTTGTCTGCTGTCTACCTCTTTCTTGGACAACGCTTACAGCTTCCGGTGTTCGGCATCGGCATGCCGGGACATTTTCTGGTGCGGTACGAGTCCGATCGGTACAAAATTTTCATTGACTGTTTCAACGGCGGAGCCTTGCTGACCGAAAAAAACTGTGCACGGTTTTTGACAGAAGCCGGCTACGGGTTTGATGACAAGTACCTGCAGAAAAGTCCGGTTCGTGCGATCCTGTCACGGATGGTCAAGAATCTCCTCGCGATTTACTCTAAGGCTGGCGACTCAGTGAAAACCGACCGTTTGACCAAGTTCATCGAGATTCTCGGTGGTGCTCCCCGCGAAGAAGGGCTGTAGCCTAGAGGCGGATTGTCAGCAGGTCTTTGGCCTTTCCTATCTTCCCCCGATACTGTTCCGCCGCCTGCGCCTTCACATCGTAACGATCCGCGATCGGATAGAAATGCGAGAGGACGAGCTGGCCAATGCCAGCCTGCTTTGCCACCTGACCGCACTGCCCGGCGTGCAGATGGGCGGGCCCTGGACGGTTGGCTGGGAAGGAACAATCGAGCACGGCCACGTCGGCATCCTTGCACAATGAGATCACCTCGTCACAATATTGGGTATCCCCTGAATAGACGACCGTCTTACCCCGGTACTCAATCCGATAGCCGACACTCGAAAGATCGGGAACGTGGACCATAGGTTTGGGAACAATACGGGTGTCCCCGATCGTAAACGGTTTATCGGTGACTTCCTTCATAACCACACGGAACGGCGCTGGCGAAAAGCTGGGGAAGCTCTTCATGATCGACCGTAAGAGCCGAATCGTGCCCTTGGGACCAATCAGGGTCATCCCCGGCCGATGGCCGCCGCCATACTTGGCATAGATGACGGCGTCGAAGAAGAAGGTGATGAAGTCGGAAAAGTGGTCCGCGTGAAAATGTGAAAACAAGATGTGCGTGATCCTGTGTCTGTTCACACCAGTCTTGACCAGGTTCATTAATGTGCGTGGGCCGAAGTCCAAGAGAATGTGTTGATCCGTCCGTACCAGATAGCCGGCTGCGGCACGGGTCGGATGTACATTGGTCCCGGAACCGAGAATGGTTAGACGCATGGGCAAGATCGTCGCGCTACGGTTGAGGCAGGATAGTCTTAAGCAGAAAGCCGGGTCAAGCCGATGATCTCCCATGCGGGCAATTTATTGACGACTCCTCGATTACATTCGTATGATCGCCCTCTCATGACCGAATCCAAACCTCACGACCAGGGACCGATCAACCCCGCCTGGCTTATCGTAGTAATCGCCCTTATCGTGGCCGGAGTGTGGATTTGGAAAAGGCTGTCTCTCGAAACACAGGACTATATCGTCGATCAGGCTGTCCCAATGGCGGCGATCGGCGTTGTGTCCGTTCTCCTGTTGTTCATTCCAATCAGCGCGTTTCGTCGCCGACGGGCCAGATCGCGGGAACGAAGCCGACTGCTGACATTATTTGAACAGGCAACCGTCCAGGAAAAGAGGCTGGACCTGGCGTTTGCCCTGCTGGAAAACAATGAATACCGGATTAATGGACTCGCTTCGACTGTTCCTGTTTTGAAGGAACTGTTTGAAACGACCTTGCAGCGAGCCTTGGGTGATAAGCAGCATCGCATCAGGGGGATGGCGGCCAGTCATTTGGGAGCATTGCAAGATCAGTCGGTGGTGCCTTTGTTGCTCAAAGCATTGGAAGATGACCATGCATATGTGCGTTCCTGTGCCGCTTTAGGGTTGGGACGACTGCGGGCAACCGACACGCGTGAACGACTAAGAGTAGTCATGGAACAGGATTGGGACCAAACTGTCAGAAGCCGGGCCAGAGAAGCATTGGAACGGATGCGTGAGTAACTCTCAGGTGGTTGGAGTAGGAGTCTGTTCTTCGATCCACTCAAGCACCGCGATCTCAGGCCGGCAGTTCAGGCGAAAGGGAAGGAAGGACCACCCTAACCCTCGGTTGACGTACAACCTGTGCCGGCCGGATTCGTGCCAGCCTGCCACGCGGCCGTTGCAACCAGGAGGGAGCCAGAAAGTGGGGATTCCCGGCACTCTCCACTGCCCACCATGACTGTGTCCACAAAGAATCAAATCGATGGCATGATGGTCTTCCACATAGTCGAGGATGTTCGGGGCATGAGCCAACAGTAATGTGCAGCGCCGGTCGGCACGAGGCGGAACACCTCGCAGATCGGCTCGATGCAACGACGGGTCGTCGACACCGACGATCACTAATTCCCCCATTCCTGTTGAAACAATCGCATTTTGATTTACCAGCAGTGTGATCTTGTGTCGATCGGCTTGTTCGGCATACTCTGCTACCGCCACACCACTGTAATGATCGTGATTGCCCAACGTCATATAGACGGGCGCGATGGTGCGCAGGCGTCCCAGGAATTGGAACAGATGTGGCAGGCCTTCGGGTACGTTCAGCAGATCTCCAGTGATGAAAATCCAATCTGGGCGAAGCTGCTCCACAGTTGCGACGATCTCGTCATGCCGTGGGTGATATCGGTCGAGGTGCAGATCCGTGAGATGGACGGCGCGACGACCAGCTAGAGACGGATGGCTCTGGGTGAGGATAGAGACCTCGTGATTGGACAAACCCCATTCCCAATGAGGAACGAAACTAAACGCCCGATAGAGGGGCTCGCTGAGACAAGAACCCACGAACGACCGCAGGCGGTCAGGCCATGAGATAGTCCGTCTCCTGGTCATGTCCCAACCTGTGAGTAATCTATCCGTTTCGGCATGGATTGGAAAAGTATAGCATGAGCTTCTTTGCCGGCAGTTTTGACGGCTTCATTCACCAGGGATTCGTCACTTCGATCAGTATGGCTGCGTAATGCAACCGGTCGATCCCTTTCTCACCAGCACCATCCCCGGAATCGGCGGGCGAATCCGCACTGCGCCTGAAGATTTTCACGTCGAAGAACGACCGCTGTATCTCCCATGTGGAGAAGGGGAACATCTGTATGTCACGATCACCAAACGTGGCCTTTCCACACCGGATCTCGTCCGGCGGCTCTCCTCTTCACTGGGAATCAAGGCACAGGCCGTTGGAGTCGCTGGACTGAAGGATGCCCGGGCAGTCACCACTCAGATGATGTCTTTGCAAGGCATCAAACCGGAACAGATGACCAGCCTGAAGATGGATGACACCATACTGAACCTTCAGGTCCTCGGACGTCATCGTAACCGGCTCCGAACTGGCCATCACGCCGGCAATCGCTTCCGTTTGGTCATCCGCAATGTCGCTGATCATGCAGCTGAAGCCGTGCCGGTTATCCTTCAGCAACTCAGCACCCGCGGGGTGCCCAACTACTTCGGCCCTCAGCGGCAAGGGAAGCGGGGGGATAACTATGAAGTCGGTGCCGCACTCTTACACGATGCACGGCGACGGGAAAAGATGAACAGGGCGCAGCGCATTTGGTATCTCAACGCCTATCAGTCGTTCTTGTTCAATCGGATGTTGGCCAAGCGGATTAATCATATCGACCGCATCTTCATCGGCGACTGGGCCATGAAATCTGAAAACGGCGCCTGTTTCCAGGTCGAGGATGCGGACCAGGAGCAGCCACGCGCAGACCGTTTTGAAATCAGCCCGACAGGGATTCTCTTTGGCTCGCGTGTGTCCTGGGCGAATGGAGAGCCAGGACGAATCGAGGAAACTGTCATTGCCGAAGCGGGTACCACCAAAGAAGTCCTCATCTCCGCCGCAAAGGCCTGCGGATTCCGCGGTGAGCGGCGAGCGCTTCGCGTTCCTCTGGCAGAACTGGAATGGTCATTGATTGATGACACCCTTACCCTCTCCTTTAACCTACCCCCAGGCGCCTACGCCACCAGTGTGCTTCGAGAACTGATGAAAGTGCCGCCTACGAATCCGTAGCTCCATATCCTCATTTTCTTCGGCCACTCAAGTCGGGTGGTACAATAGGCCCATGACCAGTGAGCATGCGATGAATCACTCCCAGGAGCATGTCGTTCTACAGGGACACATCATTGATTCTCTCGTCCTGGCGAAGGTATTGGACCTCATCCTGATGATGGGAGGAACCTTTGACCTTGAGGATGTGCACATTGGCAAAACACGGGAAGAACCCTCTCGTGCCCGCATTGTCATCAGAACGGCATCCAAGTCGCTCTTGAACGACATCCTCAAAGCGATTCAACCACACGGCGCCTCGGTCGAACGTGAGGCAAACTGCCGCACGAAGCCGGCGCCGGCCGACGGAATCCTCCCAGAAGAGTTTTATGCCACAACGCATCTGCCCACTCAGATCCGGCTCAAGGAGCGATGGGTGGATGTGGATGGAATCGAAATGGACTTGGCCGTCCGAGTGGACGAACAGAGTTCAACCGCCCACACAATCCCTATGAGCGCGGTACGCGAGGGAAATCCGATCGTCGTCGGTCGAGAAGGCGTCCGTGTCACTCCTCTGCAACGTCCATCCGAGCGAGATGTCTTTGGATTCATGGAGTCGCAGGTTTCGGCAGAGCGGCCCCATGGCCATGTGCTGGCCGATATCGCGTCACGCATGCGCCACCTCCGAGAGCAAGCCAGACTCGGCCAGGCAGGTTCAAACGTATTGCTCGCAGGCGGACCGGCGATTATCCATGCCGGCGGCCGTGAGGCGCTAACCTGGCTGATCGAGCAGGGATTTATCCACGTCCTCTTTTGCGGCAACGCCCTGGCTGCCCATGACATGGAAGCGGATCTCTATGGCACCTCCCTCGGGTATGGGCTCAGCGCCGGACGCGCGGTTAGGCACGGGCATGAGCATCATTTGCGGACCATCAACCGGATCCGGGCGATCGGCAGCATCGAAGCAGCAGTCACCACCGGAGTGATCAAACACGGGATTATGGCAGCTTGCGTTAGGCAAGGGGTGCCGGTGGTGATGGCAGGCACGATCCGTGACGATGGTCCCTTGCCGGGAGTGATCACAGATTCCGTCCAGGCACAGATCGCAATGCGGGCGATGGTTCCCGGCGTTGGGCTGGCCCTTCTCGTCGCCTCGACATTGCATGCCGTCGCCACAGGCAATCTTCTGCCGGCAACCGTTCCCACCGTCTGTGTGGACGTGAACCCGTCGGTGCCGACGAAATTGGCCGATCGAGGCAGTTTTCAGGCGGTTGGTCTCGTTATGGATGCGGCATCATTTCTGGCAGAAGTTGCCAGGGCCCTAGGGAGACCGACATGAGCCGTCTTCTTGTGTGTCCTCCTGATTTTTTCGGCATCGAGTACGAGATCAATCCCTGGATGCGGCTCAGCAATCGAGTGGATCACGATCGAGCCGTGCAACAGTGGCATGAGTTGACGCGCGTGCTTGAACAGGAAGTGGGCGTCGCTCTTGAACGTATGTCTCCACTGCCAGGTCTACCTGATCTGGTCTTTACGGCCAACGCCGGCGTCGTGGTCGGGCGAACGGCCGTCGTGAGTCGCTTTCGGTATCCTGAACGACGGCGAGAAGAGGCTCATTTTGAAAAGTGGTTTGGGGAGCACGGCTATGACGTGATGACGACGGAGGAAGGCCTATATTTTGAGGGCGCCGGCGATCTCCTGGGCTTCCCAGACTATTGGTTCGGTGGCTATCGGCAGCGATCCGATATTCGCGTGTTCCCGATCCTCAGTGAACGTTTTCACCGAGAGATCATCCCCCTCGAACTGGTCGACAGCCGTTTTTACCACCTGGACACCTGTTTGTGTTCATTGAGCGGCGGCGAACTTCTCTATTTTCCCGAAGCATTCGATCCTTACGGCCAGGCGGCCATTGCCGAACGCGTTTCTGGTGGGCTCCGTCTGGCTGTTTCCGAAGATGAAGCCATGAAGTTCGCCTGCAATGCTGTCTGTGTCGGGAAACATGTTGTTCTTCCCATAGGATGTCCTGCTACACAGTCCTGGCTCCACGATAGAGGATATGAAATCCATACCGTTCACCTCGACGAATTTATGAAATCCGGCGGGTCCGCCAAGTGCCTCACCTTGGCACTAGACTAGTCGTCTAACATGCCTCAACCGTCATCGCCAATTGGAAAAGGGCGCCTCTGCTCTTCCCAGCAATTCTGTAACGGATGACGCACAACGCGTCATTTCTGCCGAAAGAGAAACGCCCCGTACATCCCTGCAATCGCGATCGTAACGAGCTCGATCGTCAGAAGCATACGGCTGACGACGGCTTCGGGTGTGGGCGGAGATAGGATGAAATGCATCCCCAGAAATTCCGGCGTTTGATTCGGTGGAGTCTCCCACGGAGGAAACACGAGTGCAAGGATCAGAAGAACGACCATCCCATACAGTACGGTGATATTGAGTTGCCCTGGAGCCGAGCGCACAGGTCGAAACGCTGATGGACCATTGGCTCTGCCATCGAGACATCGCCCGCATTGCACGCAGAACCTATTGATCTCCGGTTGTGACCGGCTGCAGATTGGGCAGGCTTGCATAATAGGCGCAGACAAAAGCTGAAGTAGAGGGAGATTAACACGAAAGGTGATCGCAATTCATGACTCAACGCCGGCGATCAGGGAAGAGGTTTAAAAGTGGTACCCGATGCCGAAAGAGACGAGATGCAATTTGTAGGTGGCATCCATGCCAAAGAAGAAAGGGAAGAGTTCCGGGTTGTCTTCGAATTTAAAGCGTCCGTAATTAAATTTCCATTCTGCAAATGCAGTCAGGTGTTTCGTAACGTAATATTGGAGCCCAGCCTTAACGTTGAGTCCAAGTCTCGCATTATCGGACGAGGAGCTAGGCGAGTCTGGCGCCAGTCCTTCTCCACTGATTCGGGCAAAGAAGATTCCAGGTCCAAAACCGATATATGGTTGCAACCGGGTCTTATGATAGCGAAACATAAGATTAAAGGGCGCCACAGTCAGGACGCGAAGATGTGCACCTTGAAGAGTTGCGCTTGCTGTCAGGCCAGGTACTGTGGGGTTCTGAAAAGTATGCGTTTGTTGTTCTATGTGGGGAGTCGTGTGAAGCACTTCCGCTTCGAGACCGAGCCAACGAACCGAATCAAAGTAATGCCCAACTTTCCCCCCGAACATGAATGAGGTGGAGAGATCAAGATCGCTGTGAGTCGTCCCTTGAAGGAAAAATTCGGAATTCACGTCGACGCCCGTGAGCCCTCCGCTTACAGGTGCCAATGCCACCCCTAATTGTCCAGCGATGTACGTTTCTGCACATGTGTCGACAGGCTTTCCCAGCGAGAAGAGAGAGAGAACAGCGCACCACACTGCTAGATACCGTATGGGTTTTCGAACCTTGATCACTGAAATCACTCCTTCAGACCCACTCTGGTTCTTGCCCTATCTCCTCGATCATCCAACACGGAACTGTCCCCTTCGCTCTTGATTACAGCAAACTGTGTGCCGTAGTCTGACCACCCGTCCGGTATGATGGCCCTCCATGCAAAGGAAGAGGCCAGAGCCCATCGATTCGTTGACAGGGTCGAGAGCGCCTTCCTATAATCCGCCGTTCTGATTGACTGGTGGTGACTTGGTTATGAGGCTCGTCACGTATGCCAACTATGCCCAACAACATCGCTGTGATTGGAGCTGGAGCCTGGGGAACGGCCCTAGGCAAACACCTAGCCGAAAAGGGGCTAGCAGTTCGCCTCTGGGCCTATGAACATGACGTCGTTGAGTCCATTAACACCTCTCATGAAAACGCGGTCTTCTTAAACGGCATCACCCTCCCTCAAAGCTTGACGGCAACCTCATCCCTCATCGAAGCCATAAAGGACTGTCAGGGTATCCTGTTCACCGTTCCTTCGCATGCCACTCGATCTGTGTTGCGCGAACTGGCATCCAGCCTGACTGATTCACGACCATTGGTGTGCGCGACGAAAGGGATCGAGGAAGACTCAGCGAAATTGATGACTCAGGTGATGGAGGACGAGCTGCCGACATCCATGCACCATTCTCTGATGGTACTCTCCGGTCCGAGTTTCGCGTCAGAATTGACGTTGGGCCGCCCCACGGCAGTGTGTTTGGCCGGCACCGATGACGCATTAGTTCGCCGTTTTCAAGAAGTCTTGATGACGCCTACATTTCGCGTGTACGCGGATCACGATGTCATCGGCGTTCAACTCGGCGGAGCACTGAAAAACGTGATGGCCCTGGCCGCCGGCGTCATCGACGGCTTGGATCTTGGACTCAATGCCAGGGCGGCGCTCATTACCAGAGGCTTGGCTGAAACCATCCGTCTAGGTGTGGCGATGGGAGCCGATCCACGAACGTTTTACGGGCTTTCGGGTGTCGGTGATTTGGTCTTGACCTGTACGGGCACACTCAGCCGCAACCATGCAGTAGGTGTTCAACTAGGCAGGGGAGAACGGCTGGAGACGATCTTGGCCGGCATGCAGGCAGTTGCCGAAGGCATCCGAACAGCCCGCGCGGCACTCACGCTGGCCTGTCGCTATCGCGTCGACATGCCGATTATACAAGAGATCAATGCCGTCTTGTACGACAACAAATCTTGTCGGAAAGCGGTCAGTGACTTGATGGAGCGCGACGCAAAACCTGAGAAGGGGTGGATATGAATCGGGAAGGGCTTGAACGGTTACTCCAGCAGGTACGTCAAGGACGGCTCTCTGTTGAGCACGCACTTCAACGTCTACGGTCCCTGCCCTACGAAGATTTGGGCTTTGCCTCCCTCGATCATCATCGATCACTACGACAGGGGTTTCCCGAGGTCATCTTGTGCGAAGGCAAAAGCACGGCTCAGGTAGTAGCGATCGCACGAGCGCTCCTCAAAAAACGGGGTCCCTTTCTTGCCACTCGCGCCGAACCAGCGGTCGCGCGCGCCATTCACAGAGTCAACCAGCGTGCACGCTACTACCCCGATGCGCGTCTTGTAGTGGTTCATCCGCCGCGATCGAAGTCACTGGGCCACATCCTGGTAGTCACAGCCGGCACCGCCGACCTGCCCGTGGCCGAAGAAGCTCGAATCACAGCCGAAGTGATGGGGAGTCGTGTCGAGCGACTGTACGACGTCGGCGTCGCCGGCATTCATCGGCTGCTTGGGAGGAAAGAACGGCTCTTTGAAGCGAAAGTTGTCATCGTGGTCGCCGGAATGGATGGCGTCCTGCCGAGTGTCGTGGGCGGCTTGGTGCAGTGTCCGGTCATCGCAGTCCCAACGAGCTGCGGATATGGTGCAAGTTTTGGTGGAGTGGCCGCCCTATTGACGATGCTCAATTCTTGTGCAGCTGGCGTGGGGGTAATGAATATCGATAATGGGTTTGGGGCGGCTTGTCTCGCACACCGGATCAATCTGTTGGGATTGGAGTCGTAGGCGAGAGCGAGCCAACTGTGGGCCATTTTACCTGCAACGTTCCGCGCTTCGGCCAACCGACCATCACCGTTCGGAGCCCCTTCTCCCCGTTCGCCAATAGTTTCGTCCGAACTTCGTACGAATAGTTGCCCACCACGGCAAGCTGCTTGCGTTGATCCTGACCATCCCAGACAAGCTCGATCGAGACCTTTTGTCGTTCCGTTCCTTTACTCGAGGTCGAGGAAATCTGGACAGGCTGCCGATGCGTCAAAAATCTCAGCGAGGTCTTCGAGGGAGAGCTAATGAGCGAGCTGACTTCCAGAATGAGATCCCCGCGCATGTCTTTTGGGAGCTGTACCGTCACAGAGAATTGGAGCGGGCCGTTACCGAGCGTGTACGGTTTCGGCGTAACCGCGAGATCGACGATCTTGAGCTCCGGTTCAGGCCGAGGAGCCCGAGACGGCTTGACCTTTGACTTGACTCGCGAGTCGCTGTCGACCGGAAAAAGCAGAGCCATGCATCCAAGAAAACAGAGCAGCCCAAGGAATAATCTCCTACGGCCGATCTGACTCGAAGGCCTTGAGGACGACACAAACCCTGTCATCGTGAGTTACCCGGGAACAGTGGGCAGGAGGCATGGGTGCGACAATTCTGCTGCATGCTTAAGGGGGATAACATAGCATCTCGGAGCTGTCAATGAACCTTCAACTAGTGAACAGTGATTGCTGTTCGCAAGCACCTTCGGTAAGATGCCCGGTCAATTTGCGTGGACTGGGCGAGGTATGTGGTGGGCCGACATCTGCATTTCGATTGTTTCTCAGGAATCAGCGGTGACATGGTCTTGGGCGCATTGGTGAGCGCCGGTTTGTCGTGGACTGAATTGGTCAACGGCCTTAAACGGCTGAAGCTCAAGGGCTACCAATTGCGTAGACATGAGGTACATCGCGGCGCACTCCCGGCAATAAAGGTCGATGTGATCATTCATCAGGGATTTCATCAGCCACTGACTCTCTCTCGCATTCGGAAGATTCTTTCTGCCAGCACGTTGCCAGGCCCCGTCAAGGAGCGAAGTCAGTCGGTGTTCGACCGACTAGCGGAGGCCGAAGGTCTTGCCCATCGAGTTGCTGTTAAGAACGTTCACTTTCATGAAATAGGAGTGGTGGATTCCTTCATCGATGTCGTCGGCGGGATTCTGGGTTGCTATCTCTTGAACGTGACCCATGCAACCTCCTCTTCCATCAACGTCGGCTCCGGTTCCATTGAGACTTCCCACGGGCTCTTACCCGTTCCAGGACCGGCGGTGGCGGCGCTGGCGAAAGGGATTCCGATCTACTCCGAGGGTCCCCGCTGCGAGCTTGCGACTCCCACCGGTGTTGCGTTGCTGCGAACATTGGTATCGGATTTCGGTCCTATGCCGACGATGATGAACATGGCGGTGGGCTATGGAGCTGGCGACCGTAATCCCGAAGGATGGCCGAATGCCCTGCGTGTGTTTTTACAAGATGAGGTTACCCCTGTAGCACGCCGGACCGAACAGGTGATGCAGATCGAAACGAATCTCGACGACCTTAATCCTCAAACGTATGAACACATCATGGAACAATTGTTTGATGTCGGGGCTATAGATGTCGCCCTCATCCCCGTCGTGATGAAGAAAAACCGACCGGGCGTGGTTTTGAGCTGCCTCGCCAAACAAGACCGGATCGATGCCATCATCGAGATCCTGTTTCAGGAGACCTCTACACTCGGAGTACGGCTTCAAGAGATGGCTCGTCAGGTTCTTCCCCGACGATTTGTGTCCGTCATGGTCCATGGTGGGATAGTTCGCATGAAGGTCGCCGATGTCGGTGCCGGCTGGGAGAAGGCATCACCGGAGTATATCGATTGCAAGAAGATCGCGAAACGAACGGGGCGACCGCTCAAGACCATCATGGAAGACGCAATATCGACCTATCGGCATGGACTCAGCAAGATGAAACCGGGAACCATGCGAGGCCGGGCATGACCATCTTGCTGTACGTGCTCCTCTTCCTCGTCTCTGTCGCGGTCACGCTCGGTGGATGCGCGCTCTTTACCAATGCCATCGAATGGCTAGGCAAGCGGCTGGGTATTTCCGAAGGTGCCGTTGGCAGTATTTTTGCGGCCATCGGGACTACCCTGCCTGAAACCTCAATCCCGATCATCGCGATTTTCTTCGGCGAAAGTCAGGAGGAGGTCGAAGTAGGATTAGGCGCGATCTTGGGCGCGCCGTTCATGCTGAGTACGCTGGTCCTACCCATTTTGGCGCTGCTGCTGCTGTTCTATGCTCGGGCTGGCAAACGGACCGCGCGCTTTCAGCTGAATTATCGTGAGGTCATGACGGATCTGACGTTTTTCATATTTGGGTACCTTGTGGCTTTAGGCTGCGCCTTCAGCCCGTCCAGGCTCATCCATCTCATCGCCGCCGGCGCATTAGTCTGTTTGTACATTTTCTACATGAAGATCAAATTTACTCCGACTGGGGAAGATGAAGAAGGCGGCGAATTGGAACCTCTCATTTTCGACAAGGCTGCGGGCACACCTTCTTACCCAATGATCGGCCTTCAAGCATTCTTGGGTTTAGGGGGCTTGATATTGGGCGCCCATTTGTTCGTCATGGCTGCCGAGTCGATGGCCGGCCTTTTCGCGATGTCGCCATTGATTTTGGCCTTGCTCATCGCGCCCCTCGCCACGGAGTTACCTGAGATGTCCAACAGCTTTCTTTGGCTGTATCGAAAGAAGGACCGTCTCGCCGTGGCCAATGTCACAGGAGCCATGGTATTTCAGGGGACTTTGCCGGTCTCTTTGGGATTGATCGGAACCGAATGGGTGATTGCACCAACTGCCATGACAAGCATGGTTTTAGCGGTGCAGGCGGTGGGACTTTGTCTGCTGCAGATCCTGATCGGAGGCCGGTGGCGCCCATGGCTGCTTGCTGCCGGCGTGGTGTTTTATATCGGTTACACCTTGCATCTCTATGCCAATTAAATCGCTATCATCCCGAAGTTGGTCATTGTCATCTCCACTCCCCTTGCTGGGAATTACGATGGGGGACCCCGCCGGTATTGGCCCCGAAGTCATCGTCAAAGCGCTATCAGAACCTCGCTTACAGAACGTGTGCCGATCGATCGTGATTGGGTCGCTTCCTGTAATGGAGCAGACAATCAAGTCGTTAAGACTCAGGCTGAGCGCATACCGTATTGATGATCTTACGGCCTTACTGCCCCGCAAAGGAACCGTCGCCGTACTGGACCCACTGGATCCCCCATTACGAAAATTCAGGCCAGGTCGCGCGGCTGCAGAGACTGGCGCTGCATCAGTGACCTTCATCAAGAAAGCCGTTGAACTGGCCCAGTTGGGTTGTATCGACGGGATGGTCACAGCCCCCATCAACAAGGAAGCCATCCATTTGGCCGGCTGTCACTACCCAGGCCACACTGAATTGTTGGCAGATCTGACCCAAGCAAATGAGTCGGGCATGATGATTGTGGGAGGGCCATTACGGATTATGTTCGTTACGACTCACGTCGCGATCAGAGATCTCTCGTCGCTGCTCACCCAAGTTAAAATCGAAAAAGCGATTCGCTTGGCTCACCTTGCACTGACAACTTTGTTCGGAATCAAACGACCCAAAGTCGGAGTGGCTGCCCTCAATCCCCATGCTGGTGAGCATGGCCTGTTCGGCGACGAAGAAGCTCACGTCATTCTTCCTGCTGCGCGTTCAGCCCAACGGCAGGGCATACTGGCAAGCGATCCCTTGCCGGCTGATACCTTATTTGGGAAAGCCGCTAAAGGACACTATGATGGCATCGTTGCCCTCTACCATGATCAAGGCTTAATTCCCTTGAAACTCGTCTCGTTTGGCACTTGTGTGAATCTCACCGTAGGGCTGCCTATCATACGCACCTCGGTCGATCATGGAACCGCCTTTGACATCGTTGGGAGAGGAGTTGCGGATCCAGGGAGCCTCGTAGCGGCCATGAAGCTAGCTGCAAACATTGCACAGACCAAGACCAGACGTCGGCACATCAAGAAAGGACCATCCAGACGTGTCATCTGACGTGCCAAACGGTGTTTCCATCATTCTCCAGCAACTTAAGGAACTGGAGGCTATTGCGAGTCAGACTCTTCAAGATTTGAACACCGTGGCCGGGGCTGAACGAATCACAAAATGGAAAGCACACACTGCATCGCTCATCTCGAATTCGGTTGGAGGTCAACAGGGTGCGGCATTCGCCGACATCCATCCAGGACCATCATTCACCAACGATATGGTCGAAGAATTTACTGATCTCGTTGACTGTTATCGCACCCCGCTGCTGGCACTCGTCAAACAGTTGTCGCAAACCCCTTCACCCAGGAGTTGATGGTGGGCGATTTGCCCCTCCCAGCAGCCATTAAGCACCTCGGGCAGAATTTCCTCATTGACCCTAACATCGTCCGCAAGATTATTACCCTTGCTGAACTATCCCTCAATGATAGCGTCTTGGAAATCGGGCCAGGTCGAGGGATCCTGACAGACGCGCTTTGTCAATCCGCTGGGCGTGTCACGGCTATTGAGATCGATCCTCGACTCCACTCGTACTTATCTGAACGACGCACACAGTTTCAGAATCTCACACTTGTGCTCGGCGATGCGATGACGTACCCGATTGAACACCTTCCCCTTGGTACCATCGTGGTCTCGAATCTCCCCTATTATCTATCGACTCCCCTTCTTTTTCGTCTACTCGAGCAGCAACAGCGCATCACCCGCTTAGTGCTGATGCTTCAAAATGAAGTTGCCGATCGATTAGTCGCAAAATCTGGAAGTTCAGACTACGGCATCTTATCCATTATGGCTCAATCCTCGGCTGACATCACCAAAGCTTTCAAGGTCTCGCCTCAATGTTTCCGCCCGAGACCGGCCGTTGGCTCCGCCGTCGTGCTACTTCGGACTAAGGATCGGATTGAGCAGACAAGAGATAGCAGAGATCAGTTTGCAACACTTGTACGGGCAGCCTTTGCGCATCGCCGCAAGACACTGGTCAATTCACTGAGAGATCAGGGATACGATCAGAAGCATGTCCTAGCGGCATTGACGGCACTTCATCTGTCTCCTGCTATACGGGCAGAAAACCTTTCTCTCGAAGAGTTCATTGTCTTAACCCGCCAGATCCATGGGTCGTCTTCCTCGATTCAAAGTGGGTAATTGGATGAGCTCGCGTGAAGGTTCGAGATGGTGAAATCATAATCGATGTGGCCGCATGCCGAGAACCGTAATTCATGCTTTAAGACTTCCAATGCCGGACCCCCTACATTGGACGCATATGAATTTTGAAAACCACGCGGCGGCTTTTCTCGCGTTCCAAGTGTCCTGCATCATTCCGTAAGAGGTTCTGCCTTCCACGTCCGTTCGCTGTAGCTTTTTGCAAGAAGCACTCATAGGCCCAGGGAAGGTTTTCGCGGATGGTTTCCAGGCTTTTTGCCAGAACCGCAAACGATCGTTCCTGACTCAATCGTAAATTGCGCACGTCGTCTCCGAGATCATCGGTGTATCCTTCAATTATAAAAGCCTCCACGTCCGGCCCTCCCGGTCCGCAGACGATGGCTGCGTAGTGAGGTATGACTTCGGATAAGAAGGTTTCTGCTGGCGGTAGTAATGTGCTCTTTCCAAACTCAAAGTTGAGCACGCTATCCGGGATAGTGGCAGTAAGAACGCTGGGGCCTTTGGCTTCCAGCTTTGGATGAAGTGGGTCGAGCCTGGACTTTGGATCCAGGGGAGCGGTGCGGTTCAGATCCGGATTCGCATTTCTATCCTCAACACGGGTAACGTAGGCCGCGAACAAGAGAATGAAAATCACGGCGAGCGAGGTCATCAGATCCGCAACTCCGTTTGTCAGAACGGATGACCGTTCATAGGAATCTGGTCCAAATGACGCCTTCATTGGTTTCCCCGAATCACAGCCTTCTCATTACTTCTCTTGTGTGTTGCTTCTAAGTTTTTGAAACATTGTTTCTATTTCCGATTGCGAGAGCTGTACCGAGGAAGATTGGTTATTGATCGCGTGGGTCAGATCCTGGACTGCCTCCAGCAAAGGGTTCATGATCAGTCTCAAAGCCCGTTGAACCTCGTGAGCGATCTCACTAGGCAGATCATCAAGTTTCGTTGGCGATTGTTTGGAGTTCAGTGCTGTGAGGGTTTGAGTAGCAGAGTTTAACGCAGTAACTGTCGAACTTAAGCGCTGCTGCATTATTTCGACAAGTTGAGTTGTTCCATCGTTTCTGATTGGGCTGATCATAGAAGCAGGCACTCCATTCATCGGCTGAGCGTGATAGTCCGCGGCTTTCTGAGGGAAAAGTTCATCCAACAGAGATAGGCACCTTCGATGCTGGCTCTCTAGGCTGTGCCACATTGAGTTTTCCAGAAGTGTGAGGACATTCGCACAGGCCAAGCCGACGATTGAAGTCACGAACTTTCCGGATAACCCGTTAATAAGACCTTGAATCCCTTCGATTTGAGGTCCGTTCGCATGAAGTTTGCTGAGACCAATCAAAATGGCGATAAAGGTGAATAGCAGCCCTATACCGGTGAGAAATGAGGGGAGTTGCCTGTAAAAACGAACGTTGAGTTGACCTGCGCAGAGGACTTCGAAGGAAAAGAATTCGGTGGCGGACCGCTGACCATGGACCGTTGGCTCAAGAAACCATACGGACTGTTCCACCGCGAATGTCTTGCGGTACGAAAGCCATTCTTGTACCAATGCCGGTTCGGCGCGGAACGTACGATCAAGGGCTTGGAGATCGTCTAGATCGCGTCGAGCCTCAGACGTCTCATTAGGGTGGACTCGTTTCTTGGCCAAATTGGGAATGACAAGCCAGTCTTTGACAACCTGTTGTCGTGCCACGACCAGAGGCAAGACCGATGAATAGAACCTGGACAGAATCCGTCGCAGCTTGAACAGGCTTCGGAGGAGCATGGTGCCATGCCACAGGAAGAGGGTAAGGATACCTGTCACCCCGATCCAGCTCAGCATCGGACTCTGAATGCCGCCGACAATCGTTACATCTTGGCTGACAACTCGCCAAACATCTTCAAAAAGAGACCTCAGATCCATGCAATACGCCTCTCTGGTATCTTGTGCATTATTCACAACGGCCGACAAACCAGATTGTCTTCCTCAACTTCCGTGCCAGAGAACCTCGTGCTGATAGTAGGCCTTCTTTCGCTATATGCTTGAGGAGATGTCACACACGAAAGGAAATTCTTGCAGGGAGGGCGGCAAATCCTTCAGGGGGGGGCGTCATGCCAGAATTCTCCATTGTTTTTTTGGGAGGTGTGAACTTGGAGTATGATCAACTAGTATCACCTGACAACCAGGGGCAACACTATGCACTTTGTCCGAATTGGAAACCGTGCGCTTAATCTCGATCTCATCTCTCACTGTGAAGTACAAGTCTGGCATGACACCGTTTCGGTCAAGGTGTTCATGACAGGAGCGTCCAATAATGTTCCCGTCGTGTTAAATGAATATGAAGCGAAGCTTTTCTGGAAATACGTGGAGTATGTGGCCGAGAAGCCTGTGTAATGCTACGCGCACTATTATCGATTACCAATTGTACGTCTCTCCCCCTCGTGCCCGTCATGACTGAATGATGGGCTTCGCTCCCACGTAATGGGCGTCCTCAATGGTTTCACGCGATAGTCGCGGTAATAAGCCATGACCTTCTTCACGTAGCCTCTTGTTTCCTTGTATGGAGGAATTGTTCCATATCGATCGACCTTTCTGGCACCCGCATTATAGGCCGCTAAAGCGAGGCCAAGATTGCCATGATAGCGATCTAGCAGATACCGAAGGTGCCTCGCTCCTCCAGCAATATTGTCCCTCGTGTCGTAAAGATTTCTGACTCCATGCTGGATCGCAGTTTCTGGAATTAGTTGCATAAAACCGACCGCACCAGCTTTTGAGATCACGATTGGGTTGAAGTCCGATTCCGCCTTGATGACAGCCATGACTAATGCAGGTGGCAGACGACACTCGTGAGCATATTGAGCCACGGCTTCCTCCAGCTCCTGATCCGTTATGGAGGCATGGTATGTTCGCTTGCTGACAAGCGGAGAATACTTTCGATCACTTGGTACGTTGGTCACGTGCATCGTTCCGTTTCGACTGACATAGCCATACAAGTCCTCATCCGTGAACGCCGATGATACGGACGGCAGACCAAAGATTAGCGTGACTGAGATTCCCATTCTTGCAGCCCCATAGACTAGAACTCCAAGCCTTGTATCCCAATGTATCCTTGGACACCGCATCCCGAGTTGAGTCATCATCGATGAAACCATGGAGATACCCCGTTGTCTGGTTGTCACTGATAGTCTTATTCCCACGTCAGGCAGCCAATCCATAGCGCAGGTTTTGTGCCAAGTGGCGGAAGCAGAAAATGGCTTCGTACCAAATGAAAATAACGTGTTAGTTGACGCCGATCCCTCCACTTCGGGATTGGCACATAGATGTTTGACCACGAGTTGTGTTGTATGTGCCGCACTTTGTTGCCTTCGTGTCCATTAGATGGGTCCAGCAAAATCTGTTAGGCACTCGATTGAAAGCCAGTTTTCGTGTTATGGTTTGACGTGCGGTATCTGTGTACGTTGAAGTCACGAAACTCGAGGATCTCAAGCTCCAATGGTAGCCCCAACATCCGTCAGAGCTTTCATTGGCATACTCTTGGTTTCAGTTGGCATAGCGGGCTGTGCCAGCGAATTTACCATTGTAGGCATCTCCGGAGATCCTCTCCTAATATCGCGACGCGGATTTACGCCGGCTGAATGTACTGCACTTGTAAAAGGTGATGCCGCACATATGGGCGTTACGTTGAGATATATTCATATACGCGGAAATACTGTTGGACGTTCACTATTATGGCCTTTTGAACCCGGATATGCCTGTGAGGGTGGAGTAGGCCCAGAACAGGGTCCAACCGGTACTTACCTACAGACTCTTCATATTCCTCGCCGCGGCTCATGATAGAGTTTATTCTCCACCTACCTCCTGTTCCTTTCTGCTGCTGATAGCGGCGAGTGAAGGGATCATGAGATCCTAGCCTGGCTTAGACCGCTCAGTCATCCTGTGAGAGGCAATTGTTCAGGGCTTTTGTACACTGTAGATGTGGCCAAGATATCGATGCGCCATTCTTAGCCTGTATGAGCTCTTCAGCGATTCGCTTGTTCGATACCGGTCTTCGGTTATACTTATTGCAGGTCTGAAAGCTGGATGATCTGGGGTTTCAGAATCGTTCCGATGAGCACGCGATGATCAAAATCCTATTGGTTGAAGACAACGTCGTCGATGCACGTCTCACCCAGGATATCTTGGGTGAATGGAGTCTGGAAACATTTGAGATCACCCATGTAAGCCGTTTGAGTGACGCCTTTAGGCATCTGGCCCGTGCACGATTCGATGCTGTGCTCTTGGATCTTTCGCTCCCGGACGGCTATGGACTTTCAACAGTACGTCAAATGCAGGCCGCCAACCCGACGATTGCCATCATCGTGCTTAGCGGGCTCAGCGATCAAACGCTCGCGTTACAGGCTGTCCAGAACGGAGCGCAGGATTATCTTGTCAAAGGAGAACGGCAATCGGAACTACTGGCACGCTCAATTTGTTATGCCATCGAACGAAAACGGGCTGAAGAGCGACTCACATACCTGGCACAATATGATCAGTTAACCGGTCTCGTGAACCGCACCTTGTTTCGCGATCGTCTCGTTCAAGCCATGGCCCGGAGCAAGCGGCTCCAACAACCTCTGGGTCTCATGCTGCTTGATCTTGATGGATTCAAACCGGTGAATGACACCCTAGGCCATAATGTCGGTGATCAACTCTTGAAATTAGTCGCTGAACGATTGCACGAGTGCGTACGCGAAGTGGACACCGTAGCACGCATGGGCGGAGATGAGTTCACCATTATACTTGAGGGCCTGATGTGCGAAGAGGATATCACGCTGGTCGCAGAGCGAATCACGAAATCACTGGCCCAGCCTTTTCAGATCGATACCCACCAAGCATCAATCGGAGTCAGTATCGGAATTACCGTCTATCCAACTGACGATCATGATGTCGACGAGCTGTTAAAGCACGCCGATGCTGCCATGTATCGCGCTAAGCAGCAAGGAGGCAGCTCTTTTCAGTTCCACATTCCGAACGACTCCCAGTCCTCTCCCCTCCCAAACCAATGAGCAGCATGCCTGTAGGATCGCCTGACAGTTACTACCGACCGATTTCGGCAAGGGGCTGATTGGAAATCGAATAGGCTCCGAGCGGATTAGGGGTGAGCTGATTCATTCTCGGAAGCTCTGAAGGGGACGGATTGGGGCGTGCATCGGGAGTCAGCAGAATGCCCCAATGCTGATTATTCTGACACATATTGTCCAGGATGAGACTCTCTGCGTCCTGAAACATCAGAATGCCGCTAAGCATATTCCCCTCACACCGATTGCGTACCAACTCTGGATTGCTTCCCGGATCACGCACTGCGATACCAAAGTGGTGATTATCGAAACAACGGTTATCGGTCACTCGCGGGTGTGCTCCGGCAAATATAAAAATGCCTGATTCCCGATTGCGACACACTTCATTGTCGACCAATGTCGCGCCGCACTGAGGACCATACAAAACCACCCCAGACAAAATTCCTTCCATAGCTCGACAGTGCCTGATGGTACAGGTAGAGTTGAGGATGTTGAGGGCTGAGTGCTGATCACTGCCTACATAGCGGAACGTGATACCGGCAATCCACCCCTCCGGCACTTCTTGTAGATAGAGCGGGCCCCCACGCCTTGAGAAGATCTGGACAAGGTCACGACCCGCCCCAACGAGTCGAATAGGCCGTTGACTGACGAAAATTTTGTCTTCGTAAATCCCGGGACGCACATAAACCTGATCTGACTCACCCATATCATTTATCGCCTGGCTTGGGAGCTTGTATTTGTTCTGCCCAGAGCAGTCAACGATCAATGTTTTGCCTCCTAAGGGATTAGACGGGACTGATTCTATACTCATGATATTTTCTCCTAACATATGCTCTCAACTCTTTACACAAACTCATCGAACGTATGCCGTATCCACTGAAAGACCGAAGAGAACCGTTTCGTACAATTCTGTGTCTTTATTCATCAGTTTCATGAAACATTTTAGAGTCTGAAGGACACAATCTTCTAGTAACCTCCTGTTATTCAATGGGTTTGTATCAGCAGACAACATGGGTCATGGCATAGCGATTGCTTAACCTAGGCATTCGTCTATTGCTTGAGCAGATGGAGGCTCGGCATGATTCTGAAAAGTCTCAAAATCTTCCTACTCCTGCTTATCTTGACATCCACGAGCCTGTCTGGCGCGGCCCCTACACAGCGGCAAGATACGACCCGTCGATTATACGATCGAGTGATGGATGAATTTAAGCACCGAGATTACGCAGCGGCAATGGCGGGTTTTCAACTGTTTATTGAGCTACACAGTCAGTCCGCACTGGCTGCCAATGCGCAATATTGGATCGGGGAATGTCAGTACCGTATGGGGCGATACCGGGAGGCGTTAAAGTCGTTCTACGATGTGGTGTCGAATTATCCGCTTAGCCCAAAGGTAGCAGCTTCTACGCTGAAACTCGGCCAGACCTATGCCAAATTACGTGATCCTGAAAAGGCGCGGCTTATGTTTGATCGAGTTGTGGATCAATACCCGGATAGTTCGGAGGCTGAAGTCGCCCGCAAAACTCTAGAAGCAACAGCGAGCAGCGACGAGGATGCTACTCCATCCCAGTAGGAAACGTTTTCGATGAGCAGAGCACTCTGTCCCTATTCGTCTACGTGTAATTCTAGCCGTGCGGCAAGATCTGGAAGAGAATAACTTGTTTTGGACTGCAACTTCACGAGTTTGATACCGGCCGCAAGTAGCACCGATTCAATAATTCGCTGGCCCTCTGCCTCGTCATGTTGTGGGGAGTCTCGTTCAATTTGCACAACCTGTTCAACGTGGCACGATCCGGGATGAATCAAAACAAAATCCACTCGTTTGAGTGCGATGTGGCGTAGGATGTGAGAACGGGCTGTATCCTGAGCGTCGACCGCTATGAAGGACCATAGCGGCACTTGAGTAAGAACGAGATACCGCTCTCGGACGACCAATTGAAGGAGATTATAGAGGGCAATTTCCTTTTCGGTAAGTAGTGGAACGGTACTGACCGTGGCATCAGCTGGAATCGTGAACGGCGATGCCTTACCCTTACTTCGGCGTAGGGCCCTCCTAAGCCATCGAATGCCGAAGACCACAGCAGCAATTACGATCGCGAGTAGAACAATTTTCATCGCGTGTTACTTTTGCCTTCTACTAGGGCGTAATCGTTCAAACCACCGTGGGCCGCTTGGAACAATACACCCCAGCAGCCTTGGGAAGGCCGCACCCGTAACTGAAGGCACATTTCCACTTTCTTCCATCACGGTCTGATATGCCAAGACGGCAAAAGCCACCGACTCAAGCGCCTTACTATCCCACCCATGTGATTCAAATGTTGTGACCGGAATAGGATCGAAAAGTGCGGTTAACTGTCCCATAATTGCACGGTTTCTGACTCCCCCTCCTCCCACGATTACTTCGTCTATCCCGCCTCTGATCCAACGCCTGGCCGTACCCACAGCTTCGGCAGACCAGCGGCTACAGGTGGCGAGTAGATCTTCGATCGATAGCAAGCGGGCCTGTTGCCAGCTGAGCAATTCATCAAGCATCTTTCCCCCAAATGCCTCGCGCCCTGTTGATTTTGGAGGTGGCTGGGAGAGATACGGGTGTGCGAGAAGTTTGGCCAATAGCCGCGAGTCGACCTGGCCTCGTAAAGCCAGACGACCTTCACGATCCATGGTGGAGCGTCCATTGGTCTTCCGAAACATAATGCCATCCAGAACCATATTCGCTGGACCGGTGTCGAATGCGGAGATGCCAGCCGTCCCTGATCCTCGTGGTAGATAAGTGACGTTGCTGATACCCCCAAGATTCACGATGAGACGGGACCGCCGAAGATGCCGAAATAGCAATGCATGGACCCCTGGCGTCAGCGGAGCACCTTGACCACCAGCGGCAATGTCGCGTGGGCGGAAGTTTGCGACCGTAGTGATTCCCGTACGCTCCGCAATCACTGCAGGTTCTGCAATTTGAAGGGTGGAGCGTATGGAGCCGACACCCGTATCTTTGATGCCAGCTGGAAGATGGTGCACGGTCTGGCCATGCGAGCCGATCAGGTCTATGTCGGTTGGCGTCAATTCAGCCGACCGGATAACACTTGATGCCGCGTCGGCAAACCATTCCCCAAGGAGCGCATTCAGGTGACAAATATCCGACACGGTGCCCGCAATCGAGGCAGAGAGAATACGTTGTTGGAGCGATCGTGGATAGGGAAGTGAATGGAACGCAACCATCTCTACGTGAATGCCGGCTTTCCGCCGCTCGATCGAGACGAGCGCAGCATCGACTCCGTCTGCCGACGTTCCCGACATTAACCCCACAACTTTCATGCGATGAATCCTTTCGCACCTCATCTCGACGCCAGATAGATTAGAAAGTGTGCTACGCTAAAGGAACTGGAGCCAGTGGTCAAGGAGTCGAATGGACAGGGCCTATGCGCAGTACTTCAGCTGGAGACGTCGTTGACACCGCATGACCTGGATGGTACGGTCCCCGCCGATGTTTTTCGTTCACTATCTGTTGCGATTTGGTCTCTCAGCCTTTGTCGGTACTCTCACCGTCTTGCATCCGTTATTTGATGCCAGGACCGAGGCCCGGGATCCGATCCCGATTGTCGTCACGATCCCGATCCTGAAGGATTTAACCGAACAGGTCGGTGGCCCCTACGTGAGAGTCACCTCCTTATTGAGCGGCTACGAGAATGAACACACATATTCGCCGAAACCCTCTGATCTGGTTGCCGTTCGGAAGGCTCGGTTGCTGTTTGAGATTGGCCTTGGACTCGAGGTCTGGGTGTCTTCGCTGGTGAGGAATGCGGGAGGTCAGACACTACGTGTGGTCACCACATCTCACGGGGTGGAGCTGATTCAAGACGGCACTGATCCGCATGAAGATAAACATACAGAAGGAACTGCGATTGATCCGGAGGGAAACCCACATATTTGGCTGGACCCGGCGAATGCCTTGATCATGCTTCGGCACATTGCCGACGCCCTCGTCGAGATCGATCCCAGTCACGAAGCTGAATTCAGGGCAAATCAGGCGGCCTACCATGAACAACTGGCACAGTTGCAAAAGGAACTCTCCGCTCGCACACAGATCCTGGCCGATCGTCGGTTTATTGCGCACCACTCAGCTTGGCCTTATCTGGCAAAACGATTCGATCTGCACATTGTCGGCACCATTCACGTTCAGGCCGGTACAGAACCTTCAGCCCTTCACCTGCAATCTCTCATAGGAAAGATTAGAAAAGAACAGATCAAGGTGATTGCCTCCGAGATTCAGCTCAGCCAGCGACTCCCTGAACTCCTCTCGAGAGAAACTAAAGCCCGTGTGGTGGTCCTGACGACGATGCCTGGCGGTCTGCCGGGTACTGAGACCTACCTCGACATGCTTCGTTATAATGTGCTCCAATTGGCCAACGCATTGGAAGCCCCCTAACAGCCCTTCAGCATAAGTCATGGTGACGTGGGAGGAGCCTTAAACGCGTGTCTGATCCTCGAGAGCCGATCATTCGCTTTGATCATGCCTCATTCGGATTTCCTGGTCTCATTGCCCTGAGTGATATCTCGCTGACTATTTATGAAGGCGAATTCGTGGGGGTGATCGGTCCGAACGGATCAGGCAAGACAACACTCTGTAGAGCGGTCTTAGGGCTGCTCGCTCCGGTTCAGGGGCATCTTCATATCTTCGACTGTGCTTGTGACAAGCTCCGCTGTTACCATCGTGCCAAGATCGGCTACCTCCCGCAAAAAGGAGTCGTCGACCGGAACTTCCCAGTGACGGTCCTCGAGACAGTGATGATGGGACGCTACGGAGCGCTAGGCTTATTCAAGCGGCCAGGCCGGACGGATCATGCCATCGCATTGGAAGCTCTGGCCCAGGTGGGAATGGAAGTACATAAGGATGATGCACTGGGACTGCTATCCGGAGGTCAACAACAGCGCGTGTTTATTGCGAGAGCTCTCGCACAACAACCCAAAGTCCTTATACTGGATGAACCAACGACGGGGCTAGATATCACGACCCAACACAACGTCATTGAATTAATCCAGCGTCTACACGAACAACTCAAACTCACAGTCCTCTTGATTACTCACGATATCAATATGATCCGTTCCAGAGTGGATCGTTTGGTACTTCTCAAAACTAGGCTCTTCGCCGCTGCCCCCCCTGCGGAGGTGCTCAAGCCAGAGATTCTCCACCAGGTGTATGGCAAAGAGCTGGTTATTACAGAGAACGACCTGGTCATCGTTGAGGATTACCACCATCACCATTAGAAGTTGATTCCAACCCATGCTTGACCTCCTCGCCTACGATTTCATGCAACGCTCCCTTCTCGCCGCCGCAATGGTAGGCGGACTTTGCTCTGTCATTGGGGTGTTTGTCGTGTTACGAGGACTGGCGTTTGTCGGCGCCGGGACGTCCCATGCCGCATTTGCGGGTGTGGCACTCGGCTACCTGATGGGGTGGCCGCCATTGTTGCTGGCCATTGTGTTCGGCTTGGCGACGGTGTGGATTACGGGGTGGGTTGAAGAGAAAGGCCGAATGAAGCTGGATGTCTCGATTGGAATTCTCTACACCACGACGATGGCACTGGCAATTCTCTTCATCGGGTTGATGAAAACCTACAATGCTGAAGTGTACGGGTACTTGTTTGGCAGTGTGCTCTCAGTCACTCCTGAAGAATTACGCATCATCGGAGCATTAAGCATTCTCGTCCTCGGCCTCATTCTCCTATTTGCGAAAGAGCTTTATTTCATCGCGTTCGATCAGGAGATGGCCGAAGCCTCCGGTGTTCCCGCACGACAAATCTTTTTTCTTCTCCTGACCCTGGTCGCCTTGACAGTGGTGGTGTCATTAAAGACTGTTGGTGCAATTCTGGTGTTCGCCATGATTCTGATTCCAGCTTCGACCGCTTACCAGCTGACCCATAGCCTCAGAACACTGACCTTCTACTCAGCAACCATCGGTATCCTGACATCCGTGGCAGGCGTCCTCGTTTCGGCTATTTGGGACGTGCCTTCCGGGCCTGCTATTGTTCTATTGGCCACCTCGGTATTTTTCATTTCCCTCTTCTTTTCACCAAAACGTGTGAAGCGGACAGCCGCTCACGCTCATTAACAACCGTGCTCCGTTTCTTGTTTCACCACCAACACGACAAACCCATCAGACAGCATTTAGATAGTGCAGTGCCACACTGAAATTGCCTCACATCCCATAGGAAACCGGTACCGGCGGTCGGAATGACGACTGGGATGCATCCTCATTCGCCTTTCGCTTCGGCGGAAAGATGTCTTTCTGATACCTATCGAATTGGCCGTTCCTAATCACTTCTTCTGTATATTAGAGATGAAGGGGCTGGTTTGAGTTCAACTCCTACTCCTCGCAGCTTTTTCGGCTTCGTCTCCAAACCATTCCGGTCTGTTCCTTCGAGCTAAACCCAAGTTTTTCATAAAAACCTGGCCGCCGAGTACAAAGCCAAACGAGCTCAACCCGATTCAGACGTGGGTGGTCGAGAATCCGCTGGACAATTTCTCTTCCAATCCCTTTGCCCTGATACGCTTTATCCACAATGACATCCCAGATTGTTGCACGGTAGATGAAGTCCGTGAGTACACGGCCGAACCCGATGAGCCTATCTCCATCCCATGCGCACAGAGTCAGATCGGTATGCTGGAGCATTTCCTTTGCATCATCGAGGGATCGATCCTTCGCCCAGGGCGCCTGATGGAATAGGTGTAGCAGCTGAGAGGCTTTGGGTGGTCTCTGATTGGAATAGTCAACTGCGGACTTGAGGGTTGGAGGCATCTTATACTAGAGTATCCCCCGAATTCGTTTGGAGTGTACGAGGAAACTCATGTCAACGCAAGTCCGTAGCTGTCCAAAATGCTTTCAACTCATGTGGTTGAAAGCTGATGAGTATGAAATGCTCGACGATGAGACCGTTCGGGCAAAATGTCCGCACTGTGATACCACGTCGCGGTTCAAACTCGTCACCGCTGGAGCAAACGCGTTAGGCCCCAAGATGGGACACTGACCGTAGCCGTTCATCGTGTCTTCCGTGTTTTAGATCGTTCGCGACACGCATTGCCGTCGTACGGATTTGAGCGCTTGAACCCCTGAGGCCTCAGGATACCCCGCCTCCCGCCCCATCTAATTCAGGCTGATTTCCAGGAAGCACCTTGCGCAACGAGGCACGGTACTCTTTGAGTCGTGGTTCATCGAGTCGTCTGACTTCAATTTCTTTCTCGGATTGCATCCGTTCGAGATGATCCAAGACCGTGAGCAGCGGCTGAACCGCGCCGAGGAGGTTCCCGATTTCGAATGCTTCTAGCGATGACACCAAGGGTTCATTCAGCCCCTTGTACGGAGTCCCTGCGCTCTGGCTGCGCGTACGAGAGACGATGGTTTCATAGCTATCGATTGCCTCGATGGATGGTTTCACTCCCGATGGCACCGCATTCAAGTGCACAACAGACGGAAGATGGGCCGCATAAGTTTTAATATGCGACGTTAAACCTCCTATGGCATCAAGGACCTCAGCGGTCAGCATACGTTCTCGGAAAGGTTAAGTTGAGAGCTACTTCTTGGACCTATTCTCTCCTGGGACGGGTTCCAGTTCAAGGTCGGACATCACCGTCTCCATATCCGTCGGTACCGATCTCGTAAACTGTTCCATCACTCCCGTCCTGGGATGAATGAAGCCAAGCGTTCTGGCATGGAGCATCACACGAGGAATCGTGATCGCGTCGATCGCACAAACCCGTTGCCCACCGTAGGTATGATCCCCCAGAATAGGATGTCCTAGTGAAGTGAGATGAACCCGCAGCTGGTGAGTGCGGCCCGTTCGTGGGTACAGCAACACATGAGCGGCCACTTTGCCATATCGCCGAGTCACCACATACTCCGTCGCAGATTGTTTAGGGCTGGTTGTCCTCGCCGAAAACTTTTTCCGGTCCTTGATATCCCGACCAATCGCTAATTCGATCAGACCTCGACCTTTTTTGGGGACTCCCCAGACCAGCGCCTCATAAATTCGCGTGATGGTATGGAGTTTGAATTGTGCGGCGATAGCACGATGCGCTGAATCGGTCTTGGTAATCACCATGATGCCGGAGGTTTCTTTGTCGAGTCGATGAACAAGGCCGGGTCGCTCCTTCCCTCCGATGGTTGAAATTGTTCCGCCCGAAGTCTGGAAGTGATGCAGCAACGCATTGACGAGCGTACCCGTCCAGTTTCCTGGAGCGGGGTGGGCGACGATACCGGGGGGTTTATTCAAGACAAGAAGCGATTCATCTTCGAAGAGGACATCGAGGGGAATGGCCTCGCCCTTCATTGAAAGAGGTTCGGGTTTCGGCACATCCATCGTGATTCTATCTCCAGGCTTGATCTTCTGGCTTGCCCTCACAACCTGGTCGTTGAGCCTGATGCGACCCAACTCGATCAGGCGCTGGAGAGCTGACCGAGAGATGTCCCGTTCTCGGTTCACGAGGAAGACGTCTAATCGTTTAGGTTGTTCGCCCGAAGTGACGACGAATTCCGTGATCATGGGCGAGTACGCTACTAAAGCGCCCTGGTCAAATGCAATCGCCCATTGGCATGTGTGGGGGGTCGAGATACAGTCAAGAAATTTGAAAGCTCGGTGAAATAGAATGTAACCCGATCAGCTGCCTGATTGTTGAACAACCTGTACCCAGAGAGTATGATGGGGCATCGTATGATCACACAGCCACACTGTCTCATACGGGTAAGGAGACTGAGGCCATGCCTTCGGTGCCTTCCCAGAAGTGGTTCTCCTTCCAGAAAACAGCCAGTCGCACTTGTATCCTGATCGATCGGTGCAATCCCTTTTGGGTCTTCCCATTCGCGTTCAATATTTCTCCGGCTGAACCTTCAATTATTTTGACCCGTCGGACCACATCATCGACTACCCATTTTCCTATTCCATGTTCGATCAATCTGCTCGCGAGGTGTAACCGATCAAACGGTCCATCCGCGCGCACAACCGGGAGGTATCTATGACGTCCTCCAAAACATTGCTGTGCGGAGCACTGCTGGGATTGGCAATCGGAGGTGTGGCTGTCCTGTGGCCGGGCCGTACCTTACCTGAAACCACCTCGATCAACCTGCCGATGGATAAGGTAGCCGACTATATCCATGCCGTTATCGAGGCTGACCGAGATGTGTACACAAGGCATGTCGTAGAACGCATGCAATCGAAAGGGGTCGTGGTTGCCTCGGAAAACTGGGCGCAACAGAGTACATTGCCCCTACCCGCCCAATTCCTGATTGAATCCGGACGGCATGTCGGTAAGAAGGGCTTGGGAATACAGTACCGGTTAATCAGCTTGTGGCCGATCAACAAGCGCAATGTCGCGTCGAACCCTCTCCAAAGTATTGGACTCGGTACCATTCTGACCCAACCCGACCGTCCTTACACTGGTGTCACAAGGGTAGGAAACACGCGCTATTTTGAAGCGGTGTATCCCGATTTGGCAGTAACCCAAGCCTGTCTCGGATGCCACAATGCCCATCCCGATAGCCCAAAGCGTGACTTCAAGCTTAACGATGTGATGGGCGCAATCGTGATCAGTATTCAGTTGGAAGAATAGCCAACCAGCGGCGTCGAACCAGAAGGGACCACTGAAGAAACCTAGACCTTCTCGAAAACGGGCAACTCAACAATCCGACCTCCTGACCTGTGGGGCGGCCTCATCCCTGACGATCAGTAGGGATGGGGGAAGACGTAGGATAAAGCGTACGATCTGGCGTGGGGACGTTACTAGCCTGAAAGGATGTTAACCGGGATTCGAATCCGGTTTAAGCGTGACCGGTCTTTCTCGCGCGCTCCGCAATTTTTTTGCGTAGGCGAGCCTTCTCAAGACTGATCTGCGCTTCTTTCACTTCGGACGGCAAGCCTCCCGCCTGGAGTTGTCGTTCTGCATCAGCCACTCTGTCTGTGGCCCGCTCCACGTCAATGTCTTCGGCCTTTTCCGCAACCTCCGCCATAACGGTGACTTTAGTCGGTGTGACTTCGGCAAACCCCCAGAGAACAGCCATGGAATTCATCTGATCGCCAATACGGTAGCGGAGTTCGCCGATGCGGAGCGTCGACAGGAAATGACAGTGGCCAGGGAGAACGCCAAACTCACCTTCTGACCCTGGCGCGATGACCTCATCGACCTGTTGGCTCAGCAGCAGCTTCTCTGGTGTCACGACTTCTAACAGAATTGTCCCAGGCATTGCTCTCATCCCCTCTGGTTGACCAAACGAAGCCGACTCCCGTTTATACCTTCACACCCATTTTTTCAGCCTTGGCCACAGCTTCTTCGATCGGACCGACCATGTAGAAAGCCTGCTCCGGCAAGTGGTCGTATTTTCCATCGAGGATCTCTTTGAAGCTGCGGACCGTATCCTTGAGCTTGACGTACTTCCCAGGCGCGCCGGTAAAAGCTTCCGCCACATGGAAAGGCTGCGACAGAAAGCGCTGGATCTTTCTGGCACGTGCGACGGCCATCTTGTCATCTTCGGACAACTCGTCCATACCGAGAATGGCGATAATATCTTGGAGATCCTTATAGCGCTGAAGAACGGACTGCACGCCACGTGCGATCTTGTAATGCTCATCCCCGATAATCTGCGGGTCCAAAATACGCGATGTCGAGTCCAGAGGGTCGACCGCCGGATAAATGCCCAGCTCGGCGAGCGATCGGGACAACACGGTCGTCGCGTCCAAGTGCGCGAAGGCCGTAGCTGGGGCCGGATCAGTCAGGTCGTCGGCGGGCACATAAATCGCCTGTACGGACGTGATCGAACCACGTTTGGTTGAGGTAATGCGCTCCTGTAAGGCACCCATCTCGGTCGAAAGGTTCGGCTGGTATCCGACAGCTGACGGCATACGACCCAACAACGCGGATACCTCTGAACCGGCCTGGGTAAACCGGAAGATATTGTCCACGAAAAGCAGCACGTCTTGGTTTTCTTCATCGCGAAAGAATTCGGCGACAGCCAATCCGGTCAAGGCCACTCGGAGCCGAGCTCCAGGTGGTTCGTTCATCTGACCATAAACCAACGCCGCCTTCGACTTCGTAAAATCGTCCGGATCGATCACCTTCGACTCTTGCATTTCATGCCACAGGTCGTTGCCTTCACGAGTCCGTTCGCCGACACCCGCGAACACGGAGAATCCTCCGTGGTGCAACGCAATGTTGTTGATCAGCTCCATGATGATGACGGTCTTGCCGACACCAGCGCCGCCGAAGAGTCCAACTTTTCCGCCCTTGCTGTAGGGCTCGAGCAGATCAACTACCTTGATGCCGGTTTCGAGGACCTCGGTCTTGGTTTCTTGATCTTCAAGTTTTGGGGCCGGCCTATGGATCGGATATGTCTTCTTCGTCTTGATCGGTCCCCGTTCATCGACTGGTTCGCCGAGCACGTTGATGAGGCGACCGAGCGTTTCACGACCAACAGGCACGGAAATCGGTGCTCCGGTATCCTGCACATCCATCCCACGCGTGAGACCATCGGTCGTAGACATCGCGATGCTGCGGATTCGGTTTTCTCCCAAGTGCGAAGCAACTTCAAGGGTGATGCGAATGGCAGGTGTACCCGCCGACTTATTCTCTTCCTGCGCGACTTTGAGTGCGTTATAGATGTTCGGCAGTTGGCCGGGAGGGAACTGGACGTCCACGACCGGTCCGATGACCTGGATGACTGTACCTGTTGCCACGGGATACTCCTTTCGACGAAACGGGGTCGGTTATTTCAGCGCTTCGGCGCCACCGACGATATCCATCAGTTCTTTTGTAATCGCTGCTTGTCTGGTTTTGTTGTAGTACAGCGTCACTTTCTTGATGAGTTGGCCGGCATTGCGCGTCGCTCCATCCATGGCAGCCATGCGGGCACCATGCTCGGCGGCAGCGGACTCCAACAAAATCCTGTACGTCTGCACTTGGAAATGTTTCGGTATCAGTGCACTCAACAGTTCGGCTTCATCCGGTTCATAGAGGTACCCCCCGCCACTGATCCCTTCGTTTGGCGCTGAACCGAATTCTTCCTGAGTATCGATAGGAAACAGTTTTTCAACGATCACCCGCTGCTGAATGGCGGACTTGAACTCGTTGTAAACGACATACAATTCGTCGAACGTGCCTTTTACGAAGTTATCCGTCAGATCGGCTCCGATATCCAGTGCATGTTCGAAACTGAGTTTATCGAAAATCCCGGTCCATTCCTGGCGAATGGGCCAAGCCCGGCGGCGAAAATACTCGCGGCCTTTACGGCCGACAAGGCTCAGGTTGACCTGTAGACCGCGCGTTTCACATTGCCGGACGAACTCCGAGCTCTTGCGGACAATGTTGCCATTGAAACCACCGCATAGCCCTCGGTCGCTCGTGACGACGAGCACTTCGACTTTCCTGCCCTCGCGCTTCTGCAACAGTGGATGGGAGGAGCGATTCACACGCTGACTCAGGTTGCTCAACACCCCACGCATCTTATGCGCATAGGGACGAGCAGCCAGAATGCGGTCCTGAGACCGTTTCAGCTTCGCCGCGGCGACCATTTTCATGGCCTTGGTGATTTTCTGCGTATTTTTGAACGCCGCAATCTTGCGGCGCAGACTTTGCAAACTCGGCATTACACCACTCTCACTCAGGCGTCATCGGATCAACCAGGCAATCACCCTTAGCCGGTGACGGTTGACGAGTTTCAGTTTTTCTTGCCGTACCCCATCTTCTGCTTGAAGGTCGAGAGAATTTCCTTCAAGCGGCCGCCGACCTTGTCATCGATCTTGCCAATACTGGCCACTTCTTTCTTGAGGTCAGGATGGTTTTGTTGAACATGGTGCAGGAAGTCCGCTTCGAACTGCAGCACCTTGTCGACCGGAACATCGTCCAGAAACCCATTCACACCTGCATAGATCGAAAGTACCTGATCAGCCACCGGCATCGGTTTGTATTGGCCCTGCTTGAGCAATTCGACCATACGAACACCGCGTGCCAGCTGCATCTGGGTCGCCTTGTCCAGTTCGCTGCCGAACTGGGAAAAGGCTGCCATTTCACGATATTGTGCGAGATCGAGCCGAAGCGTACCTGCCACCTGTTTCATGGTTTTGATCTGCGCGGATCCGCCGACGCGGGACACCGAGAGACCGACGTTGATCGCCGGACGAATACCGGAATAGAACAGGTCGCTACCGAGATAAATCTGGCCATCGGTGATCGAAATGACATTCGTCGGAATATAGGCCGACACGTCACCGGCTTGAGTTTCGATGATCGGCAGCGCCGTGAGGCTACCACCGCCGAGCTTGTCACTCAATTTCGCCGCGCGCTCCAGCAACCGGGAGTGCAGATAGAACACATCGCCTGGATAGGCTTCACGGCCCGGTGGTCTGCGGAGCAACAAGGATAGCTCACGGTAGGCAACCGCGTGCTTGGATAAATCGTCATAGACAATCAACGCGTGCTTGCCGTTATCGCGGAAATACTCGCCGATTGCTGCGCCCGAGAATGGCGCCAGGAACTGCATGGGCGCAGGGTCGCTGGCACTGGCCGACACCACTATGCTGTATTCCATCGCATGATTCTCTTCCAGGGTCTTTACGACGCGCGCGACGGTCGACCGTTTTTGGCCGATGGCGACATAGATACAAAATACGCCGAGGCCTTTTTGATTGATAATCGTATCGACGGCGATGGCGGTCTTGCCTGTCTGACGATCGCCGATGATCAATTCACGCTGTCCACGACCGATGGGAATCATGGCATCAATGGCCTTAATGCCGGTCTGCAAGGGTTCCCGAACCGATTGACGGGTATTGACACCAGGAGCGACCATTTCGATGCGCGAAGAAAGCGAGGACTTGATGGCTCCCTTGCCGTCGATCGGCTGGCCAATCGCGTTCACCACACGGCCGACCAATGCATCCCCGACGGGAACTTCCGCGATGCGGCCGGTACGCTTGACCGGATCGCCCTCTTTGATTCCGACGTCGGCACCCATCAACACAGCACCGACGTTGTCTTCTTCCAGGTTCAGCGCAATGCCGTAGAGACCGCCGGGGAATTCGAGCATCTCGCCGGCCATCGCTCCGTCCAGGCCATAGACCTTGGCGATGCCGTCGCCGACCTGAATGACGGACCCCGTCTCCTTGACATCGACCTGTTTGTCGAAGCCTTTGATCTTCTCTTTGATAATCGCACTGATTTCTTCCGCCCTAATCTGCATGACAACTCCTTATTCTCGCGTCAACGTGACTTGCAAATCGCGCAAGCGGCCTCGGACCGTACTGTCGACCACCGTGCTTCCGATAGAGATCTGCAAGCCGGCGAGATGACTCGCGTCGGTCTGAAATGTCACATCCACTTCGCGCTTTAGCGTTTCGCGCAGACGCACCTTAATACGATCTTGTTCCGTTCCTGGAAGAGGGGCTGCGGAGGAAACCGTTACCGGTTGAGTCCCCTTGGCTTGGTCAACGAGCTTGCCAAACGCTTCGGCGATTTCAGGTAGAAATCCAACTCGGTTCTTCTTCACCAATTGGCCGAGAAACGCCTTGCCGGTTGGCGGGCAGCCGAGCTTGTCACCAATCGCCGTCAGGACCGCGATTTTTTCCTCTACGCCGAAAGCTGGCGAAGCCACAACGTGACGCAGCTGGTCTGACTCCCTCATGGCCTGACTCAAGCTGTCGAGGGTACCCCTTGTCACTTCAATGGTGGATTGATTGAGAAGCTCGAAGAGTGCCTGTGCGTAACGTCGCGCAACTGTTGTCTTTATCACCGTTATCTACTCACTCTTGTTGTTTGGACAAACCTGAAAGTTTCGTGCGAGTCACGAAGTAGAGCAGCGAAAATTAGCATTGGGACCTACGAACTGTCAATACGATGCTGGAGACGGATGATCCTTGGCGCTCTGGTATGAGCTCATCAGCGTATACTGAAATCCGAGCGGTCCATCAGCGCTTGGTACCTCAGGATGCTACGCCTATCCGGCTGTTCGATAAAGTGCGGCGGAGGTGACCCATGCGAGCTCGATTCGTTTTACCTGGACTTGGGTCTGCTTAGCTCCAAGCCTATTTCACAGTCCCGCGCTGCCTACCGCGAATACGTCACACCGGAGCAACGGACTCAGCCGGAGCACATTCAGACCGTTTTGGTCGACGTCATCACCCTCACTGATCAAGGCGAGGCGAAGGGTACTGCCTTGGCTGAAGTCGTGGTGCATGCAGGCAGACGAAGCACCCCAAAACTGGAAGAAGCGCTCAAGGACCGAGATCTCGCGAAACAGGCGCTCGTCGCCATGGGTAATCTTGGGAAAGATGGCATCCCGCTGCCCATCGATATGATGAACACAGCACCGCCGCTGGAGGTCCAGGCAGCGGCGACAAAAGGACTTGGGCAGATCGGTGGAATTGCAGGAGATGCGGTGGTCGTCCCACCCCTGTTGACCAAGCTTCAGGATCCCAAGACTGATTGGGCCGTCTTGACGGAAGTCGCATGGGCCCTCGGCAAGATTCTCGACAAACGATCGATCCAACCGCCCTATGATCTCGACAAGAAACTACAAGCTATTCGAGATCCCGACAACGTAAGCCTCAAGAAGCTCAAAGAAGCCGTGTTCTGGGCGATCAAGCAATGCGATACGTGGGATCAGTATAGCTAGAGGGGCGGAGTAGGAATTGACGATCTTGTGCGCTCATGCAACGTGTGGCCCCGGAATCACCTCATGCAACGGTGACACGTAAACAGACATGGCGCCTACTCAAGAGGGCAAGCCAGCTTGGTGGGATGCTACCCCTACCTATCGCAATGGCCCCCTCATGGACTGTTGATTTATTCATTCCTTGAGAGTAGGAATTGTCCCCATACACCAGCATTACCGAGGTTTCTCTATGTCAGAACCCACCATTATCTGTCCAAACTGCAAGACCGAGATCAAGTTGACAGAATCCCTTGCCGCTCCCTTGATCGAGTCAACTCGTCGCGACTATGAACAGCGGCTGGCATTGAAGGACACGGACATTGCCAAGAAAGAAGAGACTTTGCGTGAGCGAGAAGCCGCAGTCTCCAAAGCCATGCAAGCGATTGACGATCAGGTGGCCGAGAAGTTGCTGCTGGAGCGCGCGAGGATCGTCGCAGAAGAATCCAAGAAGGCCAAACTCGCGCTGCAAACGGATATCGACCAAAAAACACGAGAATTGACCGAACTTCAGGACCTCCTCACTCAACGCGAAGTCAAACTCGCCGAGGCTCAGAAAGCACAGGCCGATCTCATCAGACAAAAACGTGAACTGGACGATGCCAAGCGTGAGCTAGAACTCACGGTCGAGAAGCGAGTTCAGGATGGGCTCTCTGTCACCCGCGAACAGGCCAAGAAGGAAGCCGAGGAAGGACTGAAGCTCAAGGTGATGGAGAAAGAGCAAACCATCGCCTCCATGCAAACCCAGATCGAAGAACTCAAACGCAGATCCGAACAAGGCTCGCAGCAGCTCCAGGGTGAAGTCCAAGAACTAGCAGTCTGCTGAAAAACCCCTCGCTAAGCGGTGCGTAATATGATTCTCTGTTTTAGGAAGAACGGAGGGGCAATCATGCGCGGAACATTGGACGATCAAGGGCGGTTATTTTCGTATATCTCGCCGGAGCAACGGGTCCCG
>JBGTNJ010000049.1:0-2580 GCA_041743145.1 Nitrospira sp. | reverse complement strand
AATACCTGCTTCGCCAAGTCGATTCCTATCGTCGTCACCTGCATGGATCACCCTCCTGTTCAGGTTAAAAGCTGCCCCGAACATTACCTTGAGCTCTTCTGAGCCCAGAGAAAAGAGGGATGGGTCCATTCCATTAGGATACTCTGGCCATCGGACCATCGCGGCGTGTTGGCAGATATCGAGTTGGCACCTGTCGACAGGCCACGGATAAGCCGGCTATCCGGCGCTAGCCCGCGCTAAAAGGTACCAAACCCACATACTCTTGCCATTGCACGATTCAAAATCCGACCCCCACTCTGCTGACACTCACCGACATACACAACACAAGGCCCGACCCTTGCCAACGAAGCCAAGGTCAGTACCGGCGTAATTGGGGCCATTGAAATTGAAGAACGGTTTTCGATCGTGGACGTTCCGGTTGACATGGCCAAGGGAATCCTGGAGGCGCTCAGCCGATCCCATATTATAGGACGGAAGGTCCCGGTGCGTATCTTCAGCGATTAACGGGGTATAGGCTATCGCACGGTTGTGCGGTTTCATGTGCCATCGGTTCTTGGACTCTCAGCCGCTTGCCTCATTCGATTCGACAGGCGTAAGATCGGCCATCCTTCCTCACCTATAGCTATAGGAGGTGCTATGGCTGTTCGCACCACTCCCCCGACACAGCGGGTTTCCCTCGATCGCAGCATCGAACGGATGCGGAAACAGCTCGCCGAATTCGCCCCGTTCCTAGGCAGGGGCAAGCCGAGGTGCAGCCTGGAAGAGTTCGACCTGGAGACCGAACGGCTGATCGGGGACTTGCTTGGACAGGCCTCCGACTTACTCCATGCCTATGAATATGCCGAGCTGGGCGAGGCGGCCGGATTGGTCAACATGACGGATGAGGCACCGGAAGGCAGCGGTCTGGATAGCCAGCGGCAGAGTCTCTTGCAGCGCAGCCGCGTGTTGGAGAGTTGCGTGTCGGAATTGGAGGCGCGCCGAACCGCCGCGCCGAAGAAAACCAAAATCGGGCAGATGCTCATCGGTCCGCAAATTGCCGAGCACATGTCCACTGAGATCCGGAGCGTGTCGCAGGATGCCAGTTTGCGGGAGGCCGGGCAGTTGATGCAACAATGGAAGCTGGGCTCGCTGCTCGTGACAAATAGCCGAGCCTACGTCGGCGTCTTGACCGATTCCGCTCTGGCCCGCGATGTGGCTGCCAAAGGGCTTGATCCGCGTACCACAACCGTCAAGCTGTGCATGCGCACGCCGGTCGCTGCCATCGAAGGAGACCGCCCCATTATCGATGCTGTGCGCATGATGAAAGAACACGCCACCCGGCATCTGGCGGTTACACAAGATGGACAAATCATCGGCGTGATTTCAGTCTCCAATATTCTACGGTATTATTCTGGGGTGGTCTGATCCGCCTTAATCCAACCGAGGAGGTGAGACATGGGTCCGACGAAAGCTATTGCGCATGACAACGCACTGCATGAAGCCGTGAGCGGGAAGCTCATCAAGGACGGATTCGCGAGCCGGCGCGATCTCGAAGACTATGTGAATCATCACTATCTAGCCCTGCCGGTCACCGACAATGCCGGCCGACTCTGGCTGCTCGATGGCAGCCCGATCTATTGTTTCCGCGGGACACAGTATGAAACTGTCGACGATCGGAAGGTCCACCTCGCGCGCTGTTCCGATTGCGGCGGCATGGGAATTCGATCGGATGAATTCACGGTCGAATCGGATTGCATCCGCTGCACGGCCTGCGGACACGAATTCGATCCTCGGCTCGAGATGATGGAAACGTGACAAAAGTGGAAGGCTTGATGCCATGGCCAAAGGTCGATTGAATCCGGCGAAGGTTCTGCGGAACAATACGGGGCCAGCCAAGCCCTCTTTTGATTTATCTCGATTTGGAGATTGGTTCTAAACCCACATTCTCTTGCCCACCCCTTCCTGCACTCGGTCAATCACCACTTTCCAGGATGAGGGCCGACGTGCGGGATCCTTCTGAAGCATGAGAGTAGTGAGCTGGATTAAGCTGTCCGGCAGATCTGGACGGACAAGATTCAGATTCGCCAGCGCCGTAAGGAGGTCAGCATTTCTCCATGCAATGGTGCTGTGGTCTCCCAGCCATAGTCGTTGCCGTTTCAATGAGTTGTGATTGATGGACCGTTTATCACAGGTTCCGATGAAATGAACGAAGTGGGGTCCGGCATGCGTATTGACTAATTTGCAGCAGAGGGCCCGCGGTGACGATTCCCTCACCCTATAGAAATCAGCCGCAAGCCAAGACCGGCTCCATTGGATGATGTCCCAACCGTCGCGATTCGCGTTCGGATCTCCCCTTCGCATGTCTCGCACATTCAGCGGACAGCAGCTGGTTTGACTTCCTGGATAGGAAGGCGCAGCATGACTCATCCCATTTAGACAAAGAGGTGTTCTGTGACTCCTTGCTAGTGTAGTGATTCATGCTGTTCTTGTCTTATCTAGGGCGATCCTGGCCCGATTCACTTTCGCCAAGATCTCCTGTGCCGTCTTGGTCCACACAAACGGTTTAGGCTTGGCATTGCGCTGGGTCATGTACGCGTCAAT
>JBGTNJ010000048.1:0-21311 GCA_041743145.1 Nitrospira sp. | reverse complement strand
TTGAGGTCGATCTGTTTACAGCATGATATAGATAGTTTCGTCTCATACTTCGGAGGCGGGGCATTGCTCGCGGCGATAGCGCTTGTCTTACTGCCCTACGGCATCGAGCATGTCTCGGTGTGGTCTGCTTCAGTGACGTTTTTGATTGGAGGTCTCGTATTCTGGCAACTCGATTCGCGATTAAAACGCGCGGGCGGCACGGCTTCCCAAATCATCGGCATGGTATTGGATTTTATTCCAGAAGCCCTCCTCCTCGGGGCTGCCGCTGCCACCGGCTCCAAGGTCGTCTATCTGCTTGCCGGAATGATCGCGCTGCAAAACATGCCGGAGGGCTTTGCTTCCTACCATGAGATGCATGATACCAGCCGACCGCAAGGGTGGTTGTGGCCGGCTTTTCTGACAATTCCCCTGGTGGGTCCCCTGGCGGCCTGGCTAGGCTTCTCCTGGTTATCTACGAGTACTGCAACCATCGGGGTCGTGATGCTGTTTTGTAGCGGAGGCATTCTCTATTTAATTTTTGACGACATTGCACCGCGCGCGCACCTGACACACCATGACTTCCCCGCAATCGGGGCTGTATCCGGGTTCCTACTGGGTTTGGTGGGAACGATGGTGCTTGACTGATAGATAATGGACACCATTCACGTCTATGGGATACGGCAACAAGGTGCTGGTCGAACCAAGACGACAAGGAAGTCTCGCCGGCCGGAAACCGGCACAACTTGATTCTCACTACACGAATTCACAGGAGGTATGATTCATCATGAAACAATCCCATGATCACGTTGTTCTCATCGATGGCCACAGAATCGCGTACAATCAGCAGGGGGAGGGCAGTCCGGTCGTCCTGATTCATGGCATCCCGACGTCGAATCTTTTGTGGCGGAAGGTGATGCCGGAGTTGGCCAAAACACAAAAGGTGTTTGCGCCTGACATGCTGAATTACGGAAAGTCGGACAAACCTGCGGACGCCAACGTCTCGATTGAGGCGCAGAGCCGTCTGATCGTGAAGTTGATGGATCAGCTCGGACTACTGTCCGCCGACATCGTGGCGCATGATATCGGCGGAGGAGTCGCACAACTGATCGCAGTCAATCACCCCGAAAGAGTGCGCAAGCTGGTGTTGATCGATACGGTCTGCTTTGATTCCTGGCCGATTCCGGAGTTCCTCCCGCTGCAGAAAGCTGGCGCTGAAGAGGCCATGAGCCTCGCAGCATTTGTGAAAATGATCCGTGGGTTCATGCCGCAAGGTGTTCGCAACAAGGCCGTCATGACGGACGAAGTCATCGACCTCTATCTGGCGCCCTGGTCGACCGAAGAGGGCAAGAAAGCCTTGTTCCGCAATTTCCGGCGATTGAATCCCGAGTACACGCAGGCGATTGCCGGTGAGCTCAAGCATCTTCCTCATCAAACGCTCATCCTATGGGCGGAGAATGACGTGTTTCAAAAGCCGGCCTACGCCAGGACGCTTCAGGCGACGATTCCCAACGCCCAGCTCATGTGGATTAAGGACGCCGGGCATTGGCTGATGGAGGAAAAGCCTGAAGAGATCAGCGGCCACTTGATCACGTTCCTCGACAGAAAATGATGGAGCCCATTTGATCTATCGTATTCGTAAGCAGATGAATGGATGACGTTGCTAGAAAGCCTCATGTCCCCATATGAGAAGGGAACAAGGAAGCATGGGTATGGCTCGACCTGGATTGCTCGTCAAGGGCCTTGTCTTCGACATGTACGGGACCTTGGTCGATGCTGGGGCTGTCGCGGAAGCATGCAGAGAGGTGGCTCCCGATCCGATCGCGTTTAACAACCAGTGGCGGGCCAAACAACTTGAGTATACGTTTCTGCGGACGTTGATGGGACAATACCGTGATTTCTGGACGGTGACCGAGGAGGCACTGGCGTTTACCGTTGCGCGCTTCGCATTGGAGATGACCGCAGAGCAGCGGCAACGGCTGATGGCGGCCTGGCTCCTCCCCACTCCTTACCCGGAAGTCGCGACGGCGTTGCCACGGCTGAAAGCCACATACCAGTTGAGGGTGTTGTCCAACGGAACTCCGGAGATGCTTCGGAGCGGCTTGGAACGCACTGGAATTTGGCCGCATTTTACGTCTGTGCTCAGCGCGGACTCAGTACAACGGTATAAGCCGTCACCCGAAGTGTATCACCTGGCGCTCCAGCACACGGGACTCCGTAACGACGAGATCCTGTTTGTTTCGTCAAACTCGTGGGATGTGCTGGGAGCCAAAAGCTTCGGCTTCAACGTCTGCTGGATCAATCGAGCCGGTGGACTGCTGGACACGCTGGGCTTGAGGCCGGATCTCGTAGTGACGACTGTCGATGAGTTAGTGGAGGCCCTGTGACATCAACAGAAGGCGAGGGGCGGTCGTGAGTCAACGGCGCACGGTGCTTCTGGTCGGAGCCGGGCACGCCCATTTGTATGTGGCCGCCCATGCCGACACGCTCATTGAGCGCGGGGCGCGAGTGGTGTTGATCGATCCGACGGAGTTCTGGTACTCGGGTTTGGCCACGGGCATGCTGGGGGGTATGTACGAGCCCGCTGAGGATCAGGTAGACCCGCGGGCATTGATAGAGGCCCATGGTGGCGAGTTCATTCAAGGCCGGGTCGAGGCCCTGGATACCGGCGCGCGGCGGCTGCGTCTGGCCAATGGCCATCAACTGGCCTACGACTTTGTGTCGATCAATGTCGGGAGCCGGGTGAATGTGGATGCGATTCCCGGCGCGGCGTACGATCCAAGCGTCTGGCCTGTTAAACCAGTCAGTAATCTGTGGAAGCTGCGTGAGCATGTGGAAGCGCGGTTTCGTGCAGGCGAGGCGCCGCGGATGGCGGTGATCGGCGGGGGGGCTACGGGTTCCGAGGTGACGGCCAATCTGACGGCACTGGCCGCGCGTTATGCCATCGATCTGCGAGTGACCCTGGCCACCAGCAGCGATCGGCTGATTCCGCAGGCCCCGGCCGGCGCTGCACGGGCGCTGCAGCGTAAGCTGACGCGACGTGGCGTGGTCATTCGCACGCACACCCCTGTCGTCCGCCGGGAGGGGAAGTCATTGATCACTGAGAACGGTCGTCACATCGAAGCCGATGTCGTCGTATTGGCGATTGGACTTGAAGCCCATCCCCTCGTGCATGAAACCGGCCTGCCGACCCGTCCCAAGGACGGTCTTCGTATCAATGCCGAGTTGCATTCGATCGCCGACACACGAGTGTTCGCGGCCGGTGATTGCGCCGTCATGGAAGGCTTCGACCTGCCCAAGCTGGGCGTGTTCGGTGTGCGTCAGGCTGTCTACATTCACGCCAACCTGCTGGCAAGCTTGGAAGGCAAACCACTGGCTGCATACGAACCCCAGAAACGATATCTTGCCATCCTCAATCTCGGCGACGGCACCGGGTTATCGACGTGGGGGCCGTTTTGGTGGAACGGCCGTTTCAGTATGTGGGTCAAAGATATGATTGACCGGCGCTTTCTCGGAGGCTATCGACAGCATATCGGCCACATGCACAAGCATGGAGGGAAACCCAATGGCCTACGAAATGCGACGATGGGATGGGATCGTGATGCCGGCGCCTGAATCAGCTCGTCTGCCGGCGGCCCCAAAAATAAGACAGGACGCAAGAACAGCCTGACGGATGGTCGTCGGCCGACCGCGTGAACCCGTGAAGTGAATCACATGTCCAACATCGAACAACCAGACAAACTGGCGCGCGTCAGGCGAACGAACCCGGCGGGCAGAATCCCCGTAGGCATCAATGAGAGGCACCGCCGACGAATTGTTGCAGTTGTTCGGTGGGTGTCGATCTTGCTGATTGTGGCCGGGCTGCTGCTGATCGTTCGCTCGATGCCAATCGGCCAAGCCATGGAGGCGATGAAAGGCTGGATCGGCGGACTGGGAGTCTGGGGGCCGATGGTCTTGGTGCCCATCTATATCGTCTCCACGGTGTTGTTTGTGCCGGGAACGATTCTGACCATTGCTGCCGGCGCCATGTTCGGATTGGGAGTCGGGATGGTCACAGTATCCATCGGGTCGACGGTGGGGGCATCGCTCGCTTTTCTCATCTCCCGCTATGTGGCTCGAGACAAGGTCGCCGTGATGGCCGGCCAAAACCGCCGTTTTGCCGCCATCGATCAGGCGATCGACGAAGGGGGCTGGAAGATCGTGGCCTTGGTGCGACTGTCGCCGGTGACCCCCTTCAGTCTGGAAAACTACCTATTTGGCCTGACCCGGATTTGTTTCTGGCCGTACGTCCTCGCGAGCTGGCTGGCCATGCTTCCCGGCACGTTTCTTTACGTCTATCTCGGACACGTGGCCGGCGTGGCAGTTGAGACCGACCGGACACGAACCTCTTGGGAGTGGACTCTGCTGGCCGTGGGGTTACTGGCGACGGCCGGTGTGATGGTGTATCTCACGAGGCTGGCCCGCAGCAAACTCCAAGAGCATATGAGCGGATCGGTTGCAGAAGTCGAAGTGGCGTCCATCGCACACGACGGAGACCGGGGCACCGGACGTGAAGCCGTGCCCCTGCGAAATACGGTGATTCTCGCCGTAGTGGCCCTGATGATGGTCGGGGTAGCGGCCTTGGCGTATGTTGCTTCGGGAACGATGGACCACTGGTTGACGGGCTCGGCCGGCCCGTAGCGGGTGCAATTCACTGAGTCATACTTCGCTGTCGTGCCGAGTCCGCCGTTGGTCCGTTTCATGTTCGACTCGCGTTTTGTTTCCATACGTCCTCTACAGAAAGGACCGACCATGTCATCCAAACCCGTGAAGTCCGCGTCGAAAAAAGGCGCTCCGCAGCCCGCCGCACCGCGAAAGGTTCCGCTGCCACCTCAGACATCCGCCAAGGCACGCCCCGAGGCAAAGGGGGAGAGAGAACCACGCCCAACCCCGTTCACTTCGATCGGCGAAGAACGACGGCTGGAAGAGTCCCGATTGCGGACCGTACATTGGAAGCGGTGGGGGCCGTACCTGAGCGAGCGGCAATGGGGCACCGTCCGTGAAGACTATAGCCCCGGCGGCACGGCCTGGGAGTTTTTCCCGCACGATCATGCCCGTTCGCGGGCGTATCGGTGGGGAGAGGATGGTATTGGGGGAATCTGCGATCGTCATCAACGGATTTGCTTTGCATTAGCTTTGTGGAATGGGCGTGATCCCATCTTAAAAGAACGTTTGTTCGGCCTCACCGGCAACGAAGGCAACCACGGGGAGGATGTCAAGGAAGCGTACTTTTATCTCGATTCCACGCCGACGCATTCCTACATGAAATTTCTCTACAAATATCCGCAGGCCGAATTCCCTTACGCCAGGCTCGTCGAAGAAAACCGGCGGCGCGGAAAACAGGACCGGGAATACGAACTCCGCGATACGGGAGTATTCGACGAGAGTCGATACTTCGATGTCTTGATCGAATATGCCAAGGCCTCTCATGAGGATATCCTGATTCTCATCACGGTCCACAATCGAGGACCGGAAGCGGCCGATCTGCACCTCCTCCCCACTCTCTGGTTCCGCAACACCTGGTCATGGGAGCAGGATGCCTATCGTCCGCGGCTGAATCGGGACGAGACGGTCGGCGGAGCGTCTGTTATCCGGAGCCTGCACAAGCAATACGGCCCACGGTGGCTGCTCTGCGAAAGCGAGCCCAGCCTGTTCTTTACGGAAAATGACACCAACGTGCAGCGCTTATGGGGCATGACGAATGCCATGCCCTACGTGAAAGACGCCTTTCACGACTATGTCATCCATGGCAAGGCGGACGCCGTCAACCCTCAGGGTGTCGGGACCAAAGCGGCCGCGCATTATCATGCCCTGATTCCTCCGGAGGAACAGGCGACCTATCGCCTGCGGTTGACGAATACGCCACCGACCGAAGAGATGCTGGGAGAAGAATTCGACAGGATTGTTTCTGCGAGAACACAGGAAGCCGACGAATTCTATGCCGCCCGGGCGCCACAGAGTCTGTCGAAGGATGGCTGTAATATTCAGCGGCAGGCCTTTGCGGGTCTTCTGTGGAGCAAACAATTCTATCATTACGACGTGCGGACATGGCTGCGAGGCGATCCGGCAGGCCCGACTCCTCCCAAGGGGCATCGTCAGGGACGAAACCGTGACTGGCAACATTTGTATAACGAAGACGTCCTCTCCATGCCTGACACATGGGAATATCCCTGGTATGCCGCCTGGGATTTGGCCTTTCATTGCATTCCTCTGGCACTAGTCGATCCTGATTTTGCCAAAGAACAGCTCGTCCTTCTTTTGCGCGAATGGTACATGCATCCCAACGGGCAAATTCCCGCCTATGAATGGGCCTTCGGCGATGTCAATCCTCCCGTCCATGCCTGGGCTGCCTGGCGCGTGTACAAGATCGAAAAACGTCTCCGCGGCAAGGGTGATCGCACCTTTTTGGCTCGAGTTTTTCAAAAGCTCTTGTTGAACTTCACCTGGTGGGTCAATCGCAAGGACGCGGAAGGCCGGAATATTTTCCAAGGCGGGTTCTTAGGCTTCGACAACATCGGCGTCTTCGATCGTTCCGCGCCATTGCCCATGGGCGGGCATATCGATCAGTCGGACGGCACGAGTTGGATGGGGATGTATTGCCTGAACATGCTCGCCATCGCGCTGGAATTGGGGCAAGACGATCCCGCCTATGCCGATATGGCCAGCAAATTCCTGGAGCATTTCGTGCACATCTCGCACGCCATCAACCATCGTGGCGAAGACGGGTTGTCCCTCTGGGACGAGGACGACGGATTTTACTACGACGTTCTGCATTTCCCGAATGGCCATCATCAACACATGAAAGTGCGGTCCATGGTCGGATTGCTCCCGCTCTTTGCCGTCGAGACCCTGGAGCCGGACGTGGTGGACGCGCTGCCGGATTTCAAGCGGCGGATGATGTGGTTTATCGAGAATGAGCCGGAGTTTCGCCGCCACGTGAGCACCACCGCGTTACCGGACGGGTCGGTACGCCGGATGTTATCCATCGTCGATCCGGAGCGTCTGCCGCGTGTCTTACGGTACCTCCTGGATGAAGGGGAGTTTCTTTCCACTTATGGGATTCGCGCCCTCTCCCAATATCATCGCGGCCATCCCTACCGGCTTCACATCGACGGAACCGAATACCGCATCGACTATGAACCGGCGGAATCGACGACGGGCCTCTTCGGAGGGAATTCAAATTGGCGGGGGCCCATCTGGTTCCCCGTGAATTTTCTGTTGATCGAGTCGCTCCAGAAGTTTCATCATTTTCTCGGCGACTCGTTCACGGTCGATTGCCCAACAGATTCGGGGCAATCCCGCACCTTATGGCAGGTGGCTGCGGAGCTGTCTCGACGTCTGAATCATATTTTCCTCCGTGATGGCGCTGGCCACCGACCGGTGGATGGAGAGCGGGACAGGCTTCGCCATGACCCTTACTGGCGCGATCTCCTCCAGTTCCATGAATACTTTCATGGAGAGACAGGCGCAGGGTTGGGAGCGAGTCATCAAACCGGGTGGACGGGGCTGGTCGCTAAATTACTCAAACAATCGGGAGAATAATGGAAGACCCCCTGCCGTCACCCTCTTCTGCGCGCTCGCTGAAAGAAGTGTCATGGGGCCGGCGATGGGACGCCATCCTGTATGTCCTGGCTCCATGTGCGGGCGACCACGTGGGCGTGGGATTGCCCGCATTGTGTATCGGCAACTACATGGCGCACCCTTCCGTAAATTACGTCGTTACTGTCCGGGGACTACCCGCTCGGACACATCCAAATGCTGGGGAAATCAGACCGCAAACAGCTGCGCGCTGCCGCTCCAGCGTTCGCTCCGGGAATGGCGCTGAAGCAGATGGTCAAGCATTCTCTCGACTTCTGGCTGACCTCGGAGGACCTGCCAGACTCCGATAACCGTGTCCTGCTGAACACACAGGGCGACATCGCCCTGCATTACACGGTGAAGGGCACGCACGCTTACGGCCAAGCCGAAATGGGGCAGGTCTCGGACCCAGCCGCCAAACAGGGTAGACGGAGTCCGCCGCAGGCTCATTCAACAATCCGGTGACTGAGTCGAAGGAAACGTGTGAACGATGCGCCATTCAACCAATCAGACGTTTGAAGCTAGCCACATGTCTACATCGGTGGACTTCGGAAGAGAGATCTGTGGTGATCTTCACATGGCTGAACACCGGGAATGGCTCGTGACGAATGGCATCGGTGGGTTTGCTTCGGGGACGGTTTCAGGGCTGCTGACTCGCCGTTACCACGGGCTCCTAGTTGCAGCACTCAGACCCCCGCTGGGCCGCACCTTGTTGGCGACCAAGTTCGATGAGACAGTTGAAGACGATGGAGAACGGATTTCTCTCTGTGCCAACCATTGGGCTGGCGGAGCGATCGATCCTCACGGCTATCGGTTTCTGGAGCGGTTTCGGTTAGAGGGCACGATCCCGGTATGGACATTCGCGTTCGCAGACGCACTCCTGGAGAAACGTATCTGGATGCAACAGGGCGCCAACACCACCTTCGTTCGGTACGACCTGGTCCGTGGTCGGGCGTCGATGAAGTTGACTGTTAAGGCGTTGGTTAACTATCGCGATTATCATGCCACCACGCATGCCAACGGGTGGCAATTTACCATAGAACCTGTCCGGCACGGTTTACGGATTAATGCGTTTGAAAAAGCGACGCCCTACTACCTCTTTTCTGACTCTGCCATCGTCGAACCAACCCACGTGTGGCACCACAGCATGGCGCTTTCCGCAGAACGTGCGCGAGGGCTTGAGGACCATGAGGATCACCTGCAGGCGGGCATTTTCTCAGCTGAGCTTCAACTGGGTGAATCGGTGACGCTTATTGCCAGTACGGATTCCAACGCAGGCGAATCGAAGCGCTCGAGCCTGGAAGGGCAGCGGCAGCATGAGCGGACGGTGCTTGACTCGTTTTACTCCGCCCATCCTGATCTATCTGAACCCCTACCCGCATGGACTCAACAGTTGATCCTCGCGGCAGACCAATTCATTGTCGAACGATCCAGTGCGGCGCAATCTGAGGGCCGATCGGTCATTGCGGGATATCCTTGGTTCGGTGACTGGGGGCGGGATACGATGATCAGCCTGCCAGGATTGACACTCACCACTGGTCGTCTCGAGATTGCCCGAACTATTCTACGGACATTTGCCCTGGTGACTGATCGAGGAATGCTTCCCAACCGCTTCATCGATGCCGGAGAGACGCCCGAGTACAACACCGCGGATGCGACCTTGTGGTTTTTCGAAGCCACTCGCCAGTATTACGCCGTGACGCAGGATCGGCAGTTGTTGAACGAGATATTCCCCGTCTTGGAGGACATTATTGCATGGCATATGAGGGGAACCCGGTACCACATTCAAATGGATCCACAGGATGGGCTGCTGTATGCCGGAGAACCAGGCGTACAGCTTACCTGGATGGATGCTAAAGTAGGCGACTGGGTGGTAACCCCGCGAGTAGGCAAGCCGATCGAGGTGAATGCTCTCTGGTTGAATGCGCTAACCACCCTCATCCAGTTTGCCGCAATCTTGAACAAACCCGCGCACCACTATGCGGCAACGGCAGAACGAGTGCGCGTGCACTTTCAACGCTTTTGGAATGATGCTACAGGCTGGTGTTTTGATGTGATTGATGGGGAGGCCGGACCAGACGCTTCCCTACGACCCAACCAGCTATTTGCCGTTTCCCTCCCAGATAGCCCGTTGCGACCCGAGCAGCAGCGCGGGGTGGTGGACATATGTGCGCGACATCTGTTGACCTCTTTCGGTCTCCGCAGCCTGGCGCAAAATGATCCACAGTATGTCGGTCGATATCGTGGAGACCCTCGTGAACGCGATGCCGCCTATCATCAGGGCACTGTCTGGGGTTGGCTCATCGGGCCGTTCATTCACGCCCACCTCCGCGTCTATAAAACTCCCGGCATCGCAGCAACATTTCTAGCACCCTTTATCAATCATGTGCAGACCCATGGACTTGGCAGTGCTAGTGAAATATTTGACGGGGACCCCCCTTTTACCCCCTGCGGTTGCCCAGCACAGGCTTGGACGGTAGCAGAAGTTCTCCGTGCCTGGCATGCCATTCAGTCGATGGCACACGATATTCAGGCGAAGGACAGCGCTCCTCTCGCGCAACCGAGCAAGCAAACTGAGACTAAAAAACCTCGATCCAGAGAAAGAAACGGCGCCCAGCGATGAAGCGACGAATGTAAGGAGAGCATACAAATTCGGGGTAGGGCAGCACAAAGCACGTTGAGGGAACTCTCCCTCGGCCAAGGCAGGGCCAGTTACGGCAAGATCATCCAAGAAGCAGCTCCTCAGGTTTTCTGCCGGAACAGCTGCGAGCATGGACACGATCTTGAACAGTGGTCGGAGGCTGAGCGGCTGGGGTTCGAAGCCATCGAGGAATGAGGAACATCAGGTCGTTCATCGCTTCGCTAGAGGATATCGGCGCCAATTCCCGGTGGCTCATGGGCGGGGGGGGACGAGGTCGGGGCTGGTCCGAGACTGTAATCCACCTCACAGTTATTTCCTTCCATCCCTCGTAGAACGGTGACAGGAACCGCAAGGGGGTCTAGTGATACTGTTATTGTGGAGGCAGCTCCTTTGACCGGATGGACCTCTTCGTCTATACGTGCTCGATTCCGATTACATTTGATGATCGTGCTGGCAGGGGTGCTGTTCGCCTCGATCGTCTTGGTCAGCCCTCACCTGATCGTGCACGAGTTCGATCACGGAAACCATCACTCGAACAGCCATTCGAGCCCATTCTGTGCCTGGCTCTGCGCAGCCGGGCAGGCCATGGATTCCTCCCTCTCGCTTACCGCTCCTCAGCTTGCAAATGCTGAGTCTCTCGACGCCATCCATCCGGCTTTTAGGCGGAATGTCCTGCCGTCTCATCCGTTCACTCGAGGGCCGCCCGTCGAGGCCTGATCAATAACGGCGAACATTATGATTCGGCCCAGTTGCGACCTCGCATCGATTGGTCTCCGTGCCCCTGATACATCCACCTCGAGAGGATCGCAACGGGCATTCTCGTCATTCTCTCGGTGCGTCTTCGTTTCGGCAGAAGACGTGAACCGACCACCGAAGGAGCCAGTACCATGCGATTCTCTCGTTACGTGTCCTTTCTCTGCGTTCTCGCACTCTCAACCATGTTTCTGCGAACGGAGGCCTTCGCCTCGTGTGGCGCCGTGAGCTGCTTTGTGGTGATCGGAGCACAGCAACAGGTCCCGCAACAAGGCCTGCTGACGATGAGTGGAATCTATAACTATACGCCGATGCGGTTGCTGAGCGGCGCCACGGGAATTATTCCGGCTGCGGATCAGGCCCAGCAACGGTTGATTTTAGATCACCACCAAGAAATTCGAACCATTACGCAGACCTATACGCTCGATGTGAACTATGGCGTTACAGACCGACTTGCCGTTCAAATGACCGTGCCCTACCTCAAGCGTAAGCATCTACACCTCGATGGGCTCGGCGAGTCGGCGACCGAGTTCGGCGAGCCAGTCAACTTTTCAGATAACGGCTTTGGCGATATACGGATCACGGCCAAATACAATGTGCTCCCGGCTCTTCGCCACAATGTTGTCCTGGGATTTGGCCTTGAAGTACCGACTGGGGATACTCAGGCGCGGGATAGCTCAGGGCAAATCTTGGAATCCCCAGGGCAATTGGGGCGAGGCCAGGTTGGCCTGATCGGATCGATCTACCAGACCTATGAGTTGATTCCCAACCGGTTGAGCCAGTTCACCTTCGCCAGCTATCGCCATACCTTTCGCAATCGCGATGGCTATCAGTTTGGAGACGAATACCAGTTCAACGCTGGGGTGAATCTGATCACGACCCCATGGCTTGTGCTGATCAATCAATTCAACTTCCGCTATCTCGCGCAGGACAACGTGACGGCCAATCTGGAGCAATCCGCGGCACCCCTGTCAGGGGAGGAGCCGACCGTGATCGATGCCCGGATCCTCGATCGTCGAGTGCCAAATACTGGGTCGACCCATTTTGCCTATACGCCGGGATTCCAACTCGATATTGGGCAACTCATCAAATCCCGCTATACGGCAGCGACATCGGTGTATTTTATGGCCCAAATCCCTTTGGCGCGGGATGCCAACAACAACCTCGCGCAAGGAACCAGTTTTGTCTTTGGCATTTCCCGTTCGATTCAACTGATGAAACCTGGATCATAGACTCGGGCAAGGTTCCTCCTTGCCGACAGGCGATGGGAACGAAGTCAGCTCCCATCGCCTGTAGGAGCCGGCCGGCTGAAGAACAAAAGCGGTACGGGTCAGGAGGCGAGGTGAGAAAGGGCGTCCGGTTTCAGAATGGTGATCGTCCGTCCATCCATCTGGATCAGACCCTGATCTCGAAACTGTCCCATAATCGTGCTCACGGTTTCACGACTGCACCCGATCAAATTGGCCATTTCTTGGTGGGTCAACTTGGCCTTGAGACGAATCCCCTGCTTCTCCGCGACGCCATCGGTCTTTCCGACATCACCAAGAAGGTGCGCTAAGCGGGCGGGCACGTCGCGAAAGACGAGATCTTCGACGCGGCTCTGAATCTTTCGCAGCCGCAGGCCGATGAGCTTCGTCAGTTTCACCGTCACGTTCGGATGCATCGCGAGGTACTGGTCGAAGTCCTTCCGTGGGATCAGGCAGATGAGCGTATCATCGAGCGTTTCGGCGGACGTCGAGCGAGGGACATCGTCCAGCACCTCCAGCTCGCCGAAAACTTCACCTGGCTCCAGGATTTCAAACGTGACCTCTTTCCCGCTGGGCGCACTATTGGCGATTTTGACACGCCCTTTTTTTAGAAGATAGACGTTGCTGCTCGGATCACCAGGGAGGTAGAGAGGCTGCCGCTTCTTCACCTCCTCCATGCGAGTAATCTTCTCCATTTCGTGCATCTCAGATGGAGATAAACCGGCGAATAGGCGGATATGTTTGAGGTACCACAGTTTGTTCGTGGAGGAAGTCGGCGGTTCCATGAGATCACCCCCGGTACAAGGCTCTAGTCTAAGGATTTAGACCTCATGAGGCAAGGCGTCTTTTGATGCCAAAGTCCTTCGATCGCTTCGTCTCTTCGAAAAGCGGCTGTCATTCACCTGACAGATCGGTCTGAAATTACAGCGTAACCAACTGATATACCATGCATATCTCCTAGTCATCCTCGATCTATCACACTGTGACCTGGCTCACAGAATCTCCACGGCGAGTAGGGTATCGTGAAGTTATGTTGAGAGGAGATGCTTCCAGAGAACCTGAGTTGCCGCAGAAGCCCTCTCAGGTTTCACGCAGCCACACGAAGGGAGTCCAGGTGATGGGAACACAGTGCGCAGACGACCCTCAGGATGAGACAAACCATCCGATTCCTCCTTTGCATCAGGGCACAGTACCCGCTCCCTCCACGAAGGCGCATCCTTCCGGCAAAGTGATTATCGCGCTGGTGATCGGACTGGCCATCGGAGCGTTCTTCTATTTCGATCTTGTGCGGTTCTTATCGTTAAACGCCCTCAAAGAGAATCGAGATCATCTGCTGGCGTTTACGGACGCCAACTATGTCGCAGCGGTCGGTCTCTTCATTGTCGCCTATGCCATCGTTACCGGCTTGTCGTTGCCGGGTGCGGTCATTCTCACGCTCGCCGGCGGGTTCGCCTTCGGCGCCGTCCTTGGCACGGTGTTCGTGAACCTCGGAGCAACGACCGGAGCCACCCTGGCGTTTCTCACCGCGCGGTATTTGTTGCGGGACCCCGTGGAACAAAAGTTCGGGACATCGTTGAGACCGTTCCAAGAAGGTTTCGCCAAGAATGCGTTCAGCTACCTGCTGACCCTGCGACTGATTCCACTCTTTCCGTTCTTTGTGGTCAATTTGGTATCAGGACTGACCCGCGTGAGCGCTGGGACGTATATCGGAGCCACCGCGCTCGGCATTATTCCCGGTTCGTTCGTCTATGCCTATGCAGGACGCCAACTGGGGACCATGAACTCCCTGAAGGAAATCGCATCGCCCAACGTCATCGGCGCCTTTGTGCTCTTGGGGCTACTCGCCCTCGTGCCGGTCGTCTATAAAAAGTTTGCGACCAAACCAGCATCATGAATGCGTCATCGATCGATGATGCACAACGAAGGATTTCACGCAATGATGATACAGCCTCTCCAAGGATCGTTGGAATGAGTGAGCACGACCAGTCATTGATGCTTCCAAACGACGAGTACAACCAGCAGCTCGTCGCCAATGTGCATCCTCTCAATTGGATCAACCCTGAGCCGACCGGTCGATACAACATGGTGGTGATCGGAGCCGGCACGGCTGGACTCATTACGGCGGTCGTTGCGGCAAGCCTGGGAGCCAAAGTCGCGTTGATCGAAAAGCATCTGATGGGAGGGGACTGCCTGAATGTCGGATGTGTGCCGTCGAAGGGGGTGATCCGAGCCGCCAGGGCCTGGGCCGACCTCCGGAAAGCAGCGGAATTCGGTCTTCATATACCAGCCGGCGTGAAATATAACTTCGGCGCAGTCATGGCTCGCATGCGGAAACTTCGGGCGCGCATTAGCCAGAACGATTCGGTCCAGCGCTATGCCACGCTGGGCGTGGACATCTACATCGGCAGCGGGCGCTTTCTCGGTCCCGATACCATCCACGTCGAAGGACCGGCGGGTGATCGGACCCTGACGTGTGTGAAAGCCGCCGTCTGCACCGGTGCACGAGCATCGGCTCCTCCGACCCCCGGGCTGCAGGAAGCTGGCTATCTTACGAACGAAACCGTCTTCTCATTAACTGAGTTGCCACAGCGAATCGGTGTGATCGGGGCCGGTCCCATCGGATGCGAACTGGCCCAGTCGTTCGCCCGCTTTGGAAGTCAAGTCTATTTGATCGAGGCGGCACATGGCATCATGCCAAACGAGGACCGCGACGCGGCGGACATTGTCGAGCAACAGATGGTGCGCGATGGCGTGAAGGTGCTGTGTTGTGGAAAACAGTTGCAGGTCGGAAAGACCGAAGGCGGCACGCGTCTGATGGTCGGGTCGCATGGCCAGCAGTACGATGTGACCGTCGACGCTATTCTTGTCGGGGTCGGACGCACACCGAACGTGGAAGGCATCGGGCTGGAGGTGGCGGGAGTGGACTATGACAAGAACGGGATCACGGTGAACGCCCGATTGCAGACGTCGAACCCCAAGATTTTTGCGGCCGGGGATGTCTGTTCACGCTACAAGTTTACCCACGCGGCCGATGCCATGGCCCAAATCGTCATCCAGAACGCGCTGTTTCCACACCCCTTTGGGCTCGGCTATGCGAACGTCGATGCATTGGTTATGCCCTGGTGCACGTTTACCGAACCGGAAGTCGCCCATGTCGGGATGTACGAGCGGGATGCCAAGGAGAAAGGGATCGACGTCGAAACGTATACCTACAAGCTGGACGAGGTCGATCGAGCGATCCTGGACGGAGAAGATGAAGGCTTTGCCCGGGTTCACATCAAACAGGGGACCGATACGATCCTCGGTGCCACGATCGTGGCCAGCCATGCCGGTGACATGATCGGCGAATTTTCTGTCGCCATGAAGGCGGGAGGAGGAGCCAAGACGATTGCGGCAACCATCCATCCTTATCCCACACAGGCTGAGGTCAACAAAAAAGTCGTCAACCTCTGGCGCAAGGCGCATTTCACACAGCGAACCAAGGATCTGCTGATCAAATTGTTTGCCTGGATGCGGCGATAGACAGGCGCGTCATGAACAGAGCTGTTTCACCCCATCATTTGCAAAGGACCCAACATATGGCACCCTATATGACTTCCGTGATCGTCGGTCTCGCGTCTTTTGTGCTGGTCGGAACGATCCTCGGTGATCCAAACCGGCTGCAAGCCCAATCCCCCACCATTATAGAAGTCGGTCCCTTTTCGACCGCTGCTCCGAGTGGACCCTGGCCGGACGGCTGGAAACCGATGACATTCCCTAAAATTCCTCAGCATACGACGTACCAGCTCGTGAAAGATGGTGATCGCGTCACCGTCAAGGCCGCCAGTCAGGCCTCCTCTTCGGGGTACACGAAAGAAATCCTGATCGATCCGAAGGAGTATCCCATCATTCAATGGCAGTGGAAAGTCTCGAATATCTTGAAAGCCGGCAATGTGGCGAAGAAAGACGGCGATGATTATCCGGCCCGCATCTACGTCACCTTTCAATACGACAGTGCGAAAGTAGGCCTCTTCGGCAAGGCGAAGTACGAAGCGGCCAAACTCATCTACGGACGCTATCCTCCGCTCGGCGCCCTGAATTACATCTGGGAGAGTCGGGCGCCGGTGGGAACGGCAGTGCCCAACCCCTACACCGAACAGGTGCACATGATTGTGGTGGAGAGCGGGCCGACCAAGCTCAACACCTGGATGACGGAAGAGCGCAACGTCTATGAAGACTACAAGCGCGCGTTTGGGGAAGAGCCGCCGATGATGTCCGGGATCGCCATCATGACGGATACCGACAACACCGGTGAATCGGCAGAAGCCTACTACGGAGATATCGTGCTCAAACGCAGGATCGACTGAGTCGAATGCAAAAGTTGATCGTTCCTGTTCATCATTGAAACCAGCACAGGTATGATTGTGGCGATCCGGGGAAAGAGTCGGTTCGCGCACTATGAGATATGGCGACCGGGCTCGGCCACTGTGTCGATGGCAGAGTTGATCATGGTGCTGGTATCACGGTGTCTTCACGAAAGGGACCGATGACCAGACAGGTCAGCATGGGCTGTTGATGGCAGATCACCCCGTTTGAATCGACTCGTGTAGAACCGACTCGTTGACATGGCGTTTGCTCCAGAGTAGCATCACGGCGTATGAGCCGTCGGCACGAGAGAATATCGAAGGTCTTGTTCTGGACCGTCGGGCTGGCCTATTTCTCGCTGACGGTGTGGATGCATATTTGGGCGTTGCAAGCGGGCCTTCCGCTTCCGGGCGAGCCCAAGAAGCCCCACCATCAAGTCTGCACCTGGATCGGCACCAGCGGCGAAGCTGCGCATATCGCCTGGACCCCGCTCGCTCTACCAAGACCAGCCGTCTTCCACACGTCGTCCGTGTCCCACTCCCTTCCTACGTTGTCAGCGACACCCTCTGTGCTCCAAGCCCGAGCGCCTCCGTCCTCCTCCGTCGCATCATCCTAAGCTCAATTGTTTTGAGGTATCCGTCGTCCGGATAAGCGGGCAGATTTCTGCACGACCGGATCTCCCGAGGATGTTTGCGTGGGCTGAGCCCCGATCGATCGGGACTCTCTTCCGCCACACCAGCGCACGCTTTCGAGACGGTCGTTCCCAGCCTGAACCGCTGAGGGGAGCCACTCTGTATGGTACGCGGAGCTCTGAAAAACCCGTATGTCGTCGTCGCGCTGGTACTGACCGTTGTCCTATTGGGCGGAGCGGTGGTAGTGCGGATGCCGGTGGATATGCTGCCGGTTTTCAAAACGCCGGCCGTGCAGGTGTTGACCCTGTATCCCGGGATGCCCGCCGAGGTGATGGAACGGGACATCACGACCCGGCTCGAACGATGGACCGGGCAGGCCAACGGCATTGCGCGCCAAGAGTCCCGATCGATGGTCGGGGTCAGCGTCCTGAAAAACTATTTCCGCCCGGACATCGACGGCAATACGGCCATGTCGCAGGTGACGTCGTTGGCCATGTCCGATTTGTATTACTTGCCGCCCGGCACGCTGCCTTCGATGGTGATGCCTTTCGATCCGACCGCGAGCTTGCCGCTCGGCATTTTGGCGGTCAACAGTCCGTCCTTCAACGAAGCCGAACTGTACGACATCGCCTATTTTGATCTGCGAAATCGTTTGCAAGGGATCACGGGCGTCATTGCGCCGGCGGTCTATGGCGGGAAAATCCGCCGCATCCTGGCCTATGTGGATCGGCAAGAGCTGCTCGCCAGAAACCTGTCTCCGACCGATGTGGTCCGGGCGGTGAAGGAGTTCAATGTCATCATCCCCACCGGGAACGCCAAGATCGGCTCATTTGATTATCAGATCGACACGAACGGCATGGTGCCGACCGTCGAGGCCATGAACGAGATTCCGATGAAGTCCGATCACGAGCAAACCGTCTTTCTTCGCGACGTCGGGAACATGGAGGACAGCCACCAGATACAAACCAACATCGTCCGAATTGACGGGAAACGCCAGGTCTATATTCCGATCTACCGCCAGCCCGGGGCCAACACCATCGAGGTCATCGACAGCTTGAAAGGCACGCTCGCGAAGATCGTGACCAGGCTGCCGGCTGGCGTGAATCTAGATTTGGTCATGGACCAATCCGTGTTCGTGCGGAACGCCATTGCCAGTTTGGTTCATGAAGGGCTCTTGGGAGCAGGGCTGGCTGGCCTCATGATTCTGGTCTTTCTCGGCAGCGCCCGCTCGAGCCTGCTGATCATGCTGGTCCTTCCGTTATCGGCCCTGAGTGCCTTCATCGCGCTGTTCTTCACCGGAGACACGATCAACGCCATGACGCTGGGCGGACTGGCGCTCGTCATTGGAAGACTGGTGGACGATGCCATCGTCGTGATCGAGAACACCGCGCGATACATCGAGGCGGGCCTCTCCCCCGAGGAGGCTGCCCTAGCCGGCGCGCGGGAAGTCAATAGACCGATACTAGCCGCGACCCTCACGGCCATCGTCGTCTTCATTCCTGTCGGATTGATGTCGGGGGTCGGCCGCTTTCTTTTCGCCCCCCTGGCCTTGACCGTCGCTTGTTCGATGGCCGCATCGTATGTGTTGGCCATGACGGCCGTGCCCGTTGGCAGCGCGCGATTCCTGCGGACTTCCCTGTGCGGTCCCGGCGCGACCGGCGGACCGGCCTGGCACCGGCCACTCCGGTTGGCCTACGAGCGTCTGCAGGCCCGTTACGTGGGTCTCGTTGCCTGGACGCTGACACGGCGTGCCGGTGTTGCCGTCGCCGCGTTCTTGCTGTTCGTGGTTTCGCTCGCGCTCTTGCCCCTCCTCGGCACCGAGTTGTTCCCACACACCGACCCCGGACAAGTCACGATCACGGTCCGTGCCCAGTCCGGATTGCGAATCGAAAAGACGGAAGAACTGGTTGGAAGGATCGAAGACACGATCAGGCGTGAGATCCCCTCCGAGGATCTCCGGATGCTCATCTCCAATCTCGGCGTCCTCTACGATTGGCCGGCAGCCTACACGCCGAACGCCGGACCGATGGATGCCTTCGTGCTGGTCCAGCTCTCGGAGGAGCGCCAACGGTCGGCGGCCGACTATGTCCGGTCGATCCGCCCGGTCTTGGCGCGGGAATTTCCCGACGTGGAATTCGCGTTCGAATCAGGCGGCCTCGTCACGGCGGCGTTGAACGCCGGACTCCCTTCGCCCATCAACGTCCAGGTGGAAGGCAACGATCTCCGCACGGCGCGGAGCCTGGCCGAGGACCTCCGCCGTCTGATCGCCGCGATTCCGGGAGCCGTGGATGTCCGTGTCCAGCAGCGGCTCGATTATCCGATGATCGGCATCGAGCTGGATCGAGTTAAAATCGCCAGGCTCGGGCTGACCCCCGAACGGGCCGTCAAAAACATCGTGACCAGTCTGAACTCCAGCGTGAACTTCGATCCTGCGTTCTGGATCGATCGGCTCAACGGCAATCATTATTTTGTCGGCGCGCAATACCGGGAATCGGCCATCGAATCGCTGCAAACGCTGGAGGATATTCCCTTGACGGGGCTCGGGCAAAGCGAGCCGGCGCTGCTGCGAAACGTCGCCCGGTTCGACTTCCGCGAAGCGCCCAGTGAGATCAATCACCGCAACGTCACGCGAGTCATCGATGTCTACGCCAATGTCGAGGGGAGGGATATCGGTTCCGTCACCGACGAGGTGCGGCGACAAATCGAGACGAGCATCAGCGCACGCCTTCCTGCGGGGTATTTTGTGCACGTCCGTGGTGAGTACGCGAGCATGCGCGAATCTTTCGGAGAGTTGGGTATCGGTTTCGTGTTGGCAGTCCTCCTGGTCTACCTGGTGCTGATTGCCGAGTTCCGGTCGTTCCGCGATCCGTTCGTGATTATGCTGTCGGTCCCTATGGGACTGATGGGGGTCATTTGGATCCTGTTGATCACGGGGACGACGTTCAACATCCAGTCGTTCTTAGGAACGATCTTCACGGTGGGCGTGGCGGTCTCTAACGGCATTCTGCTGATCGAGTTTGCCAAACAGCAGGAAGCCGAGGGGCTGCCTCGTGATCAGGCGCTAGTTCGGGCAGCGAGCATCCGCTTGCGCCCCATCCTGATCACCACGCTGGCCGCCGTCTTTGCGTTACTCCCGATGGCCGTCGGCATCGGCCGAGGATCGGAAGCGAACGTGCCTCTGGCTCGGGCGGTCGTAGGCGGTCTGACTGTTTCGACCATTCTCACACTCATCGTGGTGCCGGTCCTGTACAGCCTGATAGGCCGCCGAACCGGCCATGTCGGGAAGGAGAGCCCCTTATGAATCGACTGGAGACTCCGCATCAGATGGCAATCGCCGCCGCGTTGGCGGCTGCCGTCGGCCTCACCGTCTTTTTGATTATGCAATCTAAAAGTATTGTCGCTCCCGCTGTCTCCGCGCCGTCTGTCGTGGCCGTCGCGCAACCTGAACGAAGAGATCTGGTCCGGACGATCACCCTGCCGGGTGACCTCCGTCCGTATCAAGAAGCTAGGGTCTATGCCAAGGTGTCCGGTTTTCTCAGATGGATCTCCGTCGATCGGGGAGACCGGGTGAAGGCCGGAGCAGTCATTGCCGCTCTCGATGCTCCCGAAATGGAGCGGGAGTATCGGCGGGCCAAAGCCGATATGGATATGAAGGAGAAACTGTCGTCGAGAGTCGCCGCCATTCGGGCCAAGAATCGAGATCTGATTTCTCTTGAAGAAGTGGAGCAAGCTCGAACGGATTTTGAAATGGCTAAGGCCAAACGGGACGAACTGGACGCCATGATGGCCTATACGACGATCCGAGTGCCATTCGACGGCGTGGTCACTGCTCGTCATGTCCACCCAGGTGCGTTGATCCAAGCAGGGACGACCACGCAAGCGCAAGCCTCAGCGATCGTGACGGTGGTCGATCTGAGTCGGTTGAGGGTCACAGTGATGGTGTCCGAAGCCGACGTGGCATGGATTTCGCGCCAGACCGCCGTTCGAATGACGATCGATGCCAGGGCAGAAGAAACCTATGTCGGAACGGTCACCCGCTATGCAGCGGCTCTTGACCCGAAGTCCCGGACCATGCCGACTGAAATTGAGATCGACAATCCC
>JBGTNJ010000047.1:0-10517 GCA_041743145.1 Nitrospira sp. | reverse complement strand
TTGCCGTAGGGCCGCCAGGATCTGTTCCTCCGTATGCCCACGTCGTCGTGCCATCGTCGGTCCTCCTTGTAACTCAAGAAGACCACGCCGTCGGCCCGTTCCTCAAGCTCCCGCTGGCCTACTTTTCGGGTTTTGGGTCAGACCCTGTTCATCCCCACGCCTTCTTGCCTCGTTTCAGCAACGTCTTGAAGAGCGGTTTCATGTCTCGTCGAACGTTCTGGCATCGCTGGTGCTGCCGTTCGACCATCCGTCCTGCGACAAACCCGGCGCGGGTGCTGATTGAGTACTTAAGAAACTGTCGAACATGCCGTTCGGCTTGGATGGCGTCCTGGTGGATACCCAACAGCTCTTGGACTGCCCGAGCAGACTTGATGAAACGGCCGGCGAGTTTACCGACCGAGCCTTGAGCCAGTTCGGCTGCATAGCGCGCGCGCTTAGTCTTGATTCGGGTTTTATGCAGTGCGCTATCCGAGGGGGATGTTCTCAGGCTTCTGATTGCCTTGCGCAGTTTCTTGAACGCCTGCCTGGCGAGTTGGCGCACGGTCAATGGAGACTCGATGACGGAGGGTGCCTGCACGGCTTGTTGAAGCCGCCTGATCAATTCCAGATAGCGAGCGCTGGTGAGTTCGCTCAGAATCACCTGTTGCGCGGCGTCTCGTTGAGATCGAAGGTGGGAGATGAAGGGCTCCAAGAGCTTGCGATCTCGCGCGTCCAATCCGGTCGATTCCTCCAGAAAATAAGCAATCTGGACATCGAGATCACGGGCGGGCCCCAGCACCTCGCCGAGCCAGTCGAGCTCCTGGTCCAAGGATGCTCCCCATGCGGGGAGGAGGATCGGAGGAGCGCTACGCAGCACCGCGCGCAAGCGCCTTACCGCGACGCGCATCTGGTGCAGGCTCTCGATCTCGGTTCCGAGCCTCATGCCGGGATCATGGGCGAGGAGCCACCTGACGTGCTGTGCGAGCACCCACTTCACATGCTCAACCACCGGTGCCTTTCGGTCAGGTTGAGGTGCTGGGGTAGGCGTTTGCAGCGAGAGGGCACGAAAGAATTTTGGCCGTCCGTCATGGTCGGATGCCCCGGCTTCGCGCATCTGCTGTTCCAGCGTACGAAGGGTGTCGTCATCGCCCTGTTGCAGCTCGATCTGCAACTCACGGAATCGTTGAACCGTCGTGCCGTGCTTTTCGACCGACACGCTTTCGAGGGCGATCTCAGCGATCGGAACTCGACCATGACGGATCTGCAGGCCGGTCCGCCAGACGCGCAGCGTGACGACAGGAAGCAATTTCCGATGACCAAGGTGGACCATCAGTAAGCGGCGTAACGAAGCCGGTGATTCGGCCTGGTCGTCGGGCACCTCCACTTCTTGCCGACCGTCGCCCAACGGAATTTTGAGCTGCCACGTCTTTTTCCCCTGCTCGACACGATGGCGAAGCGTAATCCGGGCATGGGCCAAGTCATACGCAGCCGTGTCGTAATAGGTCGAGATCAGCTGCCGTCGAGGTCGCGGAGTGCCGGGCAGCCGAGGCAGATGGAAATCGGCTTCAACCGCTAGCTTGAGCTCCCGCTTGGTGTGAGCTGAGATCACGGAAGACCGCTGAGAGGATACCTCGCGGGATCGAGCCATCATAAGACCTGCAAAACAAGAGGCGAGTCTCTATCTCTAAAGGCAGGAGGGTGAGGATTGCAACTCGTGGCGAGTGAAAGAGAGAAGGCGCGGGCTGGATGCCCGTGGCGTGGACGACAAAGCGGAATGGGGGGACGGCAGGAAAAGGTTGGAGAGTCTAGAATTCCTCGATGGAAACGGGCCGGAGAAAGTCTCGGCCCGAGGCCAGCCCGACAAGGGAGCCACCTTTGGTCACGCCGAGGTGGAGTGTCCGATGCCGGTCCATGAGGTCGGCCGCCTCCGTCAACGGTCGCCGCTCTTCGATGCCGGGGACCGGGCTGCTCATGATCTCTTCAACCGGCACGAAGTACGGGGCTCGCTCCACACCGACGAACTTCTTGACGATATCCGACTCGGTCACGATCCCGATGATCTGGGCTTGATACGTGACGAGCACGCTCTCCACATTGTAGGCTCGCATGACCTTCGCCGCCTCGACGACGGAAGTCCCGACGTCCATCGTCATCATCTCTTTCTGCATCAAGTTGCCGACTGTCACCATGACGATGCTCCTTGTAATAGTTGTATTGGCGCCAATCTACCAAGCGCTCATTGCGACGGTGTTAGGCAGCCATTACAGGTCGGTAAACTTTCTTGGAGGAGCGATACGTCACAGGCTGTTAACGATTCGGCAATGAAGCCGTCATCTATACCGGCTACAGTCCTGTTCAATGAAAGCCGACAATCCCCTCACGATCGAGCTTAGGGAAGGATCTCGATGAGGACGAATCAGCGTTGTCATGCCTTGAAGCGCGAAGGAGGTAGACGATGGTCGCTACTGAACTGCAAGTCGAGCATGTCCACGTGAGGCCCCTCATGATCCGCATGGCCCTCATCCTGATTCGGATCTGCGGCGTATTCGTCAGACTCAGGCCGGCTCTATGCAATGACCACCCTGAGTGGGTAAGCAGGAAGCGCCAGCCCCTGCGCGACAGCAACTGGAAGTTGGTCGAAGATCACGACTTGTACCCGAGCTGAAACAAAACCGTGTTGATGAAGCAAGCATGGCGTGCGAGGAATGAGTGGTGGGTCAGATCGATGCCAACGGGAAGCGGACTCTGAAGGTCAAAGCTCCATTCACGGTAACTGAGGTAAATGTCCTTGGATTTTTTGTGATGAATTCCTTTTCCGAGCGAGAGCCGGTGGGCATTTCTGCCCCTGTCCCAGCTCCCGCCTGTCTATTTGTCATACACGATTGGATCACGCTCCTTTCCGAAGTCAGTAGGAACATCACACCTACTCCCGCCAGGCAGCGACCATCGTGTAGGTCACGGTCAGAATGGCGCTCAGCAGCATCACTTCGATGAGCCCTGTCGTCATCGCGCTTCACCTCCTTCCATGTTGTTCGATTTGGGGTTGGTCGACTGTTCTTCATTGACATGACGCAATTCTATCGGGGCACTGTTTCTTCTTCGTTATGATTGGGGCAATTCGGTGTAACATAGTTAGGTATAGGAATCCTTAACCGGTTCTGGAGAAGCACCGTGAAGCACTTCTTGCTGAGTGCTGCTAGGGTTCGATTCGGATCTGCTTTTTTCGGCGAACCAGCTGAGGTCGACTTGTCGGGGACAGAGGAGCCACCCAGGTGACCATTAGCGAATATCATCGAGGCGCTCTTTCCTCCGTCAAACTCCTCCCCCTTCCTGAAGAACCGAACACGCAGTGAACCGCCGGTGCGAATTCTACGTACTATGTACGGATTTCCCAATGTCTGATCACCAAAATGCAACCGCCGGTAAAATGGGTATCTAATGACGGTCGCTCCGCGCGAACGCGGCCTCCAAATTCGCCACCAAAGGATCTTACCAAGCTGCCATGGACGACAACATGGCAGACTGCGCTGGAGGGGATATCATGAGTGAGCGTGTTGCGGATGAGATTGAGGCGGCGCTCCGTGACAGTGAAGCCCGATACCGCAATCTCATTTCCCTGATGCCTGCGGCAATGTATGTCTGCGACCGAACGGGTCGGATCACCTTGTACAACGACCAGGCGGTCGAACTGTGGGGTCGCCGACCGACGATCGGCGATGAGGATCACAAGTTCTGCGGGGCCTTTAAGCTCTTCTTTCCGGACGGTTCTTCCATGTCTCATGCCTGTATTCCGATGGCCGAATCTACGCGCATGGGGACCAGATTCCGCAACCAAGAAGTCATAATCGAACGCCCAGACGGGTCGCGGCGGCACCTCCTCGTCAACATTGATCCACTGACAAGCGAGGACGGCAACCTTCATGGCGCTATCAATGTCTTCACAGACATCACCGAGCGCAAGCGAGCCGAGGCACTGCTGGTCGAACAGAGCCGTCTCATGGAACACATCGCGTCCGGCCGTCCGCTTGACGACATCCTCACCCAACTGTGCCGCGCGGTGCCGACACTCAATCCAGGAGCCCGCGCCTGTATTGTACTCGCCAATGAGGATCGCACAAAGATTTCCGGCACGATCACGCCCGATCTGTCGCCGGTCTTCGCCGAGGCGCTCCAAGACGCGCCGATCAGCGACCCCTGCACCGGTACGTGCGGGGAGGCCATCTCTTCCGGCACATCGGTCATCTGCGCCGATGTGACGACGGACGGGCGCTGGTCGAAGATGTGGCGGGACGTGTGCCTGAGCTGCGGGGTCCTCGCCGGATATGCCAGGCCCATTCTGGGTTCGGACGGCGTGCCGCTCGCCTCATTTGTTCTTTGCTTCGACCAACCGCACCAGCCCACTGAGTGGGAGTTGAACCTGTCGGCATGTGGCGCGCACATTGCGAGCATCGCCATCGAACGCGATCGGGCCTACAAGGCTCGGCAGCGCGATCTGCACGATGCGAGGCGTTTGCGCGCAATTAGCGCCCAACTGATCCGGGAGAACGATGTACAGGCCCTGTACGAGCGAATCCTCGACGCGGCAATGGGTATCATGCAGGCGGACTTCTCGAGTATCCAAATGGTGGAACACAAGCCTGGCGACGGCTCTGAACTCAAGTTGTTGGGCTTTCGTGGATTCAATGCCGAAGCAGCGGAGTTTTGGGCAACAGTGGGGCCCACAGCCCAGAGTACCTGCGGGGTCGCATTACAAACCGGCCAACAATGCGTCGTGCCCGACGTGCAGCACTGCGAGTTCATGGCAAGCCGCGCCGATCTGGAAGTCTACCTGCACACCGGGATTCATGCCGTCCAAACGACGCCGCTGTTGTCCCGCTCCGGCAAACTGGTTGGCATGATCTCAACGCACTGGAAGGCTGTGCATCGGCCCTCGGAACGTGACCTGCGCCTCTTCGACGTGCTGGCGCGCCAGGCCGCGGACGCGATCGAGCGCAGTTGTGCGGAAGAGGCGCTGCGCCGATTGAACGATGAATTGGAGCAGCGCGTGCACGAACGCACCCATGAACTGGCGCTCTCTGAGGATCGTCTCCGGACGCTGGCCACTGAACTCAACTTGGCGGAACAGCGAGAACGGAAGCGGTTGGCGACCGAACTCCACGACTATTTGGCCCAATTACTCGTGCTCGGTCGGTTAACCTTGAGCCAAGCGAAGCGGGCTGGGCTGCCCCTACGCAGCGGAGAATTCGTCACTGAGACAGAGGACATCTTGAACAAGGCGTTGACCTACTGCCGAACGCTGATGGCGGAGCTGAGCCCCCCGATCCTCCTCGATCAGGGGTTGCCGGCTGGGCTGCAATGGCTGAGCGAGTACATGAAGAAACATGAGATGGCCGTGACCGTGACGGTTCCCGAGCACGACGCGCTGGAGGTGCGGGAAGACCACGCGGTGTTGCTGTTTCAATCGGTGCGCGAGCTGTTGTTGAACGCCTCCAAGCATGCCGGAACCGGTGAAGCTGCGGTCATTCTAGAACACACCGCCGGCACGTTACGGATCACCGTGAACGACCACGGCGTGGGCTTTGATCCTGCGGCTGCGGTGGCTGGTGCGACGGAGAATACCTCACCCCTCTCGACGAAATATGGGCTCTTCAGCATCCGCGAACGGATGAAGGCGCTCGGAGGGAGTTTCGACATTCGGTCGGCGCCACGTCAGGGGACCACGGCGACACTCACCCTGCCGATTGGCAACCCGAAGATGGCGAGGGATGAGGAGCGAGCGACCACGGGGGAAGGAATCGCTCAGACAGCGCAGGAGGTACAGCGAGAGCAGATCGCGTTACTCCATTCCACCTCCACCGCGTCGGGACCGTCTAGTTCGCGCCGCTTGTCCTCACCTTCTACACGCATCCGCGTGTTGGTGGTGGACGACCACCCCGCAATGCGGCAAGGCTTGCGGAGCATCGTGACGGCGTATGATCACCTCGAAGTCGTGGGCGAAGCGGGTGACGGAGCCGAAGCGGTGGAACTGGCACAGCGGCTGGATCCGGATGTGGTGGTGATGGATGTTAATATGCCAAAGATGGATGGGATCGAAGCGACGCGACAGATTAAAGCGCATCAACCGACCATCGTCGTGATCGGCCTGTCGGTGCATCAATCGGCCGATGTGGAGCAAAAAATGAAAGCGGCCGGGGCATTCGCCTATTTGACCAAAGAGAGTGCGATTGACGCGTTGTGCCACGCCATTGAGCACGCCGTGTTAGACAAACAGCAGTCGATCGCTCATCCCGTCTAGACCGTATAGGCCTCCTGTTAAGACCACCCGTCCAGCAGAAGGCGTTGAGCACAGCTATCTTTAGGGGTTTTGCTAGTACCGGTTCAACACAGAAACGTGATAATCTACAAACAGGTCAGGGCAGTGGAAATATTTTGAACCGGTGGCGGAAACGTCATCAGGATCGGAATATCAAAATTGAACTGTTCTATTAAGTTCCGTCCTTGAAAAAGGGCGGGGCTTTTTTATGGCGTGACTGTCGCAGTTCGTCTATCTGCAAAGGCCGCCAACCTCCTTCATGGCCTTGATAATGTGCCTCGAATCATTCACCGAGAGACTGATCACAATGGCCGACGGATGGGCATCCGGCGAGGCGGCGAATGGCGCGGAAGCGATCACGCTGGCGCACACGCTTAGCTCTGGGACAAAGAAGCTTTCCAGTTTATAGGAGGAACTCTTTGGGCAACGGCCAGGGTTCTTCGCTTCGAACTGACGAACGCCATGGTGTTGGCCTCGGGCAGATTCTTTGTAGCAGCTACTACCATCTCGGCTCTTTGCCGATTGGCATTGGAGGAAGTGTGCGTGATCCAGTTCGCGAGCTGCCAAGTGGTGGTAGAGCGTGAGAGGCCGCCATGGCCGAGAAGCCACAGGCAACGGGGCGTCTAAAGATTCTGGCGCTCCTCTCTGAGATATGGTAAATAGATCAGGCGTGCAGCAAATGTCCAGAGCGGATTAGGCCGCGTACGCCACTCCGCGTATCGTAAAGCACAGGATTGGTGCCAACGACAGGGGTAGAGGGTGCACGCTCCCTATACCGATCCCATTACCCACGGTGCCCTTTGAGATAGACCGCTGGTGGCATAATGGTGACACCGTTGATGGTCTGCCCATACAGGCGACCAAACGCCTTGAAATCTCCGCTCAGCAAATGGGTCGCACGCACGCTGATCGCCGCCCACAGAATGGGACGGTCGTTCTCTGGGAGTTTGGCCAAGATCGACAGCGCTCCCTGTGGCGGCATGACCGACACCACTTCGACGGAGCGGCACAACTGTTCTAACTGTGCCTGTTGCTGCCCTGATGAGAGATTCCGCCTCGCCTCCTCCAGGGCATAGGCAGAGGTCACCAGCTGCGTACGCGGCAGTGTAAACAACGTTCGAAGAGGAGTCTCGACCCGGTAGGCCGCAGAGAACAACACGTTGGCATCAAGAAAGACCCGGTCCACGGATTAGGAACGAACTGGCTTGTAGTGAGGGATCTTTCGGACGTCGAGGCCCATCTTCCGCACGGCCTCTTTGGCTCGTGCATAATCTTTTGGGCCGACTGCATTGGAGAGGAGGAACTCCCCCTGCCGTTCCGGGGTGTACATCTCGAGGGGAAAGGCAGCAGCTGGTCGAATCAGGACACCGTCGGCCCGTTCCTCAGCAATCACGAGCGAGCCCTCCGTGATGCCGAAACGGCGCCGCAGCGAGGCCGGAATCACCACAGCCCCTCGTTTGCCGACCTTGCTCGTTTCTGCGGGCATGACGCCTCCACTCATAGGTGAGATAATCAGACTGTCTGAATGTCAGGCAGTGTCAAGTGTAGCCCCGTCACGGAGGAAACGCAAGCGCCCGTGGCCTCTTCGTCGAGCGCCACTGCCAGCCCCTCTCATCGCTCACGGTCCTTCCCTCGCTCCTTCTCAGACTCCGGAGTACGGCCTCGTACCACCAGATAGCGCACAAGATCCACGGCCAGTTGTCGGTCATCTCCTCGATCGGATCGTGCGAGGGCCCTCATGACCTGCTGGTAGTGATGCATCACCTCTTGTTGCTTACCCCGCATGTCGGTGCGCAGTTTCTGGCGATCAAGCACTTTCGCCTGAGTCGTGTGATCTCGGAGATGCTGAACTTTCCACCGTTCATGCGTCGTGCGGTGAATCCGGCTCGTGGTCGTGGCTTCAATCCCATGCTCCCGTAAGGCCTCCGCAAACTCCTCCCGCCAGCGCTGCAGATCAGCCTTTCTGGGATTCAAACGCATCCCGTCGAGGCCCGCTGCTTTGACCGTTAGGTGGACATGCGGATGCGGGGATGGGTTCGGATCTGGATCCGTCTCAAATGTGTGGAGGACCATCGCGTACTGAAAGCCAGAGAACTCTCGTGTCGCAAAGTCCCGAGCCGCGCGTTGGACAGACAACGGATCGGTCCTGGTCGGCATGGAGAGGACGAGATGAAAGGCATCACGCATGGTCGAGTCCGCCGCGATCGGCATCCCGCCGTCCCGCCATTCGGCTTTCAAATCGGCCACGGCTTCCTTCCCAAGAATCACCTGACCGTCCTGATCCTCGATCTCGAGGTGGCCATCCCGCGAAATGTAGGTGAGGTTGTTCGAGATACCCTTCATCCCTTTCGGCGCTCTGACGAGTTTCACCACAACCTGCGGCGCGCGGCGGACCATGGCTTGTAATTTCTGCCGCACATAGGTCGCGCGAGCCTGCGACGTGCTGAGCCGTCCACCAGTACTCACAAACTTGGCGAAACTCAGGCGAGCATGCTTGCTGCGACGCGGTCGTGGGAGGGTCTCTGTTGAGACATTGAAAAGCCGACTCCCCCACTCATCGAGATTCTCGTCGATCTGGCTGGTTGGCGAGCTCATTGGAGGTGCCATCGCTCTACAGTCCCGCGTAATACATCGGAGACCTTCTTCGTATGCGCCTGGATCACGCGAGCGAGTTCTGTGATGACCTCGGTCCGGAAGGCGGTTCGGTTCTGAGGTGCCGTATTCAGGACTTTCGCAATCTGGTTCAAGTTCCTCCCCAAGGCAAGGAGTTGCTGATTCGACCGGGCCAAAGTCTCCAATTCAGACTGTCCGACCTGCGGCTGCCCGGTTAACTTGGTGCGCACCATCGCCACCAGCCATTTCGTCGGCACATAGCCTTCGTGACCGGCCATCTTTTTCAGAGCAGCGAGCTCTGAGGTTGTCAGGTTCAGTTCAATGCGAGCAGTCGCTCGTTCCCGCTTCGGGGTGACGCGACTCCGATGCACAAGACCCCGTGTGGATCTCCCGTCCATAGCTTGCCGAAGGGCATTCCGCAGGGCATGGCTCGGGGTGATGCCGTGGGCCTGACACCAGGCCTGCCAGGGCACCTTTAGTTCCCCCAGATCCACCGTGACCGTGGTCGTCCGCTTCGCACTCTGCTCCATCAGCTCACCTGCACCAGCCCAAATCGAGACATCTAACTCCCCTCACCGACCTGTGGCTGATTCGGGTCATCGGAGGGTCAAAGAACAGGCGCATAAGAATACGATAAACCCATCATGTAAGACAACTACGGGCAATAGCCATATCCTGCAACCTCCTAAAATTGGTCTTACACCATCCCTACGCCGACACTGATCCAAGACCCTAGATCAACCACCCACGGGGTGCGAAAGACACCAGAAACGGGCCCGGGATCGGTCGGTCAGTGGGGCTTCCGGCAACTTGGGCTGGGTGGCATCGGGAGTCGGCTGGTCCGGTTTCTAGCAATTCGGGGGTCCGATTGGAGGAGAGTTCTCTTCCTGTTATCCTGTGACAGAGGGGATAGCTGTGCGCTTCGCTCTCGCGTTGAGGCAACTACCATGCGCATGACCGGGACGAACAGTCTTCGATGCCTTCTGACCATCTGTCTTATGAGTGGGCTCGTTGCTTGTGGCAGCTTCGCCAACTGCTTCAATAGTGGGTTCGCTTCCGTCGCCTGTGGTGGTGGATATGGCGAGAGCGACATTTCTTCTCTGCCCCAGCCCGTGGCTACCTCGGCGGAAGGTCGCTGGACGGGGGTGACGCCCACAGGTCGCACCGTTTCTGGAGTGGTCCTCGAGGACGGCTCGTATTGGCTGTTCTATTCGGCACGAGACCATCCCCACATCCTGGCTGGACTGGTTCAGGGAACTGGCACGTCCCACCTCGACTCCTTCGGGTCCTCGAACACCAGAGATTTTAATCTGGAAGGCGCGGGCATTCACGGGGCGACGATGCGGGGCAGCTATGTGCCGAACAAGAGCTTTCACGCGACGCTCGCGTATTTCACTGGCGACACAGAACGCTTCACGAGTACGTACGATGCGGACTCTAGGGTAGCCACGAATCTGACTCTGGTGGCTGGTGTCAAGACCGAGGTTGGTTGTCCACAAAACACCGAGGTGAGATGTCCACTTTTCACCGATGAGATTGTCCAGTCGCTTGGGTTAGATCGCCACATCCGAGTCGCTCTCCCCAAGCTCGGCGGCCGATCGGCGGCCAAAGA
>JBGTNJ010000046.1:0-7162 GCA_041743145.1 Nitrospira sp. | reverse complement strand
CGTCAAGAATCCTCCGGACATTCTGCTCACGAACTACATGATGTTGGAACTCCTCATGACCCGTCATGGCGAGGCCAACCTCAGAGACTCCATTTTTGCCTCACTTGAATTCCTCGCTTTCGATGAACTCCACACCTATCGCGGCCGTCAGGGAGCGGACGTCAGTTACCTTATTCGGAGAATCCGAGCGGCGTCTGCAAAAGCTCTAACGGCGATGGGCACTTCCGCCACGATGTCTTCGAAGGGATCCCACACGGATCAACAGATCGCGGTTTCAGAGGTGGCATCGAAGATTTTCGGCGAATTGATCCCGCTAGATCATGTTGTCGTAGAGCAACTGGAGCGCTCCCTTGTCTGGAAGGGCACACTGCCCACAAATGAGGAACTATATACAACCATTCACCACCCGATCGATACCAGTTCCGATCTCGACGCGCTGAAATCCCATGCCACCGCCATTTGGCTGGAAAACGAATTGGCCTTGGAGGAAACACCACATGGTTTGAAGAGGCGGCCTCCGGTCACCCTCAAGGATGCCGCTGAAAAACTGTCCACTGTTGCGAATTGCCCGCAGGACGAATCATTCGCCCATCTTGCAATGCTCCTAGCTTGGATCGCAGAGGCGAACCAACGGCAAATGGCATCTGGAGATCGTTACACCTGTTTGCCATTCAAGCTCCACCAGTTCTTCGCCCAGACCGGCAGCGTCTATGCGTCTTTGGGAACACCACACAATCGCCAGATCACACTTGAGCCCGGTCTTTACGAACCCGGTTCGGACACGAAATTCGTTTTCCCACATGTATTCAGCCGCGCCTCAGGCTGGTCCTACATTTGTGTCCACGTTGACTCGAAAGATGGCCGCTTTCTTCCACGTGAATTTAATGACCAAACTGAACGAGAGGGTGCGGATTTCGGTTACCTAATTCCGGAATATTCCGATTCTCCCGATAATAGTGTCTGGGAAGAAAGCGACGAGAGCCTGTCGCAACTTCCTACTTCCTGGGTGGTCGGAAGATCGCCGGCACTAAAGTTTGCGACCAAGTTTCAGATCCGGAAACCGACTCTGATTTTCTACGATGAGCAGGGAAACTTCTCAAACATCCAGTCACCAATTTTCCCGTTACGTGCATGGTTCATGTCTGCGGCAAACAACGGACTTCTATTCGATCCCACCGCCGGGCTTTTCTTCGATCCCCAGACCAACGAGAGAACCAAACTCACGACACTAGGAAACGAAGGCCGCAGCACCTCGACAACGGTTACCTCATTCTTGATTCTCGAAGGCCTTAAGAATGCGGGCTATCACCCTCGCGACCAAAAGTTGCTAAGCTTTACCGACAATCGCCAGGATGCGGCCCTCCAGTCTGGGCACTTCAATGATTTCATCCGGGTCGTGCGGATTCGTTCAGCGATCTATCATTCCGTCATCGAAGGCGGGAAAGTGATGACCTCCAAGGATCTAGGACGAAGGGTGCGTGAGTCTCTCAAGCTGGACTTGGCCGTCTATTCTGACAATGCGAGCCCTTTCCCCGGGGAACGCGCCAAAATAGAAGAGGCCCTTGAAGTCTATCTTACCTATCAGGCGATCCATGATCTTCGCCGCGGTTGGCGCGTCGTGCTTCCCAATCTCGAGAAATGCGGCCTGCTGGAAATCGACTACGAGGAGCGCGTGGAAAACGCCAACTATGAAGAAGGTTGGCTAACTGTTCCCATTTTTAATGCCATCAGCAAAGAGAAGCGTGCGGAACTACTTCGTGATATTCTCGATTTCTTTCGCCTGGAATACGCAATCACCTCCAACAACTGGCTCGGTGCCAGCCAAATCACTGAAAACCTGCAACAGGTTCGCTCCAAGCTCCGACCCGAATGGACTATCGATTCGGAGGATACCATCAAACCCAAAGCCCTCCGCACGTGCCAACTGCATCGGAGCTACCGGGGAGACACTCGCTCTTTGGGAATTCAAAGTGCCCTGGGCAAATTCCTGAAACATGTTGCGAAGATCGAAAAACTCGACCTAGATCTAGGAAGGCAGGGTTACGGAGACATGCTGGATGAACTTCTCAAAGCTCTGGACGGCTGTGGCTACATCAAGGCAGAGCCAGTCAAAGACGCGGACAACCTCCCTACCCACGTCTATCGTTTGGTTCTTGAAAAGATTCTCTGGAAACCGGGTGATGGAACCACTGTCCGCCGGGACAATGTAAAGCAACGTAGCTACGGCTCGTTCGAGTCCAAGCCGAACTCGTTTTTCCGCGACCTCTATCAAACTGATTTCGCCTCGCTGAAAAACTTACTAGGAGCCGACCACACCGGGCAACTCAACAATGAAGATCGCTTGGACCGAGAAGAACGCTTCCGGGCTGAATGGACCGTCAAGAACGGCGACAAAGAGCAGCCCGACCTTCGCCAAATCAATGCTCGCTCGATCAGTGCTCTTTTTTGCTCGCCTACCATGGAGCTCGGGATCGACATCAGCAACCTTAGCGTCGTTCACCTTCGCAATGCCCCGCCTAACGCTGCCAACTATGCCCAGCGCAGCGGACGTGCTGGCCGCAGCGGACAAGCGGCCCTGGTGTTCACCTATTGCTCCACCTACTCGCCTCACGACAGACACTATTTCGCCCATCGCGAACAACTGGTCGCAGGCAGCGTGGAAGCACCTAGGCTGGACATCTCGAACAGGGAACTGATCCGGAGCCATCTCCATGCGGCTTTCATGACGCGTGTCGGTTTGCCTGGCGTCCGCCAATCGATCCTCGACCTCATCGACGTCGAATCCTCAGCCCTGCCTCTAAGGGACGAAATCAAAGCTGGCTTGGAATTATCTGACGGCGAGATCAACACGGTCGCCAAATACTTCAAAACGGTTCTTGTTGATCGGCCTAACAATCTCGGCTTGGCCTGGTGCTCTGACGATTGGATCCGAAAACAACTATCCCAACTTGAGACCACCATCGACGGATGTCTGGATCGCTGGAGAACGCTTTATCGTGAGGCCAAAAGCAGCCTCACCAAAGCCACCACACTTCTGGAATCCGGCCTCTACAAGACAACCAGTGAGGAGCACAAGCGAGCCAAACGCGAGGTTTTCCAAGCACAGCGTCAGCTCGACCTTCTCCGCAACGACATCCGGAAGGGAAGCTCCCAATCCGAATTTTACGTCTTCCGCTATCTCGCAGCGGAAGGGTTCCTTCCCGGCTACAATTTCACCCGCCTTCCCGTTCGCGCATTCCTGACGGACGGATACGAACGCGGAGAATACATCTCTCGTCCCCGCTTGATCGGGCTTCGAGAATTCGGACCTCAAAACATCATTTATTACAACGGCAGCAAATACTCGGTTTCTCAGGCGGTTGTCCCTAATGTCACTGACACGTTCACCCAAGCCAGGGTCTGCACAACATCGGGCTATTGGCTGGATCAGGACCAGCAACACCTCGAAACCTGCCCGATCACCGGTACCGATCTTTCCGAGACCAAGAACAAACAGGAACTGAAGCCCCTCATGCCCTTGTGTGAAATGCTTGCCCGCAGCAAAGAGCACATCACCTGCGAGGAGGAAGAACGTCTCCGCCAAGGATTCGACATCAAAACCTATTTCTCCCTCGACGGTGGCGACACCAGCCGGATGCGCAGCGCACTTGTCCTGGATCAGCAGGGTGGTCTTTTGAAAATGGCCTACCTCCCGGCCGCACGCCTCATTCAAATTGCCATAAAGGATCGGCGCCAGACCGAGGAAGGTTTCGCGATTGGCCTCGAATCCGGACGCTGGAGCCCCCGCAACGACGGTCCCGATCCTGAAGATACCAAGCGCGTGAAAATCTTTACGGAGACTACGGCTGATGCGCTCTACCTTCAGCCGATTCAGGCTCTCGGCCTCGACTCGGCTGGCATCATTTCGATGCAATACGCCCTCAAGCGTGCCATCGAACTGCGCTTCCAGATCGAACCCGCCGAATTGGGCGTCTATTCCATGGGCGGTCCCGATGCCCCTAACATCCTCTTTTACGAAGCCAGCGAAGGCAGCCTCGGCGTCTTATCCTCACTCGTGGATGATCCCAACGCATTCAGGGAAGTTGTCGAAATCGCGATTGGGGTATGCGATTTCACAAACCATGAAAAAGGGAAGGCAAGCTATGACGACCTTTTAAGCTACTACAATCAGCCGCACCACCTCACCGTGGATCGGTTTTCAATCGAACACGCGCTCGCGAAACTCGCCAACTGCACGCTGGATTGCTCCCACTCCACCCAAGACGAAACCTACGAAGACCAGTATCAGCGGCTCTTGAAGGAAATGGATCCGAATTCCTCCACCGAGGAGACATTCCTGAAATTTCTCTATCAGCATCAGCTTCGGCTTCCCGATGACGCCCAAATTTCAGTTGATGGCATCTACACCAAGCCTGATTTTTTCTACAAACCGGACACTTGGGTATTTTGCGACGGCACACCACATGACGATCCCGCTGTCCAACAGGATGATGTGCAAAAGCGAAATGCGATCAAAGCAAAGGGCCACGAGGTCATCGTCTTCTACTACAAGGACAGCCTTGGCGACCTCGCGGCTAAATACCCGGACGTCTTCAGGAAAGTGAAATAGCTCATGCCTCCCACACTGACATTCTCCCCAGGCACCCTCGTTACGATTCGCGGTCGTGACTGGATCGTCCAACCATCCGAGACCCCGGACGACCTTCTCGTGATCAAGCCGCTCGGCGGAAGCGATGACGAAATCACCGGCATCTTCCTACCTCTCGATTTCACCGAGGATCGCCCACGCAAGGCGGAATTCCCCAAGCCATCCTCAGCCGATCTCGGAAACATCACCAGCGCACGTCTCCTCTATGAAGCGGCTCGGCTTTCATTTAGGAACGGTGCGGGTCCTTTCCGCTGCCTGGCTAAAATATCTTTCCGCCCCCGCGCCTATCAGATGGTGCCTCTGATCATGGCTTTGAAGCAGGAGTTCATCCGCTTGCTAATCGCGGACGATGTCGGGATCGGAAAAACCATTGAAGCCCTGCTCATCGTCAAGGAACTCCTTGAACGGCGCATCATCAAGCGCTTCGCCATCGTCTGCCTGCCCCATCTCTGCGATCAGTGGCAGCGGGAAATTCGTGAGAAGATCGGCATGGACGCCGTCGTCATCCGCTCGAATACCCAAGCACGGCTCGACCGTGAAATCGTCGGCGACACTTCGGTCTATCAATTCTACCCGTTCCAAATCATTTCCATCGACTACATCAAGTCGGACCAACGTCGCGCCGTCTTCATTCAGGAAGGCCCGGAAATGGTCGTCGTTGATGAGGCGCACACTTGCGCTTGCCCACAGGGTGCCAGCAAGAACCAGCAGCAACGCCACGCTCTCATTCATGATCTCGCCGCCGTCCGCTCACGTCATCTGGTTCTCTTGACCGCCACTCCCCACAGCGGCAAAACCGAAGAATTCCAATCCCTGCTAGGCCTGTTGGATCCTCAGTTCGCCCGTCTGGATCCCACCTTAGCCACGGATAGCCAGAAAAAGGCACTCGCCCGGCATTACATCCAGCGCCGCCGCGGAGACGTGAGCAAGTGGACCGGCGGCGACACTCCGTTTCCAGAGCGCGAGGCCGGAGAGGTGAACTACGATCTCAGCCCGGCCTATGCTGTCTTCTTCGACGAACTCTACAAATTCGCCCGCAGCCTCATCATCGGCCAACTCGATGGACAGACTCGCCGCGTTCACTACTGGACGGCCCTTGGCCTCCTGCGCGGTGTCATGTCCAGCCCTGCCGCTGGCGTGATGATGCTTCAGAACCGCCAGTCAAAGCTAACCGACTTACCCGCACCCGAGGAGTCCCTTCCAAACCCCCTCGGCGATCCTGGCGACAATGCCGGCGACGACATGCTCCCGGAAGATCTCATTACCCGGTATTCCTGGAGTGATTCTGAAAAAAACACTCTTCGCCGCCTCGAAAAAGCTCTTACCCAGCTCCGGGACAAGCGGGACGATGCCAAGATTCGCAAGGCGGCCGACACGGTGAAAGTCTGGCTCAAGGAAGGTCTGAATCCAGTCATCTTCTGCCAATACATCCCCACCGCCACCTACGTCGGCGAAGTCCTGCGCGAACTCCTTCCCGGCAAAATCGACGTGCAAGTCGTCACTTCGGAGGACCCCGACGATGTGCGCAGGGATCGGATTGATGCCATGAAGGGATCGGAGAAACGCGTGCTCGTCGCCACCGATTGCCTATCAGAAGGCATCAACCTCCATGAATTGTTCACTGCGGTGCTGCACTACGATCTTCCATGGAACCCCAACCGATTGGAACAGCGCGAAGGTCGGGTTGACCGGTTCGGCCAGACAGCAGATCTCGTCAAAGCCTTCCTTCTCTACTCAAAGGATAATCCCGTCGACGGTGTGGTACTCAATGTCATCCTTCGCAAGGTCAAGGAGATCAAAAAATCCACCGGCACCACCGTGGCCTTCCCGGAAGACAGCCAGAGCGTCATCGACACCATCACGCAGTCACTGCTGCTAGATGACAAATACTCCCCCTCTGCCAGCCGGGATTCCCAGGTGGAATTCGAGTTCATGGAATCCGAAACCGCCCATAATCTCGAACTCGACATTACCGACAAATTCAAACGCTCCGAGGAACTCGCCAAAGCCACTCGCTCGATCTTCACCCAGAATTCCATCAAGGCCCAGGCCATCGAAAAGGATCTTCAGGACACCGACGAAGCCATCGGCAATCCCGATGCCGTCGAGGCATTCGTCACTCAAGCCCTACCCGCCTTGTTCGGTGCCCAGATCACGGAGTTTCCCATCGGGGATCACCGGGCATGGACACTCTATACGGAAAACCTTGAACCCTCGCTCAGATCCCTTCTCCCCACCACCAAATCACTGGTCGTCAGCTTCCATTCCCCCACCCCACAAAACGTCGCCTACCTCGGCCGAAATCATCCCTTCGTCGAGCAACTCTGTCAGCTCATCCTCGCCGGTTCCATCAATCGTGACAAGTTCGCCGCCTGCCGCGCTGCCTCCCTCCGCAGCCCGTCCGTGGAAATCACCACCACACTTCTTCTGTTCCGGGTCCGCAATGTCATCGAGGAAAAGAAGCGTGATCACGAGCTGATTGCCGAGGAAATGCTCGTCTGGGGCTACCGGGGA
>JBGTNJ010000045.1:0-50140 GCA_041743145.1 Nitrospira sp. | reverse complement strand
CTGGGTGAGGACCTCCCGCAGCACCTCCTGGTGACACCACTGTTGGAAGCGGCGATGGACGGTCTTGTAATTCGGATAGCACTGGGGGAGCAAGTGCCACTGGGCTCCGGTGGTCAGGATCCAGAGTACGCCCTCCAAGACGGCTCGTGTTGGGATCGGTTTGCGGCCAGGACGACTGTCCGGGATGTGTTCTTCCGGGAAATGTTCCCGAATCCGTTCCCAGTGGTCATCGCGCAGACGAAGCATGACCGGACTGATAGGGATAGATGGTCACGCCGTCAACTATTTTGAGATAGGTTCTAGTGATTCAGCCACCGTTTCATCGATCGCAGGGGGCTTTGTCATGATGCGCCACTATTGTACGTACTTCGACCGAAAGTACCTTACGCGCGGGTTGGCACTGATTGAATCGTTGCGAAGAACGGAAACAACGGATTGGGAGATCTTTGTCGTCTGTATGGACGAAATGACCCGCATCGTCTTGCGCGCACTCGCGTTGCCGAACGTGCAGCTAGTTCCAGCGCACGAGATTGAAGTTCGGGACAAAGAGCTATTGGCCGTCAAGCCCACGCGAACTTTGGTCGAATATTACTGGACCATGACTCCGACGGTCATTCTTCGTATTCTGGAGCGGAACCCTGCGGTGAATCAGTTGACCTATCTTGACGCTGATCTCTTTTTCTTTTCCTCCCCTCAGCCGATGTTTGACGAACTGGGGTCTCGTTCCATTTTGATCCATGAACATAGATTCTCTCCGGCACAGACACAGTTGGGAGCAGGCAACGGCAAGTACAATGTCGGGCTGCTGTCGTTCAACAGAACGGAGACCGCGTTCGAGGCATTGAGGTGGTGGAGAGAACGGTGCCTCGAGTGGTGTTTTGCTCGGACCGAGAATGGGAAAATGGGCGATCAGATGTATTTGAACGATTGGCCTGACCGGTTCAACGAGGTGGTTGTATTAGGTCATTACGGCGGCGGACTTGGTCCGTGGAACCACGATCAATATCGGTTTCGAAAAGATGGCAACGGCCTGCCCTGGGTCAACGATGTTCCGGTGATCTTCTATCACTTCCATTCCTTTACCCAAGTGACTGCCGATGTCGCACTCCCGGTCAAGCATCCGCATTATCCGTTACCGTGGTCGACGTTGACATTGTTTTTCGTTCCATACCTGCGTGTGCTGGAGCAGGCGGCAAGACAGATCACGACAGTGTTCCCGCAGGGGACATGGCATCTGTCTCCTGAACAACCTGTTACGTCACAGCATACATTTCTCATCAGAGGGCTGAAGGGCGAAGAGCTTGACACACCCCGGCTCTCTCACGAACGAGTCAGATTGGACGATGAATGGGATTGCATGTGCTCGAACCAGGTTACTGGGCGGCCGGGGTCGTGTAATTCCTCGCAGCCTGGAGCTTCAACAAAGCCACCTGTAACGCCGATCAGGCGCGATGGGGCTCGTACACCTTTAGCTGGCCCGGTGGCCGCTGGCGGCAAGTCTGGATTCACGGCACTGGAGCTTCCAAACGATCCCCGCCAGCTCTACACACATGTGGGGATGGTGATCCAGGCTTGTGAAAGCCTCGCCGTAGCGCTCGCTCAATCAGGATCGAATTCAGTCGGGATGACTCAAGCGCTTACTAATTGGGTTAAGGCCCATTCCGCCGATCCACTGCTGGGACCACTTATTGACCAACTACAGCAGAGAGATCCTCGGCTTATCGCGTTCCTACCGCAGCGGCTGCAGTTGGCACTGGGATACGTCACGCGTCCCATCCAAGACCTCTTGGGCTGGTTGGTAACGTCGAATGAAACAACCAATCTAACCTACGACTTGACCCCTGCGAATAGGATGCATTTGGCTTGGACGCTCTCACTCGTTACGTCTGCACCGCTCGCCGCAATCCAGCAATTTCTAACTGAGTTGGACCAGGATGTCACCTTAAAGAGCCATGTCAGGAAGAAGACTGCCGAGAGCGCTCACCGACTGACGTCAGACGAAGAAGCTCAATACGGTCGACGTGCCGCTTGGTACGCCCTCGTCCGTGCGCTCAAGCCCAAGGTTGTTGTTGAGACCGGCGTTGATAAAGGGCTGGGGACCTGTGTTCTTGCAACCGCTCTCTTGAAAAACCGTGCTGAGGGACACGAGGGACGGCTTTACGCGACAGATATTGATCCATCGGCGGGCTTTCTCTTTGCTGACCTATATGCCCAAGTTGGGAAGATTGTATATGGAGATTCTATCACCACACTTCAGGCCATGACGGAGCCCATTGACCTCTTCATTGCGGATAGCGCCCATACAGCTGAGTACGAACGAGGTGAATATGACACGGTACGCAACTGGCTTAGTCCGCATGCAGTTGTGATCAGTGATAATGCTCATGTGACACAAGAACTCGCCCATTTTGCCGAGCGGACGGGCCGTCAGTTCCTCTACTTTCAAGAGTGTCCACAAGCCCATTTCTATCCAGGGGCTGGGATGGGCATCGCCTATCACGTCTCTAATGCTCCCAGGCGGTTGCCAGTGGAGCAAGTCGGGCTGGTGTCGCAACACTTTTCATCACGACAACAGACAGGTGAGCAGGAGTCAGTTGGTAAGAGGACCTCCACCCCGTTGGTGTCTGTCATTGTGTCGGCTTACGAATCCGAGGCCTTCATGCAGGAATGTCTTGAGGATTTAGTAGGGCAAACAATTGCGGATCAATTAGAGATCATCGTTGTGGACGCAGCATCGCCACAAAATGAAGGGCGGATTGTGAAGGCCTTTCAAGCGCACCATCACAATATCGACTACATCAGGACGCCGACCAGAATCGGTGTCTATGCTGCCTGGAATATGGCGCTCAAGCGTGCGAAGGGGAAGTACGTCACTCCCTTCAGCACAAACGACCGACTGCGCGCCGATGCGTATGAAATATTGACGAAAAGCTTGGATGATCATCCCGATGTTTCGCTGGTCTACGGAGATACATACCTGACGGAGATTCCTCACCAAACATTTGAGCAGCATCAGCGGTGCGGTGTTTGGCAGTGGCCGGCATATTCGTATGAGTACCTGTTGACGCACTGTATGATCGGCCCTCATCCAATGTGGCGGCGAACGCTTCATGAGACTGTGGGCTATTTCGATGAAAGCTACCTAGCTCTTGGTGATCAGGATTTCTGGATTCGGGTAGGGGCTGAGCACCAGATGCTGCATATCCCTGTCGTAACCGGCCTGTACTGGCACTCGCCGGATGGTTTATCGAATCGGGCAGAGATTGCTGGACCGGAGGAGCGGCGGTTGCGAGAGACCTATTTGAACGACTGTACGGTATCGGCTTCCACTGCGCTCGATGCCTTTGCGTCAACATATGCCTGCTCCGTGATAATTCCGGTGTGGAACCGCTGTGAGCTTACGCGACAGTGTGTGGAGGCTTTAGCCACGACAACCGATGATGTCTCATGGGAACTTATCGTGGTTGACAACCACTCGACCGATGACACGGCCTCCTTCCTTTCTACCCTTGGCGGAGATGTTCAAATAATCCGCAACCAGGAGAACCTCGGATTTGCCAAAGCCTGCAACCAAGGGGCACGGGCAGCACGCGGGAAGTATCTCGTGTTCCTGAACAATGACACAATCCCTCAGTCGAACTGGCTCCAACCGTTGGTGAGCGAGGTAGAAGAGCATCCAGAGGTTGGTATTGTGGGAAGCAAGCTGCTCTTCTCGGATGGATCCGTCCAACATGCAGGCGTTGTCCGAGATTGCCAGGGTTTCTTACCGTACCATATCTACAAGTCCTTCCCCGGCGACCACCCAGCTGTCAATCAACGGCGTGAGTTCCAGATTGTTACGGCAGCTTGTTTGTTGATCAGGCGGTCTTTGTTCGAGGAAGTGGGAGGGTTCGACGAAGGGTATGTCAACGGATTCGAAGATGCGGATCTATGCTTGAAGGTAATTGAACGAGGCTACCTGGTGGTGTATCAACCGCGGAGCGTCGTCGTTCATCTCGAAAATCAGACTCCTGGACGGAAGGCGAACGAGGATGCGAATGCTGCCCGCTTCTTGGATCGCTGGGGGGCGCAATGGTGGGCGGCCGATGAGTACAGGCATTTCCAAGTTGATGGCTACAAGTTGAAACACATCTTTCGTAACGGAAAACTGGGAGGCGAGATTGAGGCGATCGGCGATATTAAGGACCGAGCCTCCTGGGCGCATGTGGCGGCCGCGCAGACCGCTGCGTTGAAACAAGACTGGCCAGCAGTACGGCGCGAATTGACCTTGTCCAATGACTGGCCGGGCGATCCGTATGTGCTGTCCTGGGGTGCGATGGTCGCCCAGCAGCTGCAAGAGCCGGTCTATCGGGCACAGTTCCTCACACGATATCTAGCATTGATGGATGCACCGGCCGAGCGGCTCGAACTGATCCGCATGCTTCTGGAACAAAACAACTTACCGGGCGTTGAGGAACATTTGTGCATCTTGCTGAATGCGGCACCTGATCATGCTGAGGGCCTGATGTTGAAGGGGATTCTCGGGATGCAGCGAGAACAGTATAAGCAAGCTGAAATGGTGTTCGATTCGGCAATGCGAGAGGGAGCAGATCGTAAGAAGTGTCTGATGGGGATGGGAATGGCTGCGATGGGAAGGGCCTACCCGCAGAGAGCGTGGGAACGATTTCTTCAGGTGCTGGCCGAATATCCCGACGATGCCGAAGCGATTCATTGGTTGCTTCGAGCAGGGACGGCACAAAACCGATGGCAAGAGTTGGGCAAACACTTGCGCAGTTATCTCAAGAGAAATCCTGGCGACTTGGCTGCTCGATTTGCATTCGCCAGCGTCCTGTTGCGGGGTGAACAGATCGAGGAGGCCCGTCGCGAATATGACGCCCTTCGGCAAGTTGCTCCGGGTCATGACGGACTGAACCAACTTGGCCAGGCTATAACGGGGAGAGAAGCGGCGCTTGCCCTCGAAGCCGCTTCTTCCTAGCGAAATGACCCAACGAGTGCTTGTTATCCAACTGGCCAGACTGGGCGATCTTGTTCAGACGATCCCGGCGATCACGGCGCTGAAAGAATCTCATGCTGATTGGGATGTCGATCTCTTGTGTCCGATGCCGCTGGCCGAAATCGGCCAACTACTACCTGGAATTTCTGCTGTCGTGAAATGGGATGGAGCCGCATGGCATCGACGAGCGGCCAGTGCCGAAGCGGATGGATATTCAGCATACATCGCAGCAGCAGATGCCGAACTTCGTGCGATGACGGAAGACCTCTATGACCGTGCATTTGTGCTAAACCAACATCCGCGATCGATCCTGGCCGGCGCGCTGCTCGCGCGGGAGAATATCGGAGCCATCACCGGAGGGCCTCTGGATCAGAAATTATCGCCCTGGGCCTTGTACATACGAAGTGTGGCCAGTGCGAAGCAGAGCAATCGTATTCACTTAGCGGATGCATTTTGCGGGATGTGCGGCATGTCGCCACCTAAGCGAATTATACCAATTCAGGTACCAGAGACGGCGCTTCCCATCGACCTCGATCCCATTGGGCAATCCGAGGGGCCCTGGATCAGTGTGCTTGTTGGCGCAGGAGATCAAGAACGACTGGTTCCGGTTGCAGCCTGGGAGCGCATGATTACCGAGTGCTTGGAGATTCTTCCTGCTAGTCGCATCGTATTAGTCGGAGATCAGCAGGAACAGGAGCGGGCCCAGTCTATTCAGGGATCGCTCCCTCTGTCTCTCCTGGGTCGTGTGTGGGATACCACCGGAAGGCTCTCGCTGATCCAACTGGCCAGCCTTCTTACGCGATGCCAAATTGTGATTGGGGCCGACACCGGCCCACTTCATCTCGCTGCCGCAGTGGGGACGCGGGTGATCGGCTGGTATTTCGCCCGAGCTCGCGTTCATGAAACGGGACCGTATGGACCGAATCATTGGGTATGGCAAGCAGAGGGGAGAGAAAGGGACAGGATGGATGCGGTGAAGCCGAGCCGATGGCCCATCACCGAGACGATCGCATTGCTGCGTGGTCACTACGACGCGACTGTCGCGGACTGGTCACTGTGGGAAAGCTACCGAGATCACTGGGGCGCGTACTATGTCGAGGCAGGGCACGAGCCGATCGAACCGCTTCAGCGAGAGCAGGTCTGGCGGCAGCTTCAACCGTCTTCGGTGTCGTGAGAGGATCCAGTGGAGTACCTGAATCACAACCTAGAGAGGCTTCGCCATAGCTACCCGGCTCTTGTTGCAGCTCTAAGGGAAAGCCGTGGGGGTGTCCTCACGATGGCGTCTTCGCGTGAAGGGGCTCCCTCAGCCACACATGGTGGACAATGGATTCACAGCGCATACGATCCGCGTAAAGAATCCGGATCCTGGGCCGAGCAACAAGTCGGTGAATGGAAGACAGGAGAACTGGGTGTCGTTCTCGGAGTCGGATTGCTCTATCACGTGGAGGCGTTGGCGTTGATCAAGCCGCCTAAGTGGCGGCTCGCGGTCGTCGTGCCCGATGTGTCGGTCTTGAAGGATGCAATGGGAGCCAGGCCATTTGAATCGTGGATCAGCACGATTCAGTGGATTACGGGCACACCGAACGAAATAGCCGAACGGCTGGCGGCACAATCGGCACCGCTTCGTTTCTTTACCTATGGGCCGGCGGCGAGACTACATGGCGAGGAACACCAACAGCTTGAGACGAGCTTGCGCCGAATGGTAGCCAGAAAAGCAGGGGGTCAACTGCACGTTGCGGTGGTCGGCCCTATCTATGGAGGTTCACTCCCGGTCGCCCGCTATGTCGTCCGAGCATTGGGTGAGCTAGGGCATCGGGTCACCTGGATCGACCACAGCGTTCATCACGCCAGTCATGAGGCTTTTGGATCATTTCGGGAGGCACGGTATCGGCTGACTGTGCAGAGCCGTTTTGCCGATGTGCTGAGTTTCAGTACGATCGCGAAGATCGCCGAGGATCCCCCTGATCTGGTTCTGGCCATCGCTCAAGCGCCAATGACACTGGCGGTGTTGCAACATCTGCGCAAGAAGAAATTTACGACGGCGATGTGGTTCGTGGAAAACTACCGACACCTCACGTACTGGCGACAGCTGGCCGGGGGGTACGACTATTGGTTCGTTATTCAGCAGGAAGAATGCATCGAGGCATTGAAGCGTGCGGGTGCTACCCAGGTTCACTATCTGCCCATGGCGGCAGACCCAGCCGTTCATCATCCCGTGACGCTAACAACCGATGAGCAGCAGGAATACGGAGCCGACGTCTCGTTTGTGGGAGCAGGGTATGACAATCGACGTAGCCTCTTGCCTCGGTGGCTCTCTAAGGAATGGACGTTCAAGTTGTGGGGGAACGAATGGGATGGTGCGACGAATCTCTCCAGCGTCCTCCAACGAAGTGGAGCCCGTATCGATACAGACGCTTGTGTAAGGGTCTTCAATGGGACAACGGTCAATCTGAATCTCCATTCCTCTTCCAGCGCGGGATTGGACGCTCATCCGGATTTCATCAACCCTCGCACGTTTGAACTAGCCGCGTGCGGGGCCTTCCAACTCGTCGATGAAAGAACGCTGCTTCCCGAACTCTTTTCCTCAGATGAAATGATGTGTTTTCACAGCCCCGACGATGTGCCGTCATTGATTCGGACGTGGCTCAAGGATTCAGTTGGTCGTCGTGACCATGCCGAGGCGGCTCGCCGGAGAGTTCTGCGGGAGCATACCTATCGACATCGGCTGCAGGACCTTTTGGCCGCCGTCGGCATGCAGCAGCCCGATAGAATTGGTTCGATCTTGCGGGGCGAGCGGACTGCGACGGAGCTCAAGCGACGGACCGACCCAGCGACCGAACTCGCTCCATTGCTCAGTCGATTTCCCCCACACCAACGAGTCGAACTCAAAGATCTTGCCGCGGACATCCGATCACGGGCACCGGGACGCGAACTGAGTCGAGAGGAGTTGTTGGTTTTGATGTTGGACAGCTATCGAGCCGAAACGAGAGACCTTCTATGACCAGGCAGGTGCTGATCATCAACATTACCCGGATGGGCGATCTCATTCAGATGGGGGCGTTGCTGAGCCGTCTGCAAGAGGAATGGCCAGGAGTTGCTGTGGATCTGGTCGTAGACCGCCGGTTTGCTCCGGTAGCGGCGTTGTTGAAGGGTTTGCGCCATGTGATCCCATTCGATTTCCACGCTCTGATCGATGAGAGTCGTGCGGCGGTGAAAGATGTGATCTCGCTGTACCAAAACGTGAATGCCTGGGTGAAGCCGCTCACCGAATGTCGGTACGATCGTGTCATCAATTTGACATTCAATCGGCCGAGTGCCCTCTTGACCGGCGCGATCGGAGGTCAGGATATTCGTGGGGCCCGAAGTGCGTGGGACGGCGGGATGGTGGTGGACAATCCATGGATGGCGTATTTCTGTGACTTTCACCAATTTCGCCGGTTCAATCGATTCAATCTCGTAGATGTCTACGCGTTGGGTGGGAGCGGCCCTGGGTCTTTTAGCCCACTGCAGGTCACGATTCCAAGCGAAGATCGTGTATGGGCCAGGAAGGCACTGGCAGGATCGTCCCAGTGGGTTGCCGTTCAAGCCGGCGCCAGTGACGTCATGAAGGCCTGGCGTCCTCATCTGTTTGGTGTATCGCTGGCGCAGCTCAGTCAGCAATGGCATGGAGGTCTCGCCTTCATCGGTAGTTCCGAGGAGGAAACGACTATTGCTGAAGTGATGCGGGTCTATCGAGAGGCAGGAGGTCGGAATCCGGTCAAGAACCTAGCGGGCCGCACGACCTTGAGCCAGCTTGCCGCCCTATTGGCGGAATGCCGTAGCCTGTTGACCAACGATACAGGCCCCATGCATATCGGCGTTGCGGTGGGAACCTCGGTGATCGACCTTTCAGTGGGACATGTGGATTATCAGGAAACCGGACCATACGGGATAGGCCATTGGGTGATTCAGCCTGAACTTGAGTGTGCTCCCTGTGGATTCGATATGGTCTGTGCCCACCATGCCTGCAAAGATCGGATTTCGCCAGACCTCGTGGCAGATCTGCTGCTCCATGTACTGAAGGACACGCCATCTCCATCGCAAGTTTCGGGAGCGCGCGTGTATATGTCCAATGTAGATGAGGATGGATTGGGAACGTTCCAATTGAAGGTGGGAACGGAATCCTCTTTAACCGTATGGTATGCAAACTTCTGGCGCCGCTATTGGTATGAAACCCACACAGGGATGTGTAGCAAGGCTCCCGCTCCTGACGGATCTCTGCCCGATGCAATACAGGCAAGGGAATCCATTCAGCGCCTAGTGCCGCTTCTACAAGCGGCCTACCGGAGAGCCGAGGAGATCGCTCGTCTTGCCAGTCGGGAACCGCGCAACCTATCTCACGTGAGGCGGCTTCAACAGGAACAGAGCGTGGAAAAAGAACAGCTCCATTTCGTCGGAATGAACAGTGCCGCAACGGCGCCGATCACGGCTGCTTTTCTGCGACAACTCCAAAGTGACAACGTCAAAGGGTTGGACCGGCTTGCGCGCCATCACGTAGGTGCCTATCGAACATATTTGTCACGGGTTTTGGACATCGAACGACGTCTTTTCGGTGCGCATGCACACGATGTCTGCCTCACGTCTGATCCCGGGTCGAACATGCACCAGGCGGGTCCGACACAGCGGGTCGCGTGAATCTAAGTTTTGGATAAGGAGACCTCTCATGCAAGTCAAACTAGATGACGATCAATGGCTGGCGGCGACCGATGCCTCACTCGGGGATGTCTTCGCCGAGCTGAGCGAGCGGGCCCATGCGAAAGCTCGCATTGTGACGACCATGATACTCGATCGACGTCAGATCACCGACCGCGATATCGAGCCGAGACTACTCCAAGAGCCGTCGGCTAAGTTCAGCAACCTTGTTGCGACGTCGCTGACGCAGGAGGAGATCATCCATGCCGCCCGCGGAACGATCGACCGATACCGTGAGCTCGTCGTCCAGGAAGGACGCTCGCTGGTGGGGCAGCTTCGACTGGGCTCGCAGGACCTGCCTTTGCTGGATCGGTGGCTGGGGAAGGTGGCCGATCTACTGGAATTGATCGGGAACAAAGCGGCTAAGCCAGCGGCTGATTCCGATGTCAAAGCTATCGCGGGATGGATAGAGGAGCTTCTCGGCGCGCGACACCTCAGCGATACGGTCCGTATGGCCGATCTGCTGGAATATGAAATCCTTCCGAGGCTTTCTCTCTGAAACGGGCCCTATTCATTCTAATCCATTGCAGAACGGTTATTCCGCTCTCTAGCGGTTGGTCCAGAGACTCAAGTCCCCTCGGGATTGGCCGATAAGACAAGCACGCCACGAACAGGCGTAAGGGACTACGGCTTCTGCACGGATGCCGGAAGCACAGCAACGGATGGTGTTCTAGTTTCAAGGAGGAAGAGCAATGGCTCTTATCATTAACAACAACCCCGCGTCTATCGCGGCTCAGCGGAACCTCTCGATTAGCACCCTGAGTTTGAACCGTTCGGTGGAACGGTTGTCATCCGGCCTTCGGGTGACACGCGCTGCAGATGATGCCGCGGGCCTCGGTTTATCCGAGTCCTTGCGGGCGCAGATTCGCAGCATCAACCAGGCGACGCGAAATGCTTCGGACGGCATCAGCCTCACGCAGATCGCCGACGGCGCGGCCGCGACGATCGGTTCGTTGCTGGCTCGGCTCCGCGAGCTGTCTTCGCAGGCTGCGAGCGGCACGGTAGGTAACACGGAACGGTCCTATATCGATCAAGAATTCGTCGCCTTGCGTTCGGAAATCGACCGGATCGCCCAAGTGACGGAATTCAACGGCCAGGCGCTGACCAGCGGCAGCACGCTCAGCTTCTCCATCGCTATCGGGTTCCGCAGCGGCTCGGGGAATACGCTGGACCTGGCTCTCAACGACATCACCACGACCTCGTTGGGTCTGTCTACCGTGAACGTGTCAACCTCCGCTAATGCGACGAGTTCGTTAGCGAATATCGACAATGCGATCAGCGCGATTGCGAGCGCACGAGCCGAATACGGATCGATTCAGAATCGGTTCGAAGCGACGATCGCAAATCTGCAAGTCACGAGTGAGAACCTCACGGCTGCAGAATCGCGTATCCGAGATGCCGATATCGCGCTCGAGACATCCGTGTTCACGAAGAACCAGATCTTGGTGCAGGCGGGCATTGCAACGTTGGCACAAGCCAACACGCTTCCGCAACAGGCGCTGGCCTTACTCAGAGGATAAAGGCAGCACATCGTCCACCGCCCCTCTCCGTACTAGGAGAGGGGCCCGGTGAACGGAGTGATAAAGGGGGGGTATCATGATCACCAATGTTACATCCACGGTGGATCTCCCGACCACTGCCAACCGTAGAAGTCAGGCCGATGCGCTTCCAACGAACGCGCGCGTGGCCGAGCGTAGTCACGGTTCCAACTTCAGTCCTGCGTCTCCGACGCACCGCGTGGCGCTTGAACAAGCCGTGGGCAAGGTGAGAGAAGCTCTGGAACAATCGGGATCACAGTTGCAGATTGAAGTAGATCAAGACCTTCATCGGGTCGTCGTCAAGATCTTGCACCGAGACTCTGGAGAAGTGATTCGGCAGATCCCTCCTCAGGAGGTGATCGATCTCGCCAAGGATTTGGCAAATCACAAGGGTCTGCTCTTTGAAGAAAATGTCTGATCTGACACACAAGGATGTGGGATGCCGACGATAAGTTTCGGAGGCCTTGGAAACGGGCTGGATTTTGGTCAGGTTGTCGATCAACTGGTGAAGGTCGCACAGCTACCGGTTGATCGACTGACCAAAAAAAGGACCGATCTCAACACCAAGCTCACAGATTTGACCACCGTGAGTACCAAAGTGGCAGCATTCCAAAGGGCCGCCGAGGCGCTCCGGGTTTCTACGTCGTTCGATAAGACGACAACCTCGGTGACGGACTCAACGGTACTCTCCGTCTCGGCCTCTTCATCGGGGACATCGGGAACCTATAGCATCAGGGTCGTTCAACTCGCACAATCCCATCAGATCGTCAGTAAGGCGGCCAAAGCCGTCTCCTCCGAGACGGCGGATATCGTCGGTGGGGGGTCGGCCACATTCACTTTCAAGGTGGGGGCCGGAGCGAATCAAACCGTGAATCTGGGATCAACGGCCACGCTGACAGACTTACGGGATGAAATTAATGATCTCGGAGCTGGTGCAACCGCCTCGTTGATTAACACGGGAACGGAAGCGACGCCATCGTACCGCTTGGCCCTTTCGTCTAATACCACAGGCAGTGATCACGCCATTACCATTGTGGCCGACAGCACGGATTTGGATCTTCTGAACAGCAGTGGAACCGGCGGAAGCGATACGCTGTCCGCGGCTCAGAATGCGGAGATTCAGATCGGCGATCAGACCCTGAACCCGCTGACAATCGAACGCAGTTCGAATACGATCTCCGACGCAATCCCGGGACTGTCTCTCACGCTCACAAAGACCACGGGAACGGAGACGGTCCAGGTGAGCCTGTCTCAAGACGTGAATGCCGTCAAGACGAACATCAAAGCTTTGGCAACAGCGTACAACGAGGTGGTCAAATTCATCAAGGAACGGACCACTTACGACGTGACAACAAAGCAGGGAGGGGTGTTTTTCAACGAGTCGTCCGCACGAACCGTGATTGCTCAACTTAGAACGGCCTTATCATCCTCGGTCAGCGGAGCTACCATCTATACCAGTGTCGGGCAAATTGGATTCAAGACCGAGCGAGATGGAACCCTGACAGTCGACGATGGACAGCTGACCACGGCCTTGAGCACAAATTACAGCGCAGTGAAGACACTCATCGCCAACCAGGGAGCGGCGACCGGCATTGCCCAGTCTCTCGTGTCGGCTGTAGACGCGTTGAATGATGTCGTAGGCGGGGCTCTAACACTTCGAAAAATAGGCTTAACCAGCGAGATTTCCCGGGTCGGAAACGACATCGCCAGGCAAGAAGATGCCCTGAGTCGATACGAAGAACGGCTGCGGCGTCAATTCGCCGCGTTGGATGGGCTCTTGCGGCAGCTCCAGGGACAAAGTAGTTTCCTCCAATCACAGTCTACATCGAATCAATAACCAAACGAGGAAGATCGGCCATGCTCACTCAGTACGCTCGACAGTATGAACAGACTCAGGTCGTCACGTCCTCTGGTGTCCAGGTGATCGTGTTGTTATACGACGGCGCGATACAATCGATTGAGATTGCGAGACGGGAGATGCAGGCGAAGAATGTCCGAGAGAAGGCGCGGCATCTGGGGCGGGCTATCGCGATCATCGGAGAGCTGAACAGCGTACTGGATTATGAACAAGGCGGAGACATCGCAAGGTCACTGCGGAGGTTGTACGACTACATCTTGTCGGAGCTCGTCGAAGCCAATGCCAGGAATAATGAAAAGAAGCTCGATGCACCTCTGCGCTGTCTCAGCACCTTGCGCGAAGCGTGGCGGGAGGTCGCCGCTCAGGAGCAGCCTCGATTGGCAGGAGTGCGATGAACTCGACGAGCGGTAACCATCAGGCTGAGATCGTGCGACTCACACAGACGGCCGTTGCGGCTGCTCGGTTGGGGCAGTGGGATGTGGTCATCCAATGTTATCGGGAGAGAGGGGTTCTGCTGGAATTGGTGAGGATGCCGGTCTTTGAAGCGCAAGAAGTCCTCAAGTTGGATAGCCATGTCCGCGACCAGGTGCAGACCACACAAGCCGTACTGACGTCGTTGTTAGGCCAGGCGACGGCGACAAGACACCGATTACAAGGATTACGTCAACGGCTCGGTGTGCCGGCTTCGGCACCCGAGGCAATGTCTGTGGATGCCTAGCAGGACCAGGAATGGGCAATGGCTGGCGAAGAGTTATCCCCAGTTGATTTGCAACGATCACAGGATCATGACGCACTTCCGTCAATCCAACAACTTGAAGCGCTTCATCAGCTCCTTGCCGCGCTCGCCGCATGCTCAGATGAAAATGAGATCATCAAGACCCTTGGGAAAGGATTGCCCAAAGGGATTCCTTCCGATGTCATCGGGATCGCTAGGTCAAACCATGAGCACGTAAGCATCTGGTCCAACGACCGGAGCCGAGAACAGGAGGCACGTCTCCGTCGGTACCTCCTTCGGCGGCTTGGTCACCTGTCTGCTGACAGCGTCCGACCCCCGATTCCGCTTCGACTCGTTCCCCCTCGACACCTTTCACGTGCGCTCAATTCGACCATTCAGCCAGGTGAGCTTGATGGGAGGAGTCCAATAAATAGTCATGAAATGTCCTTGATGATAAGTGAGGAAAAGAAAGGGCTTTTCGCTGTTCAACGAATAGGTGCGGAGCCCTACGCAGAGTGGGAACGCCAATTGATTGATGCGATCGGTACGGTCCTGACACTATGCTTGAGGAATCTTGATGTCTGTCGGCGCACTCAAGACATCGCCCTACGTGACCCTCTCACCGAGGTATTTCATAAGCAGGCATTCGAAGGCGCATTGACTCGTGAGTTGAGGGTTGGGCTTCGCTATAAGGTTCCAGCTTGCCTATTGCTGCTCGGGCTAGACTATTTCAAAGTGGTCAACGACCGACTTGGGCAGTCAGCTGGAGATCATGTCCTCAAGGCAGCAGCGGATCTGGTTCGGACCACGGTACGCGACCTCGATATCGTGGGGCGGTGCGACGGCGACAAATTCGCAGTGGTGCTTCCTCATACCGATAGGCGCAGGGCTCGAGTTCTTGCGGAGCGATTGCGCGAGTGTATAGAGCGACATCTGTTTGTGAATGACACGGGACAGGTCCGCATGACGGTAAGCATTGGTCTGGCGGCCGTCCCGGACATCGCCGTCGCTTCCACTGTGGATTGGATGACCATCGCGAGTTCTGCATTGAAGGAGGCGAAAGCTCAAGGAAGGAACTGCGTAGCGGTCCATACCCCGCGACCACCGGCTTTAGCCTGTGCCGTGGCGTTGAGCTTGGCTGCATAATGTCAGACGCGAGATAATCATGACGTCGCACATGACGACTGCAATGGAAACTCCATCCACGACCACCCAGGACGAACGGCGAGAATGGCTCCGAATCGATGACCGGGTGCTGATGGAGTATCGATTGTTGATGGAGTCCAGCCACACACTTCCTGTCGAGGTAGGTGCTCCAACTGCCGACATGATTTCTACTGTTGTGGGGAAACCGACAGCGGAACTTCTTGCCCGTTCAGGCGATTCATTGGTTGGGTCCCCAGTCTTACCGTGGATTATGAAGGTGGATTACCTGCTCGAAGTGATTCTCAATGCATTAGCAGTCAGCCGACCAGATAGCGTCGCTATGGCACGGCCGATGGATGTCAATTTGAGCGGCGGGGGCGTGAGTTTCGTATCGGGTCGGGAATTATCCACCGGTGATCATCTTGCGCTGAAGCTGATTCTTCCTCCGTTTATCCTGATCAAGGCGACCGTCAGGGTCATCCGAGCGATGCCGCAGGCTGGTGGTCAAGGGTATGCAATTGCCACCGAGTTCGTCGATCTTAAGCCTGATGATCAGGAACACCTCATCCGCCACATTCTTCAAGCACAAGCTGAACAGTTGAGAGCGCGCCGTAAGGCGGCGGCCTCGGATCCGCTTTCCTAAGCGGTCAACTAGGCTGCATGCGTGGAAGAGGTGGAAAGGAGCTGGATCAGAGCTTCCGCTGTCTTTATCAGTGCCGTGGCCCCAGGGGAAGAAGGAGCGTGTTGAACCACCGGAACGTAGGCGCGAACGGCTTGTTCCATCGCGGGATCGTCAGGAATCTGTCCCAGCAATAGCAAATCACCGCCGACATACTCTTTCAGCAGCTTTCTCAGCTGTGGCACGTTGACACGCGCGCGTCCTGAGACCCGATTCAGAACGAGGGCCGGTTGAAAAGCTCCCAGGGTCGATGCGGCAAGTGTCCGTCCCGATTCGTCGGTCTTCCCAGCGACCTCCAAGACTTCTTCCACGCTGCTGTAATCCCGATTCGCAAGACCCTCCGCCATGACCTCCCGCATTAAGAACATCGACAAGACGCGCCGAATGGCGGCCAGCTTAATGAAGCGATACAGATCCAGGACGGAGGTCGGGTCTGGCGTGGCCACGACCAGATGATGGTCAGCCATCAGAAAAAAATCGAGGGCATGGTAACTTGTACCCGCCCCGATATCGACAATGATCACATCAGCATGGATGTCTTGAAAACTTCGGATGAGACGTTTCTTCTGTGAGTAGGACATGTTGGCCGTTGCCAGCGTATTCCCCGTTCCAGGGATCAGGCGCAACGAGCTGTGAATCGGCAGGGGTTGAGCTACATCATCCAGCCGTTCGACGCGATGGGTGAGAAAATCGGTCAAGGTCTGCGTTGGATGGAAAAGTCCGAACAGCACATGAGCGTCCGCCCCTCCTATATCGAGATCTGCGAGCACGACCTGTTTGCCCTTCCTTGCCAGGACGAGTGAAAGGTTGGCTGCGACCACACTTTTTCCGACTCCTCCTTTTCCCGATGCAATAGAGATGATGTGTGCCATTGCGATCAGTTCCTGCCGGTTTGAGCTGAGTGTTACATCCTCTTCGGTTCGCCTCTGAGAAACCTGAACCGACATAACCTATACATAAGCAGTGGGAAGGAACCGGCCTCCAAGTCTGAGATCTGAGTATAGCACCGACTCAAGTTTTGAAACCGCTCCGCCGATACCTCAAGTGTCATGAATAGTGATGGATCTACATCAACGGTGAGCCAGTTGGAAGGTGCCTCCGCGCGGGACGGGGAAATCTTGACCGTGATGGAGGTCGCAAAGTTCCTCCGGGTGCCGAAATCCACCGTCTACAAACTTGCACGGGTCGGAGAGCTGCCCGCTTCGAAGATCGGAAAGCATTGGCGGTTTCTCCGCCGCGACATTCATGAGTGGATGCACAGTCGATCGGGCAAGGTGAGAGCGGCATGAGTCGTTCTCTCGTTGACCGACAGAATGGTGAATTCTTTCATTCTTCGACCCGCAAGGTGCTCAGACAATGAGCGGTCGGCATATTTCTGCCGTTACTGCCATCTCTCAAACCGACCTTCCTCCACGTGAGTTGATCGTTTCTTTCTCAGCCCGAAACTCGGAGCACCTCTCGACTCTCTCCGGCTCAGGTCATTCGACGCATGTGCCGATATGGAGTGAAGCGCTGGGGCGTCACGAAGACGCCCATCCACCACGGTATTGCTAGCAGTTTGCCCCCGTGCTGGGACAGTGGAATGAGAGGAAGGAGGCATCATGCCAGCCGATCCCAACATGAAAATCCTCGTCGTCGATGACATGGTCACGATGAGAAGAATCGTGAAAAATATTCTGAAACAGCTTGGATTTCCCAATTGTGACGAAGCTGAAAACGGACAGGAAGCGCTGCAAAAACTACGTGGCGATACGTACGGATTCGTCGTCTCTGATTGGAACATGCCGGTCATGACGGGCATCGATATGCTCCGTGCAATCAGGAGGGATGACAAGCTCAAAACCATTCCTGTGTTGATGGTGACGGCTGAAGCTCAACAGAGCAACCTGATTGAGGCCGTTCAAGCCGGAGTGAGTAACTACATCGTCAAGCCCTTTACGGCAGAGACCATGCAGGAGAAACTCGGCAAGATTTTCAAGTAGGCCCAAGCTGGTGACCATACTCGATGACGTGCAAAGCAAGTTGGTGGAACTCGTCGTGATTTTCGGCATTCAACAGAACGGGGAGAACAGGGGTGTCGAAGGAACAGCCGGGCATTTGCTGAAACAACTCGATGAATCCCAAAAGACGGCCATGAAACAGCAAGTGGCCGACGATATCCTGGCTCAATTCGGATTCAAATGAGGCGCCAGAATAATGGATATTGCCACAATTCTTGGAATAGTGATCGCATTAGGCTCCATTATAGGAGGCCAAATACTGGAGGGTGGGCACGTCGGCTCGATTATGCAGCTTACGGCCTTCATCATCGTGATCGGCGGCACCTTCGGCGCTATTTGTATACAGAATCCTTTGTCGGTGGTCATCAAGGCGTTCGGTGCGCTGTCTATTGCGATCTCAGGTCCTCATATCGACAACAAGGGGACGATTAAACTCATCTTGGATCTCGCCACTATCTCGCGGAAACAAGGGTTGTTGGCGCTGGAAGGAAAACTGAAGGACATTAAGGATCCATTCATGAATAAAGGGATTCAGCTCATCGTCGACGGAACCGAACCAAAAGCCGTGCACGAGATTCTTGAGATCGAGGTGGAGCATCATGAGGAGCAAGGCGTGATCGCAGCCAAGGTCTGGGAAGCGGCCGGTGGGTATGCGCCAACCGTCGGCATTCTCGGTGCGGTACTCGGATTGATTCACGTGATGGAAAATCTAGCTGACCCCTCAAAGCTAGGCAGCGGTATCGCGGTGGCGTTCGTTGCCACCATCTACGGCGTCGGCGCAGCGAACCTGTTTTTTCTACCACTCGCAAACAAAATTAAACTGAAGCTGAAGGAAGAAGCGGGTGCCCGGAACCTGGTCATTATGGGGCTCGTAGGACTTGCTCAAGGTGAAAATCCTCGGTTGCTCCAGGAAAAATTAGAGGGAGTCCTTCCCCACAGCGAACGGACAAAGGAAGGCAAGAAATAACCCGAAATGGCACGCGATCACCATCTAGCGGAGAACTTGCCTGATTACGGTGCCAACGCTTGATGAATGGTGCCTGACGACCAACGAGCTGACTAATGGCGAAGCAGAAGCACGAGGAACATGAAAACCACGAACGCTGGTTGGTGTCATACGCCGACTTTATTACATTACTCTTTGCGTTCTTCGTCGTGATGTACTCGATCTCCTCCGTCAACGACGGAAAGTACCGAACCGTCAGTGAATCGATCAGGGCGGCTCTCAATCCGGTCGTGAGTCCTCCGTCCTCTCCCTCGCCCATTACGTTGAATGCCAATAAAGCGGCACTCACGGCTCCGGACGCGCCTGGGAGTAAGGAGGTGGTGGTGAGAAAACTTCGAAATCTGGTTAAGAGCATCAAGGCGGTACCCCAGATGTCGATGGTGCGGATCACCGAAAAAGTCAATGGCGATATCGTCATTACCATCCCGGATCAGGTGTTGTTCAACAGCGGCGAAGCAGCGGTGCGTTCAGAAGCATTGCCGTTTCTTGAGGGGTTGGGTGGGGCGCTTATTGAGCTCAACCGCCATACCAAAGTCGAGGGGCATACGGATAATGTTCCGATCCGTACCCCACAATTTCCTTCCAACTGGGAACTCTCGGCTGCGCGGGCTGTGATGGTTGTCAGGGTGCTGTCCGAACTCTACGGAGTCTCGGCCGATCACCTGACTGCTGTGGGACATGCCGACACGAGACCGGTAACGGGGAATCTCGACCTCGAACAACGGGCCCAAAATCGTCGAGTTGAGGTTGTCATTCTTGAACAAGCACCACCCGCTCCTGTACTCGAGCCGGGAAATAACGTGGACGAGTTCGGACGACCGAGGGAGGATGTGCCGCAGAGCGCGTTGAAGGTAGTTCCGGAACTATCCGGCGAGGGGCGATTACCAACGCCATAGGCCCCCGGGTGGGGCTGGACGACAGTCAAGTCGCGCTGGAAAGCAACCGAGATTATGGCCTAGGGACATAGAATGAGAGGTATTTCACTTGATGACGACTCAACCTTCTGCAACTGATACACAGCGACCAAAAGAAGCGAATCCCAGACATCTGGCTCCTACTGGGGATCTCACCATATTTGAGGTAGGTGAGTTCAAGGATTCTTTGGTGAAGCTATTTACCAGCGACGGACTTGTCTCGCTGGACCTCAGCCGTACCGTTCGAGTGGATACGGCGGCGATTCAGTTGATGCTGTCTGCTCGGAAGCAGGCCCGTATGCTGGTCATGGGTATTTCTGACGACCTCCAAGGCAAGTTGAATCAATTGGGGTTTACCGAGTCGCTCAGTGAATGACAGGGATCCCGGTGTCGGGTGTTAGGCGATGATACTCACGAGAGAGGTCAAGAGCTGGAACAATGGCTGAGGTGAATGTCTCCGGTAAAAAGGCCAACGATTCGCGCATCGTTGATGAAGCGGCACTCTCGATGCAGCAAGCACATCAGCAAGCATGGGACAAATTTGCTGAAGGGGCTGTTCGCATGATTCCGGCCTTGAAGGCACAGATGTTTTCAGTCACGCAGGAGACGGAGCGAGCCGCCATTGAGCTAATGGTGCATTTGCAAGCACTCACGTCACCAGATCAACCTCTGTCAACGAAGGACAGGGCGAACAGTATATCTAAGGTGGTGATGGCAATGCAGTTCCAGGACATCACACGCCAAAAGTTAGAGCATGTTGGTCTCGCGCTGGATCAACTGAAAAGCCATATGGAGGCGCTCCTGAAAGGACCGCAGAACGAAGCCGCTAAAAAGCAGATCGTCGCGCTTGAACGGGTTGAGCTGAACTACACGATGGAGGAGGAGCGCCGACTGCATATGGCTGCGGTAGCACCGGATTATCAAGAGCCGATACCATCTGAACGATCAGAGGAGGAAGGCGATTCAGGTACGATATTTTAGCAAGTACAGCACGTGCATCGTTTTAGCAATGCGATCATGATGAGCCTTTTGCTTGGCTAAGGGTAAACAGCTTCTCATAGGACACTTTATGGCACAACACTTACGTCAGTATAGATATGCCGGAAGCTGATGTCGGAGGAGCACAATGAGCAAAACCGCACTGATTGTCGATGATTCACCCACGATGCGGCAGATGGTGGCCTTCACCCTAACCAACGCCGGCTTCACGGTGTTCGAAGCCGAGCATGGGAAAGATGCGGTGAGTAAGGTTGCCGGAGGGCCGAAGATGGACATCGTCGTCACGGACCTCAATATGCCGGAAATGGACGGCATCGAGCTGATCAAAGAATTGCGAAAACTGAGTGCCTTCAAATTCACCCCCATTCTCATGCTCACGACGGAGTCAGCGCTGGAAAAGAAGCAAGCCGGAAAGGAAGCCGGGGCGACGGGGTGGATCATGAAGCCGTTCAATCCTGACGTCTTGTTGAAAACGATCGCCAAGGTGTTGCCGGCATGATGCGTCAGGCTTCTCTCGTGAACCGTGACGGGTCCGAATCAGGTCGCTCACGCGCCTCATGCACGACGGGACACGCACGCCGGGGTTCAGGATGAGTAACGACTTCGCGCAATTTCAAGATGCTTTTTTCGAGGAGGCGGGGGAACATCTCGCCGTCGTCGAAGAAGGATTGTTGGAGTTGGAGCAACATCCAGAAGATGTGGAACTCCTCAACAAGATCTTCCGTTCAGCCCACTCGATCAAAGGCACCAGCGGCATGTTCGGGTTCACCGACATTGCGCAATTCACCCATAAGCTGGAGACGCTGCTCGATCTGCTCCGTAATGGCCAAAGAGTGGTGACACCGCAGGTCGCCGACCTGCTGCTCAGATCAACGGATTGTCTGAAGTCCCTCATGGAGGCAGCGAAGAGCGGCTCAGCCATCGACGCTGAAACGGTTCAGCGACTTACGTCCGAGCTGGTGGTCTCTCAGGGAGTCGGTCTGGGTGTTTTGGGCATCGAGAAAACCAAGGTCTCCGGCTTAAATTCTGTGTCCCCAACTGGCCGATCACGGGTCTATTCCATCTCCTGGTCGCCGCCGGCCTGGCTGCTTCAGCGAGGACTAGATCCGCTGCAATTTTTCAAGGAACTGCACAACCTCGGCACGCTGTCACAGGTAGCAATGGATACTTCAAAACTGCCGGACCTAGGCGCCATGGATCCAGAGATCTGCTATCTGTCTTGGACCATACAATTGGAGACAAACAAGGATCGGAAGGCCATCGAGGCGGTGTTTGAATTCGTGATCGAGGACAGCATATTACAAATCGAAGACATGACGGTTTCAAATTCCGAGTCTCACGTTGCGAAAGCCTCTCCTCAACACGACACTCAAAGTCGAGAGGTAGAAACCGGCGATGGCTTGCCGAAGCCGCTGGGCGAAATTCTCGTCGAAAGCGGTGTGGTGTCGCGTGAAACGTTGGATCAAGCCCTGGCTCAACAAAAGAAAGTCGGGCAAATCCTGGTCGAACAGCACGTTGTGACTCCGCAGCAAGTCGAACAAGCCCTCCAGAAACAGCGGCAGCAAGAGTCGGCTGCTCAATCCAAGAAAACCGATACGGCGTCCATTCGCGTGGATACAGCCAAGATCGACAAGCTCATTAATCTGGTGGGTGAACTTGTGATCACACAGTCCATGCTAAGCGATCTGGGGTCCCGCTTCGAGATGCAACAACTCCCGGTGCTGTTGGAGCGAATGGTAGAGTTGGAACGGCACACACGAGAGATTCAGGAACGTGTCATGAGCATCCGTATGGTACCCATCGGTGCCGCATTTGCCAGATTTCCTCGCCTGGTTCGAGACCTCTCGACCAAAGCGGGCAAGAAGATCCAGCTCGTCTTGTCCGGAGAAGAGACGGAATTAGACAAGACCGTCATCGAGTCCATTGGCGATCCACTTACGCACTTGGTGCGGAACTCTGCGGACCATGGACTGGAGACGCCGGAGGAACGGCTTGACAACAATAAGCCTGAAGTCGGGACCATCCGGCTCAACGCGTTTCACGAAGGCGGCACCATCTGCATTACGGTTGCCGATGATGGACGTGGGTTGAATCGGGACAAGATTTTGGCGAAGGCGCTCACGCAGGGTTTGATCAGCGAGAGCGACAAACCAACGGACGATCAAATTTGGCCCTTGATCTTCAAGCCAGGATTTTCCACAGCTGAGAAAGTGACGGACATATCGGGCCGGGGTGTAGGCATGGATGTAGTGAAGCGGAATATTGAAAGTCTGGGAGGGACTGTCAGCATCAAGACCGTGAAAGAAAAGGGCACCACGTTCACGCTCAAGCTGCCACTCACACTCGCGATCATTGACGGCATGACGGTCCGGATCGGACGGGAAGCGTATATCGTGCCGTTGCTCTCGATCCTGGAATCTATTCAGCCGAAGCGAGAAGCGATGAAAACCGTCGTCGGCAAAGGGGAGCTGATCAATGTCCGCGGCACCTTTCTGTCGATGGTGCGTCTGTACGAAGTGTTCAATTTACAGTCGGAGTTCACGGATCCGGCGAAGAGCATTCTGCTCATCCTGGAGACAGAGGGTGAGCGGGTGGCGGTGATGGTGGATGAAATCCTTGGCCAGCAGCAGGTCGTCATCAAAAGCATGGAGCAGAACTTCCACAAGGTCGAAGGCATCGCCGGCGCCACCATTCTCGGAGACGGAACGGTGGGCTTCATTCTGGACGTGCGGGGAATACTGGAAATCGCCCGGAGAGGCGAAGCGATGGCGGTATGAGGAGATCGCGAACCGTGATGTCTATCAACGCTGATCTGGAATAGTTCGACAGGAAGGGAGACGTTTTTCAAAGGAGGGCCGATGGCAGCCTCGACGACAGAAATCGCGACCAAAGAGCTCGATCAGCGGATCGGGATCACGACGGACGGCAGCCAATTCTTGACGTTCAATTTGGGTGACGAATTCTACGGCGTCGATATCTTGCGTGTGCAAGAGATCAAGGGCTATACCGCTGTCACCAAAATCCCCAACACTCCAGCTCATATCAAGGGTGTTGTCAATCTACGCGGCACCATCGTTCCTATTATCGAGCTCCGGACCCTATTCAACCTACCTATAATTGAATACACGCCTTTCACGGTCATTATCGTCGTCGTGGTGCGGGACAAGGTGATGGGGCTCGTCGTCGATTCAGTCTCGGACGTGCTGAACATTGATGCAAAAGAGATTCAGGTTCCACCAAAATTCGGCGCCAAAGTGGATGTGACCTTTATCAGCGGCATTGGCAAGTTCAGCGACAAACTCGTGGCATTGCTGGATATAGATCGACTGCTGATGGATGGAGAGGTGCCAGAGGGCGGAGGATTGTCCGCTGCACAATCGTCGACGTCCGGAACAACATGACACGGCAGAATGAGGCCGCTCGCTTCCGTGTTTGGAGGTGGGGGGAAGTGAGACAGGACAGGTGGACGGGTTGTGCTGAACAAGTGCGTGGGATGACCTCGATTAGCCCGGTGCTGCTCTCGGAAGAGTGGGCGCCGTAAAGGAGGAGTATCGTGAATACCCTTCGAAATCTTAAGACCAGGCCCAAACTGATGATCAGTTTTGGGCTCGTGGGGCTGCTCTTATTAGCGGTCGGGATACTGTCGATCATCGGAATCGACAAGCTGAATCAGCGAATGAATGTGATCTACAAGGTGAATCTGACCTCGCTCAAGCTGCTCGGTGATCTGCATGGACAGGCTGAACGGATGAGCGCGCTCGTCGCGTGGCACATTCTCGCGTATGACTCGACGACGGTGGCCAAACGGACTCAAGAAATCGGCAAGCTCGACGAAGATGTCGATCGCTTTGTAACTGAATATCAGCCGCTCATCATCGCTGAATCAGAACGTGAAATCTATGAGCGTTTCAAAACCAGTTGGGCTGAATATAAAGAGATCCGCGCAAAAGTCCTGAATCTGAGCGCGGCCTTCAGCAAGGACGGGGCCGCTGAGCTCCAGCGGACCGAGTTGGCTGAGAAACTCACCGTCATTCTGGAAGCGATCAACGGCCTGACTCGTGAGAACGAAGTACAAGCCAAGGAGACGTTCGACACCAGTTTAGATATGGCCTCTACTGTTCATACCACCAACATCGTCATCATATGTGTGGGCCTCTCTTTAGGCCTACTGTTGGGTTGGCTCATCTCGCGTTCGGTCGCCGGCGGACTGAGCGATATTTTAAACGCGGCGCAAGCGATGGGCGCGGGTAACCTTGCGGCACGATCCGGCATCACGACCAAGGATGATATCGGCGGCCTGGCTCAGGCGTTCAACCGAATGGGGGAGCAGATCGAATCGAGCGTGAAGGAGTCGCTCGAGTCGAAGTATAAAATGGCAGCTCTGGATAGAGCGGAAGCTGTGATCGAGTTCAATACGGACGGTACTATTATTACGGCCAACCAGAACTTCCTCAGCTGTTCAGGCTACACGCTCGACGAGATCAGAGGTCATCACCATCGGATGTTTGTCGAGCCCGCCTATGCGGCATCGGCCGAGTATCAGGCCTTCTGGAGCAAACTCAACCGGGGAGAGTTCGATACCAGTGTTTATCGCAGGATGGGCAAGGGAGGCAAGGACATTTGGATTCAGGCCTCCTATAACCCGATTCTGGATGGGGATGGGAAAGTATCAAAAGTTGTGATGTTCGCCACCGACATCACCGGTCAAAAGCAAGCGCAGAACGAGGTGGAAAAACTCATCAATGCTGCCGCCATGGGCAATCTCTCGGATCGGATCAATATTGGGCGGTTCCAAGGTTCAGCGAAGGATCTCGTGTCCAGCTTTAATCGGCTACTCGATGCCGTAGCCACACCATTGCACGAAGCGCAGATCGTCTTAACGGCACTTGCCGCCGGCGACCTGACCAAGCAGATGATGGGCGCGTATCAAGGCGAGTTCGACCAGATGAAGGTAAGCCTCAATACGGCGATCACTCAATTGACTCAAACGGTGTCGCTTGTGCGCCATGCGGTCGAAGCTGTCACGACCGGAGCGGATGAAATCAGCAAAGGCAGTGATGACCTCGCGCAACGGACCAGTGAGCAGGCCGGTGCCTTAGAGGAAACCTCTGCATCAATGGAAGAAATGACGTCCACCGTCAAACAGAATGCCGACAACTCCAAACAAGCGAATCAGTTGGCCATCGCCGCGCGCGATATCGCCAACAAAGGCGGAGCGGTGACCACCAGGGCGGTCGACGCAATGGGTGAGATCAACAAGAGCAGTAAGAAAATCGCCGACATCATTACCGTCATCGATGAAATCGCCTTCCAGACCAACCTTCTGGCGTTGAACGCCGCTGTGGAAGCGGCTCGGGCCGGGGAACATGGACGAGGGTTCGCAGTGGTGGCGGCCGAGGTGCGGAATTTAGCCCAGCGTTCCGCAACCGCCGCGAAAGAAATCAAAGGACTGATCAACGAATCGATCCAGCGTGTCACGGATGGCACCGAGTTGGTCAATCAGTCCGGGAAGACGCTTGAGGAGATCGTCGGATCCGTCAAACGCGTCACCGATATCATCGCTGAGATCAGCGCCGCGTCGCAGGAGCAAGCAAGCGGTATCGATCAAGTGAATAAGGCCATTATGGAGATGGACCAGGGCACCCAGCAAAATGCCGCTCTGGTCGAGGAAACTGCCTCTGCCAGTCAGTCGATGAAGGAACAGGCCAAGGAACTTACGCGCCAGGTTGAGGTCTTTAAGGTCGCGTCGCGTGAGGGAACGGAGGCGATTAGAGTGGCGCTGAAACGCAATGGTCCTCGCCTTGTGCCAAAAACACTGGCCCGGGAGGCTGTGTCGGCCCCGAGTTCACGGGGGGGAGGGAAAGCAGTGGGGGCCCTGGCGGTTGGCAATGGCCCGGAGCGCTGGGGTACCAGCGAGGAGTTCGAAGAGTTCTGAACGAAGGAGACATGTCCGCGCACGGCCGACAATTCGAATAGGATTGAACAGAGAGCAGCAGAGCGTGGTTCATAAAGAAGAAATCATGAAAGCGATCGGCGCACATGGTATGTGGAAGACTCGCCTGGCGCACGCGATCGAAACCGGCGAGACGGACGCGACTCGATGTCCGCTTGGGTGAAGAGTATAGCGGCCTAGCTATCTGGCCACCCTAGGGCAGAGTGCCCCCGCAGCTTCAGCCGATTCTCCACATCGACCTTAAGTCTGGGCCGTCTCGAGTCTACTCGGTCTTGGTTCCTTCCGACCAAGGAAGACCAAGATGAGAAGCGGTTGAGGGGTATCGCCCCGATAGTTTTCAGATTTATGCTGTATTCTCAATTACTTGAAATAGCTAGGCAGTTCATAAGCTGAGTGTCGCGGGCGGTCGCATGTCCGTCAGGACACGATATCCAATCGCTCGATTCAGATCAAGAATCGCAACAAACCCACCGATAAAGAGAAACCCTGGCTGTAGTGGCCACGAACTCAGACGGGTCATGAGCCTGGTGCAGTGACTATGAACATTGCTATCACCACCGACGAATTTCTTCGCTTTCGCAAGCTCATCTACGGCGAAAGTGGGATTGCGCTCAGCGATCAGAAGCAGTCGCTCGTGGCCTCCAGGCTCTCAAAGCGCATGCGGGAACTCGGACTGATGACGTTTACCGAGTACTACGAGCAGGTCACGAGCGATGCAACCCGGGAGGAATTTGTTCGATTGCTGGATCTGATCTCAACCAATAAGACTGACTTCTTTCGAGAAGCGAAACACTTTGAGTTTCTCCGAGATCGAATTCTTCCGAAACTGACCGGTGAGAAGCGCATACGTATATGGTCCTCCGCCTGTTCGACCGGCGAGGAGCCCTATACGATTGCCATAACGTTGCATGATGGGGTCTCCGACCCGGCGCAATGGGATTTGCAAATTCTGGCCTCGGATCTCTCGACGCGCGTGTTGGCCAAGGCTGCTGCAGGTGTGTACAGCGAAGAGCGTTTCCGTGACGTGCCTTCCGATGTGCTTCGGCGACACTTTCTGCGTGGGCGTGGAGAGCGGACAGGCGTCTATAAGGTAAAGCCGCATTTGGCCGAAATGATTCGATTCCGACGTCTGAATCTGATGGATGACCAGTTTCCTATTAAGGTGCCACTGGACCTCGTCTTCTGTCGGAACGTTATGATCTACTTCGACCGCCCGACGCAGGAGCAGCTGGTGAACAAGTTCTACCGATACCTCAAGCCCGGTGGCCATCTCTTCATCGGCCATTCCGAAAGTCTCCAGTGGGTAAAGCATCCCTTCAGGTTGTTGGCGCCGACGATCTATCAGAAGGAGTGCTGATCACATGCCACGGGTAGATGCGGACCAGTTTGCACATGTTCGACGCATGCGTGACAGCCGGTTTCCTCATGAGATTGCCGCCATCCTCCCTGGCGAGTTTTTTGTGAGTGCGACACCCACGATTGTGTATACGGTCCTTGGATCCTGTATCTCGGCCTGTATTCGAGATCCCGTCATCAGCGTGGGTGGGATGAATCATTTCATGCTCCCGAAGCCCAAAGACGGAGGAAACGATTCGTGGGGAGAATCGACCAGATATGGGTCGTATGCGATGGAGTCATTGATCAATGAAATTCTGAAGCAGGGAGGCATGAAGAGTCGGCTAGAAGTGAAGCTGTTCGGAGCCGGGAAGATCTATGAGGGCAAAATCGATGTCGGTGCTAGAAATGCCGAATGGGTTTTAGGCTTTCTCAAGATGGAAGGTCTGACGCCGATCAAAACAGATTTAGGAGATGTCTGTCCTCGCAAAGTGTACTACTTCACCCAATCCGGCCAGGTCCTGATGAAACGGATAGAGCGGCTGAAGAATCAGACGATCGTCGCGCGCGAGAGTGACTACGCCAGTAAGATCCAAGCGATCGCACGTCCGGTGGAGGAGGATGTGACGCTGTTTTGAACGGTGTGAGAGGTCGTTCGTATCTCGTCGTTCGCATGCTCGATACGAGATACGCCTCACGAATTACGAGGTACGGATGAAAAAGATTCGTGTACTGACGGTGGACGACTCGGCACTCATGCGGCAAGTGCTCGCCGCATTGCTGGCCAAAGATCCCGATATTGAAGTTATCGGATCAGCGCCGGATCCCTATATCGCTCGAGAAAAGATCAAAGCCTTGAATCCAGATGTGCTGACGCTCGACGTCGAAATGCCCAAGATGGATGGCCTCACCTTCCTTGAAAAATTGATGCGTGGGCATCCGATGCCGGTGGTGATGGTCAGTTCGCTGACTGAAGCCGGTTGTAAGACGACATTGCGGGCCTTGGAGCTTGGTGCGGTGGATTTCATCACCAAACCGAAGATTGACCTGCGGGATGGGATGGAAGACATCGCACACGACCTTATCGCCAAGGTCAAGGCAGCGGCCGTGGCTCAGGTGAGCCGCCTTGGTGAAGGAATCAAAGGCGAGCACCACGCTCAGCACGACCATCGTCCACCTCTTGCATCACTCTCAGCCATGATCAAGACAACTGATCGGATCATCGCCATTGGTTCATCAACCGGGGGAACAGAAGCCGTCAAAGATGTGCTCGAAGTCATGCCTCCGAATACACCGCCGATCCTCGTTACCCAGCATATGCCGGAGCGCTTTACGAAGACCTGGGCAGATCGATTGAACAGCCTCTGCAGGATTTCCGTCAAAGAGGCACAAGATGGGGACAGTGTGTTGCCTGGGCATGCGCTGGTGGCACCCGGCGGATATCACATGGCGCTGGAGCGGAGTGGGGCTCGCTATACGGTTCGGATCAATCAGGAGGCTCCGGTGAATCGCCATCGGCCGTCGGTGGATGTGACGTTTGCTTCGGTTGCTCGGTACGCCGGTGCCAACGCGGTGGGAGTGATTCTCACTGGGATGGGCGGCGACGGTGCGAAGGAAATGTTGACGATGAAGCAGGCCGGCGCCTTCACCATTGCACAGGACGAAGGGAGTTGTGTCGTGTTCGGGATGCCTAAAGAAGCGATCAAGGCGGGAGCCGTAGATAAGGTGCTTCCACTCTCTGAAATTGCAGGGGCGATCCTTACTCACGTGAGCCACTGATCAATTAGGAGTCCATATGCCGATCACTCAACGAACTGTACGCACCACCACCGTGGTACACATCGACGATGTCTTTACGCATCGTAACCGGAAGGACTTCTCATCAGCGGTAAAAATATTTAAGGAGTCCGCGAGCAAACATCTCATCGTCGATTTACGGGATGCCATCTATGTCGATAGTGCCGCTGTCGGCTTGCTGGCACTGACGTGTCAACAGCTCACGGCAGAGGAGCGAATGATCAGCCTGGTCGGGCCACAAGGCACGGTCAAAACGATTCTAGAGATGGCAAATCTTGACAGAATGATTCCTGTGTTTCCAACAGAGGAGGCGGCGGCTGAAGCTCGAGCCGCGTGAGAGGAAGATACGAGCCGATCTTGACCAATTTGAACTAAGGAGGTAGTCATGGCCATGCAAGTGAAGGAACGTCCCGTGCCGAACGGTGTCGTTCTCGAGTTGACAGGAGATCTCACCTATGCCAATCGTGAACAATTCAAAACGGCCGTGGAAGCGGTACGGCAAAAGGGCTGTCGCCATCTCATCTTGAATATGTCAGATGTGCGATTCGTTGACAGTTCCGGATTAGGCCTGCTCGCGCTGGTGTCGCAGAATTTTAAATTGAGCCAAGGGAAAGTGAGCATGCTGAAACCGCAGAGTTATGTGCGGGAAATCATGAGTTTGGCGAACATTCAAAAACTCATTCCTGTCTACGATAACGAGCAGGAAGCCTTGACCGGACACCAACGCGCGGCATAGGCCGACTTATGTCCAGTCAACGTGAGGCTATGAGTATCAAATCCGAACAGGTGTGTCCTGCTGTTTTGAGCCTAACGCGATGTCGACATCTCCACATCTGACAGCACCCTCCCATACTAGGGAAAACGGGGCTCAAACCGTCCTTGTTGTGGATGATGAGCCGGCCGCGCGCATTGCGCTGGCGGCTCGACTCAAACGGCTGGGGTACCGCGTGATCGAAGCGGTCGACGGAAAGTCCGGACTGAACGCGCTTCGCCGAGAACGACCCGATCTGACCATTTTAGATTGGATGATGCCTGAAATCGACGGCCCTTCCTTCTGCGAACGGGTACGCCAAGATCCTGAGCTTCTCACGAGTCAGATCCTCATGATGACGAGTCACGATGAGCCTGAGCAGATCGCCGAGGGATTGGCTCGGGGGGCCGATGACTTTCTCAGCAAAGCCGCCAGTAAGTATGAAATTACGGCTCGCGTTCAGTCCGGAATGCGCGCCGCGACCTTGATCCGGCGGTTGAAAGACGTGACCGAGGAGATTCGGCGGAAGCAGGAGATACTCGAACGAGAGCTGCAATCCGCCGCACGCTATGTCGAATCGTTGCTCCCGGCACCAGGCATCCTTTTGCCCGGTGTTCAGATGGTGCATGCCTATCGCCCATCTCTCGGCTTGGGCGGCGACCTGTTTAACATTGTGTCGTGGGGCGATGGTGTATTGGGGCTCTACTTGCTAGATGCCTCCGGTCACGGTGTGTCGTCGGCTCTCCGTTCCGCGTCGCTTTCAACATTTTTACGGAGAGGCAACCTATTCCGGCATGTTGGGTCGACTGATCCTGGTGCAATTCTCACGGAAGCCAACAAGCAGTTTCCGTTGACGGACGATGGGAACTACTTCACGATCGTGTTTGCCAGGCTCGACATTCGCGCTCGAACTCTGTCCTACGCCACTGCCGGTCACAATGGGGCTTTTCTTCAACGGTCTTCAGGAGAGTTCTGCTGGATGGCCCAACCGAACTTACCGCTTGGGTTCGATGGCTCGACGATCTATGTCACGACGGATCTCACGATCACACCGGGTGATCGGCTGTACCTCTTGAGCGATGGCCTCTACGAAGTCCCGGATCCGAACAGCGAATTATGGGGACAAGGTCGGCTGGAAGAAACGATTCGTCAATTCGGAAGGCGCCCCTTGACGGATGTGGTGTCGGGGTCGATTGCCGAGGCGATCCGATGGCAGGGGCACGAACAATTTCCCGATGACGTGGCTCTGATGGGTATCGAGGTCACCGACAGTGTCGTGTAGCGAGCAGCTCTCATGAATCATGATCCCATCTTCAGCCTCGAGGAGGCCCTTGCCCGAGTTGATCACGACCGAGAGACGTTTGACATGATGGTGGAACTGTTCATCGAACACGGGCCAAAGGACTTAGCCGAAGCCAAAGCGGCACTCAACCTCCAGAACGCCGCCGGCTTGGCGCGATCCAGTCATCGGCTGAAGGGAGCAATCCTTCAGTTTTGCGCTCCGGCTACACTCCACGCGTGCAAAGCATTGGAGGAAACCGCAAAGGCCGGCAATCTTCTCCATGCTGAAGCGCTCTATGCCACGTTGGAACAGGAACTCCTGCGTCTGCTGAATGCGCTTCGCCATGAACGGGATAAAGGACTGGCCGCATGAAGATGCTGGATACTTCGGATCATCTGTTGGTCATCGACTCGTGTCCAGAGACCCAGGCACGCATCGCCCAGCACTTGCAAGGCAGAGGGTTTTCCGTTGTCGCCGTGGATGATCCGGCTGCGGCATTGGCGACCATTGATTCCACGGCCCCGGACATTGTACTCACCGATCTATTTCTCCCTGGTGCGGCAGGACTCAGATTGGTGAAAGAGCTTAAAGCCAGACATGATCCATGCCCTGTGATTGTGATGGCCCAAGACGCGCCGGAACCGATGATCCTTGAGGCGCTTCGTGTCGGGGCTGCCGACTATCTTCATAAACCTATTGCCGAAGAAGAATTGGCCCACGCAGTCCAGCGCGCGCGGGGACTCTTGCCTGGAGATCTGGCTGACCTTCCGGGAGTGTGCCGATCGGAGTATAGCCTGACGGTGGATTCGGATCCTGTCCATATCCCAGGAATTATTTCCTGGTTGATGAAGACCACGGCGTCCGCCTTGCCGCCAATGCGGCGGCTACATCTCCAAGGCGCCCTTCAAGAATTGCTCTTCAATGCCATCGAGCATGGGAATCTCGAAATCTTCTACCAGGAGAAGCAGGAGGCGCTGGCGGACGGACAGTATGAACAGCTTCTCGCTCAACGCTTGGCCCAAGCTCGGTTGAGAGATCGGCGCGTGACCATCCACACGCTCTACGATAAGAGCGTCGACAGTCTGGTCTATCGCATCACCGATGAAGGCAAGGGTTTCAAATGGCGGAGTCTGCTCATGCGCTCACAGGAAGTGTGTGAGTCGGAAGACGCAAATGGGAGAGGGATCTTTTTGACTCAATCGTTCTTTCCTGGTTTAGCCTACAACGAACGCGGGAATGAGGCGACAATCATGGTGCCGCTCAGCTGACCGCCCTAGAGAATCCGCAAATATTCCACCGTACTCTCGCCTTTGCTGGCATCTCGCCTCAGTACCGCAAACGAGGACTTCGTCGTTTCGTTTACGGTGATGGCCAGCTGTGCTGAGAAATAGTCCGACTTGATGTCGTAGTCGTTACGCAACGTCCGGCCAATTTCTTGAAAACTGCTGACCCGATCGAGTTCCACCTTGGTTTTGTATGGACGTCCTTGGACGATTTCCATCGCGATCGTTTGGGAAATACTGGGGTCGAGCGTCTGAATGACGATGGGGTCGGCTGTGTTGAGGTTCATCGGCGCTCCACCTTCCAAGGGATAGACCGTCACATAGGGCTCGATTCGTTCGATAATGTCCGGTGTAAATCCCTTAATGAGCCGAAGATCGCCGAGTCCAGGTAACGGCGAATTTGCGGCTCGATAGGGCGGTCTCAAGGACTGATAGTAGAGGCTCTCTGCTCCGGCTGGTTGAGGTGCTTCATCCTGATCGATCCAGTCGATGAGGGCATCCACGAGGTTTGGATTAACCTTGAGCAGTTCGAACAATCGTCTGACCCGGAAAACCTTTTTCTTCTGCTCCAGTTCCCCACCAGACGTTGAGGCGAGGTCGTTCAGATTCACTTTCCCTGTCTCGTCTCGGATTTGTGCCGTCAAGAACCCGTCTCCAATCGCATAATTCTTGATCGGCATGGCCCAGATGTCGGTAGGGCCATCGTATTTTTGACCCGTCATTTTTTCACGCAAGAGATCCTGCGCCAGCACTGCGCGTGTCGCCTGGACTGCCGCCCGCGTCAGCATGCTGGCCTTGTAGTCGTCTCGAAACGTCGCCGCCGCACGGTATTCCCGGCGCGCTTCCGCATCAAATTCAAGAATGAGGGCGGTGAGGAGGGTCAACACGAGGAGCGCTAAAAGAAGCGCGATGCCTCGTTCATCAGCTTTTGGCATAGCTCAACACCCGAACGGTGGCGTCGATATTGACCGGACTATCAAATTTGGGGCGGATCTGCAGGTGGCGAACGTGAAGGTCGTAGGGAGCTCGATCAATCGCGACCAGTAACGCGAGCAATTCAGGCAGTTGGATGCCGTCGAGCCGGAGATCGACGGCTGTTTCTTCGTAGCCCTGCGCCAGAGATTGAACCTGCGGCTGCATGCTCGTGATGCGTTCGCGCACCTGTGCGGTCGTGGCCGCTTCTTCCATGAACGTCAGCAGCGAAAAATGACTACCGTTTGCTGGCATGCGGCTTTCGATCTTTGCCAAATGGTCCCGCTTGGTGAGATAGCCTTGGATCAGCGCCGTCAACTCGGTGAGGTCCTTCTGTTTCCTCACTGTCTGACGCTCCAGGCGATCCAGCTTGTCGAGCAAAGGGTCTACGATGAGCAGGAACAGGAGGCTGAGCCCAAGCACGATGCCCCCTGCCATCACGAGGGTCCGTTCCCGCTTGGACATCTGGTGCCATCGTTCCCGGAAGCTCTGCATCATGATGGTTTCACCGTGGCGGTCATCCGAAACACCACTTGATTGGGTGCTGCGCCCACACGAGTTTCCGTAACCGCGACTTCCGTGAGTTGAGAACTCGCGGCGAGGGTTTGCTTCACCCGTTCGACCGCATCGAACGAGGTGGTTTCGCCCTCCATGAGAATCACTGCGCCATCGACGGTCAGTTCCCGAACCTTGACTGTTGTTCCGGGCGGCAGTTGCTTTACGAAGATGGACAGTGTGCGTAAGACTTTGTTGTCGGTGGTGTCAATCAGGCTCAGGGATTTATCAAGCACTCCGATGCGGTACTGGGCTTGATCAAGTTCCTCTCCTGGTGAGGCACCGGCTCCAAAGAATTGCTCATACTGGCTCTGCAAGGCCAACTTCAGCCGCGTCACGCGTTGGTCTTGCAACATGAAATGAACCGAGAAGTCCACAAGTGCCAGGACGGCGATGACTAGAACAGCGGTGATGGCCACACGCCGGTCCCGTTTGGTTGTAGCGGCGTCCTGTGAAGTGGCTTCTGTCACTCCTTTCAAATCAAGGGCAAGTCCGTGCGGGGACGATTTAAATCGCCAGCGTGGCCGGATGATCTTGGGATGAATCGCTAAACCAAACGCGATGGAGAATGCTCGTGGGGCATCGGGTCCAAACCCCTGGCGGGGTCCCACCGGGTAAAGTCCCAATTGCCGAGACACGTAGCTCCCGATTTCCTGGAGTTTAGACCCACCTCCGCATACCCAGCAGTGGGTCAAACGACCACGCTCGCTTCCTTGATAGGCCTGCAGCGTGATTCGAAGTTCTCGCACGATAGGCTCCAGCAACCCATGTACTTGATCGACGGCTACGGTGCGCTTGTGACGTTCAGCGTCAGCGAAGCTGCAGGCGTGTCGGACAGCCAGGGCGTGCGTGAGATGGTTGCCACCCCAAAGGATGGTCCGAAGCACGACGGGACGCCCCCCTTGGACGAGACAGAGCGTGGTCTTCGAAGCTCCGACATCGATGATGGCCAGATCCGGCGGCACGGTCGCGCCTTCTTCTTGTAAATATTGCGTGACGGAAAAGAGCGCCATGGCATCAACATTAATTGCCGACGGCTCCACATCGGCTTGCGCCAAAAACCGGAGATGCTCGGCAACCTTGTCTCTAGGTGCAGCGGTGACAAGAACATCTGAGCCCTTGCTTTCACGTACCGATCCTTCGGTCGGTAGCTCAGGGGGAAGGATCAGGCTTCCGACCGCCAGATCTTCAAGCGGCATAGGCACGAGATTTTCGACTTCAAACGGGACGACTTGCGCAAGCTTGGCCGAGTCCTTAAAGGGAAATGAGAGTGTTCTCACAAAGAGGTCCTGACAAGGGATGGCCGTCACTAAGCGGTCTGTGACATAGAGACCGTGCCGCCAGATGAAGCTTCGCAACGACTGCACACGCCGAGCCGGTTCGAGATCTTCCGGCCGGGAAAACGGCATGGGGTGCTGGAAATAATCGATCGTTTCGCGCCCGCTTAGGCGGCGGCGAAAACGGACGGCTTTGATGCCGGTTTGCCCCACATCCAGTCCGACACATTCATCTACAATGGCCATAATGGTCTCGACGAGTCCTCCGACAAATGGTCTACTTTACAATGCGATCCTTGCCTGTGCCAAGGTTCCGACGATCTTTACGGTCATAGGCGTTCCAGGAGGTGGAGCAGGGAGGCCCAGCGTTCCAGCTTTGGAGACAAAGCCAGGACCGGGAATGACCGTGACAATGAGCGCGAGTTGGCTATTCGGTAACGGCTGCTGAATGGTGATCTGTCCTTCTCCCGTGAAGGAGCCGTCGATCCCTTCACCGTTCAGTTGCGTGACCTCGCAGCGGAGGTCACGGCATGAAAGGCCTGCCGAAACCGAGCTGAATGTCAGCGATAAGGTTCTTCCGTTACCGACTGGAATCTGGTCGATCACAAGATCGGTCGCTTCGGCTGTCCATGTTCCTTCACCCTTCATGACAGTTGAGCTGGACTGTCCGGACTCGATTCGATGGGAGAAATCCCCATTCAAAGTCCCTCGGGTGACATAGCGGCGAAGGATCTTTGAGAGATCCACCTGCTGAAGCTGTCCCTTGATTGCCACGGGGCCGGCTAAGGAAAACGATGAGGCCGTGAGCGTACCTTTAGCGAGGTTCGTACGTGAGGAGTTTCCGTCCAGTTGCACGATGATATCGAGGCCGAGCGTTCCGCTCAGCGCCTTCAAGACTCCGAGTTTGGCTTGCAGCCCAGCCATTTCGATTGGCGTGATATTCGGCTTCGAGAGGGTCACGTTTCGCCATTCCAGGCTCAGGGGCAGCCCCATGGCCCAATCGGCTACCCGAACGTCCATCGCAGTGGCTCGTTTGAGTTCCTCCACCACCCGTGCCTGGAGCATCCCGTAGGGAAAGGTGGCGAGGACGCAGATCGCCAAGATACAGATTCCAGCTGCAACCCATGCCAGGATCGCGCCCCATGCTTCAGGCCATTTGATGGTCATGATGTGCCGATCGTGATCCACTCCCGCACGGTCCACGGTGTGGTATCGGGATATTGAAATGTCACTTCAATTAACACGGCCTTCGGCAGCTTGCTGGCCGTCGGCCATTCGTCGAGCCAGATCCGGTTCTGGTCGTCATAATACCGAACGTTGAAGGCCTGTACGCGATCGGCCAGTTCCATTTGTTCCAGCGTCTCATCGGTGTCGGTCAGGGTGTAGAGGTTTCTGCGAACGAACCGAATCAACCGATCGCGTTCCCGCGTATAGACAACACGAATGGTTTCGCTCTCCTTCATCGTCGAGGTACTCAAAGTTTGACTCATCGCCAGAAACGCGAGCGTGTCGGCCGGCTGTCCTTCTTGTGTTCCGTTCATTCCGACCCACGGGTACGAGAGGCTACGCTTGCTGAGGGAAATCTCTTCAGCCATGAGTCGTAAAATCTTTCTGACGGTTTGTTCTTTCGATACATGGTCTCTTCCGGCCTCGACGGCCTGCGTGGTCGTAATGAGCGAGCCGAAGACCATGGCGGCGATGGTGCCAAGCAGCGCTACGGCAACAAGGACCTCGATCAGCGTAAAACCCGCATCGCCTTTAAAAGGTGAGACGGCCCGCGAAGACATACGTGCTCACCTCCAGGGTTTCCTCACGTTCACTACGGGGCCAGGTGACTTTGATGCGAATTTCACGAATCAACTCCAATGGAGTCGGTGCGATGGTCTGTTTCCATTTATACCCGACCGCTCTCGGTTCGGTGTGGGTCACGGGTTGGGCCCCGAGGGGAACATGCCGAAACTCGCCGACGGTTTCGCCGATAGCATACTGTCCCAATAGTTCGACCTCCACCAACTTCTCTTGGGCCAACAACGTCGCTATTGTCAATTCCGAGGCTCTATCTTGGAGATCCAGATCGAAATTCCTCAGGCCGAGCAGAACTGGCAGTGCAATCGCCAGCAAGGCGATCGCCAGCAGCACTTCAAGGAGCGTGAATCCTGCGTCGTCGGCTTCGGTTCGTTGTCTGCCTTGGAACATGTCGGCCTATTGTTGATTGGGAATCCCGCCTCCCGCTGACCCTGCAGCACTTGTTTGTGGCCTGGCCTTCAGCAGAATTTTGACACGGTCAGGGATAAAACGGTTTCGCGGAATGTCGAACCGCTCATCACTCACCCGAATCCCACCGGTCAATGAATCGACTGCCAGCCCCAGCAGATTGTTCTTTGAGTCCATGAGGTACAACGTGACCGGCTCGATACGCCCATTCGTGAAGAACGATACACCGGCTCTTCCTGTCATATGCTTCTCTTGCCCGATGGATACCTCAGTAAGACGTATGGATTCGGGTAACGAGCGAGGGGTTTTCCAGGCCGGATCAAGTGGGATGCGCTCTTCCTTGCCTTCCACCAGCATCAACCAGTAGAGTCCTCGATCCAGGTCCAGATAGAGCCTTAAGGGTGTCTGCTTCGAGGCTGCGTCTCCTTGTAAGGTTCTGAGAAGACCGATAAGTGTTCTTCCGGTGGAGCGTAGGTCTTCTTCGAAACTGATCCGAGGAATCATGATGGCCAGAATTCCTCCAAGAAGAAACAGGACGATCAGCATTTCAAAAATCGTGAAACCAGCCGGAGACCGCCATCTGGACTCTCTCGGCGCGTTGGTTCTTGAGACATTGCGCTGCACGAGCCTCGATTGCCATAGACAATGTGTCAGCGTTGATAGATGACGTCGGTCCACGGATGTCTTACTCTTTGTCCAGATTCCAATTGGTGATATCGGCGTTCACACCCTCACCGCCGACCTCTCCGTCCGTCCCGAGGGAGGTGATTTCGTAGTCTATCTTGTGGTCTCCTCTCTGGACTGGACTGACATACTTATAGGGATTGCCCCACGGATCTTCCGGAAGCTTCGGTAGGTATCCACCAATTTTCCATTTCTTTGGCACCACACCGACAGATGGCCTTTCAATGAGCGCTTTGAGGCCCTGTTCCGTGGTGGGATAGACACCGTTATCCAGCTTGTAGAGTTGCAGCGCGCCTTCGATATTGCGTATCTGCACTTTTGCGGCGGTCCGTTTGGCGTCATCGGTCCTGCCCATGATGCGGGGGACAACCAGCGCCGCGAGAATAGCCAGGATCGCCACGACCACCATGATTTCGATGAAGGTAAATCCAGCGGAAGATCCTCGAGTCCGCTGCATCAGGCGGGCGCCCACGAGAATGAGTCGGTTCGTTTCCGTCGTCTGTGCCGGCTGCTCGCTCCGCTGTTCTGAATCACTCATCATCACTCCCCCTTTTTCATTCAACCGTGTATGCCGGTTCGTGTGCTCTGCGCCCTCATCGTATCATTTGGCCCATCTCGAAGATGGGCAAGAGAATTGCGACGACGATGAAGAGGACAATGGCTCCCATCACGAGAATCATGATCGGCTCCATCAACGAGGTCAATCGGGCAATCACCCGCTCCACCTCACTATCGTAGATTTGACTGACGCGGCGGAGCATCTCTTCCATTTCCCCGCTTTTCTCACCGACGGCGATCATGTGGGTGACCAAGGCAGGAAATTCTCCGCTCCGTTTCAAGGGATCGGCGATTGTCTCGCCCTCGCGGATGTTCTGTCGTGCGCCTTCCACCGTTTCTTCGAGCACGCGATTATTCATCACCCGTTTTGAGACATCCAGTGCATCGAGCAATTGGACACCGCTCGCCAACATCGTTGACAGGGTGCTCGTGAGTCTGGAAATCGACACCATTCTGGCGACGTCGCCGACCAGTGGGAGCCTGAGAGTCACGCGGTCGGCGACCATACGGCCCCGTGCAGTATGGGCAAATCGCCGTAGAAGGTACAATCCTCCGATGACAAGCCCCACAAGCATCATCCAATAATCGGCCATGAACTCGCTGACCGACATCAACGCGACCGTCGGCCAAGGCAATGCCTGTTTCTGTTGCGCGAACACCTGGGTAATCTTGGGCACGACAAATGTGATGAGGAAAAACAAAATGATCGTCCCAATGACCAGCATGATGATGGGATAGAGCATCGCATTGGTGACCTTGTTCCTCAGGGTCTGTTGCTTCTCTAGAAATTCGGCGAGCCTGAACAAGATCTGATCAAGTGCTCCGCTGGCTTCGCCCGCGCGTACCATATGGACGTAGATGGAAGAAAAATCTTTCTCATAGGATTCCAAGACGACACTCAACGCTTTTCCACCGCGAATTTGTTCTCTGATGTCGGCGAGAAGGGATTTGATAGGTTTTTTCTGGGCTTGATCCACGAGGACGCCGAGCGCATCGACGAGGGGAAGCCCTGCAACCAGGAGTGTTGCAAATTGCCTGGTCAACAATGACAGGTCGGTTGCCGAAAGAACAGAAGACTTCCCAGTCGGACGCCCGGTCGTGGAACGGCCTCTTTCTTGCGGGCGAACCGATGGTTGGCCTTGTTCGACGACATCGGTCGGATACACACCCTCTTTCCTGAGCTTCAGCCGCGCAACCTTGACGTTTTCCGCGTCGATGATCCCTGTCGCGGCTCCACCGTCGCTCCGATATCCTTGGTACTGATAGACCGGCATGATCAACAGGCTCCCGGAGAACGACGTGATGCCCGTGGTTTTCCGATGACCCGATGGGTATGAGTGCGGAAACGATGGTGAGAGAAACGGCCGGCCATACTAGTCGACGTCGATTTCTTGTTGAGTGATTCGCATGACTTCTTCCAGCGTAGTGTGACCCTGGATGACTCGGTCTGCGCCTTCCTGCTTCAACGTCACCATGCCCTTGGCGAGGGCCGCCTGTTTGATGGCGGTCGAGTCCGCTTTGCTCCCGATGAGTCGCCTGATTTCGTCGTCGAGCACCATGAGTTCGAAAATGCCGGTTCGTCCGCGATACCCGGTTTGTGAACAGGCTGCACAGCCTGCCCCTCGATAGAGGGTCACGCTCGAGCCTGGGGGTAAGTTGAGGCGATCAAGCTCCTCCTCACTCGGCGTGTAGGGTCGCTTGCAGTCAGGGCAAATCCTACGAAGCAATCGTTGAGCAAGAACGGCGACGACCGATGACGCGACGAGAAATGGTTCGATGCCCATGTCGATCAGGCGTGTGGCGGCGCTTGAGGCATCGTTCGTGTGCAGAGTGGAAAACACCAGATGTCCCGTGAGGGAGGCGTGAATGGCGATCTCCGCTGTTTCACGGTCGCGGATTTCGCCGATCATGATGACGTCGGGGTCTTGTCGAAGGATCGACCGCAGTCCGGCAGCAAACGACAGATTGATCTTGGGGTTCACCTGCATCTGCCCGATTCCGAGCAACTGGTATTCCACCGGGTCCTCGACGGTGATAATGTTCTTGTCCGGTGCATTGATGTGGCTTAACGCGGCGTAGAGCGTTGTCGTCTTGCCGCTTCCCGTAGGACCGGTGACGAGAATAATTCCGTGGGCGAGCTGGATCAGCTGATGGATCACCGCGAGTCGTTCTTTCGGAAATCCCATTTCGGAAAGATTCAGGAGGCGATTTTCCTTTTCCAGCAACCTCAGCACGACTCGCTCGCCGTGTGATGTTGGTAACACGGAGACCCGAAGATCGACATCCTTTCCCGAAGTGCGAATAGCGAAACGGCCATCTTGCGGTAAGCGCTTCTCGGCTATATTGAGGCCGGCCATGATCTTCAGCCGCGCGATGATGCTGGCCTGCAAATGTTTCGGTGGTGTGAGGACCGGATACAGCACACCGTCGATTCGATATCGGATCACCAGGCCACGCTCGAACGACTCGAAGTGGATGTCACTGGCTCGTTGGCGAACCGCCTGAAATAGGACCGAGTTGACCAGTCGAATGATCGGAGCCTCGTCGGTCGCATCGAGCAAGTCTTGTGGTTCGTCAAGTTCGTGCGCCAGCTGGTCGAGGCTCTGGTTCGCAGCAATATCTTCCATCACTTGTTCGGCACCGGCCGGATTGGCGATTTCGTCGTACGCGCGGTTTAGGCAGCTGAGGAGGCTCACGCTGCTGGTCAAGATGGGCTTGATGGGTTTGCCTAAGAGCAATCGAAGGTCATCCAGGGCGACGGTTTCGAGGGGGTCGGTCGAGGCGGTCAATATAAAGCCTTCTTCATACCGAAGTGGTAAGACGTGGTACCGACGACAAAAGGCGATGGGGACCTTCTTGATCAGCTCGTGGTCGACCTGGCTGGTATCCAGCTGCGGCATCCACTTCATCTCGAATTGTTGCGCGAGCGCTTCCAGAAGCTGTTCTTCTCGCAATGAGCGCAGATGGAGCAGGACCTCGCCCAATCGGCCGCCTTTCTCCCGTTGATAGGATAAGGCTTCCTCCAGTTTTGACTCCAAGAGATGAAATTTTTCCTCGAGGATGCGTCCCAACAGGGGACGCCGGGGACCGGAATCGGGTTGGTCAGTCTCAAGCACGTGGCTAATTTCTTTCATATCGTGTGACTCGAGACGGATACGACGGATACCATGACCTGCAGTCTCTGTGGTTACTGTGTCCTGTTCGACGTAAAGATACTCTTCCTTCTCACGGCCTGGCAAGGACAAGCCGATTTCTTTGCATAAAATTGAGGCTTTGTGCGCCGTTAACTGCTCTGCAACTGCCATCAGACCGCCCCAACGAGCGGGCTACTCTTCGATCACCTGGGACAAAGAGCCCTGGTCCTGGCTGTGATCGAAGACTGCGAACAGGGAACTCGGCATGATACAAGAGTGAGGGGACGGAGTTCAGCGGAGTTAGAGGACCGCCGACCGTGGTTCAGCGTAATTCATAGGTAATCGTCGAGCGTTGGTTGTTCCGAACCACATCGAGCTTGACGATCTGCTCATTCTTGAGCTGCTGGAGCAGGCTCAGCATGGTACTGGGGTCACGGATGTCGACCCCATTGACGCGCTGCAATACGTCTCCAGTCTGAACGCCGATCTTTTCATAAAAACTAGCCGGGGCGATGTAGTCCAGTCGGTATCCATTCACAGCTCCGTTTGCCATATTGGGTACGGCTCTCGCCTGCGACAAGAGTTTTGGGAGATCGCTCATGGCCTGTTCCACTTCCCGTCGATCGACCACTTTTCGCAGGGGAGCGCTGGAAGTCGACGGTTTCTTAGGAGATGGGGTTGCGCCGGCGGAATCGTTGGCGGCAGGTGGGGCTTCTGCATGTGCCAGTTCCAGTAACTCTTCCAAATTGCCTTGGCGAATCACGATCCCATTACGACGAATGTCGCTGACCTCTCCAAGATCGAGCACTGAGTCGTGAAGATGATACAACGACTGCTGTTTCGACGAGAGATCTTCAATGATCGCAAAGACGCCGCGCTGATCACCCAGCACGACCCCAATCAACCGTAGCTTCTCTGCCAAACCGAGGGAAGCCCGCACTGCGGCACCGGAGGCGCCAGGCCGTCCAGACCTTGTGGCATCCGTTGTTCCATCGCCAGTCGTAGGTGGAAGTAGGAAGAGTCCGCTTGAACGAATCTGGTCGACCGCTTGTAGGGGTGAATAGGACGCGAGCGATGGAGACCCTACCGATGCGACGGCGCTGACTCCAGCAGGAGGCTCCGGCATCATATATAACGCATCTGCGACAAACGCATTGATGGAGTGGGCGATGAGCAGTCCGCATATCACCATGCACAGTATCAAACTAGCGTGACGGACATGTTGCGGAGAAACTGTGGCCAATGCGCTGCCTCTTTCTAATCGTATTCGACTGCCATCGTACCCGGCGAACCTCCATGGCCGCAAGAATCTTTTTGTTGTGATCTTTCACACGATGGGTGGACAAAACGACTGGAGCAAGCAATAATCCCCTTCTTTATGGAGGTTGCACGCGTGAAAAAAGCACTAATCACTGGGATTACCGGCCAAGATGGCTCCTATCTGTCTGAATTCCTACTGGGGAGAGGGTACGAGGTGTACGGTATTGTGCGCCGTTCCAGCTCGTTCAATACAGGCCGAATTAATCCCATTTACGAGGATCCGCATGTGCCTCATCGGCGACTCCACCTCGTCTATGGCGATCTGAACGACGCCAGTTCCCTGAATCGGATCTTGCGTACGGTCCAGCCGGATGAAATCTACAATTTGGGGGCGCAGAGCCATGTGCGAGTAAGCTTCGATATTCCTGAATACACAGGAGAAATCACGGGACTTGGGACGATCCGGCTCCTTGAGGCGATCCGGGAGTCGGGACTGAAACCGAAGTTTTATCAAGCCTCATCGAGCGAAATGTTCGGCAAAGTGTTGGAGGTGCCTCAAAAAGAAACGACGCCGTTTTATCCCAGGAGCCCCTATGGGGCTGCCAAAGTCTATTCTTACTGGATTACGGTGAACTATCGGGAGGCCTACAACTTGTTTGCCTGCAATGGCATTCTGTTCAACCATGAATCACCTCGACGAGGCGAAACCTTCGTGACGAGGAAAATCACCCAAGCGGCCGCACGTATCAAGCTCGGTACGCAGCAGGATCTCTTTTTGGGCAATCTTGATGCGAAGCGTGACTGGGGCTATGCCGGCGATTACGTTGAGGCTATGTGGATGATGTTGCAGGCGCCGACGGCGGAGGACTATGTCATTGCGACAGGGGAAACTCATACCGTCAAGGAAATGTTGGAGCTGGCGTTCGACCGGCTGCAGCTCGATTGGAAGAAACATGTCAAGATCGACGCGAAATACTATCGTCCAACGGAAGTCGATCTGCTGATTGGAGATGCGAGCAAGGCCAAGAAGCAACTCGGATGGCAACCCAAAGTGAAATTTGAAGAGTTGATTGCTATGATGGTCGATGCGGATCTGGCTGCCGAAAAAGAGAAATTGGATGGGACCAGGAAGCGAAACTAGGGGAGCCTAGAGGGATATGCCTTCATTCTGGAAAGACAAACGTGTGGTCGTGACCGGAGGAGCGGGGTTTCTCGGTTCTTTCGTCGTGGACCAGTTACGCGCAAAGGGCTGTCAACAGATCGTGGTGCCGCGAAGTCAAGATTATGATTTGGTACAGATGGATGCGGTGAAGCAATTGTATGGCGACACCAAACCGGATATCGTGATTCATTTGGCGGCGCGTGTCGGCGGCATCGGCGCCAACCAAGCCAATCCAGGACGTTTCTTCTACGACAACTTGATGATGGGTGCTCAGCTGATCGAGGTGGGCCGTCAACAGGGGTTAAAGAAGTTTGTGGCAACCGGGACCATTTGCGCCTACCCTAAATTCGCTCCGATACCATTCAAGGAAGATGATATCTGGAATGGGTATCCTGAGGAAACCAACGCTCCGTACGGATTGGCAAAGAAAATGATGCTGGCGCAGTCGCAGGCCTATCGGCAACAATACGGCTTCAACTCCATTGTGCTGTTCCCTGTGAATCTGTACGGGCCACGAGACAATTTCGATCTGGAAACCTCTCATGTGATTCCGGCACTGATTAGGAAATGTGTGTCAGCCAAGGAAGAGGGGCGTGCATTCATCACTCTATGGGGTGATGGATCTCCGACTCGGGAATTCTTGTATGTCGAGGATGCCGCCGAAGGCATTCTACTTGCGGCCGAACAGTACAATGGTGATCTCCCGATCAATCTGGGAACGGGTGACGAAGTCAGCATTCGTGATCTCGCCACGATGATTGCTGCCGAGGTGGGGTTCACCGGTCAGATCCAGTGGGATACCACTAAGCCCAATGGCCAACCTCGCCGATGTCTTGACGTGAGTCGAGCCAAGCAACTCTTCGGATTTCAAGCCCGGCACAGTCTGCGTGACGGGTTGAGACAGACTGTCCAATGGTTCCAGGCTAACCGCCAGTCAATACGCGAAGTGCATTTCTGAAATATCTCTAGCAGGGTGCACGCGTTGTGATAGAAATACATCTGCCGTGCTGCTCTCTCTTCCATTGTGTAAGCCAAAATGCCATCTCCGTACGCATGTGATTGCTGGCGATACGCCAGGGCATTTGCATCGTTGAACGACTCTCTGAATCCGCTACACACAATCGTATAGAGCGAGTATCTCCTTATTATGATGTGAGGCACCGAGTGAAACGTATCGATATCATTGCCGGGGCGAGACCTAATTTTATGAAAATTGCGCCGATCATTGAGGCGCTGAAAGCGGCTGAGCGCCGTGGCGGGCACCTCAGGTATCGGTTGATCCATACAGGCCAACACTACGATCGTACGATGTCCGGGAGTTTCTTCGAAGAACTTGGGATTCCCGACCCAGATACTAATCTGGAGGTAGGGTCGGGGACTCAGGCCGAACAAACTGCCGGTATCATGGTCGGATATGAGAAAGTCCTTTTGAAAGATAAGAGTGATCTTTGTCTAGTTGTCGGCGATGTGACGAGTACAATGGCTTGTTCTATCGCGGCAAGAAAACTGGGTGTGCCGGTTGCTCATGTCGAGGGTGGGATTCGATCAGGTGATTGGACGATGCCGGAGGAGATCAATAGAGTGGTGACCGACTCCATCACCAACTGGTTTTTTACGACGAGCGAGACGGCCAACGACAATCTGCGCCGCGCCGGTGTCACCGACGATCAGATATTTTTTGTCGGCAACACGATGATCGATACGTTGCTCAAGCAGTTGCCTCGACTGCGTCAGCCGGCCTGCTGGGAGTCACTCGCCCTGCAGCCCTGTCAATATATGGTCATCACGCTCCATCGTCCGGCCAATGTGGATGGAGAACAACAACTGCTCCGATTGCTGAGCGCTATTGCAGATGGAGCAAGAGGCTTACCTGTCATCTTTCCAGTGCATCCCAGGACGGCCAAGAATCTGAGGGACATGGGGAACACGCTCCCGTCAATGCACTACGTTGATCCCTTCGGTTATCTGGAATTCAACTATCTCGTCAAGCATGCCAAAGGTGTGATTACCGATTCAGGAGGAATTACCGAGGAAACGACAGTGCTTGGCGTACCCTGTCTCACCCTGCGTGACAACACCGAGCGACCTGAAACCATCACCATCGGGACAAATGAACTGATCGGGACAGATCCGAGTAAGCTTCCACCTGCGCTTGCGCGATTGATGGCCGGCCAGTGGAAGAAAGGGACGATTCCACCGAAATGGGACGGCAAAGCGGCGGAGCGGATTGTGGAGCATCTGGAACGAGTGCTGGCGAGAAATGCAGAATTCCCAACGATATCCCCTAAATGAACTATGGGCAATATTTCCGCCAAGCGAACGAATGGGGGCAAGGGCGATGGTAAGACCGCATGCTTCACGCTGTGTGCTGGGAGTGACTTTTGTTTGATTTGTAGCCACAACAAGTCTATATTGTAGCCTCATTCTGCTGAGGAAGATGGTCTGATGTCACAGGTTGGTGTCCGCGAACTCAAAGATCGATTGAGCGGCTATCTGAAGCGGGTCCAGGGCGGCGAGGAATTCGTCGTGACGGAGCGAGGCCGGTCTGTGGCGCGAATCGTTCCGGTAAAAACGTCGAGCCTCAAGCGGGCTCTTGAGCCAATGCTTCGTGAGGGAGCTGTGCGCTGGAGTGGGGGAAAACCTCGTGGAGCGAGCCGACGACCGGTGATCCGTGGGCGAACTCTGGCTGACACGGTGACGGAAGAGCGTCGATGATGCTGTATTTGGATACGAGCGCGTTGGTGAAGCTCTATGTGGATGAGCCGCTGTCACAAGAACTCTCGGCTGCCGTGGATGAGTCGGAAGCGGTCGCCACATCCTTGCTTGCCTATGTTGAAGCCATGGCGGCATTCGCACGAGCGCGCCGAGATGCAAGGCTCTCTCCTCATGGGTATCGTCACGTCGTGGATGCGTTCGAAGGGGATTGGCCCCGATATATAGTCGTCGAGGTTACGGATCGGCTTGTGAAAAGTGCCGGCAAATTAGCGACATCCCGCGCATTGCGTGGTTATGATGCGCTGCATTTAGCGTCGGCATTGAGCTTCCGCGAGCGTGTCCCTTCGGCGGTGATGTTTGTAGCGTTTGATCGGGAGTTGAATATCGCGGCGAAGCGGGAAGCGCTTCGCATTCATCCTCTCGGAGCGTGAGGCGTCGTCAGGGCCTGTCGCCAGTTCAATGATGTTCTCGGAGGGAACACAAGAAGCGGTCTCCTCGCCTTGCCTCTCCACCGAAGGAGAATGACTGGCTTCTCGTCGTCTGCCCGCTCGTGCGAGTAATGGTGAGGCGGTGAAAGAAAGGGGGCCATCCCGCCACTGTGGGATGGGAGAGAGGCTAAACGGATTGTGGAGTGTCTGGAGTGACTGCTTGCCTCGAACCGAAGCGGCAACGATCGGGATGCTCCCTCGTCTCATGTCGCCTGGAACCAATCATGGAGGCACGGCATGCGCATTGCGGCGAAGATCGTTGACCCTCGCATATTGACCATTGAGGTGACCGACGATGAGATCATCGCGCACTTGGTGGATGGACGGACGATCAGCGTACCGTTGGTCTGGTCATGGCGTTTATCGGAAGCAACCCAGGAGCAGCGACAACATTGGGAAATCCTTGGCGACAGTCAGGGGGTTCATTGGCCTGATATCGACGAAGATATTAGCGTTGAGGGCATGCTGCACGGAGCTTCGGCCCACCGACCAAGGACATCCACAGGACACGCGGCCTAACCTGCCTGAGCTCCGCACGCTCAAAAGTCGAGCGGCTATCTGCAAAAGGCGGTAGAGAAACAACACCCCGGGGGAAAAACGGCAGTTTTTGGAATGTCGCGATCCTTCGCGACAATACCGAATGCCCGGAGACCATCACCATCGGCACCAATCCGAACAAACTCCCTCCCGCGCTCGCGCGATTGATGGCAGGGCAGTGGAAGAAAGGGGCGATTCCACCGAAATGGGATGGCAAGGCGGCGGAGCGGATTGCGGCGCAGTTGGAACAAGAATTAGCCGCTCAATGACACGCACCGTCTTCGGCAATGAAGGTGGGATTTTGATCCGTGTGCGAACGGGCAGGGCTGAACAGGACAAGGGGATCTTCAAGCGAGGTTGCACGATTTGCACGAGTGGTGCATATTATCCGCATGTGGATTACGAGACAGGTTCAACCGCTTATCCGGCGAATGGCCAAACAGTTTCCCGCCGTGCTCATCACCGGTGCGAGGCAGACGGGTACGATGTCGCTGTTGCGGCAGCTCTACCCATGCGCTAGAAACAGCCCAACCGACTAGCGCGTGTTCCTCAGGAACATTGACGGCGCTTCTCTTCAACAAGATCTCGACATGTGGAAAGGCCGTGCGTAGAATGAATTGCGGGCGGAAATTCAGGCTTGAGTGAAGGAGGTCAGGCATGCCGACCATCGAGATCAATGATGAACAGATTCTTCGATGCTTGGATCAACTCTCTCCAGAAGGAAAAAAAACGGCGCTACGACAGCTCCTGGGGGGGATGGAGCGTCTTGACCGACTCGTCGATAAGAATCGCGAACAACTCGAAGCTGTATGCAGGGCCCGTGGGGTGGATTTCGGGAGGATGACGGAGGAAGAACGCGAGCGATTTGTGGATCACATTCTCCATGAGTCGGCTTAAGTGAAGGCTGTCTTCGATACCAATATACTGATTTCTGCCATTTTCTGGAGAGGCTCTCCCTATCGGTGTCTTCTTGCCGCCCAAGCGGGGCTCGTGGACTTGTATGTGTCCCCGCCAATTCTCGACGAGTTGGTGCGTGTGCTCCAAGTCAAATTTCAACTTCCCCTGGAACAGATTGATGAGGTTGTGGCAGTTGTACGAGGAGCCGCAAACGTGGTGGAGATCACCGGTACCGTGCGAGTAGTGCCGGATGATCCGTCGGACGACAAGTTTATCGAAACTGCACAGATCGCTGGCGTAGACTACCTGGTGAGTGGGGATCATCATCTACTGACGTGTAATGGAGTCGGAGATGCGCGTGTCGTCACTGCTCGGGTGTTCCTGGACATCCTGTCAAAATCGAGCCGATAGCTTTTCCTCACCCGCCCTCCTTGGGAGAGCAATGGACGGGCTTCGGCATCTGCTCGGTGTCTGTCCTGGGATCAAGGGGAACTGTGGCGCACTGGGAAGGATTCCATTTTTCTGATGTCTCTGCACCTGCACGAAAAGCCGGAGCAGGCTACGGCTGCTAGTGTAGTGATACATAAATAGCTTTACATATTATACAGTACGTGTATACTCCTCTCCAGAGGAGGACCGGACCATGCGTATCGCCCCTTCCATTCAGCTGACTGAACCCGAACGCCAGCAACTGGAGCAGTGGGCCC
>JBGTNJ010000044.1:0-53861 GCA_041743145.1 Nitrospira sp. | reverse complement strand
ACCCGTTGCTCCGGCGAGATATACGAAAATAACCGCCCTTGATCGTCCAATGTTCCGCGCATGATTGCCCCTCCGTTCTTCCTAAAACAGAGAATCATATTACGCACCGCTTAGCGAGGGGTTTTTCAGCAGACTGCTAGGTTCTACGCCATCGGCCATTCCATTTTTTCCAGATAGAATCTCCCAATTGATTGGGACGGTCCCAAAATATTATGAATTTCCCCCGCATGCTCCATCTCGTCTGAGACGCACAGCTTCGTCATATTCTTTCGACCCATCAGCGGGTTAGGCGATCATTCTGATCACCAATTCTGCTTGGCATCACCGTTGCTCAATACCCTGACATCACCCTGACGCAGGGAGAGAGGACGAGACAATGTTGAAGATCACCAAGATTCAAGAAAGCAGAAGCGATGTCCTGCTGAAATTGGAAGGGAAAATCACCGAGCAGTGGGCAGCGCTGCTCGACGGGGAATGCCGTTCCTACCTTCGGAAGCAAAAAGCCGTGTATTTGGACTGTTCGAATGTCGAGTACATCGATGTGCAGGGAGTCGAAGTCGTGAATGGCTTTCCTCGTACACAAGTCACCCTCATGAGCACTCCGGCAATTGTCACGGAGCTGCTCCAAATTGGAGGCCGATCATGAGTACAGCAGCGACCGTCATGACTCGCTCAGTAGAACATTCTGCTTTCCTGGAACCGGCTCTGTCGAGAACGACCGGAACCGACGAGGAGCACGAACTGATTGTTCGGTTACGCCGAGGTGATGAAGGGGCTTTCGACGACCTGGTCAACAAGCATCATAGTGCGCTGATTCGTATGTCGATGGGCTACGTAAGGGATCGCGAAGTGGCCGAAGAAGTTGTTCAGGACACCTGGATGGCGGTGATCGAGGGGCTTCATCGATTTGAAGGCCGATCGTCACTGCGGACCTGGATCTTCGGCATCATGATTCACAAAGCCAAGGATCGAGGCGTACGCGAGAAACGGCATATGAATTTCTCCGCGTTTGAGTCGGTCGATGACGAGAGCGAAGAGCCTGTCGATCCGGCCCGCTTTCACCAAACCGGCGAATGGGCCGGTCACTGGGCCGTTCCACCACAGCCCTGGGACGACCAAACCCCGGAGAGGCTATTGGCCAGCCAACAGGCCGTGAATGCGATGCAGCGAGCGATCGAAGTCTTGCCTCCGCCCTTGAAAGCAGTCCTGATGTTGCGTGATGTCGAGGGAGTCGAGGCAAAGGAAGTCTGCGAAATTCTAAAGATCACGGAGACGAATCTCTACGTCCGGTTGCATCGGGCACGGGAGCGGGTACGCCAGGCAGTCGAGACCTATCTGGAGGGGCGACAATTTGCCGTGTAAGGAAATGCCGGAAGGACCGACCCAGTGATAAGCACTGAAGGGGAGGCCTTGACGATGGTACGGGAAGAGCGGCCCGCGATTGTTCCGGAGATAACCTGCCAGGAGATTGTGCAGTGGGCCTCGGCCTATCTCGATGAACATGTCGGGGACGACCGAAAGCGTCAAATAGCCGTGCATTTGGCCATCTGTGCCGGCTGTGAGACTTATGTGAAACAGATTGCCACGGTTCGGGACATAGTTGGTCTACTGCCCAAGACTGTTGAACAACCGTCCGATTTGCACCGATTGCGACCGGCCTTTACAGCGAGGGCACGTCGATCATCATCCGGTGACTGACGTACCGGATTAGGAGTCTCTATGACTGGTTTGCGCATGTTCATATATTGCTTGTGGTTGGAGTGGTGGGTTCGATCAACGCCAGCCAGAATTTTGAACGGAATGGTCTGGCGATCGATGGATACGATCCGGGCGCCTACTTTACGGAGAAGAAACCGGTGAAGGGATCGCCGGAATTTCGCACAGACTAGCAAGGCACAACCTTCCAGTTTGTTTCAGCTGCTCATCGCGATGCGTTTGCTGCCGCTCCGGAACAATTCGCCGCACCGTACAGAGGGTATCGTGCCTATGGGATGGCCAAAGGGTATAAGGCCTCAATTGATCCGCCGCCTTTAGGGTCGTGGGTGACAAACTCTATCTTATATAGCGAAAGGGTCGGTAGTGGGTCAGTTTGAATTCAGCGACGTCACCGCACGTAAATGTCGCAAGTGGATTTATGGCGCCCGGGGCTCAATTGAGAGATGTGCACTATTGATCAGTTTTTGTTTGACGAAAATGCGACCATGCGATGTCACAACGACCCACGACCAAACGGTCCGTTCTTAATGGTTGTCGGATACCCCAGGCTATGTCCGACAAACATAATGGGAATTAGCCGGATAGCAGAAAGTTGATCAAGTGTGTCTCTAGAGTCCGTTCCATCACAACTCACCAGGAGGTTCTCAATGAAGAAGATCGTGTTATCCATTGCAATGGCCGCGTGCCTTGTGGGATTTGGTACCCTTTCGTTTGCCGAAGATATGGGGAAGATGAAGGATGCGATGAAAGGCAAAGCAGAAGGGATGATGGGCAAGAAAGACGCGATGAAACATGAGGAAATGAAGGGAGACATGCCGTCGAAAGACGGGATGAAGGGCGAGATGGGGGAGGCGAAGGGTACGGGGAAGATGGAGGAGATGAAGGATAACATGGGAGGGATGAAAGACAAGATGAAGGGCAAGATGGGAGAAATGGGTAAGTAAGACACGCAACCAGTCCGACAGACTTCTGCCCTCACGGCCTGCGCTCGGTTTCTCCGACCGCAGGCCGGTTCTGTTTTCCCGTGTACATCGTTCACCCTCTGTAAGGAATCTGTCAGGCCTTCGACCAAACGCTAGACGCGTATCTTCGGGGCATGAGGTGGGATCATGGCGTTGCTCATTCCATCCGAAGAGGTCGTCAACCCGGAGGGAAAGCCGATGTCGATTTCAGAACCGCCGGCATCGGTGGAGTCCGTTGCGAGTGACCAGACGGTTTCTTCCGTACCTCCTATCGACCGTGTGTATCGCCATCGGTTGCCGGTGCGGATCAGTCATTGGCTCAATGTCCCGTTCCTGATCATCCTCATTATGAGCGGGCTGCAAATCTCTAACGCCCATCCAGCTCTCTATTGGGGGGATCGCTCAAATCTGTCGGGTATCGCTGGACAGTGAGCACCTCTGAAGAAAGAGATATTCTCAGCGCCGTCCGTCATACCAAAAGGAGAGATGTTTCTTATCCTGCAAGGTTTGTTTGGGCAGCAGAAAGATTCGAAAGATCTGGCCGGCGATTTCGCGGCTTGAATAGAGCGAGAACTTGCGGGAAGAGGTTTCCAGCGGATGGTTGGTCAGGATGCTGAATTGAAGGCCCCGCTCTCGTCCCCAGTGTTTCAACAGTTTACTGAGCCTGATTTCGTCTAACGCATAGAGGTCCTGGTCAAATCCGCCGACTTCATGAAACGCATCGCGGCGGCAGACCACCAGCGCTCCAGCCGCCCAGCGACAGAGAATCGATGTTCTGGTCCAGAGTTGCAGGGTCAGATTCGCCCACCAAGGCATGGCATCCATGCGCAGCGTGCTGCCGCATCCGACATACCGACCGGATTCGATCATTTGCAAAATATCGGCAAGCAGGCCAGGATTGAGCAGACTGTCGGCATCCAAAAACAACAGCCAGTCGCCGGTAGCCTGGGCTGCGCCGGCATTGCGTGCCCGGCCGATTTGATTGATTGGCTCAAAGACGACTTGTGCGCCAGCCAGCTTGGCCAATTCAGCGGTGTTATCGGTGGAGTTGTTATCGACGACAATGATCTCCGAGGTGAAACCAGATTTTGAATGAGAGGCGACTGACAGAGTGATCGAATGTACGCACTGTTCGATGAGGCGCGCTTCGTTAAAGGCCGGCACGATGATGGAAAGATGCATGGTTCTCATCATGCCATAGTTGCCATGAACTCTGAAATGGGCAGTCAGTCTGACCCAAGGCGGGCTGGCCATCGTGTCAGTGCTCTCCATGCATGGTAAGATGCCGCCGATGCAGTTTTCAGGGTTTCATTCGATTATTCATGGTTGGTTTTCTTCGTGCGTCGGGCAGCCGACCGACGTCCAAGTCCAGGCCTGGCCAGCGATTCAATCCGGAGCGGACGCGCTCATTGCCGCGCCGACTGGATCGGGCAAGACTCTCGCGGCGTTTCTCTCCTGTATCGACCAGCTCTTCAAGCAAGCCCTCGCGCGCGAACTTGATGACTACACCCATGTGCTCTACGTCTCGCCGCTCAAGGCGCTGAGCAACGACATTCAGAAAAATCTTCAGAAGCCGTTGGCTGAAATCGGACAACTGGCGCTACAGGCCGGGCTACTGATGCCCGAGTTGCGAGTGCTGGTCAGGACCGGCGACACGCCCATGGCTGAACGCCAGCAGATGCTGAAGCGGCCGCCCCATATTCTTGTTACGACTCCGGAATCCCTGTTCATTTTGTTAACGGCCGAAAAGAGCCGAAAGATCCTGCAGACAGTACGAACGGTGATTGTGGATGAAATCCACGCATTAGCGCCAAACAAGCGCGGTGCGCATCTCGCGCTGTCGCTGGAACGACTTGAGGCTCTGACGTTCGCCAAGCCACAACGCATCGGACTCTCTGCCACACAAATGCCGATCGAGTTAGTGGCGGACTATCTGGTCGGAGCTCGTCCTCGACCGACAATTATCGATGTCGGCCATCGGCGTGAGCTGGACCTCGCGGTAGAAGTGCCGAAAGACGAATTGAGTGCAGTCGCGACCAACGCCGTCTGGTCCGAGGTGTATGACCGGGTGGCAGAACTCGTCCGTCAACATCGGTCCACGCTGGTGTTCGTGAACACACGACGATTGTCAGAACGCGTCTCACATTACTTGGAGGAGCTTCTCCAAGATCTTGGCCCCGATGCGGTGGCGGCTCATCACGGGAGCCTTTCTCGAGAGATTAGGCTTGCCGCGGAAGAGCGGCTGAAAAGCGGCAGGACTCGTGTGGTGATTGCGACGGCCTCGTTAGAATTGGGCATCGATGTCGGGACCGTGGATTTGGTGTGTCAGATCGGGTCTCCTCGATCCATCGCGACGACGTTGCAGCGTATAGGCCGTGCCGGACACTGGATCAACGCGATTCCCAAAGGCCGCCTATTCGCTATGACTCGAGATGAGCTTTTAGAGTGTGCGGCGCTCGTACGGGCTATTCGGACCGGAGTCCTGGACCGGATTGAGATTCCACCGGCGCCGCTCGATATCCTTGCCCAACAGCTTGTCGCCCTCGCTGCCACACAGACCTGGGCGGAAGAGGAACTGTTCGCCATGTGTCGGCGCGCGTATCCCTATCGAGATCTGTCGCACGGGGACTTCGATGCTGTGGTGCGAATATTGGCTGATGGCATTGCGACCAAGCGCGGTCGTGGGCTCGCCTATCTCTACCACGACCGCGTCAATCATCGGCTCAAAGGGCGACGAGGGGCGCGGCTGGCGGCCATCACGTCAGGTGGGGCGATCCCCGATGCGGCGAACTATGCTGTGTTGGCAGAACCGGACGGCACGGTGGTGGGATCAGTCGACGAGGACTTTGCCGTTGAAAGTCTTGCCGGTGACATTATGTTGCTTGGCAACACGTCATGGCGCATCAAGGGAGTTGAAGCCGGGAAGGTCCGTGTCGAGGATGCACAGGGAGCGCCACCGAACATTCCCTTCTGGCGCGGGGAGGCTCCCTCGCGAACAGCAGAACTCTCCGCAGAGGTAGCCGGGCTTCGACAGGCGATGGCCGAAAGGGCCGACTCGTCATTGTCGGCCATTCAGTGGCTCAAACAGGACTGTGGTCTTGATCAACGGGGGGCTCAACAGGCTATCGAATACGTTCTGATCGGAAAGGCCGTGCTGGGGGTTGTGCCGAGCCAAACCACCGTCGTCGCAGAACGGTTTTTTGATGAGAGCGGTGGCATGCAGTTGGTGATCCATGCGCCGTTCGGTGGGCGCATCAACAAGGCGTGGGGCCTGGCCCTGCGCAAACGGTTCTGTGTGACGTTCGACTTTGAGTTGCAGGCCGCGGCCACGGATAACGGTCTGGTTATTTCCCTCGGCGAGAAGCACAGTTTTCCGCTGGAGTCGGTGTTTGGCTATCTCCACTCCAAATCGGTGAGGGAAGTGTTGGTCCAAGCTGTATTGCTGGCGCCAATGTTCACCACACGCTGGCGTTGGAACGCGTCACGCTCGTTGGCGCTCTTGCGGTTTTCCAACGGCAAGAAGGTCCCACCACAAATTCAGCGAATGAAATCGGAAGACTTATTGGCCGCTATTTTTCCCGACGCCATCGCTTGTCAGGAGAATCTGACAGGGGAGCGGGCCGCGAGACAAATCCCAGACCACCCTTTAGTCAGGGAAACGCTCCGTGATTGCCTGACTGAGGCGATGGATGTCGAAGGACTCACGGCAGTGTTGCAACAGATCGAAACAGGTCAGATCCGCTGTATCGCGGTCGAGACACCGGCCCCGTCCGTATTGTCCCATGAGATTCTGAACGCGAACCCCTATGCCTTTCTCGATGATGCGCCGTTGGAAGAGCGTCGAGCGCGTGCGGTGGAAATGCGGCGAACCTTGCCGCCCGATATGGTGGGCGAGGTTGGAGCGCTCGATCCAGAGGCCATCGACGAAGTCGTCCGTGAGTCCTGGCCGGTCGTGCGTGATGCCGACGAACTGCATGACGCATTACTCACGCTGGTCTGGGTGCCTTGCGAGACGGTGACCGAGTGGCAACCGTTCCTGCCGGAGCTGACTCAATCGGGCCGTGCCGTCGAACTCTCGGCAAAAGGATGGGTGGCGACAGAACATCGAGAGGCAGTAGAGCGAGTGCTGGTGGGAGAAGATGATTCGACCCTTGCCAGCATTCTAGAAGGTTGGATGGAGAGTATCGGACCCACGACAGTAGAAGAGCTCGTTTCACGTCTGCATCTGCCGGTCGAGCCGGTCCATGCAGCAATGGTGCGACTTGAAGCGTCCGGTCAGGTTCTGCGCGGGCGGTTTCGGCATTCTTCAGCACTCAGTCCTCAGCACTCAGCACTAGCGGACGCCGGTGCGCTCGAATGGTGTCATCGCCGGTTGCTCGCGCGCATTCATCGACTGACGATTGGAAGACTACGCAAAGAGATCGAGCCGGTCACGGCAGCTGAGTTCATGCGGTTTGTGATGCAATGGCAGCATGTGTTGCCGGGATCACGTCAGCATGGTGACGCCGGGCTCCTGCAGGTCATTCAGCAACTGGCAGGATTCGAGGCAGCAGCATCCTCATGGGAACCACAGCTCTTAAGACTGCGTATGGCCAAGTACGAGCCGGAATTCTTGGACCGTCTCTGTCTGAGTGGCGCGGTAACTTGGGGACGTCTCTCATCTCATCCGACGGTTTCACAAGGAGGGAATCCGGATCGGCGCCGCATCATCGCCACGAGCGTTGCCCCTATCAGTGTCTTCCAACGCGACGACAGCGAGTGGTTGTTGAATGTCTTTCGTGGTGAAGCAGCGGTGAGCGGGGCTGGTTCCTACGCGCACGTAAGCTCGGTCGCACAGGATGTACGACGTGCGTTGGAAGAGCGCGGCGCCAGCTTCTTTGCCGATCTCGCGAGAGGAACCAACCATCTACAGGCGGAAGTGGAAGGCGCGCTGTGGGAGCTCGTCGCGGCAGGAATCGTGACAGCCGATGGATTTGATAATCTCCGTGCACTCATGGACCCTCATCGACGCCGAGCCGAGGGGCGTGAACGAGCGCGTCGGCCACGGTATTCAGCTGGCCGGTGGTCGTTGCTTCGACAATCTCACTCAGCACTCAGTCCTCAGCACTCAGAACTTTCAGAGAAGGTGGCTCGTCAGCTCTTGCGCCGCTATGGCGTCGTGTTCCGTGATCTATTCCAGCGGGAATCGTTGGTTCAGTCGTGGCGAGATCTTCTGGTCGTGTATCGCAGACTCGAATTGCAAGGTGAGGTGCGGGGCGGACGATTCGTGACGGGATTTACCGGCGAACAATTCGCCCTCCCGGAGGCTGTGGAAGCGTTACGAGCGCTACGGAAAAGCGGTAGCCCGAACACCGGGATCGAGATCAGGGTGTCTGCCTGTGATCCGCTGAACCTAGCGGGGATTGTGCTCCCAGGACCACGCATCCCCGCTGTTCCGACGAACTTCCTTGTCTTCAAAGACGGACTCGTGGTGCGGACCTTCACTGGACGGCAAGCTGAAGCCGCGTTCTCTTCTCCGGAGACGACCGGTCTTCAGGCTACGCTGCATCGCCCCTGAAAGCCGCTATCGAACAAATGGTATGGAGGTATCCCGAAGCAGCGCCAGTAGTGCTGTAGGATCTGTGCCCGCCGTTCCGGTATAGCTCGCTTGAACAACAGAGAAAAATGCCGATTGTCGATCTTCGGGCACGCCCAAGAGTGTGCTCACCGACACCAGATATTCTCCCCGGCCTGCAGCCAAGTCCTGCTGTAGATTTTCTTGATTAAGGGTGACGAACGCCGTAGTTTTGAAGTCCGGCTTGATCTGGCCGTCTTCGTTCCACCAGGCTTGTCCCGAGGTGGTGCCGGTGATGTTGGACGTGGTATCGGTCGTCTGGTTGATCGTCGCCTTCAGAGTGCAGCCGGTTGCGCCGAGCATTAGGCTTGCCGAACCAATCAGGATACATCCTAGGACAATTCGCATGAAATCCTCCTTGTCATAAAGGCCTCTGCGGTGCCACTCACTATAGCACACTGTCCTTAAGTTCAGCTGAGTTGGTGCCGATAGGGGAGTGACAAACGGCCTATTCTACGTCGATCATGCGGAGGCACTCTATGCCGGTCCAATCGCTAGCGGCTATCGATCCGCACCAGTTCTTCAATCTCCGTTCGACAGCCGCTATTGGGACGCATAGGCTGGAGACAGGAGTCAGTGGCGTGACCCTGTCCAACGATTTTTCTGGTCGCCTGAGTGTCACGACAGCTGAAGGCGATACCATTAGACTTGCCGCAGATCTTGAGACGGACTTTCGTGCCGGTCGGTTTTACGGCTATGGTGGCTCAGAGGAAGCAGCGGTGAATGTTGGCGCGGAGTCCACGCACTACACCCTTCAGCGAAACTTCGGCATCACAGTCGATGGCGAGTTGAACGAGCAAGAGCTGAGCGATCTCGAAAAACTCTTACAAAAGATCTCCACCATATTTCACGGATTTGTTGAGGGACAGGATGAAGCGGCCTTGGCGCATACCGTCTCACTTGCAGAACGGTTTCGCGGGCTCGGCACGCTCTCCAGCCTTGATCTAAGCGTAGAGGTCGTACGATCAGTCACGGTCGTGGCGACATCATCGGTTACCCCGGGTGGGGCGCCTGCGACGACGGCGGCGATCCCGCAGTTGTCCAACGGTACCACGGCGCCCACCCCGTCATCGGATTCGTCTGAGGATGGCCATCTCGCTCTGCCTGGGAAAGACACGCCACTTGCGTCCCTCATACAACACGTATTCGAGGCATTGAAGGAAGTGGAAACCGAGCTGCAGAAATTCCAGAAGTACCTGCCTGATTTCTTCGAGAAGCTGCACGAAGATATCTTGGGAAGTTTGCAGAGATCGGCGAAGCACAAGACAGAAGGGCCAGGCCAGGCAGTGCAACATACTCCAGAGCACGCACCGTCGCAGACAAGTACCGGCAATGTCCTTACTGCCTACAGCTCGGTGGATCTCGCGACATTTTCGTTCTCCATCCAGGGTTAGCTTCGTAACGATCATTCAACTGATGTGATGATCCAGGGCGGAGCCTGCCTCGGGCCTTGCCCTGCCGCTCCCTGCTTAGTTCGTCCAGAGCCGCTGGTACCACTTCATGTCTTCACCTTTCGGGAGTGAGGCCAAGTTCATGGCTTTACGAATCTCGCCGATGTTCCATCCGGTCAAATTGGCCAGCGTTTGCGCTTCCCGCTCATAACGCTCGCGTAATTGTTGCCGATAGGTTGTGGCGGCGGGGCAGTCATCGGTGCCGGTCCAAGCGTGGCGGAGAATGTACCGAGCCTGGAAGTTATTCCGATCAGACGTTTCTTGGAACATCAGGTCTTCGGGAAAGTGAGCTGCGTCATAACGGACGTGGAGGCGTGTAAGGAAGACGTTCTGCGCCTGCGGCATGAGGCCTCTTCGTTGCGTGAGGCTTGGGCTATCCTGCCAAAAGACCCCCAAGGTGCGAAGTTCCTCAGTTGATAATGGATTTGCAGCGCAGGGGTCGCACCAGTTCATATCCCAGGCGTATTCGAGGAACACACCCCGCTGACTCTCGCGCTTCACCTGCTGCGTGAACAGGTCACGATAAAAGTCCCCGAATTTCTCCTTTACATAGAGGGGAATCTCCTGCGCTTCCGGCAATCGGATCGTGCGATAGTTCGTTGTTTCAACTCGGCCCTGTTTCGTCAGAACATAGATGAAGAGTTCCTGAGCGCCGTCGGCGTTCACCGTCCCGAGCCGAATCGGCAACATGAACTTCGGTGACTCGAAGGCGATCTGCAGAGGGCGAAGGTGTGTAAAGCCAAGCTTCGCCTGCTCGACAAGGTTTACCTTAGCGACAAAGAACTTCATATTCTGCTTTAGGTAGCTACGTAAGACTGTTGATGCACCAAGAGGAATCTGGTAGCCGCTCTCGCTGAGCCATGTTTCAAGCCCGTGACTTTCCTTGGCCGAAAGAATCAGGATGTCATATTCGCCGACCGTGTATTGGGCTTCGACCATGACGCCGAGCGCCTTGTCTCGCTCTTGTCTCCCTGGAGGCTCAGCTGCCTTTGCCATCATATCCATGGCCCGGCTTTCCGGATAAATCATCTGGCAAGGGTTGGGATCGAAATATTCGACCAGGCGTGGCGCGGAATAGTCGGCGAGGTGTTTGAGGACGGCTGCGTCGCCGACATGAATCTGGTCCCTTTCCAGTACGGTTGGGACCGGCACGACCATCGCGAATTCCTTCACGTCGCCCTTGAAGTCGTTGGCCATCGTGATGACGGTCTTATTGTCATGGCGAGCAATGGCGACTTCGGATGCTTTGTTAAATAACTTCGTGTCAGCCTTGCCGACATAGAAGCCGCAGAAGGCCGAGGCCTCGTTGCCCCAGATGAGTAGGCCTATGGCAAAGGTCACCATAGAAGTAAGTACACGATTCATAAGAACCTCCTTTGTGGTTGAAGCGATAGTGACAGGGGTATGGACACGAGATCGTGACCGGTCGTGGGCTTGGACCAGTCGTATCGAGCACCAGGAAACATTCGATCCAGCAACGAGACGAACGGCGAGCAAACGATGAGGCCCCAGAGGGGCCCGTTTGGTTTGAACAGACCGAATTGGACATAGAGGGCTGTCAGCGCAACCATCAGGGCAAAAAAGATACGACCGGTTCTCGAATCCGGTGTCGTTTTCGGATCTGAGATCATGAAGAAGGCAAAGATGAGGAGCGCCCCGTTTTCGATCTGATGGAGCGGAATCGTCAGCGGATCACCCAGCCAAAGCGTCCGGACGAACAGCAGACCGATGTAGAAGGTCAGAAATGCGAGGGTCACGTCCGCCCTTGCTGCGCGGGTAACGACGAGGCTTCCAAGACAGGCGACCAGAAATCCGAGCCACGCTACTTGCCCCCATTGCCCCGGCGAGATCCAACCAAGGCCGCTGCTGAGTATGACAACCAGCGCGAGATTCGTTGGGTTGAACACATGCTTGTTGTTCCATCGGATGAGGAACTTGATGGCGATTGCAACGAACGCGGCTAGAGCGGCTACTGCGGGATCGTTGGTCCGGAGCAAGAGGCACAGTGAGAGGGATGAGATCACCGCGCTCTTGGGATCAAATAAAGGTAGGTTGAAATAGCGCGTGCCGGCAAATTGGGTCAGTTGGGACACGCAGAGTGTGATGGCAACCTGCCAGGTTGAAATATCGAAGTGAAGCCAGAAGAGGCCGTAGAAGAGGAGGGTTGAGAGGCTGGCAATTTGATAGAGGCGGGGATCGCGCCAGAATGTGGACTTGATCTCATTGCTCTTGTCGTTGTCTTGCCTCATGGAATCCTCCTCCGGCTCGCCAGGGCTTCGTGGCGGTCTTCACAGAAGGATATGAGACGAGGAAGGAAATCCTTTCAGGTGAGATGGTGAACTGAGCTGTGTTGACAAGTCATTGAACCATTGCAAGAATAACGTTCAATCTGTGGCGAATTTCATTTCGTGATGAACCTGGGCCGCTGGTCTCAGGTTCAAATCTAGCTTTGTGAGGCCTTTGACGATGCCCGCCTGGCTCTTTCCTGCGTTGAAAGCTGTCCTGCCGCATGTGGGGACGATCTTGTCCGCAGCGGCCCCTGTGTTTACCAAGAAGAGTACCGATGCGGCTGCCAATCAGAACTCGATGCTGCAACAGCAGGTCACCGAGCTTCAGGCTGCAGCAGCTAGGAACGACACTCACATCAAAGACCTGGCCATGCAAATGCGAACCACTCTCGAGGCGTTGGAACAGGGAGCGGCTCTGGCGGAGCGCCGGTATCAACGTATTCTGACGATGTGTCTCGCGACGGGGGTGGTGGCGGTGGTGGCAATGGGATTGGCCCTGCTGTTGCTGCTCCGGTAAACGGTCGAGAGGTCGTGTCTTGTAATCACACATTTGAGAGCCGCTCTCAATCGCCTCGCACCGCTCGTTCCAAGTCATCAACATGTCTTGCTTGAGTCACAGTCTGCGCTGTGCTCGACATTGCTCCAGCGACGGAGCAATGCAACCGACGTGTATCCCTGACACTGATGGGTTAATATTTGGATCGAATGAGCGAATATGGCTATCGCGAGAATTTTATGGACCGTTCACCTTTCGTCTCTTGCCGAGTTGTATGTATTGGTCTACCATCAAGGGCGCCATGAAGATGGACGGTGTGTGTTGACCGTTTGATGGAATATCGACCTATCATGAGTCACCCTCTGGATTTCGTCACTGTCGAAGGACTCCTTGCCTATGGCCGTGCTCTCGCGCGACGAGCGTCGGAGCGAGGATTGGTCCAGCCCCTGCTAAAAGAAGTGTCCGGCGATGACCTTGATCGTGTCCAAGCCAAGATGGAGCAAATCCGCTCGTTCGTCGAACGCTCCAAGGCCGGCTTTGCAACCGCCGAAGCGTACCAGTCAGCACGGGAAAGCCTCATCGATGACCAGCTAGTATTCTTTGCAGCATGGAACGCTCTTCTGGCGGAAGGCTCGCTGCAGCCGCTGCTCCGAGCTACGATCGGGTTGGTGGCCAAACCGACGTATCGGCGCCCGGTCGCCATTGTGCCTCGCGCGCAGTTGACACCTACGCTGGCGGAAGGCCGCATTGTTCTGGAACTGGGCGACGACCGGTTTTGGTTATTGCCGCGGGATCTTGGTGACCGGACGCTGTTCTTCACGATGCGCCACGGCGTGTCACAGGTCGACAGCAAGACCCATCGTGTCGGATGCCGCTTGCCAAACCAATTGGACCGCGAACGGGGTGTTGCCAAAGCCGATGCGGTAGGGGCGGCGCTCGCCCGCATGATCGGCGTTGTGGGGCAGCAGCTGGATTTTCTCCATCTCGCGAATTATCTCGATCCGCGAACCTTCCTCCATTGCATCAGCCGTAGCCCAAACACCAAGCAACTTTACGAACGGGTGTCTGCGGCGCTGCTGCAAGGTGCGTCCGCATCCGAACCGGTCGCCGAGCCGGCTCTCGAATCGTCGGATTTCGGATGGGTCACGGCATTGGAGAAGTCCCTAGAGGTCGAAGAAGCGGCGCGCGCGTTTAGCGTCGAGACATCCACGGCCAAGCAGCTGATGAAAGACCCGCTCTATTGTTATCCGGGTGGCAATTCTTTCTTCGACCTCTATGTCGACGTCATCGATGGCCTCCACAGGCTGGGCTTTGTGCAGAAGGGTAAAGTCGCCTGCCTTTATACCCACAGTTCCACCCTGCGGGCCTTGATGATGTATTTGGATCCACGCCCGTTCCATGAAGCTTTCAGTGAGTTCAGCGATTACAAGGAAAGCCAAGACAATGTGGTGCTACTCACGTTCGAACAAGGCCGCCTGTCCGGGTATTCGACCGCGGTCGGCCTGTCCGAACGGGAGCGCGTTGTGCGTAACACATGGGTCACTGTGGAGGGGGCAAGAAAAGACCGCGTCACGCTCAAACCTCGAACCCTCAAACGAATTGTCGCTCTCGTTTCCGGAGGTGATTTTGCCGGCGCCGGCGCCGCGCTAAAAGAATTGCATGTGACCGGTCAACGCATGGGGTTGGAGGTCTATTTTGTTCGGCACGGCTATCTGGGTCTGGCCAACAATTGGATCGAACGTGTCACCGAAGAACATACTCGCGGCATGGGCAGTCATCCCAGCAGTCCCATCGGCAGCAGCCGCTTCGAGGAGTTCAAACAGGAGACAGTACAACACGTGGCCATGCGTCACTTGGAACCCTACGTGCGTGATGGCGCACTGATTGTGCTGGGGGGCGACGGCAGCATGCGAGGCGCTCGGGCCATTTACGAAGAATTCGGCGTGCAGGTGGTTGGCATTCCAGGTAGCATTGACAACAATCTCGAAGGAACAATCGCTCTCGGGTTTCAGTCCGCAGTGACGTTGGCTGATCAGTCCATCGAATCTCTGAAAGCCACCAGTGCGGCGATGGGAAGTGTGTTCTTCGTTGAGATCATGGGCGCTGGGTCAGGCCATCTTGCGCTGGCCTGTGCCTATCAGGCGAGAGCCGAGGGGTTGTTGGTCAATGAACATCCCGATCCGAACGCCTATATCGATGAGGTGATTCTCGGCACGCTAAAGCGGACATTGGGTGTGCCGAACAAGAGCCATCTATTCGTCGTCGCCGAACGTACACCACACCGTCATCATAAGGACGGCGGCGTACATGGGCTGGTGGACTATGTTGCCGGAGTGATTGCTCGGTGGCCGGAACGGCAGGTGCGGCCCGATCACTATCCACTCACGCCGGCCACCAAAGCCACCATTCTTGGTCACACGCTCCGGGGTGCCCGTCCAATACCGGAGGACAAGGCGATTGCCCAGCATCTTGCACATGAGGTTGTGCATCGGCTGATCGACTCGCCTGATGACATTGTCGGCTGTCTCTTAGCCTACCGTGAACGGGGATCAATCGGTCCGATTCCACTCCATGCGGTCACGCCGAAGCAGTTCGACTGGGACGTCTTCAGTCGGATGCATGGCAACACTCGCGGCTCGTAACTCTCTCACCAGCCGTCTGTACGCGATCGCCTGGTTAGCAGGCTGTTGGCAAGGTCCGCAAGCGGCATTTTCAACGTACGGCAGAGAGTTCAGTCTGTCGTTGAGCGCGAGACCGGTGGGATAGTTACACGGTGAGAATAGAGGCAGCCGAGTGAATCTCAGCAGCCCTTGAACTTCTTTGACCGACACTGTTCTGAGAGCTGCTTGGCTTCTGTAATCTGCGCGGGAGTCATACGCTGCGCGACATCCTCGCGGTTTTCTTCCGCTTGCTTCTTTTCCTCACCCTGCATGTGTGCGGCGGCGAGATTCACCCACATGTAGGCGCGCACATAGTCTTGCGGGACACCCAGTCCGGCGAAATACAGTTCTGCGAGGTTATTTTGCGCAAGGGGGTGACCCTGCGCGGCGGCTTTCTCGTACCACGCGCGTGCTTGGGCGTAGTCCTGCGGCATTCCCATTCCCTTGGCGTACAGCTCTCCGAGGCTGTTCTGCGCCTCGGCCTCTCCTTGGTTAGCCTGTGTCTGGACTGCGTGCAGGTCCTTACTCTTGGGCGGTGGAAACGCCGCGGTCTGCCCAACGAGAAGAACAAGAATCACCAGCAGGATGATGTAAAGGATATGCATGAGTTGCTGAGTATGGCGTGCACCAGGATGGATCGTCAAGACGAATCCTACCGCGCCCTCTGTGGAAATTCTAGAGCAGGTGGTCGAGCAGGAGCGGGGGGTGGAGAAGGAAGCTGTAGCGGTTGATTGTTCAATTGAAGGGGAGGGCCAAGGTTCATCGAGGGACTTTGCGGCGGTTGCACGATGACGCGGCGCTCACCGTTAGGAAGCTCGATAACGGATTCCACATTGCCTTGGGAGTCTTTATAGACCGTGGTGCCACCTTCGGAATCCAGGACCTGGTTCAGCCGTTCCTGTGCGCTTGGTTGTTGCGATGAGTCTTCCTCAGAGAAGGCGAAGCCGGGCCATACAGTTCCGATCATCAAAATTATGAAGACAGCAATTCGGTTCATGGAGTGATTATACTGAGTCTTCTGCAGATTTTCCTCTATCGCTTGCCGACCGTGTGATTTCCGGTGAAGATTTCCTCACAAGCGGGCGACTGCCTCGAGAATCAGTATAAGGGTTTCACGTGAAACCGAGGTGCTCGGCATGGCTGAGACTCAACGAGCCGACGATCGTAGCCGAAAAGTCGCGATCGTTGTGTTGGTAATGATCCTGATAAGCGGTGGTGCGCTCTGGATGGTCTTTGAGGTATGGATGGCTGAGGTGCGCAGCTTGTCTGTTGAAGCCGCCAAGGAATCTCTGCCCAGGGTCTTTTCTCTGTGCATGGGCATCATGGTCGTCTGTGTATGTGTCGTCAGCTGGCATTGTTGGCGGGTAGGTGAGCGAGTGCGGCATGCCATGCGGTTTCCTCCACCGGACATGTCAGTGCTTCGGGATACGACAGTTCTGTCTGGTCAGGCTGCGGTCTCCAGAGGAAGGTTGCTTCAGGTGTTCAGTGTCATCTTGATTTTCTGCGCGATCGGTTTGGCAGTGATGTCTTGGTTGGTGCTCAAGATGCTTCAGGGTGTTCTCGGCTAAGTCTGTCGATAGATGATCGACTATGCCGAGATTGGCTCCGCTTCGCATTTACTGCATAGCCGAAACTCCAACACTTCATCATCTCGTCTTTCAAAACTTTGAAATAAATTGCCAGAAACTCGATCTCCCTGTACCTCTAGACAGCGCGCTGGTTCCCAGCGCAGGTAGGTATCCACAATCATTCTCAGGGAGGATGGGTCTATGCATTTTGTCATCGTGTCAGCGATTGCCGCCGGCTTGGTGTTTTTACTTTGGGAGACACGAGCGTAAGCCTCGTCTCCGAGCAAGGCTCGGCCTGCGCGCACTGCTCAGCAAGGTACAGTTGAAAACGAGCACGATATCGTGAGCTCTGAACAGCTAAAGCTGAAAACTAGAATCCCTCATGTCGATGTTGGACGAGGCGAGCGAGTTTTGATCGGCGTGGCTTAGTAGGCACACGTGTTCTTGCACGGCCTCCGGCGGATTCTCCGCCGGAGGCCGCTGTTTTTTCTGCCCCGGGCGGTGACGTGGCGGTGACGTGGTAGAGGGCGCCGGAAGATTCGCATAGGTTCACTGCTTGATTATGACCTTTGGGTTTCGGAAGAATAATAGGCCTCACCTTCGATCGCCCACCAATGCATCCCGCAGGATTTCGTGACACCTCTCAAGGGGGTGAAGGGGGTGATGGTGATATCGGTAAATTTGATACTGTGGCTTATGCACTCTTCAGATCCGGCAGACATCCTCAGAGCATCATTTATCGCCGATACGAGACTCTATTTGTCGTCAGGCGCGATGCCATCCATGGTCTCCGCCACCGCCGATCGAAGGTCTTTTTCAAGGACCATGAAAATACGCTGGAGCCCTTCGTTCCAGCCGAAGGCCAAGGACTTCGGCGACCGATCCTGAACGTTGAGAGCTTGATGATACTCGTGCTGATAGATGATATCCCTGCCAGTTGGTCTTACTTTCATGAGGTAGATCTCGAGTCCGAGGACCACCTTGGGTGAGGAGTTCTCACGATAATCGGCATATAGTTCTCGGATAGCACCTTCCAAGACATACGAGGATTCGATAGAATTTGATGAGCTGACGACATGTGTAAATGCGCCAGAATGGTCCAGCCACCGTTCCAATTCCGTGGTGATCATGGCCGCCGGTGGAATGAACCATTCATGATAAAAATCAGATTCATACACAAAGTCCGCTTGACGATAGACGATTCCCCTCCCTTCGTATTGAGGACTAGACCGCAAGTGTCTGACCTTGAGAAGGCTGCCGGGGACGGGTGCCATCCGTTCCCCCGTTCGTTTCGTTTCCAGCGCATAGAACTGTTTGTCGGGAAAGCTCTTGCTGAGGTTCGTGCATCCGCAGACGAGTAGCAAGCCCACGGTCATGAGTCTGAAGAGCCCACACAATCCTGGAGTCAGGAACACCCTCATTTCTGCCCGCGCTCTTTCCGAGGTGGCGGCTCGCCCATCAAGACTTGAGCCGGGTATTTCTTGGCGCTATGGGTCAACTCGCGCAGATCGTCTGAAACCACCTTGAAATTATGAATGGCCTCTTCAACGTCTTGTCCTTGGCTAGACAAAAGGTGTTCGACTAGACGGAGGACCCGGTCGAGTCGAGCCAGAGAATTCGGGAGGTGTTCGGATGCATCTTTAAGATGTGTGGAGGTTGCGGAAAGTTCACCCATCGTGCCGCGAGCCTGACCCGCTGCCGCAGCGACATCTGCAATCGCACGCATGATGTGGGGATCCTCTAAGAGGCGACGAGCCTGCCGGAGCGCGCCCTGAAGCTCATCGAAACTGTGGTTGATCTGCAGACTAAGATTCGGCAAGTCCGTGCGCTCTGCCAACGTGGATATGTTGACAATAAGTGTATCCAAGTGCGCGACCACCTTAGCGATCTCGGTGTCCGAAAGATCCTTGACGATGTTATCAAAGGCTTTCCCGAACACCGTAATCGTGCTGGGAGCGGCCGGCACATATGGCGTTTTGGGGGTCCATGCGATGGGTAACGGAGGGAATCTTTGGGTATCAAGAAAATCGGCGTCCAGGGTGACAAGGCCCGTGATCCCCTGGCTCACCAGCCGGATTCGGAGACCGGCGTCGACACGAGACTTCAACAATGCTTTTAACTTTTCAGCCGACAACGTCGGAGCGGATTCTTTGATGGCGACTTTGACGATCACGTAAGACCCATATCGAATGTTATCTTCTTCGTTCATCAGAGAAGACCTATACTCATCGCGAACGAACCCGATCTCTTTCACCGTCCCAATCTGCACCCCTCTGTTCGTGACGGAAGCTCCGACATTGACTCCTTGGACCGATTCATTGAAATACGTCTCCATCATGATAGTCTTCTCGAAGAACGTTCCTCCTCCAAACACCACCAAGGACGCAATAGCAATCGTGGTCCCACTAAGAACAAATAGCCCGATCTTAAAATGTTTGGATCGTACGCTCATTTGGTTCAACCGAGATCTTCTGCTAACCCGATGCCTCTGACGCCGCCTCGCGATGAAAAAATTGTCGTACCCATGCATCGGTCGCGTGGTCACGAAGTTCCGCTGGCGGCCCAATTGCCATGATAGACTTGGATCGTTTATCCAGCATTATCACACGATCGACAATGGCATAGATGCTCGCAAGCTCATGGGTCACAATTACAAATGTCATTCGCAAACTGCGAGCAAGGCGAAGGATTAAGTCATCCAGTTCGGCGGCCGTGATAGGATCCAGTCCCGCCGACGGTTCATCGAGAAACATAATCTGCGGGTCGAGCGCCATGGCACGTGCAATCGCAGCCCGCTTCCGCATCCCTCCACTCAGTTCAGAAGGCATCTTCTGAGAAGAGGTTTCGAGCCCCACTAACTTTAATTTCATCAAGGCCAAGAGATCCAGAGCGTCCGGAGGAAGATTGGTAAATTCTTCCAATGGCAGTCGAACATTCTCCAGCAAGGTCAACGACCCGAATAACGCACCCTGCTGATAGGTGACGCCAATCCCTTTCAGAATTCGATTCCGAGCATCTCCCTCGGCTTTTATGAGATCCTGGCCATCAATTAGAATACGACCAGCAGCAGGTGTGTACAGACCAATCATATGCTTCAAAAGCGTGCTTTTCCCTGATCCCGAGCCCCCCAGAATTCCGAAAATTTCTCCTCGATACACCTCACAGGAAATGTCGTTCAGGATGAGAGCATCGTCATACACCGCCGTGAGATGCTCAACCTCAATTACCGCTTCTTGCATCGTCACGCGTGTGACACCTATAGGCCTAAAGAATAATAGATGATGGCGAAAATACCATCGACGACGGCGATGAGAATAAGCCCACTGACGACCGCCTTGGTGGCTGACTGCCCCACGGCGCTTGCGCCGCTTTTCGTCTGCAGGCCGCGCATGCATCCAATGCCGGCAACGACGAGCCCGAACGCAAATGATTTGATCCATCCACCGAGCAAGTCTCCCGGTCGAATCACCGATTGAAGCGCATCAACATAGGTCATCAGCGTAAACCCCAATGACTGCATGACTATGAGACCTCCGATCAACGCGAACAGGCTGGCAAAAACTGTCAGTAGCGGGGTCATGAGGACCGTGGCTACAACCCGCGGGACGGCCAGAAAAGGGATCGGTTCCAACCCCATCGTGCGCAGCGCGTCAATCTCTTCGTTGACCTTCATGCTACCGAGTTCCGCCGCGAACGCCGAGCCGGACCGACCGGCCAAGATGATGGCCGTGATCAGAGGCCCCAATTCCCGGATCACGGACAGTCCGAGCAAGTGCGCGACATATAGATCCGCTCCGAAGCGCCGCATGGGAATGGCTGACTGGAACCCCATAATAAGTCCGAGCAAAAAACCAATGAGGGCGACAATCGGCAGTGCATTGACCCCTACCAACTCCGCAGTGAGTCCGACGTCTTTCCACTTTACCCGACTCGGATGCCGTATCGCGAGTAAAAGGGCGTAAGAAAGAGCTCCGATGAACGTGATGAGACTGTGTACATCCTGCATAAGGTTGAGAGAAGCTCTCCCGGTAGACTCGACAAGAGAAGTCCTCTCGGTACCTTTCAGGATGGAGGTGTTGGGCAGGACCTCGCCATAGAGGTCCATCATGTGCTGCACGGAGCTCGGCAAAGAGTGAATTTCCAGCGTTCCCCTTGCATTAGCGAGCCGGAGCCGGAGTCCCTGCAAGAGTGCGATTCCAGCCCCATCGCAGTAGGCGATCTGGGACGCATCAATCACCACCTTGTTAGTCGGGTGCCGATCCAGTTCCCGCATGCTGTCTCGCCAGAGGGATGCTGTGGTATGGGCGTCCAAATGACCGACAACCGCCATCGACAGAACGCCATTAGCGAGAAGTTCGGCGTGGAGGGATGCGCTCGGTCGCGGATAGGAGGCAGGACTCATGAGCAAGCTGCTCCGTTTCAGATGACTGTAAAGAACGACTCAAGGTGCTTTGCCATATTCCGAATACCGATCCTGGCCGCTCTCCATTGATAGATTACGCTCCACATAACACAGAGGAACACAACATGAATTTAGCCCAGAGGCTTGGTGGCGGGCATTGTGAACTAGCATGGTCGCACTTGCATCAAACAAAGACTGGTCAATAGTGAACATCTTTCCATTTGAGCCCGGGCGTCATAAGATCAGTTGCGAAATGTACATGCCGTGGCGATCCGCAGCGCGCCAATCATATCAGCACCACCCTCAGTACAGATCACCGTTGCCACAACATACTGCTGGCTCCTTTCCCAACCTGATCGATGTACTCTCCGAACAGATGAATCCACTGTCGGGCCTATCCGGAGGCCATGCTCGCGCGGAAACGGAGCAAAGCCCCACCGAAGAACAGTAGGCCGATGACGGCCACCGCAGCAAATTCAGGCCAGACCACAGTGAAGCCGGCTCCCCGGAAGAGGATGGCCTGCGCAAAGGTCACGAAATGAGTCGTAAGGGATAGCTGCATGATGACCTGCATAGCCTCCGGCATGCTGTCTAACGGGGTATTGCCACCGGACAAGAGGCTCATCACGATGTAGACTGGGAGCGCAAGCAGTCCGAATTGCGGCATTGACTGGGAGACGGTGGCGAGGAAGATACCGAGCGCCGTGACGGAGAACAGATAGAGGGTCGTTCCAAATACGAATAAAGAGATGGACCCTGCGATTGGAACATCCAATGCCCATTCCACCACGACCCGTAGCGACAATGTTGCGGCCACGACGATGACCAATCCGTTGGCCCAGATCTTCGCGACCATGATATCGGCAGTTGTGAGCGGAAGCACGAGCAGGTGTTCCAGGGTGCCATGCTCACGCTCTCTGATCACGGCTGCCCCGGTCAGAATGATCGCAAGTAAGGGGATGTTGTTGACGATTCCGCTCACGCTCTGCGAGGCGACAGCTCTTCAGATATGCAACCGGCGCTGGTCAGGGCCAGGACTGTTCCCACCAACCACCTCACATCCATTCGAGTGACCCAGGCCATCACAATTGCCCCTGCTCGTCTTTCATATAGCACTCATTCGGGACCCATTCACGTCTAGCTTGCTGATGGACAAAAGCCTCTCGCTCTTGCACGACATCTCACTTTGTCCCAGTGCTCCATTGATCATCTTCAGTTCATTCCGGACCAACTGACGCAGAAACCCCTGAATGCCCGGCTGGTTGATCGGGTTCACTTGGGTTCAGGACTGTCCGCATATATGCGGCAGACTCTTCCGGAAGCATCGTGGTCACGTAGATTCCAGAACCCAACTCGAAACCTGCGATGGTGTTGACACGGGGAAGAATTTGCAGATGCCACACGTAATACGCTTTGCTCTCATCCTCCTTCGGCGCCGAGTGCAGGATGTAGTTAAAATCAGGATCGCCCAGCGCATGGTGGAGTCCACGAAGCGTCCGCAGGAACACATGACTGAGGGCAGTTAGTTCTCCTGGAAGGACTTGCCCGAAGGACGGTTCATGCCGTTTCGGCACGATCCATGTTACAAAGGAGACACGCGATGCGAAGGGATGAAACGCGACGAACATATCCGTCTCGATCACGACACGGACCTGCGCTCGAAGCTCTTCATCCACGAGGTCTTGGTAGAGCGACCGACCCGTATCGTCATAATGAGTCATGGCCACCTCATACTTTCGCCTCATCAGCATTGGCGCGATAGGGGTTGCCACGACTTGAGAATGTGGATGCTCGAGGGATGTCCCCGCGGTCTCGCCGTGGTTCTTGAACACGATGACATACTTGAGGCGAGAATCATCCTTTAACGCTCGATACCGGCTCTGGTAAGCTTGAAGAATATGCTCGACTTCAACGGCTTCCATCAAGGCAATCGTCCGGTCATGAATCGGTGTTTCGATGATGACCTCGTGCGACCCGACACCTGCCATTTCCCGAAAAAGCGGCCCGGACTCCGACCGCCGGGGTTGGCCCTCCAGCACTAGAGCGGGGAACTTATTGGCAATCACGCGGACTGTCCATGCCTCTGCTCGATCGCCGGTGAACCGTTCGAGTTCCACAGGCGTCATCCGCTCGTTCCCTGGACAGAACGGACAGGAGAGACTTGCGGCCTGCCTCGACTGTCTGTTTCCAGGCTGCTTGAATTCGTCGGGCCGCTTGCCTCGCGCCGGCGCGAGGATGACCCATTCCTTCGTCGTTGGATCCTGGCGAATGACCGACATTGAGCCTGCTCTCCTCTGCGACTGATCCATGCGGACATCGGATCGTGTTTCCTCGCAGTACTTAGACCACTATCATGGGGCTCCTCGCATTGAATGTCCGGGCAGTCGGATCAGTTCCTCCGGGCATCCATGTATCACCATCAGCATGAGCAAGAGGTAGTCCCGCACGTGTCGGGTGACCAAGAAGTGTCGCCTGACATGTTCGCGGCCCTGCTCGCCCATCCGCTTGGCGGCCTTCGGATGGCTCAAGAGGTAGCGGAGACGAAAGGCGGCACCCTCGACCGAATGGACCAAAAATCCCGTGACGCCCTGAATGATTTGGGAAGGGATTCCTCCCACGGCACCCCCGATCACCGGTTTCCCTTTCCACATCCCTTCCGTGACGGTCAACCCAAAGCCCTCCCGGCTAGACTTCTGTAGAATCACGGTCGCCGCCCGCTGGAGGGCGTTGATTTCGCGATCACTATCCGGCGGCAGCGCCAGGATGAAGATATCGGGGTCGCCCTCTGCGGCTTCCTGGACCTCGGCCAACACCTTTGCTCCTTCGGGATCGTCCGTCGCGCTCCCACCGGCCAACACCAACTGGCAATCAAAGTTGGGCTTGACCAGACGGTAGGCGGCGATACCCCCCAGGGGATCCTTGAAGCGATCGAAACGTGAGATCTGCACGAGGAGGGGACGCCCGGGGTCGATGTTGAATCGCTCCAGTACCTTCGAGACGGATGTGTCATCCATGTCGTGGTTCTTCTCGCTGAGGGGATCGATAGAGGGAGGGATCAACACTTCTGGCATCGGCATCTGTTGCGCGAATTGCGGGACGTGGAAGACCGTCATGGCATATTTGCTCACGGCCCGGCGCAGGAATCTCCAGACATGCTGTTGCGGACGAGACAGGTCGATGTGGCAACGCCAGACGGCCCGCTTCTCAATAGAGGGAAACCAGTCGATTAGATAGGCCGGTTGCGGGTCATGCACCATGATGACATCCGCGTCCAGGGTCAGTGTCGGCGCGTTCTGTTCAAGGACCTGCCGGTACACCGCCAGTTCGGACGGCGTGATCTCGATTTCATCGCCTTGCAAGGCGTTGTGCATCGCCTTGGTGACGTCGAAGAAATCAGGCGTCCCCTTGAGAACGTCCCATTCGGTGCGGATGCCCAAGGCTTCGGTCCAAGGCACGAGACGGTGAAGCAGTTCCGCCACCCCGCCTCCGCTACGGGTAGCATTGAGGTGTTGCAGGGTTCGGCCCTGCAGGGCCTCGGCGAGAATTGTCAGTTCGTTGAGCGTGCTGTCCGGCGCCACCCCCCGATAGGTCTCGATCATCGCGGTTTCACTCATGTGGTGCTCCCTCCCAGCCCGGCTTCAATGAGTTCCAAGACATAGGCTCGATTGTCTTCGAGACTGTTGAGATAGGGATCGAACGCGTCCAGCTGCTGCGCCAAAGACTCGTAACCCTGCGTCTTGAACCAGATGGCGAAGTCGTTGACCGCTTGGTTGGGGGCGGCTTTCGGCGTGAACAGATGGTAGCCGATCGAATCGCTATCGATGGTTTTCAGGATCTTCGCGAATTGTTGCGGCGTCTCGGCGCGCCGTCCGCTGCCGAACCCGACCATGCGGGGTTGGCGGAAAATGAATTCCAAGCCGGGACGCACATGGTGAGAGTTGCCGTTCCGCTCCAAATGCTCCGCGAGGATCACGCTGATTTCCCGGCGAACAATGGCCAAATCCGAGCTGCGAGAGAGACTGAGATTGGCCAAGCGTTCGGCGACTACGGCATCACCAAGGCTCTCATTGGCCCAGGCGGAAAAATCGTTGGGAAACTCCGGCAAGCGATCAGGCTCTAGAAAGAATCGCTGGTGCAGGTGGTAAAAGATGGACACATCCGGCGCCAGGGTCACACCGGTTAGGAGTTGCGCCAGCGAAGCCGCCCGATAGGGAAGGACCTCCACCAGAAAAGCAACCTTTTTGAATTCGAACGCGTTGGAGGAATCAGGTTTAGACGTCTTTGCCATGGTGACCTACCCCTATTCATACCGGTGAGAAATCGTGCCGCATCACGACCTATCATGTATTCATCCAATGGTCTTTTTGGCAGTGGGAGCGGCACGTCGTCCTGCTCGATAGTGGACGATACATTTTACGTTGATCTTCCACAAGTACCGTCCTTTCCCTCGGTGTTCCGGTTCCAACTGTGCCTCAGGTTAAAACCTTAAAATCTGTTGCCAGAAAACCCGTCTCAGGATACCGGTAGACGGGGCGCTGGTTCCTGGCGCCGGCCACGTGGATACAACCTATAATAGTTGGGGAGGAAATCTATGCGATTCGTCGTCGTCTCAGCAGTTGCGGCCTCACTTATGTTCGGGACTAGCTCGGTGGTTCTGGCAGATGAAGCAACAAGTTTCGGTTCGGAATTGACGAACGAAATGGGATCGTTAGCCGATGAGGCCAAGAGCGAGATGCAAGCCCAGCCTGAACAGATGGCGGAAGACTTCAAGATTCAACAGGAGGAAATGAAGTCTGAGATGAAAGCCAAGCGCGAGAAGATGAAATCAGAGATGAAGGGAAAACGTCAGCAGATGAAGTCGGAGATGAAGGGAAAGCGGGACGCACTCAAAGCCAAGAAGCACGAGATGAAAAAATCGGCCAAGGCGAAGAAGGCCAAAACTCGCAAGCATGCCAAGGACGCGGCCGAGTCCTTCGAGCCCGCCGCGCATTAAGCGAATAGATCCGAACGGCTGGAGCAGGACGAGGTCCTCGACATGGCCTCCGGAGGGCCTCTTCCGGAGGCCTTTGTGTTTCAACTCGCGTGGAGACGGCGCAAGCTGGATTGCTGCGGAATGGCGGTAGATTGGGTTACACCACTTGTTCGCAGGGTAAGACGAATACATGGAGTGGAAATACGTTGTCGCCCTTGGCCGCTTCTTGTTCCAAGCGAAAACGTGTAAATGCGTCGATGAGACGGTATGCCGATTGTTCGGGAACCGCTGCGAGGATCATGCGGTTCGTGGTGGGGGCCAGAAAAAACTGGCTGGTCAATCCCGTCGCTCCTTTCCCGGTGACGTTGTGTAGTTCACTGTAGGAGGTCACCTCGTATTCGTTCAGCAATGCATGTACCTGTTCCACGAGCGATTCCCGAAACACGATCACCAACATCTTCATGCGCGCCACTCCTGGATAGAAGCAAACCTGTTCCGGACTCGACGGTTTCGCTTGGTCTGATCGCTATTGTCCGGCGAGACAGGGGCAAATACAAGCTCGAGAAGCGATTCTCACAGCACGACGGGGGAGCGTGAGAGGACTTAGTCGAGGGGAGCTGGCTCGACAATGGCGGAGACGATACGCTATACAGTATATTCACGGCGATCACGCCTAGATATTCACGAGGACGGTCTATGCAAAACCAAGAATACGCAGTGTATTACGGTTCTGCCTCTCTCATTCTTTCCGTCTATCTCCTTATCAAGGGATGCATTAACGCTTCACGACAGCGAAGCGTCGATCGCTCCCCGATGCTGCTTCCTGCCTACGTCTATGGCGTCCTGGCGTCAATTCTGCTGACCGTTGGGTTGGGATTTTTTCGGCCGAGCTTGCCCTGGTGGGGGTATCGATTGATTTTCCCCGGCACGACGTTGCTCTTTCCCGCCATCATGTACCTCATCGGCAGTCGTCCACCTAAGCCCGACCTGGATCGAGCCGACGCCTGACCCATTCGGGTTGGTGTTGACAGGCGAAAGTCGCTGCACTACTTGGCAATGGTAATGCTCGGCACTCCGACGCGCGGTACCTCGGTCACAGTCATCTGGAACAATTGCGACAAGAGCTTGAACGCTTCTCGGTTCCAGCGCGCCTGAGGACCGATCGTGTTGACGGCGTAGTAGTGTCCGTGGGATTTCATCGCGAGATCCAGTCCGGACGGAGCCGACGATGACACGACGAGGTCCATCGTCTTGACCGGGTTCTCCGAGACGTCGGGGGTCCGGCCGTCTTTGTCGACATGGTATTCCGGCTCTTCGGCGAGAGAGAGTCCCAGAAAGTTCAACATCGCGTTGAAACTGCGCAGTCGAAAGTCTCCCTTGAGCGTCCAGTCGCCGCCGAAATATCCCGGACGAATATCGAACGTGACGTCGTGCGGGAGCCCCTGTTCGTTCTCATTCTGCAAACGAGCCCGTTCCTCCCGGGACAGTAAATTGGGGTCGTAGTTCGTGATGAGCGCGCCGCCTTCGACCTGTTTCCGCAACGTGAACGTCCTGCTCTGCGCGTTATAGGCGACCTGGTACTCCTTTTCGAGTGCTGTGAATCCTTCCGCCGTGATCGAGTCGGCGGGAATTGTCCAGCTTCGTTCGATGCTCATCGGTTCCACGTAGAGGCTGTTGTGGTCTTGAATAGTCGAGAGATGGAGAACCACTCGCCGAAACATCTCGTAGCCGACCTGATCCGATGGACTATTCCGATAGGCGACGGCGCCGTCGCTGTGTTTCAACCGCAGTTCCTTGCCCATCAGTCGAAGGAGCAGGTCGATGTCGACTCCCTGTCGCAGCAGCAAGGTCAGTCTGGACTCATGGAACGGCGTGAGCACGCGCTGGGTAAACTCTTCGCCTTCGATGGGGGCGATACTGATCGTGGGGTTTTCAGCGACACTTCCACCGATGACGGGCAGGATCGTTCTACTGGCGTCGCCGGTAAGGGCCGGCGTCGCGCCTGCCGTGAAACGAAAATCGAACGTCGCGGCGACATTGGACACGCCGGTAAAGTGAATCGGTTGATGGTGTTGCGCTCTCGCGATGTTTACGAGCAGCTGCTTCGATTGCGACTCGGTAATGGCGTCGTCATAGGCGATGACGGCCCTGGTCAAGGTCACCGGTGAGAGACAGCCGGACAGCATGATCGAACAGGAGACAGCAATGAAGAATATCCATGTGGAAACTGAGATCTCTTTTCTCATCCTAAGTCACCTTAGCTCTTCGACTGCCGACAACAATTGGACGCGATTTGTACCATATCGCCGCAGAGATGCCTAGGAGACAGAGGGGATAAGGGGTTATACGAGGATGGGACGTGGTTCCGCGATAGCGAACCGTTGAACGATCATCTGCACCGGGACATTTGGGCGTAGGGTCATGAATGGAGCTGGTTGGATCGTCTGTCCATCGACGAGACGCAGATGAACTTTGGACGCGATGGTCGCAAGGATCAACAGGCCCTCCAACTCTGCAAAGGATTCGCCGGGGCACCGACGTCCTCCGGCACCGAACGGGAGATAGCTATACGGGGTATGAGTCCGCTTTCCTTCGTCAGAAAATCGTTCAGGGTCGAATTGATTGGGGTTAGGGAACCAACGTGCATTGCGATGGAGACTCCAGGGGTTCACCCAGACCCATGCTTTTGGCGGAAGGACTGCTCCGGATGGAAGCCTGTCTTCTGACTGAGCGACACGGTTATGGAGTGTATATGCGGGTGGATAGAGGCGCACTGACTCGTCCCACACCATCTTCGTGTAACGCAGACGCGGGAGATCGGCTGCTGTTGGAAGACGGTCGCCTAGGACGTCGTGTAATTCGCGGGTCAGGCGCTCGCGTACAGGTCGACATTGCGACAGCAAAAACCAGGTCCAGGTGAGAGCACTGCCGGTGGTTTCATGGCCAGCAAACAAGAAGGTCCAGAGTTCGTCGCGGATTTCGGTATCGCTCAGCGATCGACCTGCGGCATCTTTCGCACCAAGCAGGAGCGACAGAACGTCATTCTTCTGCTCATGGGGCGATGCCCGTCGCTCCTCGATCATGCGATGAATCATTGTTTCAAGTGCATGGAAAGCTCGATTGAATCGACGATGGCGTGGTGTAGGAAGCCACAGCGGTGTGAGGCTTGCCAGCAGTGAGTCATATTGTAGTTTGATGAGGTCTTGACCGACGTCGAAAACCTTCAGCGCAGTGTTCGATTCAGATCCCAGGTCTCGTCCAAAGAGCAGCCGCGCGATCGTCGACAACGTGAGCTGCGCCATCTCGTGTCCGATGTTGACGGTCATGCCGTCTTGCCAGCGTGTCATCAATTCGTCCGCTTTGCTAGTAATCAACTCCGTATAGGCTGTGACGTGGTTCCCATGAAAGAAGGGGAGAAAGAGTCGTCGTTGGTGATTATGGGTGTCGCCTTCCGTGTGAAGCACGCCTTGGCCAAAAAGTCTGGACTCAACCGGAGGGACGGGAGCCTTGCGGTAGTTGTCTTGATTCGTGACCAGCACATGTTTAACGTCAGCGGGATGATTCAGCACATACAGGGCGGCATCTCGGTTCCCGAGAAGCAGTCCAATGATGTGTCCCATTGGGAGTTTGACCACGTCGCCATAGCTCTGGCAATGCAATAGGTATCCCAGAGTGTCTCGGAGGAGCTCGGGAAATGGACCCCACCAACGGGAAACTGGTGGGCCGGAAATCGTGGGCGCTGATGTTGACGAAGGGATCATGTCGAGTGCTTCGCCTCTCTCGCGCAACATACTCATATAAACAAACAATCTTGTCAATGACCCCTCGTAGGAGCGGGAGTGTGCTCTCCGACTTCCTGACGAATCGTGGACAGTGCGATCAACGAACACACTGCGCAGAGGGCGACATACCACCCCGGCGCGAGAATACTCCCGCTTCGTTCCATGAGGACCGCGGCCATGATATGACGGTCTTCCTTATGTTCGGTCCGTTTGAGCCCACGAACACGCACCCTCGTTCACAGTACCGACGTTGCCGCGGCCACCATACCATGAGTGAATATCGATGCGCTTGAGGTTCGTATTTCCTGCGAGTGGTGAAGGAGCGTATGATTGTTCTTCCTAGGTAGCTTGTGATGGCGCTGTGTTCGGGCGATTGGAACGTGCAACGCAAAGGCTCCCATCCTATTGGGCATCAACCTGATCGGTTCAGCGATGGATGCTGGTGGGAATCGACCCGGCTGCCAACCTCGCAAAAGTACGTTCCATGGCATTGACTCTCGTCAGATAGGTCTTCACATCATGGTCACCGCAGCGCTGCCGGGCCAGGAGACGAAAGTTCCGCTTTGCGTAGTCACGGCCCGCTCCGGCGCCGCAGAGATGGATGACCGCAGCCAGTTCCTGCTTTTGTTGGAACGTCGCCGGTCGATCTCCCACCGCTTTGGCTACGTGACGATCGAGGAGCGCGGCGGTCAGCTCGATGGCATGGCCTGGGATGACTCTGGTGTAGAGACTGTTGAACCAACAGGAGTTGAAGTTGTGCCACGGCCCGTCTTCGACGACCGCATGGTTATGAATGCAGTAGCGCTTCCCTTCCTGAAACGTGCCGTCGGTGATTTGAAACATGCCCACTGCCGTCGAGGCCGGTTGGTACCACTCGAGTGGATTCGACGAGACGAAACGCCACCGCCAGTAGGTTCGCGCCACAGGATTCCCGGATCCTTCGGCTTGAGCCAAAGCCGCCAGCAATTCAGACGTAATGGTGGATGTGGAATGTTTTTCGAAGAGTGCACCGTATTCCCGCCACGTTTCGCGCGGGCTTTTGTGAAGCGCCTTCTCCACCGGGAAAAATAATTCTGTGGGCTTATAAAAGGCATGATACACCCAGTTGACGGTGAGCGACACAATGACAAGGATGGCGAGGCAGATTCCCAACTGTACCGTAGACGGAGCCTTTCGGACGATGCGAATAAACAGCCTCAGCTCATCCCACCGCCGCTGTGTGAAACGCATGAGCCGGCTGGAGGGATGACGGGGGCGGGAGCGTGAGGAGCGAGAGCGGGGAGTGCGGGTATGGCGACGAGGCGACATGTTCTATAGAGTAACAGAAAGGAGTCGAATCCTTCCTCCTAGAGAGCCAGGGCAGTGGCATCGCGCGCTCTCATGCGACGTATTGAATCGATGAATGATCTTGAATTGTGATGAGTGCAAGATCAAGATGGTGGAGCATATGCAATCTCTGGTGATCGAAGGCGCCTGTATATCAGTGGGAGGACTGTATGCGATGCTATAGTATGCTGGTCGCGGTCCTGATGGTTTTCCTGATAGCTCCCGTACTAGCACTGGCCCAATCATTCACAGACAAAGCCAAAAAAGATAGCGCAGTCGAGATGAGCGACGAGGAGCCGGCGATGCAAAAGGCGATGGAACGTGCGCGAACGGGTTTGGACGATTTTCTTCGAAGGGCTGGGTCTCCACCGCCGGAGACCGATTACTATTCGGTCAAGGTAAGAGTTCGGGAAGGAGACAGTCTGGAATATCTGTGGCTCTCAAACTTAAAGACACAAGGGGAGATGTGGTCCGGTCGGATCGAAAATGTTCCGATGATCCGATCGGTCAAAAAGGGCCAATCCTACTCCTTTGCCAAGAGCGAAATTGTGGATTGGACGTATATTGATAAGAACAAGAAGAAGGTTGTCGGGAATTTCACCACCTGTGCCCTCCTCACGAAAGAGCCACCCGACGTGGCGCAGAAAATACAGAAGCAATATGGTCTGGACTGTGATCGATGATGGAACATGTCCAATCCCATTGCCGTCGTTGCAACCAACCTAATGCACCAGCCAGAGCTGTGGGCTGATCCGTCCTGCTGATTTCACCGCAAGCCGTGCCAAATCTCAATCCTGGTGATACTGTGGAGCCACGGTATCTCTGGGATAGCTGTGGATGGAACCGGCACGACTGTATAGGCTGTTCTCTTCTCCTGACCTGGAGGACTTGGATTCTGCCGAGTCCCGCGACCCCTTTCGTATAGCCCGCAGTCCCAAGCTGGACGTCAAGAAGCAGGCGGTCCGCGATCACTTTGATGCCTGTGCGGATCGGCGTGTCTACTGGGAACAGAAGGCCGGTGCCTACTACGAAGATCAGGCCCGCTATTACAAGTTTCTCATACCCGAAGGGTTGCGCGTGTTGGAGATTGGGTCGGGGCTGGGTAACCTTTTGGCCGCCGTGAAGCCCTTTCGCGGAGTCGGTATCGACCTAAGTTCGGAGATGGTGAAGGAAGCGACTCGGCGACATCCTACATTAGAATTTCGTGTCGGAGATGCGGAAACGCTGGACCTCGACGAGAATTTCGACGTCATTATTCTGGCCGACGTGGTCGGCCACTTGCTCGATGTGGAAGCTGCCCTGAAACGGCTCCGCCACACCTGTACGCCGCAAACGAGGATTATCGTATCGTACTACAACTATCTGTGGGAACCGATTCTTCGGCTCTCTGAGAAGCTGGGTTTGAAGATGCCGCAACCCGAGCAGAGCTGGCTTTCACCGACCGATATCGCCAATCTTCTACATTTGTCCGATTTCGATGTGGTGAAGGTGGAACGACGGCTGTTATTGCCGAAACGAATTCCTGTTCTCTCCGCGTTCTTCAACAATGTTGTGGCTCATCTCCCGGGTCTTCGAGCGCTGTGTCTCTCTCACTATGTGGTGGCACGACCACGGATGCGACGACCGGAGCGTCCGTACTCAACGACGATCGTCGTCCCATGCCGGAACGAACGAGGCAACATCGATGCCGCGCTGAGGCGGCTCCCTCGGTTCGGTGGCCGGCAAGAGATCATTTTTGTCGACGGGCATTCGAGCGACGGGACGCCGGAGGAGATTCGACGCGTGATGCCGTTCTACCCGGGTAAGAACATCAAACTTCTGGTGCAAGGCGGAAAAGGGAAGGGTGATGCGGTGCGCAAAGGTTTTGAGGAGGCGACGGGCGATGTGCTGATGATCCTGGATGCGGACCTGACGGTACCGCCGGAATCGCTCCCGAAGTTCTATGAGGCCATTGCGAGCGGGAAAGGCGAGTTCATCAATGGCTGCCGCCTCGTCTATCCCATGGAAGCACAGGCGATGCGCCTCCTCAATCTGATGGGGAACAAGTTCTTTGGCCTCGCCTTCTCGTGGCTGTTGAACCAACGAATCAAAGACACGCTCTGCGGGACGAAAGTCTTGTTTCGACGTGACTATGAACGACTGGCAGCCAATCGTCAGTATTTTGGAGAATTCGACCCCTTCGGCGATTTCGACTTGTTGTTCGGGGCATCGAAATTGAACCTGCATATTCTCGAGATCCCCGTTCGGTATCACGCGCGATCCTACGGCAGCACGAACATCCAGCGATTTGCCCACGGGTGGCTGTTGCTGAAAATGACGGTGTACGGGTTTTTCCGCCTAAAGGCCGTGTGATGTCTCATGAGGTCTTGCATCACCATCGCGCTGTCTGGGAACAGAAGCCTGTGCTCCGTCAGTTGTATGCAGATTGGTATCGGGCGATAGTAGCTTGGTTGGTACCTGGTCCGACAGTAGAGCTTGGCGGTGGAACCGGCAATCTGAAAGAGCATCTACCGGGAGCCTACTGTACGGACGTGGTGGTATTGCCGTGGTTGAATCTAGTCGCAGATGGGCAACGACTCCCGTTTCAGTCTGAGTCGCTCGCGAATTTAGTGCTCTTCGATTGCTTGCATCATATCGAAAACGTGGCACTCTTCTTCGATGAGGCCCAGCGAACTCTCCGAGTGGGCGGGAGGATCATCATCATGGATCCCTACCTCTCGTGGATCTCATTGCCGATTTACCGGTGGTTGCATCCGGAGCCGGTGGATTATACAGAGGATCCGCTCCTTCTCAAGCCTCCTCAGGCCAGCCGCCGACCGTTCGATTCCAATCAAGCCGTCGCAACAATCTTATTCGAACGTAATCGATCTGGTTTTCAGGTGCGTTATCCAGGATTTTCTATCCAACATATCCGGCGAATGGCCTGCGCCGCGTACCCGCTGAGTGGAGGCTTCGACCATCCTTCTCTGTTACCGCAGTGGTTGGTGACACCGATGCTCCGGTTGGAGCATCAACTGGAGAGGATGGGCCGGTTTCTCGCCTTTCGTATGATGGTCGTCATTGAACGTCGAGTGTGAGTCGAATGAGGACGAATGAGACCTCATCCGTTGTCCCGTTGAATGCTTGCAAGGCGGGAGGGGGCGTCCCTATAATGAGCGCCGTTAATCAATCGCGACCATAACTGTCTGGAGGAATTGTAGACATCATGAGCGAACGAACGTTGGCCATCATCAAGCCGGATGCTGTGAAGAAACAGGTCATTGGCGATATCATCCATCGATATGAGCAGGCAGGACTGAAGCCTGTCGCGATAAAAATGCTCCACATGTCGAAGTCAGTCGCGGAAGGCTTCTATGCCGTACATAAAGCACGACCGTTCTTCGGAAGTCTTTGCGATTTTATGTCCTCAGGCCCTGCCGTGGTTCTGGTGCTACAGGGCGACAATGCCATCAAGAAGAACCGCGACTTAATGGGCGCGACGGACCCGGCGAAAGCCGATGCCGGGACCATTCGTAAAGCGCATGGCACGAATATCGAGTTCAATGCTGTTCATGGCTCCGATTCCCCGGAAACCGCGCAATTCGAGATGAGTTATTTCTTTCCTGGCCTGGACATCTTCCAGTGAAGCGTGCCTACTGGAAGGCCTGACCTTCGAGTTTTTCCGGATCTGCCCAGACGAGAGAGAAACAGCGTTGGTGCTGTCCTCTCTCGCGTCTCCCTCTAGTCCCTTGCAAGAGTTGAACAGGTTCAGGCTACGGTAGCCGCTGACCTTCGCCTGTGGCTCGCCCAGATCGTTCCTTGACAATGTCAGTCGGGCCAAACTACCATCCTGAAAAAGTTGAAAGGGTAGGGCGGATGCAAAGGATGACCGAGGCATCCGGCCAGCTTGAGAGCTGTCCTCAACTGCATCGTTCTTCAAAGGGAGCCGACATGATTCCATCCGATTTGAAATTTCACACAGAGCACGAGTGGGTTCGTCTGAATGGGAAACGGGCGACCGTGGGTATCAGTGACTTTGCGCAGGATGCCTTAGGCGATATTGTGTTTGTGGATCTGCCAAAGGTGGGTACAGCGGTCAAGGTTGGTCAACAGATCGGGGAAGTTGAATCGACGAAAACAACCTCAACCATTTATACACCGGTGAGTGGGACCGTGATCGAGATCAACAACGACCTGAAAGATCATCCCGAAGTCATGAATTCGGATCCCTACGGCAAAGGCTGGATTGCCGTGATCGATCTGGCCGATCCCGGTGGAGTCGATCAGTTGATGACGGCCCCGCAATACGAAGCATTTCTTGCCAGTCAGAAATAAGGGTGATGTGGCGGTCGAGGTTGCCGTTCGGAATCTCCCGCCTACACATTCAACCGCAACCTTCGCGTCAGCCCCAATATGGCTCCTGCTACTCACACCGCTATTCTTGGTGCCGGACTAGGCGGGTCTGTCTCGGCTATTCAAGCCGCTCAAGTCGGCGCATGTGTGACGATCATTGAGCGAGAGAAACTGGGCATTATCCGCCTGAATTGGGGGTGCATCCCAACCAGAGCGCTCTTGTTCGTGTCGAGCTTGGAGACAAGTCGAATACATCAAATGCTTGCCGATGGCATGATGCAAGCGGCGGAGGATGCTGAAGGTGCCCCGATTCACCTGGTTCAAAGGAAGACCGGGCGATGATGCAGTCGTTGCTCTTCAAGCTGGGTCTGCTCATCGTGGCGATGGGGGTCAGTCTTTGGATGATAGCGAGGTCTCAACCTAAGGACCCTATTGCTGCGGTAAGGGATGAGCGGACAGGGGAGACGTTGCCGCGCACCCCCGACCTCCATGAGCAGACTCCAAGAGTTCATGAAGTTGTCAGCCAGACACAAGGGGCACCGCAGGGTCAGCGCTTACTCGATCTCAATCGGGCAAGTGCCGATGAGCTTGAAGCGTTGCCCGGCATCGGAGCGGTGTTGGCTCAACGCATGATCGCATTTCGAACATCGGCCGGAGGATTTCGCACAGTCGAAGATCTTCGTGAGGTTAAGGGTATTGGCTCAAAGAAGTTCGACCGCATCAAGTCATTGGTAACAGTCTCGGCATCTTGATCACATGGAGCGAAACAGCGCGAGCTATGATGGATGTTCACCAACAACTAGACCTGATCCTGCGTGGGGCCGTTGAGGTGATTCAACAGGCTGAGCTGGAAGCGAAGCTCAAGCGGGCGCTCGCCGAGAAGCGGCCGTTGCGCGTCAAGGCAGGGTTCGATCCGACTGCTCCGGATCTTCATCTGGGGCATACCGTCCTGATCCATAAGTTGAAACACTTTCAAGATCTCGGACATCACGTGATCTTTCTCATCGGCGATTTCACCGGTCTCATCGGCGATCCCACCGGAGTCTCCGAAACACGGAAAGCGTTGACCAAGGAACAGGTGCAGGAGAATGCGAAGACCTATCAACGGCAGATTTTCAAGATTCTCGATCCGACGAAAACAGCGATTGAATTCAATAGCCGATGGATGGGCCCAATGACTGCCGATGGGCTGATTGAACTGGCCGCACACTATCGAGTGGCGCGCATGATGGAGCGGGACGATTTCCACAAGCGCTATCAGGAGCAGAAACCCATCAGTGTGCACGAATTTCTCTATCCGCTCGTGCAGGGCTATGATTCTGTGGCGTTGAAGGCAGACGTGGAATTGGGCGGGACAGATCAGAAGTTTAATCTCTTGGTGGGGCGTGAACTACAGCGAGACTATGGGCAGGAGTCACAAGTTGTCATTACGATGCCGTTGCTCGAAGGAACAGACGGTGTCAAGAAGATGAGCAAGAGCGTCGGTAACTATATCGCGCTGGAAGACAAGCCGGGGGAGATGTTTGGAAAAGTCATGTCGATCAGCGATGGGCTAATGTATCGGTACTATGAACTGCTCACGACGGAGGATCTTGATCGTGCCAAGGCCCTTCACCCGATGGAGGCGAAACAGACACTCGCCGAACTGATCGTGGTGCGCTACCACGGACTTGAAGCGGGCAAGCAGGCAAGATCAGAATTTCAACAAAAGTTTCAGGAACGTGAATTTCCTGAGGAACCGGACGTCCGACTGAAGCTTACTGCCCAGGATTTACGAGAAGGACAGGCCATCGGGCTGGTCGATCTCGTCGCCAAAACGGGGTTGGTTCCCAGTAAGAGTGAAGCGAGGCGGCTCATCATCCAAGGTGGAATCGAGATCGACGGACACAAACAGAGTGATGCCAGCGCGGAGTTGACGATCACGGAGGGTCGACAATATCGGCTCAAGATCGGTCGACGCAAGTTCGCGATCGTGGAACGGGCAGGATAGCGCCTGTTCCTTGACTTGTTCTTTATTCCCCGCGTAGGATGCGTTCCAGCGAGCGGGCGTAGCTCAGTGGTAGAGTCCTAGCTTCCCAAGCTAGTTGTCGTGGGTTCAAATCCCATCGCCCGCTCCAAATCTTTCAATCACCTCGCGCATCGTTCCCTCCGCATCAGATTACCCTGTCACGGTTTTAGTCGCGGATCCAATGAAAATCGGGCCCTGTGCCGCCTTTGCCTGGTGAGTATCCGACCTGATCGGAGAAGACTTGCCGTAGTTGGCCACTGTTTCAACGGCGTCTTTCAGGTGGGTCGGGAAAGGTGGGCATCGCCGAACCAAGCTGGTGGTGCTGTGTCTCAGGAGAGCGGCAATCGTGCCCTCAGTCTGGTCGCTCATGGCCAGCCGACTGGCGAAGGTAAGGGCAAGGTGTACCAGGTCACAGTTCCCCTCTGTGTTAACTCTACTGGGACCCAATTTATGAAGAAGTCTTCATCTTTTTCTAATGTTTTCTTCATGTTCCGGTACTACAATCCCACCCCGCTAGGGTCCAGGAGTCGACGCTCAAGAGCCAATCTCAGTGCGCCGTCCACTCGATCCATATCACCGCTCCACGTAAATTGCCGCGGCGAGCCCCGCCGACGCTATTAGCGATTGAGCTCGCGGTGGCAACACGGTTGTCACATTACGGAAATAAGGAGGTATTAGCTTTGCCAACCACGACGTCACAAGTCAGCAGGGAACCAGAGGTGGACGAGGCAGACCTCGACACCATGACGGCTAGCAAGGAAACTTTGGAGGACTATACACTGCGGTTCGCACCGCGAAGCTACCGCAAGTGGTCCACCCAAGTGGTCGGCATTTCGGCACTCGGCGGCATCGCCTATCTCGCCGACTTCGCCATCGGCGCCAACGTCGGCATCTCGTACGGCACGACGAACGCGCTGTGGGGGATCCTCATCTTCGCGATCGTCATCTTTGCCACCGGCTTCCCCGTCGCCTACTACTCGGCGCGGTACAACATGGACCTCGACCTCGTCACGCGTGGCAGCGGGTTCGGCTACTACGGCTCGGTCGTCACCAACGTCATCTTCGCGACGTTCACCTTCATCTTCTTCGCTCTCGAGGGTTCTATCATGGCCCAGGGACTCGAACTCGGGCTCGGCATCCCGCTCTGGCTGGGGTACGCAGCGTCGACGCTCGTCATCTTCCCGTTGGTGATTTATGGCATGAAAGTGCTTTCGACACTGCAGGTCTGGACGACTCCCCTGTGGCTCGTCCTGATGGTCGCGCCGTTCGTCTATCTGGTCAGCAGTCACCCGGAGTCGGTCGGCCAATTCTTCGCCTACGCCGGTGAGAGCGGCAAGGCCGGGTTCGACCTCGGCTCGACATTGTTGGCTGCAGGCGTCTGCTTGTCGCTCATCGCGCAGATCGCCGAACAGAACGACTACCTGCGCTTCATGCCGCCGCAGACTCCGGAGAACAAGCGCAGCTGGTGGACCTGGCTCATCCTGGCCGGGCCGGGCTGGGTATTCTTCGGTGCGATCAAACAGGTCGTCGGCCTGTTCCTGGCCGTGTACCTGATCACCAATGTCGCAGACAGCGCTGGCATCGCCAACCAGCCCGTGCACCAGTTCCTGGAGATCTACCAAAACTTCCTGCCGGGCTGGCTCGCGATGACACTGGCGGTCGTGCTCGTGGTCATCAGCCAGATCAAGATCAACGTCACCAACGCCTACTCGGGATCGCTGGCATGGACGAACGCGTTCACCCGCGTGACCAAGCACTACCCGGGCCGCCTAGTGTTCCTCGGCCTTAACCTGCTGATCGCGCTGATCCTGATGGAAGCGAACATGTTCGACTTCCTGAACACCATACTCGGGTTCTACGCCAACTGCGGCATGGCCTGGGTCGTGGCGGTGGCCTCGGACATCATCTTCAACAAGTACCTACTGAACCTTTCGCCGAAAACACCTGAGTTCCGTCGTGGGATGCTGTACGACTTCAATCCCGTGGGCTTCGGGTCGATGCTGATCGCCGCCGGCCTGTCCGTGCTCGCGTTCTTCGGCGGCCTCGGTGAGGCCATCCGGCCATACTCACCGCTGGTGGCGATCGGGTTCGCGCTGGTGCTGCCGCCCATCATTGCAATTGCGACGAAGGGCAAGTACTACCTGCGACGCACCGACGACGGCATCGCCCTGCCGATGTACGACGAGTACGGCAACCCGTCCGGAGAGCATCTGAAGTGCCATGTCTGCCACCATGATTACGAGCGCCCGGACATGATCAAGGCTGCCGTTCACGAGGGCTACATCTGCTCGCTCTGCTTGTCCACGGACAAGACCGGCGAACACGTACTGCCCGCGCAGACCTCGCTGATGCCGGCGAGAACGATCGCCTCGCAAGGCGCTTAAGTCGTGGCGTCGAGGAGGGCGATGCGCAGGAAATACACCGGTTATCACGTGTGGCGCGGTTCCACCCTGTGCCGAAATCGCGTGGGGTGTTGACCTCGAAAGCGTTGGGCATAGCGTCGCTGCTTTTTCGATCAAGATCGGCTCGATATCTCACGGGGCCAGGCCAAGCCTCGTGAGATACTCGACCTTCTTGGAGTGGCGGGTGCGGGTCAATGTCAAAGCCGGAGTTGGTCGTCCACAAATCTCCGATATGAGATGTCCCTTTTCCACCGATGAAATCGTCCGCTTGTTCTGATCAGCTGGTGGCATCGGCAGCCACCTCCTCAGCCGTCGGCGTGATCTGGCGGCCGAAGAGCCAACCTTCTTCTTTTCGCGAAGACCGTAGCTCTCGCTCTTGATGTTGAGGGTGGTCGCGTGATGCAACAGGCGATCAAGGATCGCCGTGGCCAGGACGTGATCGTTGAAGACCTTACCCCGAGCCAAATATTTCAATTACTTCCAACGTGGCTCCCATCGTGCCCATTTCTGATTAAAAGCGATTCAATTCCCTGTCAACCGTTAGGCTTGGGTGTCCCCACCTTGAGAGGGATGGAGTATCGCTCGAATAGACTGATAGATATGCCGCGCTACTTTTTATGGAACGTAGGCCTACTTCAGTGAGGAGAGCACGCATGCTGTACCGACAGGTAAGGAGTTCCTTGTGCGGTGTGTTCTTGGTGACGTGTCTGTCCGCTTGTGGCAGCGACGGCGATACTCCGTCGGCACCATCACCCACTCTTTCTACAACATCTGCAGAGGGGCTTTGGAATGGGACCACCGACACTGGTCGTACCGTTGCCGGGCTTGTACTCGACGACGGTGTTTATTGGGTCCTCTATTCAACAGTTGGCAACCCCTCGACCGTTCCCGGACTCATCCAAGGCGATAGCAACTCAAAAAATGGGGTTTTCAGTTCCACGAACGCGAAAGACTTGAGTTTGGGGACCGGAATCCTCGACGCAACAATCAATGGCAACTATACAGCGAAGCAAAGTTTGGACGGCACGATTGCCTATCAAGCTGGCGGGCAGATTAAGTTTACGACGACATACAATAGCGATTACGATTTGCCACCCGATGTGAATGCCGTTTCGGGGATCTATACTGGTCCAGTTGCGGTGAATGAAACCGTGAATGTTATGGTCACGTCAGCAGGCGGAATTTCAGGAAGTTCCAGCACTGGATGCACCTTCACTGGTTCATTTTCACCCCGAGCACAGGGGAGTGCATTTGATGTCACGATGACCTTTGGTGGGCAACCCGCCTGTCTTAACGGAAGCGATACGGTGCGGGGAGTTGGATTTTATGACGCTGGAGCCAAGAGGCTCTACAGTGCTGCGCTGAATGATACAAGAACAAAGGGATTTGTATTCATCGGTACGAAGTCGTGACGGGTAGCACGGTTAAGGAGCACGCCCTTCATCTCTCGACAATGTCCCTCAGGTTCGCCTCCTCCAATCATAACTGAATTGAACGACGGTTCGTCTGCCCCTGCCGAGAGGGTTGCCGTTCAATGAGGCCGCTCGTAAGATCCGGCGAAGCTCCAATTAAAATGGTTGCCACATTGATTGCACGAAAGGATTAGTCATGACGCACAAACAGATGTGGTTATTTTGCGCCGCAGCATTTTTCGGTGGAGTACTAGGTGGTGCGCTTAGCACTCAATTTCTATTTTCAAAGTCAGCTGAAGCGCAGAAGCCAAACGGGGTGAATGCCGAGGAGTTCCTCCTGCTAGATGCGAGAGGGAGCGCGCGAGCAGGCCTTGGACTGGATGCGAACGGCGAAGTGGGGCTCGTGCTGAGAAGCAAGGACGGTGACCGGACCTTGACTCTTACTCCTGACGAACCTTCAGTCATCAAGCTGGTAGATCGCGGAGGTCGGATTCTCTGGGGAGCGCCGTAACTTCCTTTAAAAGGAAGGAGAGAGTGTTAGACCGCCTTACGGACCAAACCTGAACGCAAACAACGAGTGCACACGCGGATCCGTTTGTGACTCTTCCCGACTAGCGCGCGAACCGTTTGGATGTTTGGGTTGAACACACGCCTGGTTTTATTGTTGGCGTGGCTGACATTGTTCCCGGATACGGGCTTCTTCTGACAAATCTCACACATGAGTGCCACGTTCGTACTCCTTGACTAGGTGAGCCCACACATAACGGTGGGATAGTACCACAGCAGGATAAACAGTCACAAGCGTCCTGAGTGTGTGGCCTCGGACGAGCTCTTGATCCTATTTGAAGAGAGGATACCGGCACATAAGGTCGTAGAAGCGTCAGCCGACATTATTGAACTTGACAAATTTTGCGACTCTCTCCTATTGTGCTGGCCATTGTGACTCCTGAGTAAGGGAAGAGGGTACAAGCCCTCGCGGTCCCGCCGCTGTAAATGGGGACGAAACCCGGAGAAGCCACTGTCCCGTACGTCTGACTCGTTTGGTTAAGCACCGCATCTCCTAGTGATACTGCGGTTCTGATTGAACGATTCACGCGAAGGATGGGAAGGCTCGGGGAGTAGGGTGAACCATGAGCCAGAAGACCTGCTCAGAGAGGTTGATCTTTGTTCCCTCGAGGCTGGGGAGCAGGTGAGGATGAAGCAGCGGGTGCAATCCTCAGGGTCTATCCAGGCCTTGGGGATTTTTTATTTGAATCGATGGAAGCGATACCTTTTCGTCGGCGCGCTGTGCCTTGTACCTGCGCTGCTGATGCATCCTTCATCAGTTAATGGGTGTACCGGGGATGGATGCAGTGAGATGAAGCGGCGGCAACCAGGAATTCTTACCGGCATGCCGTTCATGGCGCATGTGTCATCACGGTCGTTTGTTGATGATGCTGGGCATAGGATTTATCTGGCCAAGGCTCCCACGCGGGTCGTCTCCCTTGCCCCAAGTATTACGGAAATGCTGTTTCTGCTTGGGTTGGACGAACAGATTGTCGGCGTGACCGAGTTCTGTGACTATCCAGCGTCGGCGCAATCCAAACCGAAGGTAGGATATACGAACCCCAGCGTTGAGGTTTTGGTGGCACTGCAACCGGAATTGGTATTCGCCCCGAAGGACTTCCTTCGTCCTGACTTGCAGAGCAAGCTCGAGCAGTTGAAAATTCCTCTGTTCGTCCTCGAAGCTCAGTCAGTCGAGGATATCTCATTACAGATTCACACATTGGGAAAGATGTTTGAGAAAATCGCGACAGCCAATGAAGTCACGCAGGCCATGCGTCAACGGATTGCCGAGATTCGACGTAAGGTCGAGCCACTGTCGGCCAAGCGTGTGCTGTATGTCCTCAATAGCCAGCCGTTGATCAGCGTGGGGCCGGGAAGTTTCATTCACCAGATGATCGGGCTTGCTGGTGGGACGAACATCGCGGCTCAGGCCGGCGTGGCCTATCCGAGACTGAGCATGGAGGCGGTGCTCGCCGAAGATCCTGAGGTCCTGATTTTTCCGGTCGGTGATGTTGAGACGGTGCCACGGAGCGAGCAGAAACAGTGGCTGCGCTGGGAGTCCCTCTCGGCAGTGAAGCGACAACGCTTTCATGAAGTTTCGTCGAATCTCTTGAACCGACCGGGTCCTCGGATTGTCGAGGGACTTGCGCAACTCGCCAACGCCATTCATCCAGAAGTGTTCGGCCCCCGTGAAGGTACGCTTCACCCATGACGGCTCCGGCTAAAGAACCGCCTGTATCAGTCCGTCCGACTTCTTTTTATTCGATCCCGCCCGATGCTTCACACCGTGATGGCGTTGCGACAGGTGCTGTTTTGCCGGGAGCCGTCCTCACGATGTCACGCTGGATAACGACGCTGGGTATGCTGACTTGTACGGCAATCGTGGTTGGTGTCATGGCTCTTCACTTCGGTGCGCAGCCGATTGCGTTCAGCGAGATTGTGCGCCTACTCATTGGAGCGGCGGCGATGGGGGCGGGAACCGATGACGTCGCGGATGTCACAAGAACAATTTTGGAGCAGGTGAGATTGCCACGAGTCTTACTAGGATTTTTGGTCGGTTGCTCCCTGGCCTCGGTCGGGGTGGCCCTACAGGCGCTGTTGCGGAACCCATTAGCCGATCCCTATGTGTTGGGCGTCTCGAGCGGCGCCGCCCTCGGAGCTGCGATGGGGGTCTTGCTCGGAGCTGGAACCACATTTCTCGCCGGTGCTGCCTTGCCGGCCTGTGGATTCGCTGGAGGTCTGATGGCGTTAGTCGTCGTCTATCGAATGGCGACAGACTATGAACGGTTGCCGATTCACAGCCTGTTATTGGCAGGGGTGATTTTAAACGCCATTTTTACGGCCTTGATCATGTTCATCACGTCGATTATGGATCCGAATCGTGCCTATGGGATGACGGCCTGGTTGATGGGAGCGATCACCGCGCCGACCTATGGCCATTTGCTCGGGCTGTCTGTCTACCTTGGCATTGGGCTTTCCCTACTTCTCAGTCAGATGCGAGTCCTCAATATCTTGGCGTTAGGCGAGGACTCCGCTCGTGCGCTCGGCGTCGATACGGAACGATCGAAGCGGTTTATTTTTGTCTTGGCCGCATTGGTCACGGGAGCAGTGGTGTCCATCAGTGGGATGATCGGGTTTATCGGGATGGTGGTTCCTCATGCCGTTCGCTTCGTCGTTGGCGCCGACCATCGGGTGCTCTTGCCGGCCTCGGCCTTGGTCGGCGGCACTTTTCTTATGGCTGCCGACACGGTAGCCCGCACCCTGCTTTCTCCGGCGGAAATTCCGGTCGGTATCATTACCGCGCTGACCGGTGGACCATTCTTTATTTATCTCTTGCTCTGGCGAAAGGATCGCTTGGCATGAATGGCTCCAGTGACAATCGATCGGATGCCGCGCTGATTGCTGACTCAATCGGTGCCATCATCCCAGGCGATGCGTACGATGCGTACAATGTGCAGTCTGTTCGGTTCCGTTACCAGACGAAGGAATCGCAAGGCGGTCGCTGGATTCTCGATGGTGTTTCCTTTCAGGTTCAAGCTGGGGAAGTGTTGGGAGTGGTCGGCCCGAACGGATCGGGAAAAACGTCCTTACTGAAGGTGTTGGGGAGGGTCCTGACTCCAGAGGAGGGTCGTGTCAGCCTGTTCAGTCAGACCTTGGCCGCCATGACGCAACAGGATGTAGCCCGTGTCGTTGGCGTTGTGCCGCAAGATACCCAGCAGCTGTTCCCGTTCACTGTTGCAGAAACCGTTATCATGGGCCGTTTCCCTCATCGCCCCCGTGGCCGATGGACCGGAGGATTTGGATGGGAAAGCTGTCAAGACATCGCGATTGCGGAGCAGGCGATCATGACGATGGACATTGGACATATCGCCCATCGGGCGGTCACGGATCTCTCCGGGGGAGAGCGGCAGCGGGTCTTGATTGCGCGAGCCCTGGCTCAGACTCCGAAAGTCTTGCTTCTTGACGAGCCGACGGCGTTTCTTGATCTCCAACATCAAGTTGAAATTTGTGCGTTGTTGCGACGGTTGAAGGAATCGCACGGCTTGACGGTTGTCCTGGTTTCCCATGATTTGAATCTCGTCGGGCAGTACTGCGACCGAATCTTGTTGTTAGACAACGGACAGGTGGCGCGGCAGGGATGCCCGGAAGACGTGATTGAGCCTGATGTGTTGGAACGCGTGTATGGATGTCGAGTTCTCGTGGATCAACATCCGGTGTCTGGATTGCCGAGGGTGACGCTGCCCGGGCGCTGTCTGTCGGGTGGGACATAATATGAGAACGGGGAAAGTTGCACTGCTTCATCTAGAGACGGTTCCCGGGGCAATCGAGCAAAACCGGCATCTGATTGTCGAGGCCATCAAGCATGCCGCTACAACTGGGGCTGAGTGGATTGTAACGCCTGAGTTGGCGGTCTGTGGGCTTCAGTTTGCCCACCTCGTTGGGACGGAGTGGATTCAGCCACAACCTGATGTGTGGATGCAGCAGGTCTGCAAGCTGAACAAGACCCTGAAACGAACCATATTTCTCGCCTGCCCGGAACGAGACGGCCCTCGACTCTACAATTCAGTGTTTGTCATCGGCCCAACCGGTGCGATGATTGGCAAACATCGCAAGATCAATGTGGCGAGCGATTCACGATCATGGTCGAGTCCCGGCGACAGTATCGCTCCGATCGAGTGCAACGGTATCAGGGTGGGTGTGCTTGTGTGCGCCGATGTTTATACGTCGAATATTGCTCGGGCCATGAAGTTTGACGGGGCTCAGATGTTGGTGTCCCCGGCGTCGTGGGGGCCAGGCATTCACGGTCCAAATGGAGAATGGGAGCAACGGACTCATGAAACAGGGTTGCCTTTGTTTGTCTGTAATCGAACCGGCGCAGAAAAGACGTTAGACTTTTGGAAGGCGCCGAGTCTTGTTGTGAAGGACGGTACGCGCCTGCTCGTACACACGTCCAAGAAATCCGCCGTGCTGACGTTTCATTGGGATTTCGAAGGCATGGTACCGCGCTCTTCACGATATGCGATCGATTACATCCGGAATTGATGGGCTGTTCATTCACGGCGATCCCGAGATGTTTGGTGAACGGGTGCTGAGCAACGAAGATAGAGCAGCAAGATACGGTGATGTGAACAGGAAGAGTTCGCACCGCTCTCCTGCAGAAGAAGTCAGGTGCAGAACAACTTTTCTGGAGGGATTCTTTAGGTCATACCGTCAGCGACGGGGAAGATGGTGCAAATCCATCACGGTGCCGCCACTGTAAGCGGGGAGTGACTCTGCAACGTGCCACTGTGCGTTTCAGCGCATGGGAAGGCGCAGAGAAGCTGTGATCCGCAAGTCAGGAGACCCAACTGTCGGGATTTTCGACACCCTTCGAGTCAAAGGGAGGTTTCCATGAGTCGGGTTCGTCCGTGTTTGTTGTGCAGGTTTCTTGTTCTCCTATTAGTTCTATTTTCTCCTCTGCTCTCAGCATTTGCGCAGAATATCGCAATGGCCGATCAGCAAGAGGTCATCGAAGTCCGCGATGTTGTGGTGAGCGCGACCAAGACCCCAATTCCGGCCAAACAAGTCACCAGCGCCGTCGAAGTCATCACCGGGGAAGAATTAGAGCGAAAAAAAATCAAGACGGTGATCGATGGATTGCGTCTTGCCCAGGGTGTGTTTGCCACGTCGAGTGGAGGGCCTGGCACAACAGCGAGCGTAAAGATGCGCGGGGCCTTCGCCCGGCATACGCTGGTGATGATCGATGGAGTCATCGTCAATAGCCCTACGAGCGGGGAGTATGATTTTGCCAATCTCACCACCGACAACATCGACCGTATCGAAATTCTCCGTGGGGCACAGAGCATGCTCTATGGGTCTGATGCCATCGGCGGTGTGATCAATATCTACACAAAAAGAGGGGCGGGCAAGCCGGCGGTGGGCGCATTTATGGAGTATGGTTCGTTCGCGACATTTCGTGAGGGTGGACAGGTGTCCGGCTCGAAAGGCCCCTTTGATTTTTCTGCCTCAGTGTCTCGTTGGGATACCAGCAGCTTTTCAGCGATCAATTACCGGCGGGGCGCGTTCGAGCGGGATGGATTCCACAACTGGCAGGTTTCGACCAAGCTGGGCGTTGCGTTGCCAAGAGATGGGCGAGTGGAGTTTAATCTTCGCTGGTATGACTCGCGTACCAGCTTCGATGGATTTGCGGATAGTGGAGCGCCCGCAGACGTGTTTGGCGCCAGATCAACCAATCGAAACCTCATTCTCAACGGGATGTGGGAGCAGCCCTTGACGTCATGGTGGACGACCAAACTGACGTTATCGCAAGCCAATGAACGACTATTGAGCCAAAGCGGAACCGTCGGATTCAACCTCAATACTAGACAATTTATTACAGCCAATCCCGCTTCGTGTTTCCCGAATCTCGATACGTGCTTTACTCCATTTTCAAGCGATCTGGAAATCCTGAACCGCCGCTTGGAATGGCAAAATAACTTTCAGATCAGTAAGTTTCTGCTCCTGACTGCGGGGTACCAGTTGAGGAGGGAAGAGGGTGATTCAACGGGATTCTTTGGGGCGGCAGCGCCCGCCAGGGTGCTTTCGTCGAATGCCGGGTTCGCTCAGGCTCAGCTCAACTTGTGGGATCGCCTCTTTCTTACCGCGGGTGGACGCCATGACAGTTACAGCGCATTTGAAGACGCGACGACGTATCGCGTAACCGGCGGCTATATCATCAAAGAAACCGGCACAAAGTTTCGAGGCAGCTATGCCAGCGGGTTTAAAGCGCCGACGATGAACGATTTGTTCTTTCAAGGGTTTGGCAATCCTAATCTGAAACCGGAAAAAAGTTTGAGTATGGATCTTGGGATTGAGCAGAGCCTCTTCAACGATCGTCTCCAGCTCAGCGCCGGCTATTTTTGGAATCGATTTCAAAACTTGATTCAATTTGCCTCCGGCGGCACATTATGTCCACCGGCCACATTCGGATTTTGCCCCATCAATGTTGCAGACGCAAAGACGCAAGGGTGGGAATTTGCATTCAAGTTGAATGTATTCAAGGGATTGGATTTTCGTGGGCAATATACCCATACACTGACCCGCGCATTCGATACTCCTGGCAATCCATTGGGTGGCGACAAGCGACTCCCTCGCTGGCCGGTCGATCAAGCAACGATTGGATTCACGTATCAACCAATTGAAGCTCTCGTGCTGAACATCGATTATCGATTTTTGGGAGCCAGGAATAACAACCTTTTCAATAACCCTAACGAAAAGCTTGGGGTTTTCAACATCGTTGATCTTTCAGCATCCTATGATGTCACCAAGAACTGGCAAGCCTATATCCGCGTGGACAACCTATTCAACGAAGATTATCAGGAGATCTTTCTGTTCGGCAGGCCGATCCGCTCAGTTTTTGGTGGTGTGCGCATGAAATATGATCTTCCTATCTAGATGAGCATGGGGGATTATCCACGATTGGTGATTGCCGGTACGTCCAGCGGTATTGGTAAGACGACCGCGACGCTGGCAATTCTGGCGGCCTTGCGAGAACGGGGCCGTCAGGTCCAGCCGTTTAAGGCTGGACCTGACTTCATCGATCCCAGTTATCATCAGGCGGCCACCGGCCGCCCGTCTCGAAATCTTGATGGGTGGATGCTCGGGGCAGACTGTAATCGCGCGATTTTTGCTCACGCCGCGACCAATGCGGATCTCTCCATTATCGAAGGCATGATGGGGCTATTCGATGGTAGTTCGCCTGTGAACGACATCGGCAGCACGGCCGAATTGGCCAAGCAGCTGCAGGCACCGGTTATTCTAGTTATCGACGGAAGCGCGATGGCCCGTTCTGCCGCAGCCATGGTGGCGGGGTATGCACGCTTCGATCCTGCGTTACGTGTCGTAGGGGTCTTGTTCAATCGGGTTGGAAGTGATGGCCATTACCAACTGCTGAAGGCGGCGGTGGAACAAGAGACCGATGTGGTTGCCATCGGATACCTGCGCTCGGATGCTGCTATAACCATTCCAGACCGACATCTCGGGTTGGTCATGGCCACGGAAAAAGGCGATCGTCAGCTCTATCATCGGTTGGCCAAGGCGGCACTGGATACGATCGATCTAGATCGCATCGAAACACTCGCCCATTTATCTGGCACATTGCCGGAAGATGGGTTTGCGCCGGTGATCAAGAAACAGGGTCGTGCAGTTCGAATCGGTGTGGCGCAGGACCAGGCGTTTTGCTTTTACTACGCTGACAATCTCGACTTGTTGGAATCGGCCGGCGCCGAGATCGTACCATTTTCTCCAGTGAATGATCATGCATTGCCGGATGTCGGGATGTTGTATCTCGGCGGCGGATATCCCGAACTGCATGGTGAAGTGTTGGCTAAGAACATCGCCCTGCGGACAAGTATTAAGCGGTTTGCCGATCAAGGTGGTGTGATCTATGCGGAGTGCGGGGGGCTGATGTATCTCACGGAGTCCATCTGCAATTTTGATGGACACACGCATGACATGGTCGGAGTCTTTCCAGCTGAAACGGTCATGTTGAAACCAGGCCTCACGTTGGGATACAGAACAGTGGAATGTTCACGAGGCTGTATCATCGGTGACGTTGGTGCCACGGCACGAGGCCATGAGTTCCATTATTCCACACTGGTTCCGAAGGGGCCGCTGACGTATGCCTGTACCCTGAACGATGCTGAAGGACTTTCAAAGGGACAGGATGGACTCACGATTGGCAATGTGCTGGCACTCTATACCCATCTGCACTTTGCCAGTCAGCCGACGATAGCGGCAACGTTGATCGATTCGGCACGACGGTCGCTCTCTGGATCATCGGCAACGCCCGCTGGTGAGGATAATGGATCAGGCTGAACATAAAGGAAGAATGGAGCGCCTCAAGGCTTCGGTTGACCGACGCATTGCGGAGGCGCAACAGGAAAAGGGCCTCGTAATCGTTTACACGGGTGCCGGTAAAGGAAAGACGACCGCTGCCCTGGGGATGGCGTTGCGCTGCATCGGGCATGGCTGGAAAGTGGCGGTGGTGCAATTTATCAAGGGTGCCATGGAGACAGCGGAAGAGCGGGCGCTGACGTCGTTCGGTGATCGAGTGGTCTTTCTGCGAATGGGGGAAGGGTATACCTGGGAAACTCAGGATCAAGTGCGAGATACAACGTGTGCACAAGAGGCCTGGCAATTGGCCTGCAGATTCATGCAGGATCCTTCCTATGCGATGGTCATCCTCGATGAGTTCAATATTGCGCTGCAGCATGGCTATGTCCGGCTTGAAGAAGTCCTTCCGGTGCTTGGTAACCGTCCGTCGATGCAGCATGTGGTGATCACCGGCAGAGGAGGACCGGTAAAACTCTTGGAAGAGGCCGATCTGGTCACGGAGATGAAGCAAGTGAAGCATCCTTTCCGGAACGGCATCAAGGCCCAGCCTGGAGTGGAATTTTGAGAGGGCCGGTGCAGAAGACCTGCGAAAGCTGCGGCCGGGGTTTCGAGTGCGTTGGATACCAGTGTTGGTGCGGCAAACTCGGAATCACCGAACAGCAGATGGATTGCATTGCGGTGCGGTATAAGGATTGTCTTTGCTCCTTCTGTTTGGGAAAGATCGCAACTGGTGAGCAGGAGCCTCAGCCTGTTCCACTAGATAGCAGGCGGGAAGAAGAAGTGCAGCCATGATACAGACCAACGGCCGATTCTCCGATGCTGAGCGGGCCGCCGTTTACCGGGCGATATTTGAACGACGGGATGTCCGGCGTAATTTTCTGCCTGCGCCGATTCCGAATAAGGTGATGATGAGGCTGCTGACGGCGGCGCATCACGCGGGATCAGTGGGATTCATGCAGCCGTGGGATTTCGTGGTCATCCGCAATCGTGAGACGAAGCGCGCGGTGAAGGAGCTCTTCGTCGATGCGAACACCAAAGCGACCGCCCGGTATGCAGGCGCCAAGGGGGCACTATACCGGCAGCTGAAGCTGGAAGGCATTGAAGAAGCGCCGATCAACCTGTGCATCACGTGTAGCCGGCGACGGGGCGGGGCGAACGTGCTCGGTCGTTCTACAGTCCGCGCGACGGATTTGTACAGTACCTGCTGCGCGGTTCAGAATCTCTGGCTGGCTGCCAGGGCTGAAGGCATCGGCGTCGGTTGGGTCAGTATTCTGGATCACGAGCAGCTGAAGCGAGTGATCGGCGTGCCTAAATCAGTGACGGTCCTTGCCTATCTCTGCCTCGGCTATGTGTCCAAGTTCGAAGGGCGGCCTGATTTAGAAGCCGCCGGGTGGCGGAGCCGGATTCCAGTCGGCCGGTTAATTCACGATGAGTCCTGGGGCAATCGGATCCAAGACACGAGAGGGGACGGAGATGCGCATCACCAAGGTCTATACAAGAACAGGAGACGCGGGAAAAACCAGACTGGCCGGCGGACAACCGGTGTGGAAAGACAGTCTTCGGGTTGAGGCGTACGGGACGATTGATGAGCTGAATGCCTTGGTCGGTGTGGTGCGGGTGATGAATGCGGAGACCGTGAACCAATTCTCACCTGCGGGGCAACTGGAAGATGACCTGCGGTGGGTGCAGAACAAGCTGTTCGATGTTGGAAGCATCCTTGCGACGGCGCCGGGGCAGACCTTCAAGAATATGCCGCAAGTGTCGGCGAAGGATGTGACTCGCATGGAAAATGTGATTGATCGGTGTCAAAAGGACCTTCAGCCTCTGAAGGAATTTATCCTGCCTGGTGGGGGAAGGGTCTCGGGGTTTCTTCACCAGGCCAGAACGGTTTGTCGCCGAGCCGAGCGGGTGTGTGTGGCGCTATCGAAATCAGAGCCGGTTGATGCGACGATCGTCAAGTTCGTCAATCGGCTGAGCGACGCCTTATTTGTCTTGGCTCGTTGGGTCGCCAAGACGCAAGGCGAGCCAGAGTTTTTGTGGGAGCGGGATGTCGCCAAGAAAGTCGAGTAGGCGTCAATCGGCACGGCCAGCTAAAGGCCGCATGATTTTTGTGCTTGGTGGTGCGGCATGTGGAAAAAGTGAGGTAGCGCTTCGGCTTGCCGGCCCACGCGGTCCCCACGCGTTTATCGCGACGGGACAGGGGCTGGATGATGAGATGGTAGTCCGAATCGCCCGGCACCGCGCCACACGCGCGCCGGTTTGGGAGACGGTTGAGGAGCCAATGGAGGTGGAGGCCTGGATTGCCAAGCATGGATCTCGGTACCGGACGATTCTCCTGGATTGTGTGACGTTATGGCTGAGCAATCTCATCGGAATCGGGTTGTCTGAAGCGACGGTTCTGACGCGAGTTGCTTCACTCCTGCGGGCTATGCGGGCCACTGCGGCAAGGATCGTGATTGTCAGCAATGAATTGGGACTGGGGCTGGTTCCCGCGGAACCCACAGCACGAGCCTTTCGAGACCTTGCTGGGCAGGTGAATCAGCACATCGCTGCTGAGGCGGATGAGGTCCAGTTCATTATTGCCGGGCTGCCGCTTCGCGTGAAATGAATGGAGGATTCAACATGTCGATCGAAGACGTCTGTGGTCGGATTCAGCCGCTCGATGCCATGTTGCGTGTGAAGGCGCAAGGGCGATTGGATCGGCTGACGAAACCGCTCGGCAGTCTTGGCCGATTGGAGGAGCTGGCGGCGTCCTATGTTGCGATGACCGGTGAGCTGAAGCCAAATGTCCCGCGCGGTGTGGTCTTTACGTTTGCCGCCGACCATGGTGTGGCTCTCGAGGGGGTCAGTGCTTATCCGCGAGAGGTGACACCTCAGATGGTATTAAACTTTTTGCGGGGTGGGGCGGGTGTGAATGTGCTGGCACGGCATGCCGGAGTGGATGTGCGCGTGGTGGATATCGGCGTTGATCATGAGTTTGGGATCATGCCAGGTTTACTCGATCGAAAAGTTATGAAGGGCACCCGCAATCTGGCGGTCGAGCCGGCCATGACACGGGGCCAGGCGGAACGGGCCGTGATGGTCGGAATCGAGCTGGCAGAAGATGCAGTGCGAGAGGGGATGGGGCTGATCGGTACCGGCGAGATGGGCATCGGCAATACAACACCGAGCGCTGCCATCACCGCTGTGCTGACCGGTCGGTCGGTGGAAGAGGTGACAGGTCGTGGAACCGGTATCGACGAATCTGGACGAGCGCATAAAGTGGCGGTGATTCAAAGAGCCTTGGACCTTCATCGTCTCAATCCGACTGATCCGTTGGATGTACTGGCAAAGGTTGGGGGGCTGGAAATCGGCGGACTGGCTGGTGTCATTCTTGGCGCGGCGGCCGCCCGAGTGCCAGTGGTATTGGATGGGTTCATTGCCGGTGCTGCGGCGCTGATTGCAGTGGGGATTCAACCGTTATGTCGCGACGACCTCATCGCCTCCCACCGATCAGTCGAGCAGGGACATCTCGCGATCCTGGATCATCTTGGACTCAAAGCTCTGTTGGA